>NZ_JBIVFL010000013.1:10997-228915 GCF_044748125.1 Streptomyces sp. NPDC090025 | reverse complement strand
CTGCCCCCCTGTCGGGGGGGGGGGCGGGGGGGGGGGTGTGGGGGGGGGGGGGCCGGGGGGTGGGGGGGTGGTGCGGGGGGGGGGGGGGGGGGCCCCCCCCCCCCCCCCCCCCCCCACCCCCGCGCAGGTCACGGCCCCCGCACCCACCACCTCCCCCACCCACCGGGACCGGACGGACTCGTCCGGGATGCCAGGTCTGTACCGACATGTGACGCTGAGTTGAACGATTCGGCGGCACGGTACGGGAGGGGGTCACCCGGTGACTCCAGGACCAGGTCCTCGTGCGCGGGCGGTCGCGCTCCAGGTCGGAGCCGCGGCCCTCGGACTCGGCCTCGCGCTGACCGCACCGGTCACCGCGGCCCACGCGGCGGTAGCACCGCCCATCGCCACACCCCCAGCACCCGCCGCCTCCCCCACACTCGGCGGAACCCCCTCCCCCGCACCCACACCAAGCGCCTCCCCCGTACCGGCCGAACCATCGGCACCCACCGCCAGCACCGGCCCCGCCGGCCCTTCCGGCTCCCCCGCCACCCCCACCCCCGCACCACCCCCCTCCACCGGCCTCGCCGGCCGCCCCGCAGGCGAAGGCCGCACGCACCCAGGACGCCCCGCCGCCGCACCCGCCTCCCCCTCTCCGACCGTTCCGGCTCCCGCCGAGAACCCCGCCGAGAACCCGGCCCAGGACCCCGCTCGTACCAAAACGGCAACAGCCCGCACCCCCGTCGCCGAGCCGGACGAGCCCCACGAGGCCGACGGAGTGGTACCCGAGACGGACGGGACGACCGCGCCGCCGACGCCTCCGGAGGTGCCCGCCGCGGCGCCGGGGATCGGCGCGAGGGCGGCGGCGGACCTCTCCGACCGGCGGATTCCCGTGCTGACACTGGGGATCGGGCTCGCGCTCGTCGGCCTCGGCTTCGCGTTCCTCGGGGTCCGGATGCGGCGCCGCTGAGGCTGCCGTCAGCCCTGGTCGAGGGCCCGGGTCCTCCTTGAGACGGACCCGGCAGGTCCCTCTGAGGGCGCTTGTCCGGGCCGACTTACTCGGTATACATACTGAGTATGTCGATCCGCCACGGGCTTCTCGCCCTGCTCGAACGTGGCCCCCGCTACGGCTCGCAGCTCCGCTCGGAGTTCGAGTCGCGCACGGGCTCCACCTGGCCGCTGAACGTGGGCCAGGTGTACACGACCCTCAGTCGTCTCGAACGCGACGGAATGGTCGTCCAGGACGGCGAGGACACCGCCGGCCACGCGCTCTACGCGATCACCGACGACGGTCGCGCCGAGCTGCGCGCCTGGTTCGCGAACCCCGTGGACCGCACCAGCCCGGCCCGTGACGAGCTGGCCATCAAGCTCGCGATGGCCGTGGGCGCGTCCGGGGTCGACATCCGTGACGTCATCCAGTCCCAGCGCCGCCACACGGTGAAGGCCATGCAGGACTACACCCGGCTCAAGGCGCAGGCGATCACCGCCGTCGAGGCGAACGGGGCCAGGGAACGCGACGACGTGGCCTGGCTGCTCGTCCTGGAACAGCTGATCTTCCAGACCGAGGCGGAGGCCCGCTGGCTCGACCACTGCGAGGCCCGGCTGATCCGGCTCTCGGCGGTCTCGGCGGTCTCGGCCGCGGCGGACGCCCAGGACCGGGCGTCGGCACAGGTCACCGAGCCCGCCACCGACCAGCGGCTCCCGGCCCGCTGACACGCCCGCAGGGCCACCGCACCACACACGTCCCACAGACAACACCCAGACCGTACGTCCGGCGCCGCCAACGCGCGTACCGCACGACGCCGTTCGCCGGCGTACACCCGAGGGGGATTCCCATGACCACACAGCAGCAGCCCGTGCTGCGTCTGCAGAACCTGACCCGCGTCCACGGTTCGGGCGCGACGGAGGTGCACGCCCTGCGCGGCATCGACCTCGACGTCCACCCCGGTGAACTCGTCGCCGTCATGGGCCCGTCCGGCTCCGGCAAGTCGACCCTGCTCACCATCGCGGGCGGCCTCGACACCCCGACCTCCGGCCGGGTCATCGTCGAGGACACCGACATCACCACCGCGTCGCCGAAGCAGCTGGCCGCCCTGCGCCGCCGCAGCATCGGCTACGTCTTCCAGGACTACAACCTCATCCCGGCGCTCACCGCCGCGGAGAACGTGGCCCTGCCGCGCGAGCTCGACGGCGTCTCCGCCCGCAAGGGCCGCGTCGAGGCGCTCGCCGCCCTTGAGGAGATGGGCCTCGGGCACCTCGCGGACCGCTTCCCCGACGAGATGTCCGGCGGCCAGCAGCAGCGGGTGGCCATCGCCCGCGCCCTGGTCGGCGACCGCCGCCTGGTCCTCGCCGACGAGCCGACCGGCGCCCTCGACTCCGAGACCGGCGAGTCCGTGCTCGCCCTGCTGCGCACCCGCTGCGACGCGGGCGCCGCCGGTGTCCTGGTCACCCACGAGCCGCGGTTCGCCGCCTGGGCCGACCGGGTCGTGTTCCTCCGGGACGGCGCCGTCGTCGACCAGACCGTACGCAGCGACGCCGAATCGCTCCTGACCGGCCGGGCGGCGCAGCAGTGACGAACTGGCTCCACTCCTGGCGGGCCGCGGTCCGCATCGCCCGCCGCGACGCCTGGCGCGCCAAGGGCCGCAGCTTCCTGGTCCTCGCCATGATCGCGCTGCCGATCCTGGGCGTCAGCGCCCTCGATCTGACCGTCCGCAGCTCCGAGCTGACCGTCGAGCAGACGGTGGCGCGGAAGATCGGCGCCGCCGACGCCCGCCTCATCGACTCGAACGTCGCGGGCGTGCCGGTGCTCCAGGACCCGAAGGCCGAGCAGTCGACCCCGGTCGAGGACTACAGCAAGTCCAACAAGCCCTGGCCCAGCGGTACGACCGACGTCCCGAAGACCGTCCCGGCCGGATCGAAGATCCTCACCGACAGCACCGGCACCGCCAAGCTCACCACCACGCACGGTCTGCTGCAGACCGAGGTGCGCGAGCTGAAGGCCACCGATCCGCTGGCCGACGGCATCATGTGGCTCACCGAGGGCCGCTTCCCGCAGAAGAACGACGAGATCGCCGCCACCACCGGCTTCCTGAAGAGCAGCGGGCTCAAGGTCGGCTCCACCCTCTCGGCCCGTGGCTACGACCGCGAGTACCGCATCACCGGCGCCTACGAGCTGCCGAGCGACCTCAAGGTCGAGCAGGTCAACGCCCTGCCGGGGGCGTTCCTCGCCCCGTACGGCGCGGCCGTCGAGAAGGCCGGCAGCGCGAAGCCCGAGACCCTGACCACCTATCTGGTGGGCAAGTCCGGTGGTTTCACGTGGAACGACGTCCAGGAGATCAACAAGAAGGGCGTGACGGTCTACTCGCGCGCCGTGCAGCTGGACCCGCCGGCCGACTCCGCGGTGCCCCTGTTCCAGCGGGACGGCTGGGGCGCCTACCAGGAGACCACCCGCGCCTCCGAGCTCGCCATCCTGGTCACCGTGGTGGGCCTGGCGATGCTGGAGGTCTGCCTGCTCGCCGGTCCCGCGTTCGCGGTCGGCGCCCGCCGCTCGCGCCGCCAGCTCGGTCTGGTCGGCTCCAACGGCGGCACCCGCGGTCACATCCGGGCCATCGTGCTCAGCGGCGGACTCGTCATCGGCGCGGCCTCGGCCGTCGTCGGTGTCATCCTGGCGATGCTGCTCACCCTGGCGCTCCGCCCGGTCCTCGAGGACTACATGGGCCAGCGGTTCGGCGGCTTCAACGTCCGCCCCCTCGAGCTCCTCGCCATCGCCGCGGTCGCCGTCCTGACCGGTCTGCTCGCCGCGATCGTCCCGGCGATCACGGCCTCCCGGACCACCGTCCTGGCGTCCCTCACCGGCCGCCGCGGTGTCCGCCGCACCAGCCGGGTGCTGCCCGTGCTCGGCCTCGTCGCCCTGCTGCTCGGCGGCGCGATCGCCCTGTACGGCTCCGCGCTCTCCGACCGGGTCATCGTCGTCGCGGGCGGTTCCGCCCTCGCCGAGCTGGGCGTGGTCGCCATGACCCCGGCCCTGGTGGGTCTGTTCGGCCGCACCGGCCGCTGGCTGCCGCTCTCGCCGCGCCTGGCGCTGCGCGACGCGGTGCGCAACCGGGGGCGTACGGCTCCCGCGGTCGCCGCGGTGCTCGCCGCCGTCGCCGGTACGGTCGCCGTCTCCACGTACGCCGCGAGCAGTGAGGCGGAGTCGCGTGCCGGCTACGAGGCGAAGCTGCCGCACGGTGTCGTCGCCGCCTTCGTCACCGAGGAGGGCGGGCGGGACGTGCCCGCCGTCCGCGAGGCCGTGCAGCGCTTCTACCCGGTCGACCAGCGTGCCGACGTGTCCCGGATCAACGTCGGCAAGCCGGGCTGCGACGCCTGGGGCAACACGCCGGGCTGCGGCCGCTTCGAGATCGTGATCCCGCCCGCGAACGAGTGCCCGCTGTGGGTCTCCCTGCCGGACGGGTCGGCGGCGAGCGACAAGTACACCCCGCAGCAGCGGCGCGACCTCCAGCAGAAGGACTGGCGCTGCAAGCCGTCGCACGGCGGCGGGATCTCCGTCCCCAACAGCATGATCGTCGCCGACGCGGCGGTCCTGAAGATCCTCGGCATCACCGACCCCGGTGCCGCCAAGGCCCTGGCCGACGGCAAGATCCTCAGCTTCTCGAAGTCCCAGGTCGACAAGAAGGGCGCCGTCGGGATCCGCGTGATCACCGACACCGCCGCCTACGACCGGGCGGCCGAGCAGCGCAAGCCGCTCCCCGGCACGGTCAAGTCGTTCCCGGCGTACGAGGTGCCGGGCGACGCCCAGGCGTACGGCGTGCAGAGCATCCTCAGCCCCGCCGCCGCCAAGGCCGCCGGACTGAGCACGCTGCCGATGGGCGGCTACTACACGACGGACCGGCTGCCGGACACCGAGCAGCGGCAGAAGCTCGACGGTGAGATCGCCAAGCTGGGCAGCAATGTCGAGCTCACCCTGGAGGAGGGCTACGTCAGCAAGAACAACCTCGTGCAGCTGGCCCTCAGCATCTTCGCCGGTCTGGTCACCATCGGCGCCGCCGGCATCGCGACCGGTCTGGCCCAGGCCGACGCCGAGGCCGACCTGAAGACGCTGGCCGCGGTCGGTGCCCCGGGCAGGGTGCGCCGTACGCTCAGCGGCTTCCAGTGCGGGGTGGTGGCCGCGATGGGTGTGGTCCTCGGCTCGGCGGCGGGCCTGCTGCCCGCGATCGCGCTGCGGCTCACCCAGCAGCGCGAGTCGATGGGCTACTACGAGCAGTCCCTCGCCGAGGGCTGGGGCGCGCTCAAGCCGCCGGAGCTGACGATCGTCGTCCCCTGGGCCACGCTCGCCGGCCTGATCGTGGCCGTGCCGATCGGCGCCGCCGTGCTCGCGGCCCTGGTGACCCGCTCGCGCGGGGCCCTGGCCCGCCGCGCCGCGCACTGACGGAACCCCGGCCGGGTTCGCACGGGCTTTCGTTGCCGGGCTGTGCCCCCGGAGGAGGGTGGATCACCCTCCTCCGGGGGCACAGGTGTGTTGACGCGTGTGTGCGAGAGAATGGCGGCATGGAGATGCCGAGGAATGACAGGTCGCAGGAGAGCCCCCAGGTCCTCATCGTGGGCCAGGACGGGATGGCGCTCGGCGGCACTCAGGGTGGCGACGAGTCCCGCGAGGTTCCGTTGACGGAAATGGTCGAACAGCCTGCGAAGGTCATGCGGATCGGCAGCATGATCAAGCAGCTTCTGGAAGAGGTCAGGGCGGCGCCTCTGGACGAGGCCAGCCGCGTCCGGCTCAAGGAGATCCACGCCAGCTCGGTGAAGGAGCTGGAGGACGGGCTCGCCCCGGAGCTGGTGGAGGAACTGGAGCGGCTCTCGCTGCCGTTCACCGACGAGGCGATCCCCTCCGAGGCGGAACTGCGGATCGCGCAGGCCCAGTTGGTGGGCTGGCTGGAGGGCCTGTTCCACGGCATCCAGACGGCGCTGTTCGCCCAGCAGATGGCGGCCCGCGCCCAGTTGGAGCAGATGCGCCGCGCGCTGCCGCCCGGTGCCTCGCACGACGATGACGACGACCACGGCCCGCAGCACGGGCGCGCGGTCGGCTCGGGCCCGTACCTGTAGGCGGCCCGTCGTTCTCGACGAGAAGGCCCGGCCGGGGCGGTGAGGACCGCTCCGGCCGGGCCTTCTCGCGTGCCGGGTCCGACGCTGTGACCTGGCGGGTCAGGCGCCGGGCGCGACCAGGAGCACCTTGCCGACGTGGCCGCTCGCCTCGACGACCCGGTGGGCCTCGGCGGCGTCCGGCATCGGGACGGCGCGGTCGACGACCGGGGTGACGGTGCCCGCCTCGACCAGCGGCCAGACGTGCTCGCGCACGGCGGCGACGACCGCGGCCTTCTCGCCCAGCGGGCGCGAGCGCAGCGTCGTCGCGAGCACGGCGGCCCGCTTGCCCATCAGCGCGGCCAGGTTCAACTCGCCCTTGACGCCGCCCTGGAGGCCGATGACGACCAGGCGGCCGCTGACCGCGAGGGCCTGGACGTTGCGGTCGAGGTACTTCGCGCCGACGATGTCGAGGATGACGTCCGCCCCGGCCCCGTCGGTGGCCTTGTGCAGTTCGGCGACGAAGTCCTGCTCGCGGTAGTCGATGAGGATGTCCGCGCCGAGTTCGGCGCAGCGGGCCAGCTTCTCGGGGCCGCCGGCGGTCACGGCGACCCGGGCGCCGACCGCCTTGGCCAGCTGGATCGCCATGGTGCCGATGCCGCTGGCCCCGCCGTGCACGAGCAGCGTCTCGCCGGGCCGCAGATGGGCCAGCATGAAGATGTTCGACCAGACGGTGCAGGCGACCTCGGGCAGTGCGGCGGAGGTCACCAGGTCGATGCCCGCGGGCCGGGGCAGCAGCTGCCCGGCCGGGACGGCGACCTTCTGCGCGTAGCCGCCGCCGACGAGCAGGGCGCACACCTCGTCGCCGACGGACCAGCCCGAGACCCCGGGGCCGAGGGCGACGATCCGGCCCGCGCACTCCAGGCCGGGATAGCGGGAGCTGCCGGGCGGCGGGTCGTAGAAGCCCTGCCGCTGCAGCAGATCGGCACGGTTGACGGCGCTCGCCACCACCTCGACGAGCACTTCACCTTCGGCGGGTACGGGATCGGGCACCTCGGCCCAGACCAGCGCCTCGGGCCCACCGGGTTCCGGAATCGTGATCGCATGCATGTCCGCGAGGCTACTCCGGGCCCGGTGGCCCCACCCGGCGGTGCCGCCCGCCGGTCCCGTCCGGCGTGGCCGTCCGGCGTGGCCGCTGCCCGCCCGGCCGGGTCAGTCCTCGGCGGGCGTGGTCAGCGGGGTGACCGGGGCGGCCCGGACGATGGTGATCACCCGGTCGGTGAGCTGCAGCGGGCTGGCCGCGGGATCGTCGTACCCGAGCAGCCGGTGGCCGCGCAGCACGCTCACCACCAGGTCCTCGGTCTCCCGTACGCTGCGGCCCGCCTCGGCCTTGGTGACCGGCCGTTCGACCAGGTCGAGCCCGGAACCCTGCTGGATCAGGTCCTCCATCACGGTGCCCGCGCTGGGGCTGAGCACCGAGAGCCCGAGGAGGCGTCCGGCGGCGCTCGCGCTGGTGATCACGGCGTCGGCGCCGGACTGGCGCAGCAGCGGCGCGTTCTCCTCCTCGCGGACCGCGGCGACGATCTTCGCGCCCCGGTTCAGCTGCCGGGCCGTCAGGGTGACGAGGACCGCGGTGTCGTCGCGCTGGGTGGCGATGACGATCTGACGGGCCTTCTGCACCTCGGCGCGGAGCAGTACGTCGCTGCGGGTGGCGTCGCCGAGGACGCCGACGAAGCCGTCCGTGTTGGCGGCCTCGATGACCTTGGCCGAGGGGTCGACGACGACGATCTGCTCCTTGCGGAGTCCGGTCGCGCAGAGCGTCTGGATGGCGGAACGCCCCTTGGTGCCGAAACCGACGACGACGGTGTGCTCCCGCAAGGCGGACCTCCAGCGGTTCAGCCGGAACTCCTCGCGGGTCCGCTCCGTGAGGACCTCGAGGGTGGTACCGACCAGGATGATCAGAAACAGCACGCGCAGCGGCGTGACCAGCAGGATGTTCGCGAGCCGCGCCGAGTCGCTGTACGGGACGATGTCGCCGTATCCGGTGGTGGAGAGGGTGACGGTCGCGTAGTAGACGGCGTCGAGGAAGTCGACGGTGTCGTTGGCGTTGTCGTGATAGCCGTCGCGGTCGAAATAGACGATGAAGACGGTGATCACGAGCACGCCGAGCGCCATGAGCAGCCGCTTGCCGACCTGCCGCAGCGGCTTCTCGACCACCCGGCGGGGCAGCTTGATCCGGGGTCCCGCGATCCGCTCGTCGGCCTGACGCGCCATCGCGTCACGGCTGGGAAGTTTCACGTGAAACACACCCCTCGGTCGGCGAGCCCGGATCCGGTCCCGGTCCCGGTCCCGGTTCCCGTAGCGGTACCGGCTCCCGAGGGCGGCCAGGGGAGGTCGAGGACGTCGACCGGCGCTCCGGCGGCCGCGCCGCCGGGCGGGACCACGGCCATGCCGTCGGCGGCGGCGACGCCCCGGAGCATCGCGGGCCCGTGGTAGCGCAGCGGCTCGACCCGGCCGCCGCGCCGCAGCACGGGCACCAGCCGGGTGTCGTACGGGTGCCCCTGCACGTCCTCGCCCAGCTCGGTCCGGTACGGGCCGGGGCCCGGCCGTCCGGTCAGCGCGCGCAGCAGTGGCGCGGCGAGGGTGAGCAGCCCGGAGACGGCGGCGAGCGGGTTGCCGGGCAGGCCCACCAGGTGGCGGGCGCCGGGAAGTTCGGCGAGCAGCATGGGGTGTCCCGGGCGGACCTTCACGCCGTCGACGAGCAGGGTGGCCCCGGCCTTGGCGAGCACCGGGTGGACGTGGTCGACGGGACCGGCCGCGGTGCCGCCGGTGGTGACGACCACGTCGGCGGCGGAGCCGGTGACGGCCGCGTGCAGCGCCTCGGCGTCGTCGCCGACCCGGCGGGTGCCGAGCACGTCGGCGCCGAGCGCGGTGAGCCAGGGGCCGAGCAGCGGGCCGAGGGCGTCGCGGATCAGTCCGTCGTGGGGGAGTCCCGCGGTGAGCAGCTCGTCGCCGAGGACGAGCACCTCGACCCGGGGGAGCGGGTGCACGGTCAGTTCGTCGTACCCGGCGGCGGCGGCGAGGCCGAGGACGGCGGGGGTGACGGCGCTCCCGGCGGGCAGCAGCCGGTCGCCGGAGCGGCACTCCTGGCCGCGCGGGCGGATGTCCTGGCCGTGCACGACCTCGCGGCGGGCGTGCAGCTGGCCGGTGGCGTCGGCGCGGGCGTGCTCGCTGCGGACGACGGCGGTGGCCCCGGCCGGCACCCGGGCGCCGGTGGCGATGCGGACGGCGTCGCCGTCGGCGAGTTCGCCGGTCCCGGTGTGGCCCGCGAGCACGGCGCCCTCGGCGTCGATCCGCCAGGGCCCGGGTCCCGCGACGGCCCAGCCGTCCATGGCGGAGGTGTCGAACGAGGGCAGGTCGGTGAGTGCGGGCAGCGGCTCGGCGAGGACCCGCCCGAGTGCCCGGTCGAGCGGTACGGCCTGCGGATCCCGCCCGGCCGCGGCCCGTGCCCCGGCGCGCGCGGCGACCGCCCGGGCCTCGGGCCAGGGGGTGGCGTGGTGCGGTTCGGCGGCGGACGGCGCCCCGGGGCCCGCGCCCGCGTCCGGGGCGGTGGCTGTCGCGTGCCGCCCGACGAGGGCGAGGGCGTCGGCCACCCCGTCGTCGTCGGCGCCGTGGCCTTCGGTGTCGTGGCCTTCGGTGTCGGCCTCGGTGTGGGCACCCTCGGGCTCGGCCCGGTCGGGCGCCCGCTCCTTCATCGTCATCCGGCCTCGTCCTGGTCCTGGCCCTGTTCGGCGGCCCAGCGTTCGGCGAGCGCGGCGGCCTTGGCGGCGGCCTCGGTGACGGCCGCCGGGCCGCCCCCGCCCGCCCCGGCGGCGCTCGCCGCCGCGTAGCCGACCAGGAAGGTGGTCAGCGGCGCGGCGGGGCGTGCCACCCCGTGCGCGGCGTCACGGGCCAGGTCGAGCAGCACGCCCGTGTCGACGTCCAGGTCGATGCCCAGTTCGTCCTTGACTGCGGTGATCCATTCATCCAGCACGCTCCCATGCTCCCTGATCCGCGCCCGGGCCGTGGCGATGTCCTCCCAGGTGTCGCAGTCGAAGGACGCCGCGCCGGTCCCGGTGACCCGGATCAGCCGCAGTTCCCCGGTCACCCGGCGCAGCGGCAGCCCGTCGGGACCGCCGTGCGCGGCGGCGGCGCGGGCCACCGCCCGGCGCAGCGCGTCCGCCCGGTAGACGGCGACCAGCGGCTGCTCCCGCCCTTCGGGGTCCACGGTGACGGCGCCGTCGGCGGCGGGCTCGGCGTCGAGCGCGGCGACCAGACGGCGGGCGGTGTCGGGCGCGAAGAACGGCAGGTCGGCGGAGAGCAGCAGCACCAGGGGCCGGGTGGGGCTCGGTGTCCCGTCGGGCGCGGTGGCGAGCCGGTCGAGCCCGGCGGCGAGGGCGGCGACCGGGCCGCCGCCCGGCGGGTCCTCGCGGGCCCATTCGACGGGGCGGGCGGTGGCACGGGGCGCGGCGACGACGACCGTACGGGCGGCGCCCCGGCAGCCCGCGAGGACCCGGTCGAGCAGCGGTCTGCCGCCGACCCGCACCGCGGGCTTGTCGGCACCGCCGAGGCGGCGGGCGGCGCCTCCGGCGAGCACGAGGGCGTCGTACGCGGTCGTCGTCCAGGTCATGCCAGCAGTATGGTCCGGCGCCCTGGCCCGGCGTCGAGTACCGGCATCGGCCCGGCGGCGGGCTCCGCCGGGTCGCGCCCGCCGGCGACGGGCGCGGCCGGGCCGTGAACGCGTCCGGGACCCGGCGTGGGGTTGGGCCCCGGACGGAACCACCGGGCGCGGCCGGGACCCGGTGCCCCGGCCGCCGCGTGTCCCGGCGGGACTTTCCGGACACGCCCTGGGCGGCCGTGTCCGTGCTCTGTCGTGCGGCGGCGCCGTACGGCCCGCCGCGCGGGTGTCGCGGGTATCGCGGGTGTCAGAGGGTCCTGAGCAGCACCGCCGGGTTCTCGACGCAGTCGGCGACGTACCGCAGGAAGCCTCCGGCGGTCCCACCGTCGCACACCCGGTGGTCGAAGGTGAGCGAGAGCTGCACCACCTGACGTACCGCCAGCTCGCCCTGGTGCACCCATGGCTTGGGCACGATCCGGCCGACGCCGAGCATGGCCGCCTCGGGGTGGTTGATGATCGGCGTGGAGCCGTCGACCCCGAACACCCCGTAGTTGTTGAGGGTGAAGGTGCCGCCGGTGAGGTCGGCCGGGGTGAGCGCGCCCTGCCGGGCGGCCTCGGTGAGCCGGGCGAACTCGGCGGTGAGCGATTCGGCGGTGCGCCCGCCCGCGTTCCGTACCACCGGGACGACCAGGCCGCGCTCGGTCTGGGCGGCGAACCCGAGGTGGATCTCGGGCAGCCGGACGATCTCGCGGGCCGCGAGGTCGACGGTGGAGTTCAGCTCGGGGAAGCGGGTCAGGGCGTGGGCGCAGATCCGGGCGAGCAGCGCGAGCACGGAGATCTTCGGGCCTCCCGCCGCGTTCATGGCCGCCCGGGTGGCCATGAGTTCGGTCGCGTCGGCGTCGACCCAGCAGGTGGCGTCGGGGATCTCGGTACGGCTCCGGGACAGCTTGTCGGCGACGGCGCCGCGCACTCCGCGCAGCGGTACGCGCTCCCCCGTGCGGGCGGGACCGGCGGCCGGGGCCGCGGCTGTCGCGGGCGCGGTGGCGGCCGGGGCGGCGGGCCGGTCGCGGACCGTGTCCCGTACCGCGAGGGCGGTCTCGACGTCGGCCCGCAGGATCAGGCCCTCCGGTCCCGAGCCGGTGATCTCGCGCAGGTCCAGGTCCCGGTCCCGGGCGAGCTTGCGCACCAGCGGCGAGATGACCGGCAGCGGCCCGGCCGGTGCTGCCGGTGCTGCCGCGGGCGCCACCGGGGCGGCGGGCTTGGGCGGGGCGGCGGGCGCGGGCGGGGCGGCCGGGTTCCGGTGCTGGACCCGGCGGCGGCGGACGGCGGGTCCCGTGGTGCCGTAGCCGACGAGCACGTTGCCCGAGTACTCGGAGGAGACGGCCGCCGCGGCGGCCTCGGCGGTGCCGTTCGCCGTCGTGCCGTTCGCCGCCGGGGCGGCGTTCCCGGCGGAGCCCGGATCCGGGTCCGGGTCCGGGCTGCCGCCGACGGCGACCGTGATGAGCGGCGCCCCGACGGGGAGTTCGGTGCCCTCGTCGCCGAACCGGGCGGTGACCACGCCCCCGTACGGGCAGGGCACCTCGACCATGGCCTTGGCCGTCTCGACCTCGACGACCGGCTGGTCGATGGCGACGACGTCGCCGACGTCGACCAGCCAGCGGACGATCTCCGCCTCGGTGAGCCCCTCACCGAGGTCGGGCAGCTTGAATTCGAGCACCTGCGCCATCAGCGGCTCGCCTCCCACTGGAGCCGGGCGACCGCGTCCAGGATCCGGTCGACGCCGGGCAGGTGGTGCCGCTCCAGCATCGGCGGCGGGTAGGGGATGTCGAAGCCCGCGACCCGCAGCACCGGCGCCTCCAGGTGGTGGAAGCAGCGCTCGGTGACCCGGGCGGCGATCTCGCCGCCCGGGCCGCCGAAGCCGGTGGACTCGTGGACGACGACGGCACGGCCGGTGCGCCGCACCGAGGCGCAGACGGTCTCGTCGTCGAACGGCACGAGCGAGCGCAGGTCGACGACCTCCAGGTCCCAGCCCTCGGCCTGGGCGGCCTCGGCGGCCTCCAGGCAGACCGGCAGGGACGGGCCGTAGGTGAGGAGGGTGGCGCTGGTGCCGCGGCGGCGCACCACAGCCCGGCCGATCGGCTCGACGGCCGTCGGCGCCTCGGGCGACCAGTCGGCCTTCGACCAGTAGAGCCGCTTGGGCTCCAGGAACACCACGGGGTCGTCGGAGGCGATGGCGGCGCGCAGCAGGCCGTAGGCGTCGTCGACGGTGGCGGGGGTGACGACGTGGAGGCCGGGCGTCGCCATGTAGTACGCCTCGGAGGAGTCGCTGTGGTGCTCGACGCCGCCGATGCCGCCGCCGTACGGCACGCGGATCACCACGGGCATCGGCATGGCGCCCCTGGTGCGGTTGCGCATCCGGGAGACATGGCTGATGAGCTGCTCGAACGCCGGGTAGGCGAACGCGTCGAACTGCATCTCGACGACCGGGCGCAGCCCGTACATCGCCATGCCGACGGCGGTGCCGAGGATGCCGGCCTCGGCGAGCGGGGTGTCGGTGCAGCGGTCCTCGCCGAATTCCTTGGCGAGTCCGTCGGTGACCCGGAAGACGCCGCCGAGGGTGCCGACGTCCTCGCCCATGACGTGCACGGTGGGGTCCTCGGCCATGGCGTCGCGCATGGCGCGCTGGAGCGCCTGGGCCATGGTGGCGGGCTTGGCCGCGGCCTTGGCGGCGGGGCGGGCGGTGGCGTGCGTGGTCATCCCGCCTCGTTCTCTGCGTCGAGTTCGGCCCGGAGCTGTGCCGCCTGCTCGCGCAGTTGCGAGGTCTTCTCGGCGTACACGTGGGCGAAGAGGTCCATGGGGTCGAGCACCGGGTCGGCGTTCATGCGCTCGCGCAGCCGCGCCGCCATCGTCTCGGCCTCCTCGGCGGCCGCGCGGCGGGCGTCGTCGTCGAGCAGTCCGCGCGCGGTGAGCTCCCGCTCCAGGAGCAGGATCGGGTCGTGCGCCCGCCAGGTCTCGACCTCGCTGTCGCCGCGGTAGCGGGTGGCGTCGTCGGCGTTGGTGTGGGCGTCGATCCGGTAGGTGAGGGCCTCGACGAGGGTGGGGCCGCCGCCGCGGCGGGCGCGGGTCACGGCCTCGGTGAGGACCTGGTGGACGGCGACCGCGTCGTTGCCGTCGACGAGCCGGCCGGGCATCCCGTAGCCGACGGCCTTGTGGGCGAGCGACGGGGCGGCGGTCTGCTTGGCGAGCGGCACGGAGATCGCGAAGCCGTTGTTCTGCACGAGGAAGACGACCGGGGCCTGCCAGACGGCGGCGAAGTTCAGTGCCTCGTGGAAGTCGCCCTCGCTGGTGCCGCCGTCGCCGACCATGGCGAGGGCGACGACGTCGTCGCCCTTGAGCCGGGCGGCGTGGGCGAGGCCCACGGCGTGCGGGAGCTGGGTGGCGAGCGGGGTGCTGAGCGGCGCTATGCGGTGCTCGCGCGGGTCGTAGCCGGTGTGCCAGTCGCCGCGGAGCAGGGTGAGGGCCTGCACCGGGTCGAGGCCGCGGGCGACGGCGGCGAGGGTGTCGCGGTAGGAGGGGAAGAGCCAGTCCCGCTCCTCCAGGGCCAGCGCGGCGGCGACCTCGCTGGCCTCCTGGCCGGTGGTGGAGGGGTAGACGGCGAGCCTGCCCTGCTTGGTGAGGGCGGTCGCCTGCGCGTTGTAGCGGCGGCCGCGGACCAGCTCCCGGTAGAGCCTGCGGAGCAGCTCGGGGTCGGCGTCGGCGACCGCGTCGGTGCCGAGCACGCGCAGCGGCTCGGCGTCCGGCAGCAGCGGGGCGGGGTCGGTGCGGGGGCGCCAGGCCGGCGGCGGGGTGGGCCGGTAGGCGCTGGTGGCACCGCGGGGCTCTTGGACTGTCGAACTGCGCTGTCGCAACGAGTCCACCTCCTCGTGGGAGCGGGCATAACACCCGAAGGCGGGTGGCGCGGAATGTGGCGCGCCTCACCTACCGATTGTTCGGTCGTGGAGGCATTTTGGCTACAGGCACCTTCAGCCTGTGGACAAACGGTTCTCCACAGCTTGGGATGGGTGCAGGGCGTCCACGGGAGAGAGGCGGGGGGACATGGCGGATGAACAAATGGCCGGTGTCGACGTGCGCGCGGCCGGTGAGCCCCTGAATGCGCCCCCGGGCGCCGCCCCGGCGCCCGCACCAGCGCCCGGGCCGGTTCCCGCGCCCGGAGCGCCGCCAGGTCCTGCCATGGTGCCCCCGATGCCGCAGGCCCGCCCGCTGGACGCGGTCGACCGGGACATCCTGCGGCTGCTGCAGGCCGACGGCCGGGCCTCGGTCCGTTCGGTGGCCGAGCGGGTGCACGTGTCCCGGGCCAACGCGTACGCGCGGATCAACCGGCTGATCGACGACGGGGTGATCCGCGGCTTCGGCGCCCGGGTCAACCACGAGCGGGCGGGGCACGGCGCCTCCGCCTACATCACGCTCAAGATCGTCCAGAACTCCTGGCGCACCGTGCGCGAACAGCTCCAGGCGCTGCCGGGCGCCGCGCACATCGCGCTGGTCAGCGGAGATTTCGACGTGCTGCTCCTGGTGCACACGCCGGACAACAGGACGCTGCGGGAGCTGGTGCTGACCCGGCTCCAGTCGATCCCCGAGGTGCTGTCCACCCGCACCCTGCTGGTCTTCGAGGAGACCGACCTGGACCCGGGCACGTTTCCGGTGCCGGACCAGCGGGACCAACGCGACTAAGACGGTCCAGGCGGTCCAGGCGGGCCCCAGAAGGCGCCTGTCGGGGGTCAGGAGGCGGTGCGCAGCCCGTCGAAGGCGAGGTGGACCACGGTGTCCACCAGCTGCGCCCGCTCGGCCGGGGTGTCGTGGTGCGGCCGGTACCACTCCACCAGCGAGTTGATCATGCCGAAGAGCAGCCGGGTGGCGAGCCGGATGTCCAGGTCGGCCCGCAGGTCGCCGTCGGCGGCGGCCGCCTTCAGGAGGTCGGCGACCCGGTGGTCGAACTCGCGCCGCCGCTCCATCGCCCACCGCTCGGTGCCGGTGTTGCCGCGCACCCGCAGCAGCAGCGTCACGTACGGCAGTTCCGCGATCAGCACCTCGACGGTGCGCCGGACCACGTGCTCCACCCGCTCCACGGCCCGGCCGCGCCCGGCGGCCGGTTCGTCGAGGATGCCGAAGAGCCCGTCGAGGGCGCGGCTGACGGCCCGCCGCAGCAGCTCCTCCTTGCCCGCCACGTGGTGGTAGATCGACGACTTGGAGATCCCGGCCGCCTTGGACAGGTGCTCCATGGAGGTGCCGTCGTAGCCGCGCTCGTTGAAGACCCGTACGGCGACCGAGAGCAGCGTCTCGGGGGTGTACGTGTCACGTCGTGCGGTGGTCATCCGGTCTCCTCAGCGGCCTGTTCCCCGGCCTCTTCGTCGTATCCCCGGCGCGCCAGGGCCAGCGAGGGCGCGTAACGGCCGCCGGGGTGGCGTTCGTCCAGGTTCTTCAAAAGGTCCCGCACGCGCGCGTGCCCGATCCGCCCGGCCCACTCCAGGGGCCCCAGCGGGTAGTTGACGCCGAGCCGCATCGCGGTGTCGACGTCCTCGGCGGTCGCGACCCCGCGGTCGACGGCGTCGGCGGCGAGGTCGGCGAGCATCGCCACCGTGCGCGCCACGATCATGCCGGGCACGTCGTCGATCACCGACACCCGCTTGCCGAGCGCCTGGAACAGGCCGACGGCCTCGGCGACGGTCCCCTCGGCCACCCGCCGCCCGGCGGACAGCACGATCCGCTCGGCCGCCGCGTAGTCGAGGGCGAGGTCGAAGTGGAGGACCTCCTCGCCGGTGCACTCGGACGACGTCCAGCCGTCGGCGAGGTACAGCCGCCCGCCGCCGGGCAGCTCCACCAGGCCGTCGCCGGGCAGCCGCCGCACCTCGATCCCGGCCCGCCCGAACAGTTCCACCAGCGGCTCGGCGGGCCCCAGGTCACCGCGGACCAGGATCCGCGCGGGCGCCTCGGCGGCCGGGGCGGTGTGCGGCTCGGGGCGCTCGGCGCCGTCCGCGTACGGGAACCAGCCGTGGCCCGCCTTGCGGCCGAGGCGGCCCGACTCGACGAGCCGCCGCTGGGCGAGCGACGGGGTGAACTTGGGGTCCTGGTGGAAGGACTCCCACACCGAGCGGGTCACCGCCTCGTTGACGTCCTGGCCGATCAGGTCGGTGAGTTCGAAGGGCCCCATCCGGAAGCCGCCGCACTCGCGCAGCGCCGCGTCGATGGTGGCCGGGTCGGCGGCGCCCTGCTCGAAGATCCGCAGCGCCTCGGCGTAGAAGGGGCGGGCGACCCGGTTCACGATGAAGCCGGGGGTGTCGGCGCAGCGCACCGGCGTCTTGCCCCAGCCGAGCGCCGTCTCGTACGCGCGCGTGGCGACGGCCGGGTCGGTGGCGAAGCCGCTGACGACCTCGACCAGCGGCAGCAGCGGCGCCGGGTTGAAGAAGTGCAGCCCGACGAACCGGCCGGGCAGCCGCAGGCGGCCCGCGATCGCGGTGACGGACAGCGACGAGGTGTTGGTGGCGAGCACCGTGTCGTCGCCGACGACCTTCTCCAGGGCGGCGAACAGGCCCTGCTTGACGTCGAGCCGCTCGACGATCGCCTCGACGACCAGGGCGGCGTCGGCGAGCTCGTCGAGGGACTCCGCCGCGTGCAGCCGGGCGACCGCGGCGTCCCGCTCGACGGGCGTCTTCCGGCCCTTCTCGACCAGCCGGTCGAGCCGCCCCGCGACGGCGGCGACCGCCTCGGCGGCCCGGCCCGGCGCGGTGTCGTGGAGCCGCACCGGATGGCCCGCGAGCAGGGCGACCTGGGCGATCCCCTGGCCCATGGTGCCCGCGCCGACGACGGCGACGGAGCGGTCGTGGGCGATGCCGTGGCCGGACGTCTTGGCACTCATAGGAGTGATCCTCCCCGATGGGTTTTCCACAGGATCGTCGGACCCCCTTGTCCCGACCGATCGTTCGGTTACTCTAACTCCGTACGCGTCTTCCTGCCCAGCTCGACGAGGAGTTGGTCCATTCCATGGCCACCGCTCAGCTGACCACCGACCGTCTGGCCGAGAAGCACCGGTCCACGCTCGACCAGGCCCTCACCACCATCCGCACCCGCGCCTACTGGTCCCCCTATCCGGAGCACCCCAAGGCGTACGGGGAGAACGGCTCGCTGGACGCCGCCGCGGGCCTCGCCGCCTACCAGGAGCTGCTCGGCGGACGCTTCGAGCTCGACCAGCCCGGCACCGACGACTGGGCCCCGGGCGAGACCTCGCCGTACGGCCCCGACCTCGGCATCAGCTACCCGCACGCCGACATCGACGTCCTGCTCCCCGCGATGCGCGCGGGCATGGCCGACTGGCGCGCCGCGGGTCCCGAGACCCGCGCCCTGGTCTGCCTGGAGATCCTCGCCCGGATCTCCGCCCGCACCCACGAGTTCGCCCACGCCGTCATGCACACCAGCGGCCAGGCGTTCATGATGGCGTTCCAGGCCGGCGGCCCGCACGCCCAGGACCGCGGCCTCGAAGCCGTGGCCTACGCGTACGAGGAGCAGACCCGTACCCCCGCCGGCCGCGCCGCCTGGTCCAAGCCGCAGGGCAAGCGCGACCCGCTGGAGCTCGCCAAGGAGTTCACCCCGGTCGGCCGCGGCATCGCCCTGGTCATCGGCTGCAACACCTTCCCCACCTGGAACGGCTACCCGGGCCTGTTCGCCTCCCTCGCCACCGGCAACCCGGTCCTGGTCAAGCCGCACCCGCGCGCGGTGCTGCCGCTGGCCCTGACCGTCCGGATCGCCCGCGAGGTCCTCGCCGAGTCCGGCTTCGACCCCAACCTGGTCGCCCTCACCGCCGACCGCCCCGGCGAGGGCAGCGCCAAGACCCTGGCCGTCCGCCCCGAGATCCGGATCATCGACTACACCGGCTCGACCGCCTTCGGCGACTGGCTGGAGACCAACGCCCGCCAGGCGCAGGTCTACACGGAGAAGGCCGGGGTCAACACCGTCGTCGTCGACTCCACCGACGACTACAAGGGGATGCTCTCCAACCTGGCCTTCTCGCTCTCCCTCTACAGCGGCCAGATGTGCACCACCCCGCAGAACCTGCTGATCCCCCGCGATGGCATCACCACCGACCAGGGCCCCAAGACGTACGACGAGGTGGTCGCCGACCTGGCGGCCTCGATCGGCGGCCTGCTCGGCGACGACGCCCGGGCGAACGCGCTGCTCGGCGCCCTGGTCAACCCGGACGTGAAGGCACGGCTCGAAGCCGCGGCGGGCCTCGGCGAGGTCGCCCTCGCCTCCCGCGCCGTGGCGAACCCGGAGTTCCCGGACGCCGTGGTGCGCACCCCGGTGATCGTCAAGCTGGACGGCTCCAAGCCGGACGCGGAGGCGGCGTACTTCTCGGAGTGCTTCGGCCCGGTGTCCTTCGCCGTCTCGGTCGACTCGACCGCCGACGCCCTGGAGCTGCTGCGCCGCACGGTGCGGGAGAAGGGCGCCATGACGGTCGGCGCGTACACGACCTCGGCGGAGACCGAGCGGGCCGTGGAGGAGGTCTGTCTGGAGGAGTCGGCGCAGCTGTCGCTGAACCTGACGAGCGGCGTCTATGTGAACCAGACGGCCGCGTTCTCCGACTTCCACGGCTCCGGCGGCAACCCGGCGGCGAACGCGGCGCTGTGCGACGGCGCCTTCGTCTCCAACCGCTTCCGGGTGGTGGAGGTCCGCCGCCAGGCATGATCCGCCGTGGGCACGCGCGCCCGAGGGAGCGCGTGCCCACCCGGCGGGTCAGCCTTCGTCGATCTCCGCGTAGCGCTGCACCCACGCGTGCATCGCGACGGCCGCCGCGGCGCCCGCGTTGATCGACCGGGTCGAGCCGAACTGGGCGATGGAGCACACCATCGCCGCGTGGGCGCGGGCCTCCTCGGTGAGGCCCGGGCCCTCCTGCCCGAACAGCAGCACACAGCGGCGCGGCAGCACGGTCCGCTCCAGCGGCACCGCGCCCGGCAGGTTGTCGATGCCGATGATCGGCAGGTCCTCGGCCGCCGCCCACGCGGTCAGCGACTCGGTGTCCGGGTGGTGCCGGACATGCTGGTAGCGGTCGGTGACCATGGCCCCGCGCCGGTTCCAGCGCCGCCGCCCGACGATGTGGATCTCCTTCGCCAGGAAGGCGTTGGCCGTCCGCACCACCGAACCGATGTTGAAGTCGTGGCCCCAGTTCTCGACCGCCACATGGAAGTCGTGCCGCCGGGTGTCCAGATCCTCGACGATCGCCTCACGCGTCCAGTAGCGGTAGCGGTCGACGACATTGCGCCGGTCGCCCCCGGCGAGCAGCTCGGGGTCGTACCGCGGACCGCTCGGCCACGGCCGCGGATGCGGCCCGACGCCGATCTCGGGGCCGTACCCCTCGTCGTACTGGACCGGTTCCGTGTCCTGGCCGGACCCGAGGTCCGGAGCGGGCGCGGGCTGTTCTTCGGCGGTGCTCACCCGACGAGGGTACGGGGGCCCGCCTCGTCGTTCGAACGGCTCTGCTGCTCCGGCACCCGGTCCTCGCCCCCGGCTCCGTCCCCGGCCCCGTTCGCGTCCCCGTCGGCGCCCTTCGCGCGCCCGAGCAGCCGGTCCCGGCCGCGTACGGCCCGGGCGCCCAGCCACACCAGGAACGCGGTGGGCAGGAAGACGGCGTCGGCGGCGATCATCGCCAGCGAGAAGAACGGCAGTCCGAGCAGGACGGCGATGCCCGCGTGCTCGAGCATCATCGCCACCAGGAGCACGTTCTTGACCCGCCGGTTGAACAGCGTGAACGGGAACGCCACCTGGACGATCACGGTGCCGTAGGTGAGCAGCAGCACCATCAGGGCGCTCGATCCGAGCAGGTCGGACAGAGCGGGCCAGGGGGAGAAGTAGTCCAGCTTGAGCGGGAAGTAGAGCGCGGTGCCGTCCTGCCAGCGCGAGCCCTGGACCTTGTACCAGCCGGCGGTCGCGTAGATCAGGCACACCTCGACCATGATCACCACGAGGGTGGCGTTGTGGACGAGGTTGGCGACGACGTCGAGCAGGGTGCGCGGCTCGTCCGGCGCGTAGCGGCACACCAGCCACCACAGCCCCTGCCCCAGCCACAGCGCCCACAGGAGCACCACCAGCCACCATTCGCCGGTGACGTCGGAGAACCAGGTGGTGGCCAGGAGCAGACCGCCGAGGACCGTCCAGAGCAGCGGCCCGGCGATACCGCCGTCCCGGCCGCGGGCGGCGCGGCGGGCGTCGAGCGACCAGACCTGGGCGCAGCGGGTGAGGACCAGGTACATCGCCATCAGGTGGACGACGTTGTCGCCGCCGTCGCCCATGAAGATGGACCGGTTCTGCAGCGACAGCACCCCGGCCATGAAGACCACGGAGACGGCCCGGGTGTGCCAGCCGAGCAGCATCAGGACGGCGGAGAGCACGGCGAGCGCGTAGACGATCTCGAACCACAGCGTCCCGTCGGACCACATCAGCACGCTGAAGGAGCGGTTGTCGCCGATCAGCTGCCGCCCCATCTCCCAGGACCAGGGGCCGTCGGGGCCGTACAGCTCGCGCCGGTGGGGCCACTCGCGCAGCAGGAACAGCAGCCAGGTGGCGGAGAAGCCGATCCGGACGACCGCCGTCTGGTACGGGCCGAGGGCCTGCGCGGTGACCTTCTGGACGGCGGCGGCGAGCTTCCGGTCGAAGGGGACGCGGTCGGTGGAGCCACGGTCGGCGGAGTCACGGTCGGCGGGCGCGGGTGTCTGGAGCGGCGGCTGGGACTGCTGGGGCTGCTGGTTCTCGGGCGCCTGCTGGGGCTCGGCGGCCTGCTCGGGGGAGGCGGGGGAGTCGTTCATCGGGCCTGCTCCGTCCGGGCGGTCGGGACGTTCGGGGCAGCGGCCCTGGCCTTGCCGCCGGGCCGGTCGGGGTCGGTGACGCGCCACCACGGGTACTCGCGGTAGGCGGGCCGGGTGTCGGTCTTCTCGGTGCTCCACGGGGGCGCCTCGACGGCGGTGGTGGAGGACCGCAGCTGGATCTTCTGGACCGTGCCGCCGAGCGGGTGCCGGTCGAGCCGCAGCAGCACGATCCTGCGCATGTACTGCTCCGAGAGCTGCCCGCGCAGCCCGTTGGGCCGGTGGTCGTCGGTGTGGGTGTTCAGATAGAAGTCCCAGGCCCGGCGCAGCTCGTTCTGGTCGGTGTGGCTGGGCAGCGGGTTGCCGCGGATGGCGGCGGCGTCCTCGGCCGAGAGGTCGATCCAGTCGGTGGTGGACCGGGTGCCGTCGGTACGGGAGACCTCGGCGCGCGCCTGGACGGCGATGTTCTGCTGGAGCGGGTTGGGCGCGAACAGCTTCCAGTTCTGCTCGAACTCGGGGTAGACCCAGTCGTCGACGGCGGCGCCGTGCTGCTTGGTCAGCGTGTTCGACGGCGCGACGTGCAGGAACACCATCACGAGGTGGACGCAGGCGAAGACGCCGACGAGGGCGAGCGCGACGGCCGCGGCCACCTGGTACGGCATCGAGAGCCCCGCGATCCCGGCCGTGCCGCCGGGCTCCCGCGCCGCGGGTCCGGGGCCCTGCGGCACCTCGGTCACCCGTTCGGGCGAAGCCTCCGGACCGGGTGCGACCACGCCCCCGTCGACGTTCGAGTCCATCGCGCCCCGCTCCCGCTCGGCCTCAGCAGTTATCCACAGGGTTGACACCATACGGGCCACCGCACGACCATTGAAGTCATTCAACCGAACGATCGGTCGGTAGGGGGCCTGATGACCACAGGTACGGCAGAGGCGGCAGCGACGGACGAGGCGGCGACCCAGGCCGCACTCGAAGCGGTGTTCGACGCCGCCGTGGCGGCCGACGAGCGGATCGAGCCCCGCGACTGGATGCCCGACGCCTACCGGGCGGGTCTGGTCCGCCAGATCGCCCAGCACGCCCACTCCGAGATCATCGGCATGCAGCCCGAGGCCAACTGGATCACCCGGGCGCCGTCCCTGCGCCGCAAGGCGATCCTGATGGCCAAGGTGCAGGACGAGGCGGGCCACGGCCTCTATCTGTACAGCGCGGCCGAAACCCTCGGCACCAGCCGCGACGAGCTCCTCGACAAGCTCCACTCCGGCCGCCAGAAGTACTCGTCGATCTTCAACTACCCCACCCTGACCTGGGCCGACGTCGGCGCCATCGGCTGGCTCGTGGACGGCGCCGCGATCACCAACCAGGTCCCGCTCTGCCGCTGCTCCTACGGCCCCTACGCCCGCGCGATGGTCCGCGTCTGCAAGGAGGAGTCCTTCCACCAGCGCCAGGGGTACGAGGCACTGCTCGCGCTCTCCCGCGGCACCGAGGCCCAGCACGCCATGGCCCAGGACGCCGTCGACCGCTGGTGGTGGCCGTCGCTGATGATGTTCGGCCCGCCGGACGACGAGTCGGTGCACTCCGCCCAGGCGATGGCCTGGAAGATCAAGCGGCACTCCAACGACGAGCTGCGCCAGCGGTTCGTCGACATCGCCGCCCCGCAGGCCGAGAGCCTCGGCCTGACCCTCCCCGACCCCGACCTGAAGTGGAACGAAGAGCGCGGGCACCACGACTTCGGCGCCATCGACTGGGCCGAGTTCTGGGACGTCCTCAAGGGCAACGGCCCGTGCAACGAGGAGCGGATCACCAAGCGCCGCCAGGCCCACGAGGACGGCGCCTGGGTCCGGGACGCCGCCGCGGCCCACGCCGCCAAGCACCACCGCCCGGCCCCCACGGGCCCGGCCGCATCGCACACGAACGGGGAGGCAGGCGCATGACCACCGACGGATGGCCGCTGTGGGAGGTGTTCGTGCGCTCGCGCCGCGGACTGTCCCACACCCACGCCGGCAGCCTGCACGCGCCGGACGCCGAGATGGCCCTGCGCAACGCCCGGGACCTCTACACCCGCCGGATGGAAGGCGTGTCGCTCTGGGTGGTGCCGTCGGCCGCGATCACCGCGTCCTCGCCCGACGAGAAGGACCCGTTCTTCGAGCCCGCCGCGGACAAGCCCTACCGGCACCCCACCTTCTACGAGATCCCGGACGGGGTGAAGCACCTGTGAGCACCCTCGGCACCACCCCGACCGGCAGCCCGGCGGGCGCCCCCACGGGCCCTCTCACCGACGAGGTGGCAGCGGCCGCCCTCGCCCTCGGCGACGACGCCCTCGTCCTCGCCCAGCGCCTCGGCGAATGGGCGGGCGGCGCCCCCGTCCTCGAAGAAGAGGTCGCCCTCGCCAACATCGCGCTCGACCTCCTCGGCCAGGCCCGGATCCTGCTCTCCCTCGTCGGCGACGAGGACGAACTCGCCTACCTCCGCGAGGAGCGGGCCTTCCGCAACTGCCAGCTCGTCGAGCAGCCCAACGGCGACTTCGCCCACACCATCGCCCGCCAGCTCTACTTCGCCACCTACCAGCGCCTGCTGTACGGGCAGCTGGCCACCGGCGACAGCCCGCTCGCCGGACTCGCCGCCAAGGCCGTCAAGGAAGTCGCCTACCACCAGGACCACGCCGAGCAGTGGACCCTGCGCCTCGGCGACGGCACCGACGAGAGCCACCGCCGGATGCAGCACGCCTGCGACACCCTGTGGCGCTACACCGGCGAACTGTTCCAGCCGCTCGACGGACTCGCCCTCGACACCGAGGCCATGGAGCGCACCTGGCTCGACTCGGTGACCGCCGTCCTCGGCCGGGCCTGCCTCACCGTCCCCACCGGCCCGCGCACCGGCGCCTGGCGCGCGGGTGCCGGACGCCAGGGCCTGCACACCGAATCCTTCGGCCGGATGCTCGCCGAGATGCAGCACCTGCACCGCAGCCACCCGGGGGCGACATGGTGACCACCGCAGCCACCCCCCTGGAGGCGGAGCTGGCCCGGATCGCGGGCGCCGTCCCCGACCCCGAGCTGCCCGTCCTCACCCTCGCCGAACTCGGCGTGCTCCGCGGCGTCCACGTCCACGGACCCGGCCGCGTCGAGGTCTCCCTCACCCCCACCTACACCGGCTGCCCCGCCGTCGAGGCCATGTCCGCCGACATCGAGGACGCCCTCCACGCCCACGGCGTGCCCGACGTCTCCGTCGTCACCGTCCTCAGCCCCGCCTGGTCGACCGACGACATCACCGACGAAGGACGCCGCAAACTCGCCGAGTTCGGCATCGCCCCGCCCCGCCCCACCGGCCCGGCCGGCGGACCCGTACCGCTCACCCTGGCGATCCGCTGCCCGCACTGCGGCTCCACCGACACCGAACTCCTCAGCCGCTTCTCCTCCACCGCCTGCAAGGCGCTGCGCCGCTGCACCGCCTGCCGCGAACCGTTCGACCACTTCAAGGAGTTGTAGATGCCGTCCTCCGCCGCCGAACGGGCCGGCTTCCACCCGCTCCGCGTGAGCGAGGTCGAGCGGCTCACCGACGACTCCGTGGCCGTCACCTTCGCGGTCCCCGCCGACCTCCACACCGCCTACCGCCACACCCCCGGCCAGCACCTCACGCTGCGCCGCACCGGCCCGGACGGCGAGGAGATCCGCCGCACCTACTCGATCTGCGCCCCGGCCGCCCCCGAAGGGCGGACCCCGGTGCTGCGGGTCGGCATCCGGCTCGTCGACGGCGGCGAGTTCTCCACGTACGCCCTCAAGGAACTCGCGGTCGGCGACACCGTCGACGTCATGCCCCCCATGGGGCGCTTCGTCCTCGACCCGCGCCCGGGACAGTTCGCGGCCGTCGTCGGCGGCAGCGGCATCACCCCGGTGCTGTCCATCGCCGCCACCCTGCTCGCCCGCGAACCCCAGGCCCGGTTCTGCCTGGTCCGCAGCGACCGCACCGAAGCCTCCACGATGTTCCTCGACGAGGTCGCCGACCTCAAGGACCGCTACCCCGACCGCTTCCAGCTGGTCACCGTGCTGTCGCGGGAGGAACAACAGGCGGGCCTCCCCTCCGGACGCCTCGACCAGGACCGGCTCACCGGCCTGCTGCCCGCACTCCTCCCGGTCGGCGCGATCGACGGCTGGTTCCTGTGCGGCCCACTCGGCCTGGTGCAGAACGCCGAAGCCGCCCTGCGCGCCCTCGACGTGCCCCGCGGCCGGATCCACCAGGAGATCTTCCACGTCGACGACGGCTCCGCACCCGCCCCGGCCGCCGCCGCGGACACCCCCGCCCACGCCACGCTCACCGCCACCCTGCACGGACGCTCCGGCAACTGGCCCGTCCAGCGCGGCGAGACGCTGCTGGAGACCGTGCTGCGCGCCCGGGCGGACGCCCCGTACGCGTGCAAGGGCGGAGTGTGCGGCACCTGCCGCGCGTTCCTCGTCTCCGGCGAGGTCCGGATGGACCGCAACTTCGCCCTGGAGCCCGAGGAGACCGACGCCGGGTACGTCCTCGCCTGCCAGTCCCACCCGGCCACCCCGGAGGTCGAGCTCGACTTCGACCGCTGACCCGGCACCGCCGTACGCCCGCCCATTCCCTTCCGGTAGAACCTGTTCTATCTTTGCGCCCGTCTTGACGAAACGTCAGATCCCAGCGCGGGCAACGCCGGAAGGGACACGACCGTGGACTTCACCTTCACCGAAGAACAGCAAGCGGCCCTCGAAACCGCCAAAGCCGTCTTCGCCGACGTCACCCCCGACGCCGTGCCCAGCCCCGCCCTCACCCTGGGCGCCGTCGCCGACGACTACGACCGCCCCCTGTGGGCCCGGCTCGCCGACACCGACCTCCTCGGCCTCGTCCTCGACCCCGCCCACGGCGGCGCCGGACTCGACCCCATCGCGCTCTGCCTCGTCCTGCGCGAATCCGCCCGCGTCCTCGCCCGCGTCCCCCTGCTCGAAACCAGCGCCGTCGCCCTCACCCTGCAACGCCACGCACCCGCCGAGACCAGCACCGCGCTGCTCCCCCGCGTCGCCCGCGGCGAACTCGTCCTCACCGCCGCCGCCCACGGCCGCACCGGCCACGACCCGGCCCCGCTCGCCGTCACCGCCCGACGCGACGAGAACAGGTGGATCCTCGACGGCCACACCAGCGCCGTCCCCTGGGCCCGGCACGCCGACCACATCGCCGTGCCCGCCCACACCCCCGAAGGACACACCGTCCTCGCCCTGCTGCCCCGCGAGCAGCCCGGACTCACCCTCCACGACCAGTACGGCACCCACGGCGAACACCTCGCCGAACTCCACCTCGACGACGTCCGCCTCGACCCCGCCGACGTCATCGACACCGAAGGCGCCTGGGAAACCCTCCACCAGCTGCTCGCCACCGGAACCTGCGCCCTCGCCCTCGGCCTCGGCGAACAGGTCCTCACCATGACCAGCGAATACACCGGCAAGCGCGAACAGTTCGGCCACCCCGTGGCCACCTTCCAAGCGGTCGCCGTCCAGGCCGCCGACCGCTACATCGACCTACGGGCCATGGAAGTCACCCTCTGGCAGGCCGCCTGGCGCATCACCACCGACGCCGGCGGCCCCCTGCCCGCCGCCGGAGACATCGCCATCGCCAAGATCTGGGCCGCCGAAGGCGTCCGCCGCGTCGTCCAGACCGCCCAGCACCTCCACGGCGGCTTCGGCGCCGACACCGACTACCCGCTCCACCGCTACCACGCCTGGGCCAAACACCTCGAACTCGCCCTCGGCCCCGCCGCCCAGCACGAGGAAACCCTCGGCGACCTGCTCGCCACCCACTCCCTCACCTGACCGGCGAGCGCCCGGGGCCCCAGGCGCCCAGTGGCTAGAGAACGAACGCGGGGCTTCCGTCGTCCGTCACCAACGGACGCCCCGCGCCGTCCCACGCCAGCATCCCGCCGTCCACGTTCACCGCGTCCAGCCCCTGCTGCACCAGATACTGCGTGACCTGCGCCGAACGGCCACCCACCCGGCACATCACAAACGCCCGACGCCCGTCCGCCACCGCCTCGGTCACCTCACCGAAACGCGCCACGAAGTCGCTCATCGGCACATGCAGCGCACCCTCGACATGTCCGGCCGCCCACTCGTCCGCCTCACGGACGTCGAGCACCAGGGCATCAGCCGGCACGGAAGCCGCGTCCACCGACGGCAGCGAGGCGAAATTCATGACCCTGGCCTTCTCTCTGACTCCATCGCACGCACCGGACCTCCGGCACGCCTCGTCCGACGAACCTACTGCACAGGCCCCGCCGCGAACCGCTCAGCCCACGAGCGCCGCGAGCGCCGCCTCCCGCTCCGCGACCTGCGCCAGCAACTGCTCGGCGATCTCCTCAAGAAGCCGGTCCGGATCATCCGGCGCCATCCGCAGCATCGCGCCGATCGCGCTCTCCTCCAGATCCCGCGCCACCAGCGACAGCATCTCCTTGCGCTGCGCCAGCCACTCGAGCCGCGCGTACAGCTCCTCGCTCGGAGTCAGCCGCTGCTCCTGCACCGGACCCGCCGCCCACTCCGCCGACAGCTCCCGCAGCAGCGCCTCGTCACCGCGCGCGTAGGCCGCGTTCACCCGCGTGATGAACTCCTCGCGGCGCGCCCGCTCGGCGTCGTCGCGGGCCAGGTCGGGGTGCGCCTGCCGGGCCAGGTCCCGGTACAGCTTGCGCACCTCGTCCGACGGCCGCACCCGCTTCGGCGGCTGCACCGGCCGGTCCGTCAGCATCGCCGCCGCCTCCGCGGACAGCCCGTCGGAGTCGACCCACTCGTGGAACAGCTCGTCCACCCCGGGCATCGGCATGACCGCGGCACGCGCCTCCTGTGCCCGCCGCACATCCTCCGGATCCCCGGTCCGCGCCGCCCGCGCCTCCGCGATCTGCGCGTCGAGCTCGTCGAGCCGCGCGTACATCGGGCCGAGCTTCTGGTGGTGGAGCCGCGAGAAGTTCTCCACCTCGACCCGGAAGGTCTCGACGGCGATCTCGAACTCGATCAACGCCTGCTCGGCGACCCGCACCGCCTGATCCAGCCGCGCCTCGGGCCGCTCGTCGGACCCGCCACTCACGCCCTGGCCCACGTTCCCGTCCACGCCGTCCACGCCCGTCCACGTCCTCGTTCCGGCTCGTCCCACCCAGCCTACGGTCCCACTTCGATGGGTGGGGGGCTCCCCCTCCCTCCCCCCCACCCCCTCCTCCCCTCCCCCCTTGCTCCCCCGCCCCCGTGGTGACGCTCATGGCCGGTCCGGACCGGCCCTCGGGCGTGGTGCCCCGAGGACCTGGCCCGGTGGCCCGTCCGCCGCCCGGGCGGCCGGTCGGCCGCCCCGCGTCAGACTCCGGTCTCGGCCGCTATCCGGCCGCCGCGGATGGCCGTGAGCAGGTCGGCGTGGTCCGCGGTCGTGCGGTCGGCGTAGGTCACGGCGAAGGACGCCATGGCCTCGTCGAGTTCTTCGTTCTTGCCGCAGTAGCCGGCGATCAGGCGCGGGTCCGCGCTGTGGGCGTGGGCGCGGGCCAGCAGGGCGCCGGTCATGCGGCCGTAGTCGTCGAACTGGTCGGCGGTGAGCGCGGCCGGGTCGACGCTGCCCTTGCGGTTGCGGAACTGGCGCACCTGGAAGGGGCGCCCGTCGACGGTGGTCCAGCCGAGCAGGATGTCGCTGACGACTTGCATCCGCTTCTGTCCGAGGACCACGCGGCGTCCTTCGTGTCCGGTGTCGGGCACGGTGATGCCGACGCCGGGCAGGTAGGGCAGCAGGGCCGAGGGGCGGGCCTCCTTGACCTGGAGGACCAGGGGCTCGCCCCGGTGGTCGAGCAGCAGCACCACATAGGAGCGGGTGCCGACGCTGCCGGTGCCGACGACGCGGAAGGCCACGTCGTGCACGGCGTAGCGGGCGAGCAGCGGCAGCCGGTCCTCGGAGACGGTGGCCAGGTAGGGGCCGAGGGCGGCGGTGACGGCGGCGGCCTCGGTGTCTCCGACGCGGCGCAGCACGGGTGGGGCGTCGACGAAGCGTCGGCCGCCGCCTTCCGTTTCGGGCACGCTCTCGGTGGAGCGGGCGGCGAAGCGGGCGCTGGTGTTGTTGCGGGCCTTGGCGGAGACGCGTTCGAGGGTGCCTATGAGGTCGCGGGCGTCGGTGTGGGAGACGAGTTCCTCGTCGGCTATGGCGTTCCAGGCGTCGAGGGCGGGGAGCCGGGCGAGGAGGCGCATGGTGCGCCGGTAGGCGCCGACGGTGTCGAAGGCGGCGGCTCGGCAGGTGTCCTCGTCGGCTCCGGCTTCTCGTCCGGCGAGGACGAGGGAGGTGGCGAGGCGTTTGAGGTCCCATTCCCAGGGGCCGACGACGGTTTCGTCGAAGTCGTTGAGGTCGATGACGAGGCGGCCTCTGGCGTCGCCGTACAGGCCGAAGTTGGCGGCGTGGGCGTCGCCGCAGATCTGGGCGGCGATGCCGGTGACGGGGGAGCCCGCGAGGTCGTGGGCCATGAGTCCGGCGGCGCCGCGCAGGAAGGTGAAGGGGCTCGCCGCCATCCGGCCGACCCGGATCGGGGTCAGTTCGGGGACGCGTCCCCGGTTGGACTCCTCGACCGCGCGGACGGCGTCGGGCCGGTCCGGTGCTGGGGTGAGGGTGGCGTGCGCGGTGCGGGGGAGGTGGTCGCGGAGGTCGCGGCCGCGCTGTTTGGCGGCGGTGGGGGTGCCGTGGGCGGAGCGGCGGGCGAAGCCGGGGACGTGGGGCAGGCGGGGCGGTCCGGGGACGGCCGTGGGGACGGTCGCATCGGCACCGTCGACGACGGTGTCGATGACGGTGTCGGTCCGGTGGTGTGTGGCCGGGCCGGTGTCGGTCCGCTGGTCCGGTACGTCCGGTGTCGCTGTCCTGGTCTCGTCCATCGGACGCCCCCCGCTGTTCGTTCCGCTGGTTCCTCGCCAACATCAACTCTGTCGACTGGGACGACGGTACCGCCGCGTGCCCCACGCCGTCCTCCCCTGTGGACAACGCCCTGTGGATAACTCGGTACCGGCAGGAAACAGCAGGTCAGACGCCGACGGCTTCCTCCATTTCCTCCTCTGTTTCCTGCTTCGATTCCTGCTTCGATTCCTGCTCCGATTCCCGCTTCGGTTCCTGCTCCGTCGGCCGGGCCGGGGCGGCCTGGTGGAGGCGGCGGGCCTCGGTGCGGCCGGCGGCGAGGGTGAGGGCGAGGCCGGCGAGCAGCCAGAGAGTGAGGACGAGGAGGTTCCGGCCGAGGTCGTGGCCGTCGAGGTAGACGTGGCCGCGGACGCCTTCGACGAATCCGGCGCCGTTCCAGAAGCTGTGCAGGGCACCGAAGAAGCCGGGCTGGAGTTCGGGCCGGTAGATGCCGCCGGAGCTGGTGAAGTTCAGCATCACGAACAGCACCATGACGCCGAGGGTGGTCCAGCGCTTGAGGTACGTGTGGAGGCCGACGCCGATCAGCAGGATGCCCGCGCTGTAGAGCCAGGACAGGGCCCAGAGGCCGCCGAGGCCGTGGTCGACGAGGTGGAAGAGGGGTCCGGCGAAGGCGGCGCCGACGAGGCTGACGACGAGGGACATGCCCGCGGCGAGCAGGGCGCGGATCCGCATCGGGAGGACGGCTCCGGCGCCGCCGATGACGGCGACGGAGGCGTAGGAGCCGATGCTGAGGGCGACGAGCAGGAAGAAGACGCCCTGTCCGGTGGGGTCGCCGGCGGCGAGCGGGGCGACGTCGGTGACCTTGAGGGGTTGGCCGTGGGTGGCGGCGGCCTGGGTGAAGACCTTCTCGACGGCCATGGCGCTGGTGTCGGAGGTGGCGGAGGCGACGAGGAGTTCGGGGGTGTGGCCGGGGCCGCCGGGGAGGTAGGCGCCGAAACTGGACCGGTCGCGCAGGGCGGCGGTGGCGGTGTCGCGGTCGGGGACGGTGTGGACGGCGAGTGCTCCGGCGCCCTTGTCCTGGAGGGTCTGGGCGAGGACCTGGGCCTGGGGGCCCGAGCCGACGATGTCGACGCGCAGGTCGTGGGGTTCGGGGGCGTGGAAGGCGCCGAGGTAGGCGAGGCCCATTCCGACGCACATCAGCAGGGGGGTGAGGAGGTGGCCGAGGACGTGGCGCAGCGCTCCCTGGGTGGTGTGTCCTGCGGTCACCGCGAACCTCCACACTTTCATGGTTGGCTTTTACAACTACCTAACCGTTGTACTATACAACTGGAAAGAGGGTCCAATCCGAGGGGCCCACGACAGCAGGGGACGCACCATGGACGACGGCGCGCGGGAGACGTCCCTCGACACCATCCAGCGGGAGCTGACGGCATTCGCCCGTCGGGCGCGGGCGGCGGCGGCGCGGCTCCATCCGGAGCTGCCGCTGGTCTCGTACACGCTCCTCGCGCACATCGACGACCAGCACGGCTGCCGGGCGACCGACCTCGCGGCGCACTATCTGCTGGACAAGTCGACGGTCAGCCGTCAGGTCGCGGCCCTGGAGAAGATGGGCCTGATCGAGCGGCGGCCCGACCCGGACGACCACCGGGTGCAGGTGCTGCACCCCTCAGAGGCCGGGACCCGGCTGCTCTCCTCGACGCAGGCGAGCAGGCTCGCCGCGTACGAGGAGCGGCTCAAGGACTGGTCCGCCGAGGACCTGTCGGCCTTCGCGGGTTATTTGCTGCGCTACAACGCGGCGGGCGACGCCGGACTGCCCGGCACCGGGCTCTCCGACGCCTGAATCCCGGACGCCTCACTCCCGGACGACACCCGGAGCTGCCGGTCCCGGCCCGGCGCCCCCGGGCCGGGGCGCCGCTACAGGCCCGCGTCGCGGGCGAGCAGGGCCGCCTGGACCCGGTTCTCGCAGCCCAGTTTGGCCAGGATCCGGCTCACATAGGTCTTCACCGTGGCCTCGCTCATATGGAGCCGCCGCCCGGCGTCGGCGTTGGACAGGCCCTCGCCGAGCAGCGCGAGCACCTCGCGCTCCCGCTGGCTCAGCGCGGTCAGCCGGGACCGCGCCTCCTCCGCCCGGGCCGCCTCGCGGCCCGAGGCGAGACGCTCGACGACATGCCGGGTGGCCGCGGGCGACAGATAGGCGTCACCCGCCGCGGCGGCCCGCACCGCGCGGATCAGCTCGGCCGGGGCGGTGTCCTTCAGCAGGAAACCCGCGCCGCCGTGCTCCAGGGCCCGCAGCACGTTCTCCCGCTCGCCGAACGTCGTCAGGACGATCACCCGGGTCGACGGCACCGCACGGCGCAGCTCCGGCAGCGCCGACAGCCCGTCGAGCACCGGCATCTGGATGTCGAGGAGCACGACGTCCGCCGCGTGCGCCCGGGCCAGGTCGACGGCCTCGCGGCCGTTCGTCGCCTCGGCGACGACCTCGATCTCCGCGTCCGAGGTGAGGATCATTCTGATCCCCGCCCTGATCAGCGGTTCGTCGTCGGCGATGACGACCCTGATCCGCCGCCCCGCCCCCGCCGCGGCACCGGCCCCAGCGGCCGCTCCTGCCGTCCCTGCCCCACCCACAGCCAACCGCCACTTCCCCAACGGACACCGCGCACCCCGGCCGCTAGCGCACGACCTCGTACGACTTCTTCTCGATCAGCTTGCCGTCCTTGAAGCAGAACCGGTACACCGGCTCCTTGTCGATGTCCTCGCTGACCTCCGAGCTCATCAGGACCAGACAGCTCGAACCCGCGGGCTCCTTGGGGCCCTTGCCGTGCAGACCGGTGGTGGCGATGGTGTCACCCGAAGGAAGACGGTCGCGCACCTCCTTCTCACTGTCGCCGACCTTCACCCCGTCGTACTGCGACGGATTGATCATCCCGTCGGACACCGAGCCCATCAGGAACCAGACCCCGAAGCCCCCCGCGACGACCAGCAGCACCAGGGCGGCGACCGCGATCCCGCAGCCGATCGCTATCCCGCCACCCGTGCTGCCGCCCCTGCCCGCCTTCATCGCCATCGCCAGCTCCCGTTCGGCCACCGTCCAGCCGGCCGGTCCGGCTGCGACCTGACCACGGTGGCGGCGGAAGGGGTTCTTCGACTGCTGCCGGAAGTCGTCGGGCACATCGACGAAAGGTGCGGCGTACGGGTTGGCCTGCGCGCCGGGCACCGGACCAGGGTGGGGGGCGGTGCCCGGGGCGGGGTGGGCCGCGCTGTGCGGATCGGCGAAGGGATCCGCGTACGGGTCCACGTACGGGACCGCCTCCACCGCCCCGTACGGCAGCACCCCGGCGACCCGGAAGCCGCCGCCGTCCGCCGGTCCGGCGTGGACGATGCCGCCGACCAGGCGGGCCCGCTCGTGCAGCCCGGTCAGCCCCTGGCCGCCGCTGACGACGCCCGAAGGGACCTTCACCGCCTCCTCGTTGACGACCTCGACGACGAACGCGTCCGGCTCGTAACGCACTTCGACGTTGATGGTGGCACCCGGCGCGTGCTTGTAGGCGTTGGTCAGGCCCTCCTGCACGATCCGGTACGCGGCATGGTCGACGGCCGGCGCCAGTGCCCGCGTCTCCCCGCGCCGGCTCAGCCCGATCGCCGTCCCGGCGGCCCGCGCCGCGGCGACGAGGCCCTCGATGCCGGCGGTCCCCCGCGCCGCCCGCCCCGTCTCGTCGCCCGGCGGCGCGACCGCACCGCCGGGACCGGTGCCCGGGCCGCCGTCCGGGGCCTCCACGCCGTCCCGCAGGATGCCCACGACCTCCCGCAGCTCGCGCATGGCGTCCATGGAGGCCCCGCGCAGCACGGCCACGACCTCCCGCTGCCGCTCCGTCAGGTTCGGATCGACCTCCAGCGCCCCGGTGTGCACCGAGATCAGCGCCAGCTGATGGCCCAGGCTGTCGTGCATGTCCTGGGCGATCCGCTGCCGCTCCCGCATCCTGGCCTGCCCCACGAGCATCGCCCGCTCCCGCAGCAGCTGCACATTGCGCTCCTGCAGGGCGTGCAGGAGGGTGCGGCGCTGGGTCCAGTAACGGTGCGCGAGGCCGGGCGCGAGCGTCGTCCCCAGGAAGTACAGCGTCGATATGAAGGCGAGGGTCAGCGCCCGGTGCTGGTCCCAGGTCCCGATCAGCGTGCCCGCGATGTACAGCACGTACGACGCGGTGAACGCGGTCAGCGCCCGGCCGACGCCCGAGATGTACCGCCCGGCGGACCAGCCGAGCAGGATCAGCAGCGGGCCGATGCCGGACAGGAACGGGGCGAGCGCCGCGGTGGTGACCAGCACCGTCGCGGGCAGGGCGCGCCGCAGCAGGCTGAGCACGGCCGACACGGCGGCCACCCCGGCGAGTTGCCAGCCGCGCCCGCCCAGCACGTCCTCGGACCCGGCGGCGAGCATCGCCATCAGCGCGGCGAGCACCACCTCGCCCGCCGTCCGCCGCGGCGACCACAGCCCCGGCTCGGCGAACCGGCGCCACCCGGCGCCCGGCCAGGCCGCCGCGGTGCGCACGGCGGACCGGACAGCCGTCCGCACGGCCGGGCCCGCCCCCGCCGTCCGGGCGGTCCCGACGGTTCCGGTCGTCTCGGCGGTCCCGGGGGCCCGGGTCTTCGAAGGAGCTTCCACGCTCGCACGATAGGTGCCCAGGCCCTCCGCCCGCCGTCCTCTTTCGTCGCGCCCCCGACCGACGAACGTCGCACGCGTCGGCGGACGAAGAATCCGACGTGGGCTACCTCACACGCCCCATCAACCGCATCAACACACATCAGGAGACAAAAACAAGACGGTCGGCATCGTGATCACGATGCCGACCGTCTCTCGGTTTCCCGAGCTGTGCGCGAGGGGGGAGTTGAACCCCCACGCCCTTTCGGGCACTGGAACCTGAATCCAGCGCGTCTGCCTATTCCGCCACCCGCGCATTGGGTGGTCTCCCGGCTCCCTCACCTTTCGGTTTGTTTGCCCGGCGACATCTGAAGATTAGCACGTCGCAGGCCCCGGATTCACATCCGTTCTGCCGCCCCGGGGGAAGGAGGGGTGGCGGGGCGTCCGAAGGGACAGAAGGGAGGGGAGGGACGGAGCACGAAGCGGCGCTACGGCGCTACGGCGCTACGGGCGGGGAAGGAAGCGGAAGTGAAGCGTGGCGAATGACCGCACGGACGATGGCGAGGACCGCGACGACAGCTGCGACGACGGCGGCGACGACGGCAGTTCGGACGACAGCGAGGACGGGAGCGAGGACGGGAGCGAGGACGACAGCACGGACGGCAGCACGGCCGCCGGCCGGGGACGCCCGCGCGCCCGGCTCCGGCTCGTGGCCGCCGCCGGGCCGCCCCGCCACCGCCCCACCACCGCCCCGCCCGGGTCTCGCCGCGCGGTCCGCGGGCGGCCCGTGTCGGATAGGCCACTGCGGCTCCGCTCCCCGGTGCGGGACACTGTCCACAGGCCGCCTCTACGATCCCAGGGGGAAGGTCCGCGGAAGGGTCTGTGAGAGGTGACACTCGTCCACAGGGCAGAGAAGGGGAACCAGCCGATTTCCCGACGCGTGGATACGATCAGTAAGCAGTACGAGGGCGACAACGACGGAGGAGGTGCCCCATGGGAGTCATGAAGCGGTTCGAGCAGCGGCTCGAAGGTCTGGTCAACGGCACCTTCGCCAAGGTCTTCAAGTCCGAGGTCCAGCCCGTCGAGATCGCCGGCGCGCTCCAGCGCGAGTGCGACAACAACGCGACGATCTGGAACCGCGAGCGGACGGTCGTCCCCAACGACTTCATCGTGGAGCTCAGCGCGCCCGACTACGAGCGCCTCAGCCCCTACTCGGGCCAGCTCGGCGACGAGCTCGCGGGCCTGGTCCGGGACTACGCCAAGCAGCAGCGGTACACCTTCATGGGGCCGATCAAGGTCCACCTGGAGAAGGCCGAGGACCTCGACACCGGTCTGTACCGGGTGCGCAGCCGCACGCTCGCGTCGAGTACGTCACAGCCGCAGCCGCCCGCGGCCGGTCCCGGGGGCTACCCGCAGGGTGGTCCCGGCGGCCCCGCCGGCCAGAGCCAGGGCCAGGGTCAGCAGCAGGCCCGCGGCGGTGGCTACGGCTACCCGCCGGCCGGTGCTCCCCCGATGCCTCCGTCCCCGCCGCCGGGCGCCCCGCCCGCGCCGGGACACCGTCCCACCGCCGCCCCGGCCCGCCCCGGCGGCCCTTCGGCCACGGCCGGTCCGGGCGGCCAGCCGCGCCGTTGGATCGAGATCAACGGCACCCGGCACCAGATTTCCCGCCCCACCCTCGTTCTCGGCCGCTCCACCGACGCGGACGTGCGGATCGACGATCCCGGCGTCTCCCGCCGGCACTGCGAGATCCGAGTCGGAACGCCCTCGACGGTCGCGGATCTCGGGTCCACCAACGGCATCGTGGTGGACGGGCAGCACACCACCCGCGCTACGCTCCGCGACGGCTCGCGGATCGTCGTGGGCAGCACCACCATCGTTTACCGGCAAGCCGAAGGGTGAAGCGGGGGCAATGTCAGAGCTGACCCTGACGGTCATGCGGTTGGGTTTCCTGGCCGTTCTGTGGCTGTTCGTCATCGTGGCCGTCCAGGTCATCCGTAGTGACCTGTTCGGCACGCGGGTCACCCAGCGCGGTTCACGCCGCCAGGAGGCGCGTCCGCAGGCGAGCGGCGGGCGGCAGGCCGCCCCGCCGCAGCAGCGCGGCGGGCAGCAGCCCGCGCCCGCGGGCCGCCAGCGCCGCGGCGCCCCGACCAAGCTGGTCGTGTCCGAGGGCACCCTCACCGGCACGACGGTCGCCCTTCAGGGGCAGACCGTCACGCTGGGCCGGGCGCACGACTCGACGATCGTCCTGGACGACGACTACGCGTCCAGCCGCCACGCCCGGATCTATCCGGACCGCGACGGCCAGTGGATCGTCGAGGACCTGGGCTCCACCAACGGCACCTATCTCGACCGGACGCGTCTCACCACCGCGACGCCGATCCCGCTGGGCGCGCCGATCCGCATCGGCAAGACCGTCATCGAGCTTCGGAAGTAGTGCTACACCATGAATGAGCGCGAGCGGAGCGAGCACGGGCTCCCGACCGGAGGGTGGGCAGTGTGGCTCGAGACCGACGGCACCCCGAGGCGGCGCCGACAGGGCAGGTGGGCATGAGTCTGTCGCTGCGGTTCGCCGCGGGCTCGCACAAGGGCATGATCCGCGAGGGCAACGAGGACTCCGGCTACGCCGGTCCGCGGCTGCTCGCGATCGCCGACGGCATGGGCGGTCAGGCCGCCGGTGAGGTCGCCTCGTCCGAGGTGATCTCGACGCTGGTCACCCTCGACGACGACGTGCCCAGTTCCGACATCCTCACCTCGCTGGGCACCGCGGTGCAGCGCGCCAACGACCAGCTCCGGCTGATGGTCGAGGAGGACCCGCAGCTGGAGGGCATGGGCACCACGCTCACCGCCCTGCTGTGGACGGGCCAGCGGCTCGGTCTCGTGCACGTCGGCGACTCCCGCGCGTACCTGCTGCGCGACGGGGTGCTGTCGCAGATCACCCAGGACCACACCTGGGTGCAGCGGCTCGTCGACGAGGGCCGGATCACCGAGGAGGAGGCGACCACCCATCCGCAGCGTTCGCTGCTGATGCGGGCGCTGGGCAGCGGCGACCACGTCGAGCCGGACCTGTCGATCCGCGAGGTGCGGGCCGGCGACCGGTATCTGGTGTGTTCCGACGGCCTGTCGGGCGTGGTGTCGCACCAGACCCTCGAGGAGACCCTGGCCAGCTACCAGGGCCCGCAGGAGACCGTGCAGGAGCTGATCCAGCTCGCGCTGCGCGGCGGCGGCCCCGACAACATCACGGTGATCATCGCGGACGTCCTGGACGTCGACGGCGGTGACACCCTCGCCGGTCATCTCAGCGACACCCCGGTCATCGTGGGCGCGGTCGCCGAGAACCAGGTGCAGCCGCACGACGGCGGTGCCATGCACACGCCCGCCGGCCGTGCCTCCGGTCTCGGCCGTCCGGCGCCCCACCAGCAGCAGCCGTCGGGCGGGTTCGGCCCGCCCGGCAGCGGCGACGGGCACGGTTACGGCGGGATGCCGCCGCACGGCTCGTTCGACGCGTACACGGACGACGACTTCGTGAAGCCGCGTTCCGGCCGCCGTTGGCTGAAGCGCTCGTTCTTCCTGGTCCTGGCGCTCGCCGTGGTCGGCGGCGGTCTGTACGGCGGCTACCGCTGGACGCAGACGCAGTACTACGTGGGCGCCAAGGACGAGCACGTGGCGCTGTACCGGGGCATCAGCCAGGACCTGGCCTGGGTGAAGCTGTCGGAGGTCGAGAAGGACCATCCCGAGATCGAACTCAAGTACCTGCCCGCGTACCAGCGCAAGCAGGTCGAGGACACGATCACGGGCGGCAGCCTCGCCAAGGCCCAGACGAAGCTCGACGAGCTCGCGTTGCAGGTGTCGGCGTGCAGGAAGACCGAGGAGCGGCAGAAGGCCGCCGCCGCGGCCGCCGACAAGGCGAGCACTCCGCCGCCCACCGAGGGCGCCGCGTCCCCGAAGCCCAAGCCCGGTACAGCCACGCCGTCGCCCGGACCCACGCTGTCCGCGGAGGAGCAGAAGCTGGCCTCGAACTGCGGCAAGCAGTAAGCAGACCCGTAGGGGGCCTTTCACCACCATGAGCGTTGTCACCAACACGACCACCATCGGCGCCATCGAGGCGCCGAGCCGCCGGAACACCGAGCTCGCGCTGCTCGCGTTCGCCGTGGCCATCCCGGTGTTCGCGTACCTCAACGTCGGTCTCGCGATCGACGGCAAGGTGCCGCCGGGCATGCTCGGGTACGGGGCGGGCCTGGCGCTGCTCGCGGGTGTGGCGCACCTCGTGGTGCGCAAGTGGGCGCCGTACTCGGATCCGCTGCTGCTGCCGCTCGCGACGTTGCTGAACGGTCTGGGCCTGGTGCTGATCTGGCGGCTCGACCAGTCGCCGCGGATCATCGCGCGCTACAAGACGTTCACCCCTGACGCGCCGAACCAGATGATGTACTCGGCGATCGGCATCGCCATGTTCGTCGGTGTGCTGCTGCTCCTGAAGGACCACCGGGTGCTGCAGCGCTACACGTACATCTCGATGGTGGCGGCGCTCGTGCTGCTGCTGCTGCCGCTGGTGCCGGGGCTCGGCGCGGACGTGTTCGGCGCCAAGATCTGGATCAACGTCGGTGGTTTCTCGATCCAGCCCGGTGAGTTCGCCAAGCTGGTCCTGGCGGTGTTCTTCTCCGGCTATCTGATGGTGAAGAGGGACGCGCTGGCGCTGGCCAGCCGCCGCTTCATGGGGCTCTACCTGCCGCGTGGCCGTGACCTCGGGCCGATCCTGACGATCTGGGCGATCAGCCTGCTGATCCTGGTCTTCGAGAACGACCTCGGAACCTCGCTGCTGTTCTTCGGCATGTTCGTGATCATGCTGTACGTGGCGACGGAGCGGACCAGCTGGGTCGTCATGGGTCTGCTGATGTCGACGGCCGGTGCGGTGGTGGTCGGTTCGACCGCGTCCCACGTGCAGTCGCGTGTGGCGGCCTGGCTCGACCCGTTCGAGTGCCTGAAGACGGCCCCCGAGGGCACGAACATGGCGATGGCCTGCGACCAGATGACGCAGGTGCTGATGTCGTTCGGCTCCGGCGGCATCCTCGGCACCGGCCTCGGGCAGGGCAACTCGGACCTGGTCGGCTTCGCCGCGAACTCCGACTTCATCTTCGCCACGGTCGGCGAGGAGCTGGGTCTCGCCGGTGTGATGGTCTTCCTGCTGATCTACGGCCTGATCATCGAGCGCGGTGTGCGCACCGCCCTCGCCGCCCGCGACCCGTTCGGCAAGCTGCTCGCGATGGGCCTGTCCGGCGCCTTCGCGCTCCAGGTGTTCGTCGTCGCCGGTGGCGTGATGGGGCTCATCCCGCTGACCGGTATGACGATGCCGTTCCTCGCGTACGGTGGCTCGTCCGTGATCGCCAACTGGGCGCTGATCGGTGTGCTGATCCGGATCAGTGACACCGCGCGCCGCCCCGCGCCGTCCCCCGCCCCGAACCCCGATGCCGAGATGACGCAGGTGGTCCGTCCGTGAACAAGCCACTGCGCCGCGTCGCGATCTTCTGCGGCCTGCTGATCTTCGCCCTGCTCGTACGGGACAACTGGCTCCAGTACGTGCGTGCCGACGAGCTGAACGCGCACCCGAAGAACAAGCGGGTGACGATCGAGCGGTACTCCAACGAGCGCGGCAACATCATCGTCAGCGGCGGCAAGGAGATCACCGGCTCCGTCGACTCGGGCGACACGTTCTACAAGTACAAGCGGACCTATGTGGACGGCCCCATGTGGGCGCCGGTCACCGGGTACGCGTCGCAGGCGTTCGATGCCAGCCAGATCGAGAAGATCGAGGACGGCATCCTCACCGGCAACGACGACCGGCTGTTCTTCGACCGCACGATGTCGATGTTCACGGGCGACAAGAAGAAGGGTGGCGACGTCGTCACCACCCTGAACGAGGCCGCGCAGAAGGCCGCCTTCAAGGGGCTCGGTTCGAAGACGGGCGCGGTCGTCGCGATCGAGCCGTCGACGGGCAAGATCCTGGCGCTGGCGTCGACGCCGTCGTACGACCCGGCGTCCTTCGCGGGCTACCACAACGCCGACGCCAAGGCGTGGCAGGCGCTGGAGAAGGACAAGGAGAAGCCGAAGCTGAACCGCGCGCTGCGCGAGATCTACCCGCCGGGTTCGGTGTTCAAGGTGGTCACGGCCGCGGCGGCGCTGGAGAACGGCAAGGTCACCGACATCAACGCGGCGACCGACACCCCGGACGGGTGGAAGATTCCGCTCTCCACCAAGGAGATGGTCAACCACGCGACCGGCTGCGCCAACGCGAGCCTGAACCGCGCGCTTGAGATCTCCTGCAACTCGGTCTTCGCGAAGCTCGGTGACGACGTCGGCCGCGACAAGATGGTCGAGATGGCCGAGAAGTTCGGTTTCAACGCCGAGCAGTTCACCCCGGTGCGTGCCGTCGCCTCCGTCTACGACAAGAAGGCCGACCGCGGTGGCAACGCGCTGTCGTCGATCGGCCAGTTCAACACGGCGACGACTCCGCTGCAGATGGCGATGGTGACGGCGGCGATCGCCAATGACGGCAAGCTGATGAAGCCGTACATGGTGGACGAGCTGCGGGCGCCGAACCTCGACATCATCAAGAAGACGGAGCCCGAGGAGCTGAGCCGCCCGGTCTCGCAGGCGACCGCGCAGCAGCTCCAGAAGATGATGGAGAACGTCGTCCAGAACGGCACCGGCGGCAACGCCGACCTGAAGATGGACGGGGTGCGGGTCGGCGGCAAGACGGGTACGGCGCAGCACGGCGAGAAGAACGCGAAGCGCCCGTACGCCTGGTTCATCTCGTACGCGAAGAGCGCGGAGGGTTCGCCGGTCGCGGTCGCCGTGATCGTCGAGGACTCGGCGGGCACCGACCGTGAGGACATCACCGGTGGCGGTCTCGCGGCGCCGATCGCGAAGGCCGTGATGAAGGCGGTCGTGAAGGGCAAGAGCTGATCCTCCGGCCGGGGGACCGCGGTCGGCCGCGGCCGACCGCGACCCCCGTCCCGGCCGCATACCGGTCGGGTATCAGGTGGCGGTCGGCGGACGATCCGCCTCCTCGCGGCCGGTAGCGTATGCGCGAACAGCACACACCGCCGGACCACACACGGGTGCGGTCGGGACAGACGGAGAGGGCTGGAGAAGCTATGGAAGAGCCGCGTCGCCTCGGCGGCCGGTACGAGCTGGGCTCGGTGCTCGGCCGTGGTGGCATGGCCGAGGTGTACCTCGCGCATGACACCCGGCTCGGCCGCACCGTCGCCGTGAAGACGCTGCGGGCGGATCTCGCCCGTGACCCGTCCTTCCAGGCCCGGTTCCGCCGTGAGGCCCAGTCGGCCGCTTCGCTGAACCATCCGGCGATCGTCGCGGTCTACGACACCGGCGAGGACTACGTCGACGGGGTCTCCATCCCGTACATCGTGATGGAGTACGTCGACGGTTCGACCCTGCGTGAGCTGCTGCACTCCGGGCGCAAGCTGCTGCCCGAGCGCACGCTGGAGATGACCGTCGGGATCCTGCAGGCGCTGGAGTACTCGCACCGCGCCGGGATCGTGCACCGTGACATCAAGCCCGCGAACGTGATGCTGACCCGCACCGGTCAGGTCAAGGTCATGGACTTCGGCATCGCGCGCGCCATGGGCGACGCGGGCATGACCATGACGCAGACCTCGGCGGTCATCGGCACCGCGCAGTACCTCTCCCCGGAGCAGGCGAAGGGCGAGCAGGTCGACGCCCGCTCCGACCTGTACTCCACCGGCTGTCTGCTCTACGAGCTGCTGACCGTGCGGCCGCCGTTCATCGGTGACTCGCCGGTGGCCGTCGCGTACCAGCATGTGCGCGAGGAGCCGCAGCCGCCGAGCGTGTACGACCCCGAGATCACCCCCGAGATGGACGCGATCGTCCTCAAGGCGCTGGTCAAGGACCCCGACTACCGCTACCAGTCCGCCGACGAGATGCGCGCGGACATCGAGGCGTGCCTGGACGGGCAGCCGGTGGCGGCGACCGCCGCGATGGGCGCGGTCGGCTACGGCGGCGGTTACGGCGGCTATCCGCCGGACGACCAGCCGACGACGGCGCTGCGGCAGGCCGAGCACCCGGCGGGCCAGACCACGATGCTGCCGCCGGTGAACCCGGACGACGGCGGGTACGGCGGGTACGACGACCGTCCGGGCCGCCGTCGGCAGAAGAAGTCGAACACGTCGACGATCCTGCTGGTGCTGGCCGGTGTGCTGGTGCTGGTCGGCGCGATCCTGATCGGTACGTCGCTGCTCGACGGCAAGGACGAGACGCCGCAGGTGCCGGTGCCGTCGTTCGTCGGCAAGTCGCTGAAGGACGCGGAGGGCCTGGCGGCGAACGCTCAGGTCAAGGTGCAGCAGTCGGGCACCGAGCGCTGTGAGCAGCCGAAGGGCATGATCTGCAGCCAGACGCCCGAGGCGGCGCCGACCGCGAAGATGAACTCCGGTGACACGGTCTCCGTGGTGGTGTCCGAGGGCGCCCCGCAGGTCGAGGTGCCGGATGTCGTCGAGCAGTCGCAGGACCGCGCCGAGGAGACCCTGAAGGGCAAGGGCTTCAAGGTCGTCGTCGAGCAGGAGGAGTCCGACGAGGACCCCGGCAAGGTGCTGAAGCAGAGCCCTGAGGGCAGCACCAAGGCCGAGAAGAACTCGACGGTCACCATCACGGTGTCGAAGCAGGCACAGAAGACGGTGCCGCCGGTCGTCGGCAACCAGCTGTCGTCGGCGGAGCAGCAGCTCAAGCAGCTCGGCTTCTCCGTGGTCACCGAGTATGTGGACTCCGACCAGCCCAAGGACCAGGTCATCGGGCAGAGCCCGGACGGCAACCAGAAGGCGCCGGCGGGTTCGGAGGTGAAGCTGCGGGTCTCGAAGGGGCCTCAGCAGCAGCAGGTCCAGATCCCGACCGACATCCAGGGCAAGAAGTTCAACGAGGTCAAGGCGCAGCTGGAGGCGCTCGGTCTGAACGTGTCGCAGCAGGGCTCCGACAAGGGGAACGCGACGGTCATGGGCTCCAACCCGCCGGCCGGTTCGATGGTGAACGCCGGTGACACGGTCACCGTGTTCACGGTCGGCGGCAACGACGACGGCAACAACGGTGGCGACGGAGGCGGCGGGTTCTTCGGCTGACCCCCCCCCGGCCCTACGACTGGCCTACGACTGGCCTACGACCGAGCCCCCGGCATCCACGATGCCGGGGGCTCGGTCGTAGCGGGCCGGAGGGTCAGCGCAGCTCCGCCGGGGGCGTGCGCCGGGCGTCGACCTTCTCCGTACGGGTCAGCTCGCCCCACACGATGTAGCGGTAGTCCGAGGTGTACATCGGGGTGCAGGTGGTGAGCGTGATGTAGCGGCCGGGCTTGGTCTTCCCGGACTCCTTGGGGACCTGCTGGAGGACGTCCACGTTGTACTTGGTGGTCTCCGGGAGGGTCTTGTAGACCTTGTAGACGTACCAGGTGTCCTTGGACTCGAAGACGATGGCGTCGCCGGTCCTCAGCTTGTGGATGTTGTGGAACTTGGCGCCGTGGCCGTCGCGGTGCGCGGCGAGCGTGAAGTTGCCCTGCTTGTCCTGCGGCAGGGCGGACTTGATCGGGTCGGTGTAGTAGCCGGCGACACCGCCGTTGAGGGTGTCGGTGTCGGTGCCCTTCTTCACGAGCACCTCGCCGCGGCCCATGGCGGGCACGTGGAGGAAGCCGATGCCGTCCTTGGTGTCGAGCGCGCCGGGACCGGTGGCGGCCCAGTGGTCGCGGACCTGGTCGCCCTGCTTGTCGGCGGCCCGGTCGGCGAGCACGTTGGTCCACCACAGCGAGTAGACGACGAAGAGGCCGAGGATGAGGCCCGCGGTGATGAGGAGTTCACCGAAGACGCTGATCATCCCGGCGATCCGGTTGCGCGCTCGTGCCACTAGGTCGTCCCGTCCGAAAGGTGGGTGGTCTCGGTACTGGGGATCAGCCTACGAGCGCCTTGGGCTTCCCCTTGTCGCGCGGCCGTTCGTCGACCAGCTTTCCCCACACGATCATCCGATATGTACTGGTGAATTCGGGCGTGCAGGTGGTGAGCGTCAGATAGCGGCCGGGCCCGGTGAAGCCGGAGCCCTTCGGCACGGGGTCGATGACCGAGACGTTCGACGGCGCGGTCTGCGGCAGGATGCTCGCCATCTCGTACGTGTAGTAGGCGTCGCGGGTCTCGACGACGATCGGGTCGCCGGGCTTCAGCTGGTTGATGTACCGGAACGGCTCGCCGTGGGTGTTGCGGTGTCCGGCGACCGCGAAGTTGCCCTGCTTGTCGGCGGGCATGGCGGTCTTCAGCTTGCCCTCGCCGTAGTGGCCGACCATGCCCTTGTCGAGCACCTTGGTCTTGCTGATGCCCTCGGCGACGGGCACGACGACGTCGAGCTTGGGGATGTACATGATGGCGAAGCCCTTGCCGGGTTCGAACGCGCCCGGTCCCTCGGCCTGGCCGGGGTCCTGCTGCCAGGAGTTCTCGATCTCCTGCTTGGCCTTGTCGGTGGCCTGTCCGGCACGGACGTTGGTCCACCACAGCTGGTAGGTGACGAACAGGAGCATCACCACGCCGAAGCTGATGAAGAGTTCGCCGACGACCCGGCTGAGGACGACACCGAGGCTGTCCTTGGCGGCGCGGGCGGCCCGGCGGGCCTCGACCCGGGTGAGCGGGCGCCCCGGCGGCGTACCGGCGCCCACGCCCCCGCCCGCGCCCACGGCGGCCGTCCCGGCGACGCCTCCGCCGCCCCCGCCGCCCTTGCGCTTCGCGGCGCGGCGCCGCTCGGCCCGCCCGGGGCCGGACGGCGGTACGGGAGCGGGCGCGGGTCCGTCCTCGACGGCGCGCAGCGCCATGGTCGACGGATCGGGGCCGGCCGGCGGCTCGTACGGCGGGTACGACTCGTAGGTCCCGGTCCCGGTCCCGGTCCCTGTCTCGGTCTCGTGCACGGAGGGCTCGTACGGGGCCTGGTAGGGCTCCTGAGGCTGTTGTGGGGCCTCGGGGGCCCCGTACGCCGGTATCGCCTCGATCGCCTCGAAGACGGCCGTCTCGGCCTCGTACGGCGCGGGAGGCGTCACGTACTCCGGCATGGGTCCGGGCAGCGGCCCGGGCAACGGCCCCGGCCCGGGTCCGGGTATCGACCCGGCCGCCGGTCCGGCCATCGGCTCAGGCCCCTGCCCCGACGTGGCTCCCCGCTCCGATTCCCGCCCCGGCTCGTCCGGGGTGTTCGTCGCCCGGAACCACGGCGACCCGGTCGTCACGCGACGGCCTTGCCCACCACCGGCGCGAGGCCCGTCGACCGCGCGACCGCGCCCGTGTCGCCGCACTGCTCCAGCCAGTTGGCGAGCATCAGGTGGCCGTGCTCGGTGAGCACCGACTCGGGGTGGAACTGGACGCCTTCGACCGCGAGTTCCCGGTGGCGCAGGCCCATGATGATGCCGTCCTCGGTGCGCGCCGTGACCTCGAGCTCGTCCGGCAGGGCGGCGGGCTCGGCGGCCAGCGAGTGGTAGCGGGTGGCGGTGAACGGCGAGGGGAGGCCGGCGAAGACGCCCTTGCCGCCGTGGTGCACGGGCGAGGTCTTGCCGTGCAGCAGCTCGGGGGCGCGGTCGACGACGCCGCCGTACGCCACGGCCATCGACTGCATGCCGAGGCAGACGCCGAAGACGGGCACGCCGGTGGCGGCGCAGTGGCGGACCATGTCGATGCAGACACCGGCCTGCTCGGGCGCGCCGGGTCCCGGCGAGAGCAGCACGCCGTCGAAGCCGTCCTGGGCGTGGGCCAGCTCCACCTCGTCGTTGCGGAGCACCTCGCACTCGGCACCGAGCTGGTACAGGTACTGCACGAGGTTGAAGACGAAGCTGTCGTAGTTGTCGACGACGAGAATGCGCGCGCTCACTGCCCGTCCACCGTCACATCGTTGAACGGAAGCAGCGGCTCCGCCCAGGGGAACACGTACTGGAAAAGGGCGTAGACGACCGCGAGGACGAGCACGACCGAGATCAGCGCCTTCACCCAGGCGTTGCCCGGCAGATGCCGCCAGATCCATCCGTACATGACGTCCGCAGCCCCTCTCCGTTCGTTTACGGCACCAGAGTACGGGGCGCGGGGGCGCTCGGGGGTCAGCTGTCCAAAGCCTGTGGACGACCGGCCGAGACGGGCTGGGTGGCGTCGAGGTGCGCCCAGACGATCAGACGGTGGCTGCTGCCCCACTCGGGGTCGCAGGTGGTGAGGGTGAGATAGCGGCCCGGCCCCTTGAAGCCGGACTTGCGCGGCACCGGGTCGATGACGGCGACGTCGGTCGGCACGGTCCGGTAGGGGGCGCGGTCGATCCGGTACGTGTACCAGGTCGTCCCGTCGGTGAGGACGACGGCGTCACCCTTGCGCAGCCGGGGGAAGTCCTTGAACGGGTCTCCGTAGGTGCGGCGGTGACCGGCGACGGAGAAGTTGCCGGTCTGGCCGAGCCGGGCGGTGTTCGCGTAGTGGCCGAGGCCCTTCTTCAGGACGCCGGTCGCGGTCCCCTGAAGGACCGGCCATTCCCAGTCCCGGCCGAGCCGGGGCACGTACATGACGGCGAAGCCCTTGCCCGTCGTGTACGGCCTGGCGGCGGGGGCCGGCCTGCCAGCGGGGTCCGGTCTGCCGGCGGGCGGCGGCGCGGGGGCCTTGGTCACCGTCGCATCCGGTGCGGGTGCGGGCGGGGCCTCGACGGGGCCGTCCACCCACTCCCGCTGGAGCTGGTCGAGCTGGCTCGCGGTGGCGCCGTCGGCCTGGACCCCGGTCCAGTACATGACGTAGACGACGAAGAGGACGATCAGGGCGCCGACCGTGATGCAGAGCTCGCTGAGGCTCCGTACGACCAGCCGGACCGCCACCGCGCCTGTCCCCGCGCCTGTCCCCGTGCCCGTCACGCCACCCGGCTCCTCCCGCCGGTCAGCTCACCGGCTTCGCGTAGTGGAGGTCCACTGTGCCGGAGTAGCCGGGGAGAGTCACCGCCTTGTGCTCGTCGACTTTCCAGCCGAGGCCGTACGCCTTCACGTACAGCTGGTAGTTCTGGATCGCCGGGGAGTCGGAGAGCGCCTTGGTGAGGGTGTCGCGGTCACCGACGGCGGTGATCTTGTAGGGCGGCGAGTAGACGCGGCCCTGGAGGATCAGGGTGTTGCCGACGCAGCGCACGGCGCTGGTGGAGATGAGCCGCTGGTCCATGACCTTGATGCCCTGGGCGCCGCCCTGCCACAGCGCGTTGACGACGGCCTGGAGGTCCTGCTGGTGGATGACCAGGTCGTTGGCCTGCGGCTCGGGGTAGCCGGGGGCGGCCTGGGCGTTCGGCGGGGCGTCGTTGAGGGTGACGGTGACGCCGCTGCCCGAGGTCTCCGTGGTGCCCGCGGCGCCCGCCAGGGCGCGCAGCCGGTCGTCCTGGGCCTTGGTGGAGCCGTCGTCGCGGGCGGCGAGGGCGTCGACCTGCTGCCGGAGTCCGGCGGCGGACTCGTCGAGGGCGGCGTTCTTGTGGCTGCGCTCCTCGATCAGGTCGGAGAGCCTCAGGAGCGACGCGTCGGTGCGGATGTTGGTGCCCTTGGCGGTGTTGAAGCTGGTCACGAAAATCAGTCCGGCGAGGGCGAAAACGGCAGCCGTCAGCACCCGGACCGGGCGCCACCTGAGGCTTCGGCCCGGCCCTGCGGGAGTGTCGGCGGAATTGCTCAACGTACCCTGATCCCCTTCGGTGCCGCGGAAGCACTACGCTAACGGACGCCCGGGGGACGCAGCGGTCCGCTCCGTCGTCCATCGCATCCGTCCGGCCCGGCGCCAGCCACAGTTCCCTGCGCGGTCACGCAGCGCATCGACAGGAGAGTCCCTCGTGCCGAAGTCACGGATCCGCAAGAAGGCCGATTACACGCCTCCCACCGCCACCGGCAGCAAGCAGGCCGCGACCATCAAGCTGACGAATCGCAGCTGGGTGGCGCCGGTGATGCTGGCGCTGTTCGCCATCGGTCTGGTGTGGATCGTGGTCTTCTACGTCACCGACGGCACGCTGCCGCTCAAGTCCATCAACAACTGGAACATCGTGGTGGGCTTCGGCTTCATCGCCGCCGGGTTCGGCGTCTCCACGCAGTGGAAGTAGCGCCGCCACCACAAGCTCTGCCCTGAGTTATCCACAGTGTTGTGCACAGCACTGGATAACTTACGACGATCTGTGGATAACTCACACCGTGTTGACGCCGGTACGACCGGAAGAAGATCCCGGACGGAACGGTTCGCCCCCCAGCCTCGCCAGATAATGCCTGGTCAGAGGTGGGGGGCTTCGTCATGTCCCGATAAGCGTGGCGGACCGGCCACGCACTGTGGATAACTCTGGGGAAAGCTTTCCCCGAAGCTCGTCCACAACCGTCCCCGCTCAGGTGAGCGCGGCGGTCCTGCCCAGGATCAGCGCCAGGTCGAGCAGCACCATCAGCCCGCACACCCCGTACTGCACCAGGTCCCGCCGGGCCCGCGGCGCGTGCACCATCCCGTACGTGATCAGCGCGCCGGCCACCAGACCGCCGATGTGCGCCTCCCAGGAGACCCCGGGCCTGGCGAAGGTGAAGACCAGCGAGATCGCCACGAACAGCATCACCGGACGCATGTCGTAGCGCCGCCGCCTGGCGAGCACCACCCACGAGCCGATCAGGCCGAAGACGATGCCGGAGGCGCCGAGCGACGCCTGGTTCGGGGCGGCGACCAGATAGACCAGGACCGAGCCGGACAGACCGGAGAGCAGACACAGGACCGCGTAGCGGATCCGGCCGAGCTCGGGCTCGACGATCCCGCCGATCACCCACAGACCGATCATGTTGAAGACGAAGTGGGCCACCTCCTGGTGCAGGAAGGTGGAGGTGATCAGCCGGTACCACTCGCCGTCCGCGACCCCCACCACCTCGCCGAGCAGCGGGTTGTAGGCGTAGCCGATCATCACCAGCTCGTCCACGAACCGGTTCCCGCCCAGCTGGGCGGCGATGAACAGGAAGAGGTTGAGCGCGATCAGGACCTTGGTGACCAGCCGCCCGTCACCCGCGATCCGGCCGCCCGCGAGCGTCCGCGGCTGATGGGCGTCGGGCGCGTGCCCGGTGCCCGAGCCGCCGCGCACACAGTCCGGGCACTGGAAGCCGACCGACGCGGAGACCATGCACCGCGGGCAGATCGGCTTCTCGCAGCGGGTGCAGCGGATGCCGGTCTCGACGTCGGGATGGCGGTAGCAGCGCGGCAGACCGGACTGCGGGTCCATGGGAGTCCTTCCGTTGAGCAGGGGGCGGCCGGGGGCCGGGGGCGGGCCAGCAGATCGCCCCGCCCTCCTGACGGACGGGCGGGGCGCGAAGGTTCCCGGGGCGCGGGCGGGCCTGGACCCGCGGACGTACGGGCCTGCGGACGTGCGGACACCTGCGGACGTACGGGCCTGCGGACGTACGGGCCGACGGGCCTGGACCCACGGGCCCGCGACGTCGGCGGGCCTGGACCCACGGGCCCGAGACGTCGGCGGGCCTACGGCGTCGGCGGGCCTGCGGCGTCAGCGGCTCTCGATCACGACGGTCTCGATGACGACGTCCTCGACCGGGCGCTCGGTGCGCGGGTTGACCGGGGTGGTGGCGATCGCGTCGACGACCTTCTTGCCGGCCGCGCCGACGACCTCGCCGAAGATCGTGTGCTTGCGGTTCAGCCAGGTCGTCGCGCCGACCGTGATGAAGAACTGGGAGCCGTTGGTGCCGGGGCCCGCGTTGGCCATCGCCAGCAGGTACGGCTTGTCGAAGAAGAGCTCGGGGTGGAACTCGTCGGCGAACTCGTAGCCCGGGCCGCCGGTGCCGTTCCCCAGCGGGTCGCCGCCCTGGATCATGAAGCCCTCGATGACCCGGTGGAAGACCGTGCCGTCGTACAGCGGGGCGGTCGAACGCTCCCCGGTCGTCGGGTCGGTCCACTCCCGCTCGCCCTTGGCGAGCTCGACGAAGTTCCGCACCGTCTTGGGCGCGTGGAACGGCAGCAGCCGGATCTCGATGTCGCCCAGGCTGGTCTTCAGCGTCGCGTACAGCTGCTCTGCCACGTTCCGTCTTCCTCCGGCTCGTCCTGCTCGTACGGGCGCTCGTACCGCGCTCGTACGGCTCACCCTGCTGTCCTGCGAGTCGCATCCTCGCATGCCCGCATGCCCCGGATGCCCGCCCCGCATGCCGGACCGCGGTCGGACAGGCATGATTCCGAAAAGGATGGAAAGGTGAAAAACCGACATCGCCACCGAGGAGGAGGAATCCCGTGACCCGCATGGACAGCGTGCGCGCCGCCACAGGTTCGGCGAAGGAGAGCGTCCTGCACGCCGCGGAAGTGGTGGCGCCGTACGCAGGCACGGCCCGTGACCAGGCCGTTCATTACGCGCACGAAGCGCGCGTCAAATTCGCCCCGAAGGTATCCAGGGCCGCGTGTCAGGCACGCGATCAGGCACGGCTGCGGTACGCCAGCCATGTGGCGCCGCACGTGCCGCCCGGGGTCGACGAAGCCGCGCATCGAGCGGCGGCCGTGACCCGCAAGGCCGCCCGGCAGGCGACCGACTACACCGTCCCGCGGGTCGAGCACGCGGTCGCCGCGACCGGTCCGGTCCTCGACGAGGCCGGGTCGCGTTCCACCGCCGCCTGGGCCGCGCTGCGCGGTCAGGTGACACCGAGGGACGTACAGAAGATCATGAAGCGGCATGAGCGCCGAGCACGGGCCGGACGCGTCGCCAAGGGGGTCGTGCTCCTCGGCGTGCTGGCCGGCGGCGCGTTCGCCGCGTGGATGTGGTGGGACAAGCAGGCCAACCCCGACTGGCTGGTCGAGCCGCCCGCTCCCACCGAGGTGGACGAGGAGACCGGTCTGTCGTCCGTCGACGACGATACCGCGTCACTCGATCCCGAGGTGGTGGCCAAGGAGGCCGCCGCGGAGGCTGCGGAGGCTGCGGAGGCCACGGACCGCGACGACAGTCGCTAGTCACTGGTCCCCGGTCGCTGTTCGCTGGGGTTCGCTTCGTACTGCTGGTCGTACGGGTCGTGCGGGTCGTGCTTGGCAATGCGGATCGTGCGTTTCCTGCGTTTCCTGCGGGGTCGTACGTTTCCTGCGGTTCGTTCAGTGGTGCGATTCGCACTTCTCGTTCCGCTGGTACCGCTCGTACGGCGCATGGGGCCCGTACAGGTCGTTCATCGCCCGTCAGGGGCGAGCGTGAGGGCGTGGCGGAGGAAGGATCCCGCCGCGCCCTACGCGACGCGGTCGGCGCCGGTCAGCGCGGCGTCGGCGAGCTCACCCGCGCCCGCGAGGGCGTCGTCCGCGTCGAGGCCGTCCAGGGCGTCGTCGCGCAGGTGGCGGACCGACGGGGACGAGCCGTGCGCCTCGGCGCCGATGCGCTGCTTGATGGTGGGCGGCAGGGCCCGGCCGCGCGCGGTGTGCCAGGTGGGATGCGCTGTCCGCTGGGCGGGCAGCGACACCTCCGGGCGCTCGGCGCGGGCGGCGGCGCGCGGCTCGTCGCCCTGGGCGAGGGCGGGCTGAGCGGCGGCGGTGGCGGCCGGGGCGGCCAGGCCGAGGGCGGCGAACAGGGCGAAGAAGACGGAGACGAAGGCGGTCCAGAACTGCTTGACCTTGGCGGTTGCCATGATGACCCCTCACTTTCGTGGTGCCGGGTTGTGCCGGGATGTGCCGTGATCCGGGAAGGGCGACCGCGCCGGGTGCCCGTTCTCAGATGGTTCATTTCTGATTGCGCGCTTTTCGTACGGTCTTCATCATGGGGACGCGCCACCGGAAAATCCGCAGGCACGCAGCCGCCGTGCAGTTCTTCCGATGAACACCACTCGTACGGATCAATCCGGCTGGACAGGGGTCGGGGGGCCCGGCCGCCGGGGCGCAGTGGCCCACCCTGCCCGGCCCATTCCTCCCAGGCACCACTGGGCCACTGGGGATCCCCCGGGCCCGTCGAACGCGAAAAGCCCCTCCGGTCTGCGTTTCCGCAGCTCGGAGGGGCTTCTCTGTCCGGTGGAGCCTAGGGGAGTCGAACCCGAGATCGTTGTCTTCCCGACCTGTGGTTTCAAGGAAGAACAGGGCAACTGCCCCTGTTCTCATGCCTCTGAATCCTGTTTCGGCCCTTCTCCGCCGAGGACCCGTGCTGACACATCAGCACACGTACCTGAGCCGTTGCGAGAGTGACCCGGGTAGTTCACGAGCTTGCCTATCGGTTCACTGAGGTGACAGCGAACTTCGTCCCGGCAAGCAACTCACCGACCTGAGTCTCAGCCCACCCGACGAGGATTCCAGGCTCTGTCGCAAGCCGGGAGAGCAGATCAGCGACATCATCGGGACTCGGCGCGGTGGGGAGCATGCAGTGGAGGACAGATGCTCCGGTGGCGCTGCTGTACTCGTCTTCCCCCTCCTCGTCCGGGTTGTCAGGCTCCCAACGGCAGATCTCGACGTCCCATGCGCTGCCGTCCGCCTCACCGGGATCCGGAGTGCGGACAGTCAAAAAGAGGTGGTCCTCGTCGAACGGCTCAGCGAAGATCTCGGGGTACTCGACCGAGAAGATCCCGGAATCGGCCTCCACGGCCGAACTCCGCTCGAAGGCAGTGACCAGCAGCCGCAGGTTCGCCACAGCGGCCGCGCGCTGTTCATCGGTGAGACCTTCCTCCTGACGGTCCAACCGCCTTCGTGACCTGTTGGTCAGCAACAGAGAACCGCCGCCGTAGGGCACGAAGGGCTGCTCGTGATCCCAGCTACGACTGTTCCCTTCCGGTACGGGCACTGCCTCCGTGTAGTCGCCAAGTGCGTCGCGTAGCTCGCGTTCTTCCGTCTCGAGCTCCTTCTCGACGGCGAGCCGGACCGGCTGCGGGACGGCGGCAAGAGCGTCGTCCAAAGTGGTCAGCGCCTGATGGAGCTCCAGGCAGACCGACTCGTACCACAGGCTGTGCACGCCGGTGAGAAGATCGACACGCGCTGCTCGATCAGTGAGCGCTGCCAAGTGGTTCACGGGATAGCTGGCTACCTGGCCTTCGCGTTGATCGAAGATGCTGACCGGAACGGTGGCGAGAGCCGAGATGCGGTTGAGCGCATCGACGACCGGAGCTGCGAGATCCGGGCTCTCAAGGCTTGTCACGGTCGACGACACGACATCGTCCCCGCTCCGATGCACAGCCAGGATCTGCGTCTTACCACGGTTGGCATGCTGACAGTAGATGGTCACAGAGGCACCTTTCGGCTATCAGGACGCAAGTGCCCCGCAGCCAAGGACTTGGGCGTGGGAGGCGGTGGCGAAGGTCCGTTCCGACGCTCCGTGCCCCGAAGAGATCAGCGGTGGCTCAGGTCCCGTCCCGAGCTCCATGCCTGCTCTCACGCTAGCCAAGGTCCCTGGACATCGACAACCTGAAACATCGACGACGCACTACAACGTCGTCTCCCCGTAAGGGATTTCCCCCACGGAGCGACGGCCTTCACCGTCTCGCGCGAGCATCACACTGTGACGAGCCGGACCCGTTCGCCACAGAGTTTGGCCATGTCGTCGACATCAGACGTCAGCATGACCACTGGTCGCTGCTGTCGCAGTGCGGCCTCGGCCACGGCCGCGTCGATGGCGTACTTGTGTCCGTGTAAGCCCGCGTTCATCAACAACGCCGAGGCCGCCTTCGCCTCCTCATCGCCCACTGGAATCACGCGAAGTCCGGACAGCAGCCAGCCCAGCCGGTTCTTGTTCGTCCGGGCGTGCACGGCCTCGATGATGGTGAGCGCACAGATCACCACCTCCATGCCGCGCGAGCGCGCCTCCGCGACCAGAGCCACTACCCTCTCGTCATCGACGAGCAGCTTGGAGAGGCCCTCGCTGTCCAGGACCAGCGTTCCCTCGTGGCTCAGCTTGCGGCGGGCCACTGGTCTTCCTCGGCGAACACCTCGTCGAACACCTGCCGCGCCTGGTGCCGCGCTTGCTCGGACACCGGCCCTTTGCGGTTCTCGTAGTCGGCCAGGTACTCATCCAGCACCTGTCCCCTCAGCTCCCGCTCGACCGCTGCGGCGATGAACGCGGAGAACTCCCGCTTCCCCACCCGCGCGCGGATCGCCTCCGCAGTCCCCTCGGGCAGAGACAGGCTGACCCGGGTCGCCGGCCCCTCGCCGATGCTGTACGTCGCCTCAGACATGGACCCATTGTGTCAAACGAGTAGGAAACTGGAAAGCCGATGCGCCCTCCAGGGGATCAAACGGGGGAGCGAAAACCGGCTCAAGCCCCGCACCCAACTGGTCACCGCAGGCCTACGTCAGCGTCACAGTGCTGACACGTCAGCACGTCAAATAAGGACAAAAAGACCCCCCTGACTGCGTTTCCGCAGGTCAGAGGGGTCTGTTCACGTGGAGCCTAGGGGAGTCGAACCCCTGACATCTGCCATGCAAAGACAGCGCTCTACCAACTGAGCTAAGGCCCCGGAACGACAACAGAGTACCGGGTCACCCCCTGTATCCCGCAAAAGGATTGGGACTCCCCGTGGGCGACCACGCTCCGTAAGATGCTGATCGGGGTTCGCAGTGGTGAACCCAAGGGATGGGGAGAAGCAGTAATGGATACAGCGCAGCAGGAAGCCACGGCGAGAGCCCGCGAGCTTCAGCGGAGTTGGTACGGAGAGCCGTTGGGGGCGCTCTTCCGTCGTCTGATCGACGATCTCGGGCTGAATCAGGCCAGGCTGGCGGCCGTGCTCGGGCTCTCCGCGCCCATGCTGTCCCAGCTGATGAGCGGCCAGCGGGCCAAGATCGGCAACCCCGCGGTCGTCCAGCGCGTGCAGGCGCTCCAGGAGCTGGCCGGGCAGGTCGCCGACGGCAGCGTCAGCGCCGCCGAGGCCACCGACCGGATGGACGAGATCAAGAAGTCGCAGGGCGGCTCGGTGCTGACCGCGGGCAGCCAGACCACCACCAGCGGTGGCGCCCCGACCGTGCGCCGGGTGGTCCGCGAGATCCAGTCGCTGCTGCGGTCCGTGGCCGCCGCCGGCGACATCATCGAGGCCGCCGACTCCCTCGCGCCCGCCCACCCCGAGCTGGCAGAGTTCCTCCGGGTGTACGGCGCCGGGCGCACCGCCGACGCGGTCGCGCACTACGAGTCGCACCAGAACTGACGCCGGTCGCGGCGCCGTACGGGTGCCGCGACCGTCCGGAGCACCTCCAGGGCAACTCCGAAGCACGGCAGCCAGGGTCCGAGACGGTACGGGGAGCGGGCGCAGCGCGATGGGTGAGATCTTCGCTGGTCGGTACGAGCTGATCGATCCGATCGGCCGGGGCGGCATCGGCGCTGTCTGGCGCGCCTGGGACCACCGCCGCCGCCGTTATGTGGCGGCGAAGGTGCTCCAGCAGAGCGACGCCCACGCCCTGCTCCGTTTCGTCCGTGAGCAGGCGTTGCGGATCGACCACCCGCACGTCCTGGCCCCGGCGAGCTGGGCCGCCGACGACGACCAGGTCCTGTTCACCATGGACCTGGTGGCGGGCGGCTCGCTGGCCCATGTGATCGGGGACTACGGCGCGCTGCCGCCCCGGTTCGTGTGCGTCCTGCTCGACCAGCTGCTCGCCGGGCTCGCCGCGGTGCACGCGGAAGGCGTCGTGCACCGCGACATCAAGCCCGCGAACATCCTGCTCGAAGCGACCGGCACCGGGCGGCCGCATCTGCGGCTCTCCGACTTCGGCATCTCGATGCGCAAGGGCGAGCCCCGCCTGACCGAGACCAACTATGTGGTGGGGACGCCCGGTTACTTCGCGCCCGAACAGCTGATGGGTGCCGAGCCCGACTTCACGGCCGATCTGTTCGCGGTCGGCCTGGTCGCGCTCTACCTCCTCCAGGGCCGCAAGCCGGACTCCCAGGCCCTGGTGCGGTACTTCCGCGAGCACGGCACCCCGGGCGCGCCGCTGGGCATCCCCGAGCCGCTCTGGCAGGTCCTCGCCGGACTGCTCCAGCCCGACCCGGAGGCCCGGTTCAGGACGGCCACCGGGGCCCGGAAGGCGCTGCACACGGCCGTCGAGCTGCTCCCCGAGCCGGTGGCCGGTGAGGAGCCGGTCGAGGTCTTCGACCAGATCGGCCCGCTGCCGCCGGGCTTCGCCCCGGAGGGCCCCCGGGCGCCCCGGGCCCCCGAGTCCCCCGCGCCCGCCCCGCCGGTGGCCGCCCCGCCGCCCGCCGGGCCCGCCACCCCGGCCCCCGCGCCCGTACCGGCGCAGCCCGTACCGCAGGACGTACGACAGCCCGTACCGCATCCTGTCCCGCAGCCTGTCCCACAGCCCGGCCCGCATTCCGCCCCGCACGCGCACGCGCACGCGTACCCGTCCCCGCCGCTGCCCGGTGCCTCCGAGACGGGCAGCTTCCCTCTGCCGCCCCCGCCGCCCCCGGCCCACGCGCCGCCCGCCTACACGCCGACGGCCCACATCCCGGCCCCGGCCCCGGCCCCGGCGCCCGTCACGGCCGCCACGGTCCCCGCACCGGCGGCCGGACGGCCGGTCGCGCGCCGTCCCGGGCCGTCCGCGAAGATCGCCGTCCCGGTGCTGCTCACGGCGCTGCTCTGCTACGCCGTGGGCATCTGGGCCCTCATGCAGTCGTAGTTCCGGTCCTGGCCCCGGTCCCGGTCCCCGGGCCGGTGGCCGCGGCCGTCCGCCGGGCCAGCAGCCACCACACGGCGAGGCCGAGCAGCAGCACCGTGCCCGCGCCGATCCCGGCCAGGCCGACGACGCGATAGGTGGCGCCGCGCGCCTCCTGGGGCTCGCTGGTGCCGCTGGCCGCCGCGTCGCGGTCGTCGTCGGTGACCGTGAAGACCCCGGCAGCGCCGTCGTACGCCGGTCCCGGCGCGGCCTGTCCGGTGATGTTCACCCGCAGGGTCAGCGGCAGCGGCTGGTCGCCGTAGTGCTTGGCGACGGCGGGGCTGAGGGTCGCCGACAGGTAGTACCAGCCCGCGAACCGCATGGCGCCCGTGCTGTAGCTGCCGGAGAAGCGGTTCTCGAAGGCCACCGGGCGCTGCGCGTCGAGCGCCATCGTCGCCGGATCGCCGTCGTACGTCACGGTGTTCTGGTCGACGTGGCCGTACGCCGGGTTGTCCAGGGACAGCACGAAGGCGTTGCCGAGGTACTCGTCGGACGCCGGGTTGTTGCCCAGCTGGGCGGTGGCGAACAGCTGTTGGCCCCAGTCGACCGGCACCCGGTAGAAGAGCGTCTGGCCGGGGCGGATGTCGGTGCGCCACTCGCCCTGGGTGAGCGCGATGGCGTCGTGGAAGCCGCTGCCGCCGTCCCGCCGCCGGGGGCCGCCGGTGGGCGGCTGCGGGGTGCCGGAGGGCCACTCGGAGGGCAGCGCGGTGGGTCCGGCCTTCTTGACGCCCGGCTCCGTGACGAAACGGATCTCCAGCTCCCAGTCGCCCTGGTCCGACTCCTTCGCCGACTCCCGCTCCACGAGCACGTAGTAGGCGCCCGCCTGGCGGCAGGTGGTGGAACCCGGCTCCAGGGTGCGGTCGGCGTAGGCGGCGATCGGCCGGCCGAACTCGGCCGACCCGAACGAGCGTTCCTGGTACCCGCACTGGGAGTTGGCGCCGTCCTGGAGGCTCACCTTGATGCCGTCGCCGTATCCGGTACGGGCGCCCGGCCGGGGCACGGCGACGGCGGAGACGTACGCGTTCCGCTTGTCGTCGAGGTCGACCCGGTAGTAGAGCTTGCCGTCCTTCTTGAGGGTGTCGCGGTACGTGGTGTGCTCGGCGAGCCGCTCGGCGTCGAGGTTCGACACGGCGCCCTTCACCCGCCGCGCGCCCGCATCGAAGCCGTACGCGCCCCCGGTCCCGGGCGTGCTCCCGGCGGCGGTCCCCGCGGCGGTCCCGGCGGCCACGGCCGTTGCGCCGCCCGGCAGCAGCGCGAGGGTGCTCCCGAGCGCCACGCCCAGCACGCCCACCACGGCGGCCCGTACCCGACCCGTACCCCCGGCTCCCCGTCGCCTGTTCACGCCCGCATCCCCTCGCCGTGTCCTGCCGCCGCCGCGCCCGTACCCGCGCGGCCCGTGCCGCCGGCCCATCCTGCCCGGCCGCGCGCCCGACACCCTAGGAATTCGCGAGAGCAACCGATTTCCCGGGATTTCTTCACGACCGCGAACAGAGCGAGGCCCCGGCCGCTCACAGCGGCCGGGGCCTCACCCGGAGAACTTCAGACGATCTTGCGTCTCACACACCCGAACCTGCGGGCACGGAGTCGGTCGCCTCCGTCCACAGATCCTGCTCGGCGCGATCCGCCTGGATCTGGCGGTACACGAGGAGCCCGCCGATGGCGGCCAGTGCGACCAGGAGAAGCTTCTTCACCGCGCGACCTCGTCTTTCGTTGACGTAGGAGACATCTGACGCCCACTCTACACACCGGCCGATACCGATCAGTGACCTAGGCCGACAACGCGTCCACAAAACCAATCGGCCCGGACGGGTGAACCGTCCGGGCCGATCGTCGATGTGGGGCTAACAGGATTTGAACCTGTGGCCTCATCCTTATCAGGGATGCGCTCTAACCAACTGAGCTATAGCCCCGCCGCGCCTTGCGGTGTATGTCCCGCGCGCTGACTCCTGAAGATTAGCGCACGTGGGGGCCAGTCCCAAAATCCGTATCCGGCACCGGCCCCTCGGGCGTCACTCCTGAGCCATCCCCGGGTCACCCGCCCCCGGGGAGCCGGGTCACTCGTCCTCGGCGAGGGTCAGCTCGACGCCGCCCACGAAACCGGCCGACAGGTTGTAGATGAACGCGCCCAGGGTCGCCAGGGCGGTCATCAGGACCACGTCGATCACGGCGATGACCGAGGTGAACATCAGGACCCTCGGCAGCGACAGGAAGGACTGCAGATCGAAGCCGTTCGACTCGTTGGAGCCGGTGGCCTCGCTGATCGTGCCGCCGACGGTCGAGAAGACGCCCATGGCGTCCATGACCATCCACAGCACGGCCGCCGCCACGATGGTGCAGATGCCCAGCGCGATGGAGAGCAGGAAGCTCACCTTCATCACCGACCACGGGTCGGCCTTGGCCACCCGGAGCCGCGCCTTGCGGGTGCGCGGCGTGGTGCGGGCGCCCGTGCGGGGCTTGCGCGTCGCCGCGCTCTGCCCGCCGAGCGTGCCGCCCTGCGCCGGACCGCCGTGCGTGGGCGTGCCCTGCGCGGGAGTGCCGTACGCCTGCGGCGGCTGGTAGGGCCCCTGCTGCTGGGCGCCGGGGCGCTCACCGGGCAGCGGCCCGTTGTAGGTCTCGTACGGGGGACGCTGCCCCCGGGTGTCCGTCACCGTAATCCCCCTGCCTTCGGCGGGGGTGCCCCCACCTTGGGAGTCCGTGGCGGAGCCACGGGCACCGCTCGATCCTGCGGACCGGCCGTCGGCCGAACCGGCGCCCGTGGCTCCACTCACGCTCTACTCCTCGTGCTGTCCGGCCGCGGGCTCCGTGCCCTCGGCCGCCTCACCGGTCTCGGCCGTGTCGGCCGCTCCGTCCACACCCTCGACACCCTCGGCACCGTCGACGCCGTCCGCGCCCTCGATGCCGTCGATGCCGTCGATCCCCTCGACGTCCTCGTCGTCCTCGCCGCCCGCTTCCGCGTTGCGGGCGATGCCGACGACGGCGTCACGCTTGCCCAGGTTGATCAGCTGGACGCCCATGGTGTCACGGCCGGTCTCCCTGACTTCGTTGACTCGCGTGCGAATCACACCGCCGGACAGCGTGATGGCGAGGATCTCGTCGGTCTCCTCCACCACCAGCGCGCCCACGAGCGAACCGCGGTCCTCCACGATCTTGGCGGCCTTGATGCCGAGGCCGCCGCGGCCCTGGACGCGGTACTCGTCGACCGGGGTGCGCTTGGCGTAGCCACCGTCGGTCGCGGTGAAGACGAACGTACCGGGCCGGACGACATTCATCGAGAGCAGCTGGTCGTCCGCGCGGAAACTCATGCCCTTGACGCCGGAGGTGGCCCGGCCCATCGGGCGCAGCGCGTCGTCCGTCGCGGTGAACCGGATCGACTGCGCCTTCCTGCTGACGAGCAGCAGGTCGTCCTCGGCGGAGACCAGCTCGGCGCCGATCAGCTCGTCGTCGCTGCCGTCCTCGCGCTCGCGCAGGTTGATCGCGATGACACCGCCCGAACGGGGGGAGTCGTAGTCCTTCAGAGCGGTCTTCTTGACCAGGCCGGCCTTGGTGGCGAGCACCAGGTAGGGCGCGGCGTCGTAGTCGCGGATCGCGAGGATCTGGGCGATCTGCTCGTCCGGCTGGAAGGCGAGGAGGTTGGCCACGTGCTGGCCGCGGGCGTCGCGGCCGGCGTCGGGGAGCTCGTACGCCTTGGCGCGGTAGACCCGGCCCTTGTTGGTGAAGAACAGCAGCCAGTGGTGGGTGGTGGAGACGAAGAAGTGGTCGACGATGTCGTCCTGCTTCAGCTTCGTCCCGCGCACGCCCTTGCCGCCGCGCTTCTGCGACCGGTAGTCCTCGGTCTTGGTGCGCTTCACATAGCCGCCACGCGTGATGGTGACGACGATGTCCTCCTCGGCGATGAGGTCCTCGATGGACATGTCACCGTCGAACGGCACCAGCTTGGAGCGGCGGTCGTCGCCGAACTTCTCGACGAGGGCCGCGAGCTCCTCGCTGACGATCGTGCGCTGGCGCTCGGGGGAGGCCAGGATCGCGTTGTACTCGTCGATCTTGGCCTGGAGCTCGTCGTGCTCGGCGAGGATCTTCTGGCGCTCCAGGGCGGCGAGGCGGCGGAGCTGCATCTCCAGGATGGCATTGGCCTGGATCTCGTCGATCGAGAGCAGCCCCATGAGGCCCGTACGTGCCACCTCGACGGTGTCGCTGCGCCGGATGAGGGCGATGACCTCGTCGATGGCGTCGAGGGCCTTGAGCAGGCCGCGCAGGATGTGGGCGCGCTCCTCGGCCTTGCGCAGGCGGAACTTCGTCCGGCGGACGATGACCTCGATCTGGTGCGTCACCCAGTGGCGGATGAACGCGTCGAGGGAGAGCGTGCGCGGCACACCGTCGACGAGCGCCAGCATGTTGGCGCCGAAGTTCGACTGGAGGTCGGTGTGCTTGTAGAGGTTGTTCAGGACGACCTTGGCGACGGCGTCGCGCTTGAGCACGATGACGAGGCGCTGGCCGGTGCGGGACGAGGTCTCGTCGCGGACATCGGCGATGCCGCCGATCTTGCCGTCCTTGACGAGGTCGGCGATCTTCTGCGCGAGGTTGTCCGGGTTGGTCTGGTACGGAAGCTCCGTGACCACCAGGCACTGGCGGTTCTGGATCTCCTCGACCTCGACGACCGCGCGCATGGTGATGGAGCCGCGCCCGGTGCGGTACGCCTCCTCGATGCCCTTGCGGCCGACGACGAGGGCGCCGGTCGGGAAGTCGGGGCCCTTGATGCGCTCGATGAGCGCGTCGAGCAGCTCCTCGTGGCTGGCCTCGGGGTGGGCGAGGTACCACTGCGCGCCCTCCGCGACCTCGCGGAGGTTGTGCGGCGGGATGTTGGTGGCCATGCCGACGGCGATGCCGGCGGAGCCGTTGATCAGCAGGTTCGGGAACCGGGCCGGAAGGACCGTCGGCTCCTGGTTGCGGCCGTCGTAGTTGTCCTGGAAGTCGACGGTCTCCTCGTCGATGTCCCGGAGCATCTCCATCGACAGCGTCATGAGCTTGCACTCGGTGTACCGCATGGCGGCGGCCGGGTCGTTGCCCGGGGAGCCGAAGTTGCCGTTGGAGTCGACGAGGGGCATGCGCATCGACCAGGGCTGGGCGAGCCGGACGAGCGCGTCGTAGATCGAGGAGTCGCCGTGCGGGTGGTACGTACCCATGACGTCGCCGACGACGCGGGCGCACTTGTAGAAACCCTTCTCGGGCCGGTACCCGCCGTCGTACATCGCGTAGAGCACGCGGCGGTGGACCGGCTTGAGACCGTCACGGACGTCGGGCAGCGCACGGGACACGATGACGGACATCGCGTAGTCGAGGTACGAGCGCTGCATCTCGGTCTCGAGCCCGACCGGCTCGATCCGCAGCTGCGGCTCCTCGTCGTCGGTGGTCACAGGAGTGTTTTCGTCGGCCATTGCTGGTCGTCAGTCCTTTCGTACGGTCAGCTGAGACCGACTCAGATGTCGAGGAAGCGAACGTCCTTGGCGTTGCGCTGGATGAACGAGCGCCGAGCCTCGACGTCCTCGCCCATCAGCACCGAGAACAGGTCGTCGGCCTGGGCGGCGTCGTCCAGGGTGACCTGGCCGAGCACGCGGTGCTCGACGTCCATGGTGGTGACGCGCAGCTCCTCGGCGTTCATCTCGCCGAGACCCTTGAAGCGCTGGATCGAGTCTTCCTTGATCCGCTTGCCGTTCTGCTTGCCCAGCTCGACCAGGGCGTCGCGCTCGCGGTCCGAGTACGCGTACTCGAAGTCGTCGCGGCCCCACTTGATCTTGTAGAGCGGCGGGCGGGACAGGTACACGTGTCCGGCCTCGACCAGCGGGCGCATGAAGCGGAAGAGGAAGGTCAGCAGCAGGGTGTTGATGTGCTGACCGTCGACGTCGGCGTCCGCCATCAGGATGATCTTGTGATAGCGGAGCTTCTCGATGTCGAAGTCCTCGTGCACACCGGTGCCGAAGGCGGAGATCAGCGCCTGGACCTCGGTGTTCTGCAGGATCTTGTCGATCCGGGCCTTCTCGACGTTCAGGATCTTGCCGCGGATCGGCAGGATGGCCTGGTACATCGGGTTGCGGCCGGACTTCGCCGAACCACCGGCGGAGTCACCCTCGACGATGAAGATCTCGCACTTGGTGGGGTCGTTCGACTGGCAGTCGGACAGCTTGCCCGGCAGCGACGCCGACTCCAGGAGACCCTTGCGGCGGGTGAGGTCGCGGGCCTTGCGGGCGGCCACGCGCGCGGTGGCGGCGGTGATGCCCTTGCGGATGATGTCCGCGGCCTCGTTGGGGTTGCGGTCGAACCAGTCGGTGAGGTGCTCGTGGACCACCTTCTGGACGAAGGTCTTGGCCTCCGTGTTGCCCAGCTTGGTCTTGGTCTGGCCCTCGAACTGGGGCTCGCCCAGCTTGACCGAGATGATCGCGGTGAGACCCTCGCGGATGTCGTCGCCCGTGAGGTTGTCGTCCTTCTCGCGGAGCAGCTTCTTGTCGCGCGCGTACTTGTTGACGAGCGTCGTCAGCGCGGCGCGGAAGCCCTCCTCGTGGGTGCCGCCCTCGTGGGTGTGGATGGTGTTGGCGAAGGAGTACACCCCCTCGCTGTACGAGGAGTTCCACTGCATCGCGAGCTCGACCGAGAGCAGGCGCTCCTTGTCCTCGGCCTCGACGTCGATGACGGTGGGGTGGACCAGCTCGCCCTTGCGCGAGTTGAGGTACTTCACGAAGTCGACGATGCCGCCCTCGTAGTGGTACTTCACGGTGCGCGCGGTGGGCTCGGCGGCGGCCTCGGCGTCCGGGTCGTCGGCGCCGACGGTGGCCTTCGCGGACTCGCGCTCGTCGGTCAGGGCGATGGTGAGGCCCTTGTTGAGGAACGCCATCTCCTGGAAGCGGCGCGAGAGCGTCTCGAAGGAGTACTCGGTCGTCTCGAAGATGTCCGGGTCGGACCAGAACGTGACCGAGGTGCCGGTCTCGTCGGTCGCCTCGTGCTGGGCGAGGGGCGCGGTCGGCACGCCCATCTTGTAGTCCTGCGTCCAGCGGTGGCCGTCGGTCTTGATCTCCACCGAGACCTTGGTGGAGAGGGCGTTGACGACCGAGACGCCGACGCCGTGCAGACCGCCGGAGACCGCGTAGCCGCCGCCGCCGAACTTTCCGCCCGCGTGGAGGACGGTCAGGACGACCTCGACGGCCGGCTTGCCCTCGGACTCGACGATGCCGACGGGGATGCCGCGGCCGTTGTCGACGACGCGGACGCCGCCGTCGGGCAGGATCGTCACGTCGATGGTGTCCGCGTGGCCGGCCAGGGCCTCGTCGACCGAGTTGTCGACGACCTCCTGCACCATGTGGTGCAGGCCGCGCTCACCGGTCGAGCCGATGTACATGCCAGGGCGCTTGCGCACGGCATCCAGGCCCTCGAGGACCTGGATGTTGCTGGCGGTGTACTGGTTGTTCTCGTTGGGGTTGCCGGAATCGGCCACGAAGCGCCCTTTCTGGCACAGCACAGGCCGTTCTCCGGGCATACGGGAGCGGCTGCGTCGTTCGACTTGTTCCGCAGGGTGGCGGGATTGTCTTCCAGTCTACCGGTACCACTGACACTCATGGGGGTTTGCCGGTACCTGAAAGCTCATGTGCCGCCCTCGGCGGGCGCAAGACGACTCCCCATATCTGGAGAGGCCCCTCAGGGGCCTCTGACCGCCACCCAGCGCTTCGGGCGGTGACCCCTAGTGGGGACCGGGGTCCCGGGGGGTGCGGGCGGACTCGTCCGGCCCTTGGTCCGGGGGCTCTTGGGCCCGCCTCCCGCCCGGTGCCCGGCCCGCTCAGGGGCCGCTCAGGGCCGGTTCGGGGGCTGTTCTCCGGCCGCTGACCGGGGCGTTCTCCGCCCGGACGCCGGGTCCCCTCGTTCCGTACGGGACGGGCCCGCGACCCTTGGATCTCCCGGGTGGCTACCCGTAGGTGTCCCCGGGACCGGTGGACCCGGGGGCGCGCAGCGGCCCGTAGCCGCGCCGGGGCCCGCCAGGACCCAGAACCTTGATCATCCGTACGGTGCCGTGGCCCAGGTCCTCGTTCAGCCGGGCCACCAGCCGGGGCGCGAGGAGCCTCAGCTGGGTCGCCCAGGCCGTCGAGTCGCACTGCACGGTGAGCACCCGCTCCTCGGGGTCCTCGTCGTACTTGAGCGGCACGCAGTGCTTCGCCAGGTCCTCGCCCACGATCTGCGGCCAGCGGCCCATCACGCCGCCCACCGCCGCCGGGGTCTCCCAGCCGCGCTCGGTGATCAGCCGGTTGATCGCGGAGCCGAGCGCCATCGGGTCGCGCCCGTCGGCGCGCGCGCCGGAGCGCAGCCCGCCGCCGCGCTTCGCCTGCTTCTTCTGCGCCGCCGCCGCGCCCCGCGCCCGCGCCTGCTCCTTGGCGGCGCGCAGCGCGACCCGCGCGAGGTCGACGCCGGACGGCTCGGGGGCCGCCGGGGCCGCCGCCTTGTCCACAGGCTGTGGGGAAGATCCGCCGACCGGACCGCCGCTGTTGTCTTCGCTCATCCCTGCACCACCTTGTCGACCGCGCCCCCGGCCACCGCGTACCGCACCCCCGCGAGCACCCCGGGCACGTCGTCGTCGACGGCCGCCGTGACAAGGACCTGCTCACCGGGCGCCACCAGCTCCGCGAGCCGTTCACGGCGGCGCGCGTCCAGCTCGGCGAAGACGTCGTCGAGGACCAGGACCGGCTCGTTGCCCTCGGCGCGCAGCAGGTCGTACGAGGCGAGGCGCAGCGCCAGCGCGTACGACCAGGACTCGCCGTGGCTCGCGTACCCCTTCGCGGGCAGGTCGCCGAGCTTGAGCAGCAGGTCGTCGCGGTGCGGGCCGACCAGCGTGACCCCGCGCTCGATCTCCTGCTTGCGCACGTCGGCGAGGGCGGCGATCAGCTGCCCGTACAGCTCCTCGCGGGTGTGTCCCGCGCCGGGCGCGGACGGCTTGTACTCCAGCTGCACCGGTCCGCCGCCGGGCGCCAGCTGCTCGTACGCCTTGTCGGCCAGCGGCCGCAGGATCCCGATCAGGTCGAGCCGCTGCGCGAGCAGCTCGGCCCCGGCGCGGGCCAGGTGCTGGTCCCAGACGTCGAGGGTGGACATGTCCATGGAGCGCCCGCCGTGCCGCCGGGCCATCGCGGCGGACTTCAGGAGCGTGTTGCGCTGCTTGAGCACCCGCTCGTAGTCGGAGCGCACGCCCGCCATGCGCGGCGCGCGCGCCGTGATCAGCTCGTCGAGGAAGCGCCGGCGCTCGCCGGGGTCGCCCTTGATCAGCGCCAGGTCCTCGGGCGCGAACAGCACGGTCCTGACGATCCCCAGCACGTCACGCGGGCGGACCTGCGAGGACCTGTTGATCCGGGCCCGGTTGGCCCGGCCCGGGTTGAGTTCGAGCTCGACCAGCTGGGAGCGCTCGCCCTGGGTGACGGCGGCCCTGATCACCGCCCGCTCGGCACCCATCCGCACCAGGGGGGCGTCGGAGGCGACGCGGTGGCTGCCGAGGGTGGCGAGATAGCCGACGGCCTCGACGAGATTGGTCTTGCCCTGGCCGTTCGCCCCCACGAAAGCGGTGACGCCCGGATCGAGCGGAACCTCGACCCGGGCGTACGAGCGGAAGTCGGCCAGCGACAGATGCGTGACATGCATGGTGGGCGCCGACCTTCCCCCGGCTGCTGTGCACCGCGGGGTGCACAGCCTGTGGACTACTTCTTGGTCTCGACCGCGTGGCCGCCGAACTGGTTGCGCAGCGCGGCGATCATCTTCATCTGCGGCGAGTCGTCCTGACGTGACGCGAACCGGGCGAACAGCGACGCGGTGATCGCGGGCAGCGGCACGGCGTTGTCGATGGCGGCCTCGACCGTCCAGCGGCCCTCGCCGGAGTCCGACGCGTAGCCGCGCAGCTGGTCGAGGTGCTCGTCCTCGTCGAGGGCGTTGACCGCGAGGTCGAGCAGCCACGAGCGGATGACGGTGCCCTCCTGCCAGGAGCGGAAGACCTCGCGGACGTCGGTGACGGAGTCGACCTTCTCCAGGAGCTCCCAGCCCTCGGCGTACGCCTGCATCATGGCGTACTCGATGCCGTTGTGGACCATCTTCGCGAAGTGACCCGCGCCGACCTTGCCGGCGTGCACGGAGCCGTAGGGGCCTTCCGGCTTCAGCGCGTCGAAGACCGGCTGGACCCGGGCCACGTGCTCGGCGTCGCCGCCGTACATCAGCGCGTAGCCGTTCTCCAGGCCCCAGACGCCGCCGGAGACGCCGCAGTCGACGAAGCCGATGCCCTTGGCCGCCAGCTCCTCGGCGTGCTTCTCGTCGTCCGTCCAGCGGGAGTTGCCGCCGTCGACGACGATGTCACCGGGGGACAGCAGCTCGGCCAGCTCGTCGATGGTCGACTGGGTCGCGGCGCCCGCGGGGACCATGACCCACACGACGCGCGGACCCTTGAGCTTGCCCACAAGTTCTTCGAGGCTGTGGACATCGGCGAGGTCCGGGTTGCGGTCGTATCCGATGACGGTGTGGCCGGCGCGGCGAATGCGCTCGCGCATGTTGCCGCCCATCTTGCCGAGACCGACGAGACCGAGCTCCATCAGATGATTCCTTAAGCGTCGTGTGCGGTTCGTACCCGCGTCCGAGCCTACGCCCGGACGCGGGTGCACACCTGTGGGGTCAGCCGCTCAGGCGTACCGGCATGATCAGGTACTTGTAGGCGTCGTCCGCCTCCGCGTCCAGACCGGGCTTGCCGCTCAGCAGGGCGGGCTTGGTGGACGTCGTGAAGGACAGCTGGGCGACCGGCGAGTCGATCGCGCTGAGGCCGTCCAGGAGGAAGGTCGGGTTGAAGGCGATCGAGATGTCGTCGCCGTCGAGCTTCGCGTCGACCCGCTCCACAGCCTGTGCGTCGTCGCTGGAACCGGCTTCCAGGATGAGCACGCCCTGCTCGAAGCTGAGCCGCACCGGGGTGTTGCGCTCGGCCACCAGGGCCACGCGCTTGACGGCCTCGACGAAGGGCGCGGTCTCGATCACGGCGACCGAGTTGAACTCGGTGGGGAAGAGCGTCCGGTACTTCGGCAGGTCGCCCTCGAGCAGCCGGGTGGTGGTGCGGCGGCCCGCGCCCTCGAAGCCGATCAGGCCCTCGCCCTTGCCGGAGCCGGAGAGCGCCAGGATGACCGAGTCGCCGCTGGTGAGCGCCTTGGCGGTGTCAAGGAGGGTCTTCGCGGGCACCAGGGCGACCGCGGAGGTGTCCGGGGCTTCCGGCTTCCACAGGAACTCGCGGACCGCGAAGCGGTAGCGGTCGGTGGAGGCGAGGGTGACGGTGTCGCCCTCGATCTCGATGCGCACACCGGTGAGGACGGGCAGCGTGTCGTCACGGCCCGCGGCGATGGCGACCTGGGCGGCGGCGGCCGCGAAGACCTCGCCAGGGACGGTGCCGGTCGCGGTGGGCATCTCCGGCAGCGCCGGGTACTCCTCCACGGGCAGGGTGTGGAGGGTGAAGCGGGAGGAGCCGCAGACCACGGTGGCCCGGACGCCGTCGGTGGAGATCTCCACCGGGCGGTTGGGCAGGGCGCGGCAGATGTCGGCGAGCAGCCGGCCGGAGACCAGGACGGTGCCGTCCTCCTCGACCTCGGCCTCGACGGAGACCCGGGCCGAGACCTCGTAGTCGAAGCTGGAGAAGCTCAGCGCGCCGTCCTCGGCCTTCAGCAGAAGGCCCGCGAGCACCGGCGCCGGCGGACGGGCCGGAAGGCTGCGGGCCACCCACGCCACCGCCTCGGCAAGTACGTCGCGCTCCACCCGGATCTTCACCGGAACCGCCTCCTGCTTGTTGCTGGCTCTTCGTCGACTGCGGGAACCAGTCTGACGTACGCCACCGACACTCGGTGCGGCTCGGGGTCAAGTCGCGACAACGGGTCGCCGGAGCTCCGGTCCCGAGTTGTGCACAGGCCCCGCTTCAAAGCGGATTCCGAGCTAACTATGAGTGGGAGTAGTAGTAGGGCCTGTGGAAACCGTGGATAACGTCGTATGCGCAGGTCAACGCCGGTTTTTTGTCCACTGACCCTGTGGGTGGAGCCGGTGGACAACCCACTGTTTCTGTGGACACCGGAAAGTTCTGCACACCCGATACACAGGCCATGGGGAGTTCTCCCCAGTGCTGTCCCCAGCTTTCCCCAGGTTCCCCACAGCCCAAACGTCTCCCTTGGTGTGACGCCTTTCACTCGGCCCGGTGATGTCGGGCGTTTCGTTGCCGAACAGTGGACAGCGGTGTGGAGAAGCGGGGGGAAGCTGTGGGCAACCGGGCCCGGCCTGTGGGTTGCCGGTGGACAACTTCGCGGGCCCCCTGTGGACGGATTTTTTGTCCACAGGCTGTGGAGATCGTTTGCGCACAAATCCACACCCCCGTGACCAGGCATGATGGTCTGTCACCAGGCGGGCCTGTGGATGCGATCCGGATAACTTCGCAGTCCCCACCCTGTGGACGGGAGATCATCCCGCAATCTGTGGAGAACCCGCCACCATCAGGCATTAATCGAACAGAGACGACGCCCGGGCGACGCCCAGGGGACGGGGCGACGACGCTTCGCGGACGTTCCGACGACCCTCCGAGGGGTCTTCAGGACCCTTTCCGGCGCCTTCGGGGACCTTCCCGGGCGCCGTGGGGACGGCGCGGGACGGGCCGGAGAACGCCCGGAGAACGCCGAAGGGCGCCCCGGGGATCTCCCCAGGGCGCCCTCAGCCTGTGGACACGGCGGCGCTGCCGCCGGGCCCTCCTCAGCCGTTCTTGATGCGGTTGGTCAGCTCCGTGACCTGGTTGTAGATCGAGCGCCGCTCCGCCATCAGGGCGCGGATCTTGCGGTCCGCGTGCATCACGGTGGTGTGGTCGCGCCCGCCGAACTGCGCGCCGATCTTCGGCAGCGACAGATCGGTGAGCTCCCGGCACAGGTACATGGCGATCTGACGGGCCGTGACGAGCACCCGGCTGCGGGAGGATCCGCAGAGGTCCTCCACGGTCAGCCCGAAGTAGTCCGCCGTCGCCGCCATGATGGCGCTCGCGGTGATCTCCGGCGCCGAGTCCTCGCCGCCCGGGATCAGGTCCTTGAGGACGATCTCGGTGAGCCCGAGGTCCACCGGCTGCCGGTTGAGGCTCGCGAACGCCGTGACGCGGATCAGCGCGCCCTCCAGCTCACGGATGTTCCGCGAGATCCGGGAGGCGATGAACTCCAGCACCTCCGGCGGGGCGTTCAGCTGCTCCTGGACCGCCTTCTTGCGCAGGATCGCGATCCTGGTCTCCAGCTCCGGCGGCTGCACATCGGTGGTGAGGCCCCACTCGAAGCGGTTGCGCAGCCGGTCCTCCAGGGTCATCAGCTGCTTCGGCGGCCGGTCCGAGGAGAGCACGATCTGCTTGTTGGCGTTGTGCAGGGTGTTGAAGGTGTGGAAGAACTCCTCCTGCGTCGACTCCTTGCTCGCGAGGAACTGGATGTCGTCGACCAGCAGGATGTCCACATCGCGGTAGCGCTTGCGGAACGCGTCGCCCTTGCCGTCCCGGATCGAGTTGATGAACTCGTTGGTGAACTCCTCGGAGCTCACGTACCGCACCCGGGTGCCCGGGTAGAGGCTGCGCGCGTAGTGCCCGATGGCGTGCAGCAGGTGGGTCTTGCCGAGGCCCGACTCGCCGTAGATGAAGAGCGGGTTGTACGCCTTCGCGGGCGCCTCGGCGACGGCGACCGCGGCCGCGTGCGCGAAGCGGTTCGACGAACCGATGACGAAGGTGTCGAAGAGGTACTTGGGGTTCAGGCGCGCGTGCTGCTCGCCGGGCGCGCCGGAGCCGCCGCCCTGGCCGGACGACGAGCCGCCCATGCCGCCGCCGCCCATGCCGGTGGGCCCGGGGCGCGGACCCTGCCCGTGGCCGCCGGGACCGGGACCGGGACCGGGACCGGGACCGGGACCGGGACCGGGACCGCGCCCGCCGGGGCCCTCGGCGCCGTCGGAGGCGCGCGGCTCGCCGCGGTCGGGCCGCTGCGGACCCTGCTCGTACGGGGACCGCTCGTCGTACCGCGACGGCCGGTCCTGCTGCGGGCGCGGGTTCGCGTACGGGTCGCGCTCCTGGAAACCGCCGAGCCGCTGCTGCTGCCAGCCGACGTCCTCGGAGGAACGCGGCCAGACTCCCGGGTCGGGGCGGTGCTGCTGGTACTCGGGGTAGGCGGGCCGGGCCGTCGGCAGACCGTCGTCCGGCATCGGGCGGTGCTGCCCGTAGTCGTCGTACTTCTCGTAGGCGTCGTACGAGTCGAAGCCGCCGCCGTACGGGGAGGGCGCCGGCCGGGCGGGCGGCGCGGGCGGCGGCGGCTCGCCCACCGAGTCGTCGACGGTGATCGCGATCCGGATCGGCCGGCCGCAGGCGCGGCTCAGGGCCTCGCTGATGAGCGGCGCGAGCCGGCCCTCCAGGACCTGCTTGCCGTACTCGTTGGGCACGGCGAGCAGCGCGGTGTCGGCGACCAGCGCGAGCGGCTGGCACCGCTCGATCCACTGCTTGTCCTTGGACTCGATGCCCTGGCCTTCGCCGAGAAGTTGCTCGAGCACGCGCGGCCACACTGCGGCAAGATCGGCAGGTACGTCAGCCACAGGGCACGCTTCCTCATTGGTCCCACGGGTCCCACGGACGTGTGGTTCTCGGGACGGTCGGTCGAAGTCCTCAAGGACAGGTAAGGACAGATCGGAAAAGATTGCGGAGTCCAACCACGGTAGTCGGGGCGGCTGACGTGGTTCAAGTTGTTGTCCACAGGCTGTGCACAGAGCACCCCGCTGACCGGCCGGTTTGACCGGATGGCGTAGCCGCGCGTACCGTAACCAGGTCGAGTTGTCGATGGCTGCTGCCGCCTGCCTCCGATGGGCGAAGATCACCCTATGTGATCGCGAAGCGGTGCACTCGAGCGAATACGAGCTTCTCGTGGGCGCACGGTGACAGCCAGGCGATGTCCCGCCACCACACGAATTACTGGAGCCCCCGAGTGAGCAAGCGCACCTTCCAGCCGAACAACCGTCGTCGTGCGAAGACCCACGGTTTCCGCCTGCGCATGCGTACCCGTGCCGGCCGCGCCATCCTGGCGACCCGCCGCAGCAAGGGTCGCGCCCGCCTGTCCGCCTGATCCGCGCACAGGTCATGACGTGCTGCCTACCGAGAATCGGCTGAGGCGGCGCGAGGACTTCGCGACCGCGGTACGACGAGGACGTCGAGCAGGACGTCCGCTACTCGTCATCCATCTACGCAGCGGTGCAACGGACCCGCACGCGCCTGGGGAGAGCGCTCCCCCGACGCGTGCGGGTTTCGTCGTGAGCAAGGCAGTAGGCGGCGCGGTCGTCCGCAACCAGGTGAAGCGTCGTCTCCGCCACCTCGTCCGGGATCGGCTCTCCGAGCTTCCCCCCGGTAGCCTGGTGGTCGTACGGGCGTTGCCCGGAGCCGGTGACGCCGACCACGCGCAACTGGCCCGAGACCTGGACGCCGCTCTCCAGCGACTGCTGGGAGGGGGCACGCGATGAAGTACCCGCTGCTGGCTCTCATCAAGCTGTACCAGTGGACGATCAGCCCGCTCCTGGGCCCCGTCTGCCGGTACTACCCGTCGTGTTCCCGCTATGGGTTCGCGGCGATCGACCGGCATGGTGCGATCAAGGGCACTGCCCTGACCGCCTGGCGCATCCTGCGGTGCAATCCGTGGTCGCCCGGCGGCGTGGACCATGTTCCCCCGCGGAAGCGTCCGCGCTGGCACGAGATGCTGCGCAACGCGCTGCGCGGAGACAAGGGCGGGTTCTCCGCCGAGACGAGCCCGGCCGCAGAGACCTCGCCCAATGCTCAAGGAGCTTGATTAGTGGACACGATTGCCAGTCTGTTCAGCTTCATCACCACACCTGTCTCATGGGTGATCGTCCAGTTCCACAAGATGTACGGGGCGATCTTCGGTCCTGACACGGGTTGGGCCTGGGGCCTGTCCATCGTGTCCCTGGTGGTGCTGATCCGTATCTGCCTGATCCCGCTCTTCGTGAAGCAGATCAAGTCGACGCGGAACATGCAGGCGCTCCAGCCGAAGATGAAGGCGATCCAGGAGCGCTACAAGAGCGACAAGCAGCGTCAGTCCGAAGAGATGATGAAGCTGTACAAGGAGACGGGCACCAACCCGCTCTCCTCGTGCCTTCCCATCCTTGCGCAGTCGCCGTTCTTCTTCGCGCTCTACCACGTGCTCGCGGCCATCGCCAACGGCAAGACCATCGGCGTCATCGACCAGCCGCTCCTCGAGAGCGCCCGGCAGGCCCACATCTTCGGTGCCCCGCTGGCCGCCAAGTTCACGGACAGCGCCGAGAAGGTCGCGGCCCTCAACGCCTCGCTGACCGATGTGCGCGTCGTCACCGCGATCATGATCGTGATGATGTCGGCCTCGCAGTTCTTCACCCAGCGCCAGCTGATGATGAAGAACGTCGACCTGTCCGTGAAGACCCCGTACATGCAGCAGCAGAAGATGCTCATGTACATCTTCCCGGTCATCTTCGCCGTCATGGGCATCAACTTCCCCGTCGGTGTCCTCGTCTACTGGCTCACCACCAACGTGTGGACCATGGGTCAGCAGATGTACGTGATCAGCCAGAACCCGACCCCGGGCAGCAAGGCCCAGGACGCCTACCTGCAGCGCCTGCTCAAGAGCGTCGGTGCCCACGGTGAGGTCCGCGGCCGCCGCCGCAAGAACATCGTCAAGGCCATCGTCGCCAAGGGCTCGGACCGCAACGAGAACGAGCGCCGCTTCTTCGCGGGCCTCGCCAAGGCCGGCTTCGCCGCCCAGGCCGACGGCACGGTCCTCAAGGGCGACACCGTGACGGCCGAGGCCGAGGGCGCCGCCGCCACCCGGCGTCAGCAGCCCAAGCGCCAGACCAAGGCCCAGCGCGCCGCCCAGCAGGGCGCGAAGGAGGCGGAGGAGTCGAAGGAGTCGGAGTCGACCGAGGCCGCCGACGAGGCCGAGGTCAAGACCACCGGTGACGCTCCCTCGCTCGAGAAGAAGCCGCAGGCATCGGCCAAGGGCGCCAAGGCCGGCACCCAGGGCTCGGGCGACACTCCGGCCAGGCCGAGCCGCGCCAACTCCGGCGGCTCCCGCCAGGGCCAGGGCAAGTCCGGCCAGCGCAAGGGCCAGCAGCGGCCCAAGCACCCGTCCTCCAACAAGAAGTAAGCCTCCACGAAGCAAGAAGGAGTCCATCCGTGACGGAAGGCACCACCTCCGCCGCCGAGGGTGTCGACACCCTGACCCGCCTGGAGCAGGAGGGTGAGATCGCGGCCGACTACCTCGAGGGCCTGCTCGACATCGCCGATCTCGACGGCGACATCGACATGGACGTCGAGGCGGACCGGGCTTCGGTCTCCATCGTCAGCGACTCCAGCCGCGATCTGCAGAAGCTGGTCGGCCGCGACGGAGAGGTGCTGGAGGCCCTTCAGGAGCTCACCCGGCTCGCCGTGCACCGGGAGACCGGTGACCGCAGCCGTCTGATGCTGGACATCGGCGGCTTCCGGGCCAAGAAGCGGTCCGAGCTCGCCGAGCTGGGCGCCAAGGCCGCCGCCGACGTCAAGGCGTCCGGCGAGCCCGTGAAGCTGGACCCGATGACCCCGTTCGAGCGCAAGGTCGTGCACGACGCGGTCGCCGCCGCCGGTCTGCGCAGCGAGTCCGAGGGCGAGGAGCCGCAGCGCTTCGTCGTCGTGCTCCCTGCCTGAACCGTCCCGTAGTGTCGGCCCCGTCTGTTCGCAGGCGGGGCCGAATTTTGTCAGCCTGATAGTCAGCCACACAGCGTTCGCGCGGCAGGCGCGGTACGGAAGGACGGTTCCCCGTGACGGAGGCAGCGGAGCTTCCCCAGGCGCCGGAGCAGGCGCGGACGGTCTTCGGCGAGTACTTCCCGGAGGCGGTCCGGTACGCGGAGCTCCTCGCGGACGCCGGTGTGAAGCGGGGCCTGATCGGCCCCCGCGAGGTGCCCCGGCTGTGGGAGCGCCATCTGCTCAACTGCGCCGTGCTCTCCGAGGTCGTCCCCGAGGGCGTCACGGTGTGCGACGTCGGCTCGGGCGCCGGTCTGCCGGGCATCCCGCTGGCCCTGGTCCGGCCCGACCTGAAGATCACGCTCCTGGAGCCGCTGCTGCGCCGCACCACCTTCCTCCAGGAGGTCGTCGAGCTGCTGGGCCTCGACCATGTGACCGTGGTGCGCGGCCGTGCCGAGGAGATGCTGGGCAAGGTGCAGCCCGTGCACGTGGTGACCGCCCGTGCCGTGGCCCCGCTCGACCGGCTGGCCGGCTGGGGCGTTCCGCTGCTGCGCCCCTACGGCGAGATGCTCGCGCTGAAGGGCGACACGGCGGAGGAGGAGATCGACGGCGCCCGTGCCGCGCTGTCGAGGCTCGGCGCGGTCGAGGCATCCGTGCTGCATGTCGGTGAGGGCATCGTGGACCCCCTGACGACGGTGGTCCGGGTCGAGGTGGGCGAGAGCCCGGGCGGTGTGCGGTTCGCCGCGAAGCGGGCCAAGGCGGCCCGTCCCTCGCGGACACGCCGCCGCCGCTGATCCGTACAAGCTCCGATACGTACAGATTTCGGAGTGTCGAGCCGTCCCGGCCCGGCGACGCGTGCATCGTGTTTCACGTGAAACGTCGCTCACTGCTGCAGGGGATCATCAGCCGCGGTCGCGCGGCCGGCACGCCCTGGGACCGCAAGACTCCGGTGAAACCCCCCGTGAGGGTCAAAGGGTTGTCCACAGAGGTGGATTCATCCACAGAACCACGGGCCTCGCTGGTTCACGACCCCGAAAGCATGACAGGCTCTGCTCATCGCGAGTCTGAAGCCGAGGAGAGTGAATCCTTGCGGTCCGACGCCAACATCGCGGGACCGATGACCGATCCGGTCCCCGGTCCCCGTACCGAATCGGTGATGGATGTTTCACGTGAAACACCGCCTCCGATGGACGACACCCCGATCGGTCGTGCCGCCCAGCTTGCCGTAGAGGCGCTGGGACGGGCCGGTGAGGGGCTGCCTCGCCCTGCCCAGACCCGCGTGATGGTGGTGGCCAACCAGAAGGGCGGCGTGGGCAAGACGACCACGACGGTCAACCTCGCCGCCTCGCTCGCCCTGCACGGCGCCCGTGTGCTGGTCATCGACCTCGATCCGCAGGGCAACGCCTCCACGGCGCTTGGCATCGACCATCACGCCGAGGTCCCCTCGATCTACGACGTCCTCGTGGAGAGCAGGCCGCTCTCCGAGGTCGTCCAGCCCGTGCGGGATGTCGAGGGCCTGTTCTGCGCCCCCGCCACCATCGATCTGGCCGGTGCCGAGATCGAGCTGGTGTCGCTGGTGGCCCGCGAGAGCCGGCTCCAGCGGGCGATCCAGGCGTACGAGCAGCCGCTCGACTACATCCTGATCGACTGCCCGCCCTCGCTCGGCCTGCTCACGGTGAACGCCATGGTCGCCGGTGCCGAGGTGCTGATCCCGATCCAGTGCGAGTACTACGCGCTGGAGGGTCTGGGGCAGCTGCTGCGGAACGTCGACCTGGTGCGGGGCCATCTGAACCCGAACCTGCACGTCTCGACCATCCTCCTCACCATGTACGACGGCCGTACGAGGCTCGCCTCGCAGGTCGCCGACGAGGTGCGCAGCCACTTCGGCGAGGAGGTGCTGCGGACCAGCATTCCGCGGTCCGTACGTATCTCGGAGGCTCCGAGCTACGGGCAGACCGTGCTCACCTACGACCCGGGCTCCAGCGGTGCCCTGTCGTATCTCGAAGCGGCGCGGGAGATCGCGCTGCGGGGTGTCGACGTCGGTTACGACGCCACCCAGGCCCACGGCGGGGGACCGTCCCCGATGGGTCACCAGAACAGCCAGCGAATGTCGGAGGGGATGCAGTGAGCGAGCGACGTAGGGGGTTGGGGCGTGGGCTCGGTGCACTGATCCCCGCTGCTCCCCAGGAACGACAGGCGACGCCCGTCGGGGTGGGTTCGGTTTCGGCCGCCACCTCTCCCGGTGCCATTCCGGCGCTCGGTTCGGAGCGTGGGGTGGCCGCGGCGAAGCTGGCGACGCTGCCGGCCAGCCCGCAGTCGCCGGACTCCGTGGTGCCGGTGGCCGAGCCCGAGCCGCTGCCGGAGTCCCCCGCCGGGGCGCACTTCGCGGAGCTGCCGCTGGACGCCATCACCCCGAACCCGCGCCAGCCGCGTGAGGTCTTCGACGAGGACGCGCTGGCCGAGCTGGTCACCTCCATCAAGGAGGTCGGTCTGCTCCAGCCGGTCGTGGTGCGTCAGCTCGCCCCCGAGCGCTATGAGCTCATCATGGGTGAGCGCCGCTGGCGGGCCTGCCGGGAGGCCGGTCTGGAGCGGATCCCCGCGATCGTCCGGGCCACCGACGACGAGAAGCTGCTCCTGGACGCCCTCCTGGAGAACCTGCACCGGGCTCAGCTGAACCCGCTGGAGGAGGCGGCCGCCTACGACCAGCTCCTCAAGGACTTCAACTGCACCCATGACCAGCTGGCGGACCGGATCGGGCGCTCGCGCCCGCAGGTCTCCAACACGCTGCGGCTGCTGCGGCTCTCGCCGCCGGTGCAGCGGCGCGTCGCCGCCGGGGTGCTGTCCGCCGGGCACGCCCGGGCCCTGCTGTCGGTGGACGATCCGGAGGCCCAGGACAAGCTGGCGTACCGGATCGTGGCCGAGGGTCTTTCGGTGCGGGCCGTCGAGGAGATCGTCACGCTGATGGGCTCGGAGCCCTCCTCTCCGGTCAAGCCCAAGAGCCCGCGGGCGGGCAGCCGGGTCTCCCCGGCGCTGCACGAGCTGGCGTCCCGGCTCTCCGACCGCTTCGAGACCCGGGTGAAGGTCGACCTGGGTCAGAAGAAGGGCAAGATCGTCGTCGAGTTCGCCTCGGTGGAGGATCTGGACCGCATTCTGGCGACGCTCGCTCCGGGCGAGGGGCGTGTGATGGACCAGAGCGCGGCGCAGGACGCCGAGGACGAGCAGGACGAGAACGAGTAGGGCTCGTCCGGCAGGCCCTGAGGGCGGAGCGGTGTCCGGCATTCGCCGAACCCGCTCCGCCCTTTGCCTGTCCGCGGTACCGCCGTGATCGACGCCTCGTTACGATTCCGAGAGGCGTTATTCGTACAGCGAAGGCTGAGGGAAGCGAGGAGCAGCCGTGGGGCGTCGGCTCGTACCGCTCACGCTGGACAACCTTCCGGATCTTCCCCAGCGTTGCCGTTCCTGTGTGTTCTGGGAGCTGGACCCGGTGCGCGGCGAGGCCGCGGTGAAGGCCGGGCGCTCGGAGCAGGAGAAGGAGTCCTGGATCTCGGCGGTGCTCCTGGAGTGGGGCTCCTGCGGCCGGGTCGTCTATGTCGACGATGTGCCGGTCGGGTTCGTGCTCTACGCGCCGCCGGCGTATGTGCCCCGCTCGACGGCCTTTCCCACCAGCCCGGTCGCCGCGGACGCGGTCCAGTTGATGACGTCCTGGATCATGCCCGGCTATCAGGGGCAGGGGCTTGGCCGGACCATGGTGCAGACGGTGGCCAAGGACCTGCTGCGGCGGGGCTTCCGGGCGATCGAGGCGTTCGGGGACGCCCGCTGGCGCGAGCCGGCCTGTGTGCTGCCGGCCGATCATCTGCTGGCCGTGGGCTTCAAGACGGTGCGGCCGCATCCGAGCTATCCCCGGCTGCGGCTGGAGCTGAGGACGACGCTCTCCTGGAAGGAGGACGTCGAGCTGGCCCTCGACCGTCTTCTCGGAGCCGTACAGAAGGAACCCGTGCTGCGACCGCTGTGAACGACATCGGCCCGCCCCCTCGGAAGGGGGCGGGCCGATGTTTCACGTGAAACGGCGGCTGCGGCTGCCGTTCGGGCGAGGTGTCACTTCGCCTCGACGAACTCCTCCAGGTCGCGCAGGAGCGCGGCCTTCGGCTTGGCGCCGACGATGGTCTTCACGACCTCGCCGCCCTGGTAGACGTTCAGGGTCGGGATCGACATGACGCCGTACTTGGCGGCCGTGCCCGGGTTCTCGTCGATGTTGAGCTTCACGATGGTGATCTCGGGGTGCTCGGAGGCGATGGCCTCGAGCGACGGGGCGATCTGGCGGCACGGGCCGCACCACTCGGCCCAGAAGTCCACCAGAACGGGCTTCTCGCTCTTGAGGACCTTCTCCTCGAAGTCAGCGTCGGTAGCAGTAACAGTGGCGCCGGCCACGGCGGCCTCCTTCATACGTGGGGTGTGAGGTGGAGAGAGTTCGGGTCAGACCGCGGGGGTCTCGGCCAGCTTCTCGCTGTCGGCGAGGGCGGCCAGGAAGCGCTCGGCGTCGAGGGCGGAGGAGCAGCCCGTACCGGCGGCGGTGATCGCCTGGCGGTAGGTGTGGTCGACGACGTCACCGGCGCCGAAGACGCCCGCGAGGTTGGTGCGGGTCGACGGGGCGTCGACCTTCAGGTAGCCCTCGGCGTCCAGGTCGAGCTGGCCCTTGAAGAGCTCGGTGCGCGGGTCGTGGCCGACGGCGATGAAGAGGCCGGTGACCGGGAGCTCGCTGGTCTCGCCCGTCTTGGTGTTGCGCAGGGTGAGGCCGGTCAGCTTCTGCTCGCCGTGGATCTCGGCAACCTCGCTGTCCCAGGCGAACTTGATCTTCGGGTCGGCGAAGGCACGCTCCTGCATCGCCTTGGAGGCGCGCAGCGAGTCACGGCGGTGGACGATCGTGACCGACTTGGCGAAGCGCGAGAGGAAGGTGGCCTCCTCCATCGCGGTGTCGCCGCCGCCGACCACGGCGATGTCCTGGTCGCGGAAGAAGAACCCGTCGCAGGTGGCGCACCAGGAGACACCGCGGCCGGAGAGAGCGTCCTCGTTGGGCAGGCCGAGCTTGCGGTGCTGCGAGCCGGTGGTGACGATGACGGCCTTGGCGCGGTGCACGGTGCCGGCGGTGTCCGTGACGGTCTTGATCTCACCGGTGAGGTCCACGGCGACGACGTCGTCCGGCACCAGCTCGGCGCCGAAGCGCTCCGCCTGGGCGCGCATGTTGTCCATCAGGTCAGGACCCATGATGCCGTCGCGGAAGCCGGGGAAGTTCTCCACATCGGTCGTGTTCATCAGGGCGCCACCGGCGGTGACGGCTCCCTCGAAGACGAGCGGCTTCAGCGACGCACGGGCGGTGTAGAGCGCAGCGGTGTAACCCGCGGGCCCGGAGCCAATGATGATCACGTTACGGACGTCGCTCACGGGGTGTCTTCCTCGTCTCTGCAGACTGCCTACTGCCTACGGGGGCGGCCGGTTCGGTCTCTCTCACCCCACCCAACCGATCCTACGGGCCAACCATTCCCGACACGGCCCCCTGGCACGGCGCAGAGATTACGAACGCGGGACGGTCTCCCTGAGCAGCACGTCGCCGGGGTTCTTCCCGCCGTCGGAGGCGCACGAGGCGTCCACCACATAGGCGTCGACGCGGGTGGCGTCGGCGGGGGCGGGGAGGACGACGAGATAGGCGCTGCGGCCCTGGTAGTCGCCCTGCCGGAAGGCGAGGACGGGCTCGGTGCGCTGGGTGGCGGCCGTGACGCAGGCGGGCGGCGCGGCGGTCAGGGACCGCTTTCCCGGGGCGGTGCCACCCTCGGCCGAGAGCGACTCGGGGGCGCGGGTGTCCTTGGGGGCCCGGAAGGTGGAGTTCTGCTGGAGGAGCGTCCGCACGCTGTTCGCGACGGGAGCGCCGTCGAACTCGCCCCCTGTACCGGCCGCCGTCACCCCGGAGTCCGCGAGCCTGTCGGCGTGGGACTCGGCGGCGCCCGTGGTCAGCGGGCTGGCGGGGAGCAGCAGCAGGGTCAGTCCGAGGGCGGCTGCGCCGAGGACGGCGCCGAGGGCCGCGACCCGGCGCCGCCGGGTACGGCGGGGGCGCCCGGGGCCGGTGGCCGCGGTGGACCCGCCGAGGGGCCGGTCGCCAGGCCGGTCGGTGGGGCGCCCGGCACCGGAAGTGCGGGCGGTGACGGTGGCGGGGCGGACGCGCGGTGTTTCACGTGAAACATGGGCGTCCGTGGCGGGCGCGCTGGGCGCGGTGGCGCTCAGCAGCGCCTCGGCGGCGAGGGCGGCGTCGATGCGTCCGGCGATCTCAGCGGGCATCCGGGGCGGCCCGGGCAGGGTGCCGAGGAGCCCGCGGATCTCTTCCAGGGAGGTCCGTACATCCGCGCACAGCGGGCAGCCGTCGAGATGCCGCCGTACGGCCGCGCTCCGAGAAGGCGCGAGCAGCCCCTCGGTGAGGTCGGAGATCTCCGAGACGTCCGGATGCTGGGTCGTGTCGGCCGTGGAAGTCACGCGCGCCCACCTCCGCCCTTCACAGCAGCTGGATTGCTCGGTCCGGTGTCCGTCGGTCCCGGCACCGGTGGGACGGATGCCCCCGGCGTCCGGTTCCTTCCCCGGTCCGGCCCTTCGTTACCCACCGTGTCCCCGCGCAGATGAGTGAGCAGGGGGAGCAGTCTGGCCCGCCCCCGTGCGCAGCGGCTCTTCACGGTTCCGGTGGGGACATCGAGGATACGAGCGGCTTCGGCCACCGGGTATCCCTGCATGTCGACGAGGACGAGCGCGGCGCGCTGTTCCGCCGGGAGGGTCGCGAGCGCGGCGAGGAGCTCCCGGTGGAGGTCCTGGCGCTCGGCGGGGGCTTCCGCGGACTCCTGGGGCTCCAGGAGCTGCTCGAAGCGCTCGGTGTCGTCCATCGGCGAGGTACGCCGGGAGGCGGCCTTGCGGGCCCGGTCCAGACAGGCGTTCACGGTGATCCGGTGCAGCCAGGTCGTGACGGCCGACCGGCCCGCGAACGTGTGGGCGGCCCGGAAGGCCGACACCAGGGCGTCCTGGACGGCGTCGGCGGCCTCCTCGCGGTCGCCCAGGGTCCGCAGGGCGACCGCCCAGAGCCGGTCCCGGTGGCGCCGCACGAGCTCACCGAAGGCGTCCGGGTCCCCGGCCACATGGCAGTCCAGGAGTTCCTGGTCGCTGCGTGTGTCGCGGTCGGCTTCGTCCAACGGTGAGCCCCTCCCCCCGGTGCGGTCAGCTGGTGATCTTGATCTCTGAGATCTCGCCCCGGTAGCCGCCGTCGCCGGCGGCCGGCAGATCGGTGAGCCAGACCAGAACGTAGCGCGTCTTCACCGGCTTGGTGGGCGTCAGCGCGACCTGGCTCCCGGTGCCGTTCGCCCGCGTGGTGAAGGCGTTCAGCTGGGTCGGCCGGGACGAGGTGTTCTCGGCGGCCGTGCGCAGCTCGACGGAGGTGCTGCCCGCGAAGGTCACCTCGACCTTGGCGATCTGCTGCTCCTTGCCGAGGTCCAGGATGATGCCGACGCCGTCCTTCAGGTTCCCGAACTTCGAGTAGCCCTGGTAGGTGCTGGTCTTCCAGGAGGTGCCGGGGTTGCCGTCGAAGGCGTTCTTTATGTCCCGGGCGTTCTCCTGGCCGTCGCCCTGCGGGTCGAAGTCCTGGCCGCCGACGATCGGGACCGGCTTGCCGTCGGCCGCCGGTTCCTTCTCGTCGCCGCCGTTCTGCGGCTGGCTGTTCCGCGGGGTCTCCGCGGTCTTGTCCCGGTCGAGCAGCCGGTCCGCGATCTGCCAGCTGCCCAGGCCGAGGGCGGCGATCAGCAGCGCGGAGACGGTCCACTTCAGTACCCGCCCGGTACGGCTCTGCAGCGGCGGAGGCGGGGTCGGGAGGGGCTGGGTGACCACCGGACGCGGCTGGGGGCGCCCGTAGGTGCCCTGCTGGTACGTGGTGCGCTGGTACTCCGGCGGGGCGGGCAGCGGGAACTCCGGCTCCGGCGGGCGGATCCGGGGCATCGCCGCGACGGCCTTGGCGAGTTCGTCCGGGGTGGTGCAGGGCGGCTCCTGGCGCGAGGCGGTCGCCCCGTCGTTCGCCAGGGCCCGCATGGCGATCTCCGAGAGGCCCCGGTGGACGCCCGCGCGGACCTGGTCGGGCGGGAGCAGCCCGACGGCCTTGGGCAGGCCGGAGAGGCCGTACGCGTCGTTCTCGTACGGCCAGCGCTGGGTGAGCGCCGCGTACAGCAGGGCGCCGATCGCCTCGGTGTCGGTGCGCTGCGGGCGTTCGGCGCTGATGCCGCGCAGGGCGGCGTTCACGGCGAGGCCGCGGATCCGGTACTGGCCGGTGGAGCTGCGCAGCACGGCGCTCGGGGTGAGCCGGAGGTGGGAGAGCCCCTCGCGGTGGGCGGCGGCCATGGCCTGGGAGACCTGGCTGACGAGCTGGTAGGCGTCGTGCGGCTCCATCGGCCCGGCCGCGAGCAGCGCGGTCAGTTCGGTGGAGTCGGGCAGCCATTCGTGGACCACGTAGACGAGGTCGTTCTCCTCGACGGCGTCGAGGACCTGCACGAAACGGGGGTCGCCGAGCAGCGCGGCGGAACGCGCCGCCGCGAGCACGGAACGGGCCCGTGCGTGGTCGGCGGGCAGGATGTGCACGCCGACGGCCCGGCGCAGTTTCTCGTCCACCGCACGCCAGCTGCTGAAGCCGTCCAGTCGGGTGACGCACTCCTCCAGCCGGTACCGTCTCGCCAGCTTGTGGCCGCTGTGCAGTTCCGGTGCCGTGATGGACGGCTGTTCGCCGTTCTTTCGATCGCCCGCCTTGCTCTCCGTCGCTTCGGCGGGCGTGCCCGCCTTCTTCTGCGCTTCCGCCACCCCGTCGGTCGCGGCCTTCTCCGCCTTGGCGGCCAGCGGGTCGTCACCGCTGTTGTCGGCCACGTCGACGGCAGCCGTGCTACGTTCCGCCACCGTCGTTCCTGCCTCCCCATCCGTTGCGCCACATCCAACAGCCATGCCAATTGTGCCCACAGTCCGGCGCTATGCACGACACGCGTCGGCTGCCGATGGTTGTGCGAACCCCGCGCGCGGTGTTCCGGTCAGCGTCCGAGACGCCCGCGGACCATGCCGACCATGGAGTTGAGCTCCGCGATCCGCAGCCGCTTGGCGGCGACGAAGAAGACGCCGAGCAGGACCAGACCGCCCACGACGAGGGCGACGAGGGAGCCGAGGGCGCCCTCACCGAGCACCTTCAGCAGGCCGAACCCGGCCGCACCGGCGACGATCGCCGCGGGGAGCGAGGCCAGGCAGAGCCGGGCGTAGGTGCGCAGGACGTGGGTGCCGTCCAGATCGCCGCCGAGGCGCTTGCTGAGGCGGCGCCAGGCGACCCCGACGCCGACCGCGTAGGCCAGGCCGTAGGAGGCGGCCATGCCGACGACGGCCCACTGGGCGGGCAGCACCACGTAACAGGCCGCCGAGGCCGCCGCGTTGACCGCGGCGACGATGACGGTGTTGTAGAACGGCGTGCGGGTGTCCTCGTAGGCGTAGAAGCCGCGGAGCACGACGTACTGGACGGAGTAGGGGATCAGGCCGAGGCCGAAGGCCATCAGGATGAAGCCCATGCCCTGGGCGGCCTGGATGCCGCTGGAGGCGTAGAGCAGGGTGCACATCGGGACGCCGAGGGCCAGGAAGGCGAAGGACACCGGGACGATCGCGACGGCCGAGTTGCGCAGGCCCTGCGAGATGTCGTCGCGGACGGCGCCGGGGTCGTTGTCGGAGGCGGCGCGGGAGATCCGCGGCAGCAGCGCGGCCATCACCGAGACGGTGATGATGGCTTGCGGCATGCCCCAGATCAGCTGGGCGTTGGAGTAGGCGAGGAAGCCGGCGCCGTTCTTGCCGGACTCCTCACCGGCGGCGGTGGCGAGCTGGGTGACCACCAGGACACCGGCCTGGTTGGCGAGGACGAACAGCACGGTCCACTTGGCGAGCTTGACCGTCTTGCCGAGGCCGTGGCCCTTCCAGTCGAAACGGGGCCGGAAGCGGAAGCCGGTCTCGCGCAGGTACGGGATCATCGCCAGGGCCTGCACGACCAGGCCGAGCAGGGTGCCGATGCCGAGCAGCCGGATGCCGTCGTCGGGGATGGTCTGGACGCCCATGTGGGACTCGGCGGAGGTGCCGTACACCCAGATGAACAGGCCGAACGTGGCGATCATGACGATGTTGTTGAGGACCGGGGTCCACATCATCGCGCCGAACTTGCCGCGGGCGTTGAGGATCTGACCCATCACCACGTGCACACCCATGAAGAAGATGGTGGGCAGGCAGTAGCGGGCGAAGGTGACGGCGACGCTGTTGGCCGCGGCGTCGTCGGCGATGGTGCTCGACATCAGCCGGATCAGCACCGGGGCGGCGAACACGGCGAGCGCCACGATCGCGCCGAGCGCCACCATCACGAGGGTGAGCAGGCGGTTGGCGTACGCCTCGCCGCCGTCCTCGTCGTTCTTCATCGAGCGGACCAGCTGCGGCACGAAGACCGAGTTGAGGCCGCCGCCGACGGTGAGGATGTAGATCATCGTCGGCAGGGTGTAGGCGACGGTGAACGTGTCACCGAGCAGTGCGGCGCCGAGGGCGCCGGTGATGACGAGGCTGCGGACGAAACCGGTGAGCCGGGAGACCAGGGTGCCGGCCGCCATCACGGCGCTCGACTTCAGCAGCCCGGAGGCGCGACCGGCCTTCTTCGGGGCGGGCGCGGGCATGGGGTTCGGCTCCGGGGCGGGCGGCGGCACCTGGCCGGGGGCCTGCTGGTCCCGGTAGAGGTGGGCGAACGCGTCGGGCTCGGGCCGGTCCTCCCCCGCCCGGGTCACCAGGTCGTCGACGCCGGTGAACTGGACGGTGCGGGCGTCGTCGCCGTACGGCAGGTGCCGGGACGGGCCGTCGGGCTCGGGGGCCGGGGTCTGCGCCCACACCCGGGGGTCGGGGGCGTGCTGGGGCGAGGCCGGCTGCTGGTAGAGCGGCTGCGGCTCGGCGTAGGTGCCCGGCGGGGGCGGCGGGTGCGCGGCGCGGTCGTACAGCGCCTCGGTCACCGGGTCCTGGGCGGACAGGTCCCGCGCCTGGTAGGGGTCGTGGGCGTAGGCGTCCTGGACGTACGGATCCTGGGTGTACGGATTCTGGTCCGGCGGATACGGGTGCGGGGCGCCCTGCGGCGGCGGCACCGGCGCGGTGCCGGGGGCCGGGTTCGGGGGCGTGCCACCGGACGGCGCGGTGCCACCCGCGCCCTGCCCGCGGTCACCGTCGTACGGCGCGTTCATGGTTACCCCACCTCATCGTCCCCGGCCGACCGGCCACGACATCGCTCAACGGTCCACTTTCTCACTCGGGCCCGACGGGTCGCCGCTTTCCGGCCCGGTGTCCGGTGTCGGGTCACTCGGCTGCCCGGGATCGGCCGGGTCCTGGGGCTCCTGGGTGCCCTCGGGGGCGTCCGCGTCGGCCTCGGCGGCCTCCGGGGCGTCCTCGGCGTCGGCCTCGGCCGCCTCGGCTTCCGCCTCGGCCGCGGCCTCCGCGGTGCGGGCGGCGGCGCGCTTGCGCTGGGAGTACATCCGGACCCCGGCGAGGACGAGCAGCAGCACTCCGCCCGCGATCACGAGCATGACCGTGGGCGTGACCTCGGAGACCTTCACCGTGAACTCCATGGGGGCGCCGTAAGGCGTGCCGTCCGCGGTGTAGAGCTGGGCCGTCATGGTCACGGGGCCGTTGGCGTTGGCGGAGGCGTCGAACTTCACCGCCCGGCTGTGCCCGCCGTCGATCTTCACCGGACGGTCGGCCTCGCCCTCGCCGTCCAGCTTCAGACGGGCCTTGTTGCTGGACTTCAGCCGCAGGACGAGGTCGTCGACGCCCTGGAGGAGCCGGTTCTGCACGGTCACCGGGATGGTGGCACTGCGACCCGAGAGAGTGAGGTCCGACTTCTCGATCAGCTGCACCTCCTGGGTGAGGCTGCGCAGATAGTCCTGGACCTCCTTGCGGTAGAGCGCCGCGGACGGCGCCTCACCGCGCCACGAGGTGGACATCTCGCGGCTGATGGCGTTGGTGAAGGTCGGCACCACGCGTTCCGGTGAGGTCAGGATCACCTGGAAGTCGTCGAGCCGGTCGCGGGTGTCCTTCATCTCGCGGAACGCCTCGACGGGCAGCTCCTGCTTGCGCAGCGCCTTGGAGTAGGAGCCGCTGCCGGGCACGCGCTTCGAGGCGTCGGGGTCGGAGTGGGTGGCGGCGGCGATCAGGTCGAGCGGCTCGGTCCAGCGCTTCGCCTGGAGGGCCTGCAGCGCCTTCGCCATGGTCTGCGCCTGCGCGGTGCTGGGCATGCGCTGCGGGGCGACGACCACGCTGCGCTGGTCCTCGGGCCGCTCCAGGGTGACGGCGAGCGACTGGGCGAGGAAGTCCTGGATCGCGAGGGTGGCGTTCTCGGCCCGGATCATGTCGCCCTGGAAGGCGGTCGACAGGGTGGCGTCGGAGACGACCGCGGTGGTCCCGCCGCCGATCGGCCGGGCCGAGGTCGGCGTGTAGGAGAGGTCGTCACGGAAGCTGTCGCTGCGGGCGATCACGTTGTGCGCGCCCGCCGAGGTGGCGACCGACATGATCGACGGATCCACGGCGCCGTCCACGGGCCAGCTGAAGTCGGTGGACGGCTTCACATGGAGGATCGTCTCGACGGTGGACGAGGCGAGCGCGGTGGACTGCTGGAGGTGGCTGAGGGAGCCGGGCACGTCCTTGCCGTGGTGGGCGAGGGAGGCCAGGTCGGGGTCGGCGAACGGCAGCGCCACGACCTTGTGGGCCTGGACGGCCTTCTCCAGGTCGTTCAGCCAGCGCTCGGCGACCGCCTGGTTCTTGCCGACGGTCTCGGTCGCCCCGTTCTTCACCATGTACGGGCCGGTCATCGCGTCCACGCTGGCCAGCAGGTCCGGATCGATCATCCAGGTGACGGGGAGGTCCTTGCCGAGCGAGACCAGTTCGTGGAGCCGCCCGCCGGGCGCGATCTCGGCGGCGAGGTCGTCGTTCTCGAAGACCGGGGTCTGCTGCTGGTCGGCGCCGGTCTCGGCGGAGACGTGCGCCGAGGAGATCAGCGGCCAGAGGTAGGTCAGCTGGGTCTTCTTCTCGGTGGCTTCGGGCTGGTACGGCAGCAGGGTCCGCTCGATGCCGAGCACCCGCCGGTAGGACTGGCCCGAGGTCTGGCCGGTGAGGGAGACGCCGAGCTGGTAGACGCCGGCGTCGTCGAGTTCCAGCTTGGACACCGGCACGGAGAGCGTGAAGTCCTTGCTCAGCCCGGCACCGAGCGTGGGGATCTTGAACGTGTACGGGGTGCCGAGCGGGTACGGGTCCCGTCCGTCCCGGTAGGCGCGGCTGCCGGAGACCTCGTCGATCTCGCTGCGGCTGGTCATCTGGGGGCCCACGCGCAGATCGACGGTGGCGTCCGTCACCGCCGACTTGCTCTCGTTGGTGACGGTGCCCGTGATCGTGAGGGTGTCGTTCTCCGTCGGGGCGCTGGGCGTCAGCGTGTCGACGGACACATCGACCGTGCCGGAGCCGTTCCCGCTCTCGGCGGCGTGGGCGGCGGGCTGCTGGGCGCCCTGGAGCAGACCGGCGAGCAGCGGGGCCGCCACGGCGAGCGAGGCCGTGCGCCGCAGCCAGCGGCGGGCAGGTGTCGGAGCGGTCCCCTGGATAGCTGCCGCCTCGGCCACGCGTCGCCCGTCCTCGTCGTTGTCTGTGGTTTCAGTGGTGCGGGTGGTTCCCGGTTGCTCTGTCCAGGCATGGTAACGAGGCACGCGGTGGCCAAGTGCCGGGGACTGCTCCAGCCGATGCGGCCGGAGGGTAGCGGGGCCCGGTGTCCGCCAGGAAAACGGGGACGATCCGGTGAGCCGGGGCACGTACCCTTTTCTGTTGTGCCGAACGCCAACGAAGACACCCCGACCGCACTGAGCCAGGTGCAACGCCGCGCAGTCAGTGAACTACTGCGCGTGTCCCCGGTCGCCGACGACCTCGCCCGCCGCTTCCAGGAGGCCGGCTTCAGCCTCGCGCTGGTCGGCGGCTCGGTGCGGGACGCCCTCCTCGGCCGGCTCGGCAACGACCTGGACTTCACCACGGACGCGCGCCCGGAGGACGTTCTGAAGATCGTCCGGCCGTGGGCCGACGCGGTCTGGGAGGTCGGGATCGCCTTCGGCACCGTCGGCTGCCAGAAGGCCGGGTACCTGGTGGAGATCACCACGTACCGCTCCGAGGCGTACGACCGGACCTCCCGCAAGCCGGAGGTGTCCTACGGCGACTCCATCGAGGAGGACCTGGTCCGGCGTGACTTCACGGTCAACGCGATGGCCGTCGCATTGCCCGAGAAGGAGTTCATCGACCCGCACGGCGGCCTCGAGGATCTGGCCGAGCGGGTGCTGCGCACCCCCGGCACGCCCGAGGAGTCGTTCTCGGACGACCCGCTGCGGATGATGCGCGCCGCGCGGTTCGCCGCGCAGCTGGACTTCGAGGTGGCCCCCGAGGTCGTCACGGCGATGACCGAGATGGCCGACCGGCTGGAGATCGTCTCGGCCGAGCGGGTCCGGGAGGAGTTCAACAAGCTCCTTCTCTCGGCCCACCCGCGCAAGGGCCTCGGCCTGCTCGTCGACACCGGTCTGGCCGTCCATGTGCTGCCGGAGCTTCCGTCGCTGCGTCTGGAGAGCGACGAGCACCACCGGCACAAGGACGTCTACGAGCACTCCCTGACCGTCCTCGACCAGGCGATCGACCTGGAGGAGGACGGGCCCGACCTGGTGCTGCGGCTCGCGGCGCTGCTGCACGACATCGGCAAGCCGCGTACCCGCCGCTTCGAGAGCGACGGCCGGGTCTCGTTCCACCACCACGAGGTGGTCGGCGCGAAGATGACGAAGAAGCGCATGACCGCGCTGAAGTACTCCAACGAGATGATCAAGGACGTCTCGCGTCTGGTGGAGCTGCACCTGCGGTTCCACGGCTACGGCACCGGCGAGTGGACCGACTCCGCCGTCCGTCGCTATGTGCGCGACGCGGGCCCGCTGCTCTCCCGGCTGCACAAGCTCACCCGCTCCGACTGCACCACGCGCAACAAGCGCAAGGCGATGGCGCTCTCGCGCGCCTACGACGGTCTGGAGGACCGGATCGCCCAGCTCCAGGAGCAGGAGGAGCTGGACGCGATCCGCCCGGATCTGGACGGGAACCAGATCCAGGAGATCCTCGGCATCCGCCCGGGTCCGGCGGTCGGCAACGCCTACAAGTTCCTGCTGGAGCTTCGCCTGGAGAACGGCCCGATGAGTCATGACGACGCCGTCGCCGCGCTCAAGGAGTGGTGGGCGACTCAGGAGGGCTGAGCCGGGGCCGCTGTTTCACGTGAAACATCGCGTGGGGCGGCCGATGGAACGGTGACGCGGCGCGTCGGGCAGGGGTGATGTTTCACGTGAAACATCACCCCTCGCTGTTGGCGGGGTCGGTCCGGCCGCTCCGGTCGGCCCGGACGATCCGGGCGAGGCCGATCGTCACCGCGGCGTAGATCAAGGTCACCAGCACGACGATGGCGGTGGACCGGCCGTCCGGCGGCAGCATCGCGGCGGCGACGGCGGCCGCGCCGACGAAGGCGACGTTGAACAGCACGTCGTACAGCGAGAAGACCCGCCCGCGGTAGGCGTCGTCCACCGAGGTCTGGACGACGGTGTCGGTGGCGATCTTGGCGCCCTGGGTGACCATGCCGAGGACGAAGGCCGCCACCAGGAAGGGCGTCCGGGCGAAGGTCAGCCCGAGGGCGGGGGTCAGCACGGCGGCGGCAGCGGTGCAGCAGGCCATCCAGCCGAAGGGGCCGAGCCGCCCGACGGCCCAGGGCGAGAGCACCGCGGCGGCGAAGAAGCCCGCGCCGGAGGTGGCGACCGCCAGTCCCAGCACGGCGAGCCCTGCGGACTCCGTGGTGCTCCAGGCGTACCGGGACAGCATGAGCACGGTCACGAAGAGCGCGCCGTAGCAGAACCGCATCAGGGTGACCGCGGCGAGCGCCCGGGCGGCGGGGCGCCGCTCGGCGAGGTGCCGCAGGCCGCCCATGAGGCCCCGGGCCGTGGAGCCGAGCGCGGCGCCGAGCCGGGGCTGGACCCGGTCCGGGTCGGGTCCGAGGAGTGCGCGGGAGATCCGCAGCGAGGCGAGCGCGGAGCAGAGGTAGAGCGCGGCGCCGAGCAGCACGACGGCGGCGTCGGAGTCGTCCGCGACCAGCCGCATCCCGAAGGCGAGTCCGCCGCCCAGGGTCGCCGCGAGGGTGCCCGCGGTCGGTGACAGCGAGTTGGCGATCACCAGCCGCTCCTCATCGACCACCCGGGGCAGCGCGGCGGAGAGGCCCGCGAGCACGAACCGGTTGACGGCCGTGACGGAGAGGGCGGAGGCGTAGAAGAGCCAGTCGGGCACGGCGGCCACCATCAGCACGGCGGTACCGGCGGCGAGGAGCGCCCGCAGCAGGTTCCCGTAGAGGAAGACCTGGCGGCGCGGCCAGCGGTCGAGCAGCACCCCGGCGAAGGGGCCCACGAGGGAGTACGGGAGCAGCAGCACGGCCATGGCGGAGGCGATGGCGGCGGCGCTGGTCTCCTTCTCGGGGGAGAAGACGACGTACGTGGCCAGGGCGACCTGGTAGACGCCGTCGGCGCACTGCGAGAGCAGCCGGACGGTGAGCAGGCGGCGGAAGTCGCGCAGGGTGAGGAGGACGCGCAGATCACGCACGACGGACATGGGAGCAAGACTCACATACGACGAGGGCCCCCGGGCAGTGCCACGGGGACCCTCGTCAGCGAGCCGCGGGACGGTCGTGGACCGTCCGGGGACCGTCAGGTCAGCGCTCGACCTCGCCCTTGATGAACTTCTCGACGTTGGCCAGGGCCTCGTCGTCGAAGTACTGCACCGGCGGGGACTTCATGAAGTACGACGACGCCGAGAGGATGGGGCCACCGATGCCCCGGTCCTTGGCGATCTTCGCGGCGCGCAGGGCGTCGATGATGACACCCGCGGAGTTCGGGGAGTCCCAGACCTCGAGCTTGTACTCCAGGTTCAGCGGGACGTCGCCGAAGGCGCGGCCCTCAAGGCGGACATAGGCCCACTTGCGGTCGTCCAGCCAGGCCACGTAGTCCGACGGGCCGATGTGGACGTTCTTCTCGCCGAGCTCCCGGTCGGGGATCTGCGAGGTGACGGCCTGCGTCTTGGAGATCTTCTTGGACTCGAGGCGGTCGCGCTCGAGCATGTTCTTGAAGTCCATGTTGCCGCCGACGTTGAGCTGCATCGTGCGCTCGAGGCGGACACCGCGGTCCTCGAAGAGCTTCGCCATCACGCGGTGCGTGATGGTGGCGCCCACCTGGGACTTGATGTCGTCACCGACGATCGGGACACCGGCCTCGGTGAACTTGTCCGCCCACTCCTTGGTGCCGGCGATGAAGACCGGGAGGGCGTTGACGAAGGCGACCTTGGCGTCGATGGCGCACTGGGCGTAGAACTTCGCCGCGTCCTCGGAGCCGACCGGCAGGTAGCAGACGAGGACGTCGACCTGACGGTCCTTGAGGATCTGGACCACGTCGACCGGGGCCTCGGCGGACTCCTCGATGGTCATGCGGTAGTACTTGCCGAGCCCGTCGAGGGTGTGACCACGCTGGACCGTGACACCCGCGTTGGGGACGTCGCAGATCTTGATGGTGTTGTTCTCGCTGGCGCCGATGGCGTCGGAGAGGTCGAGGCCGACCTTCTTCGCGTCCACGTCGAACGCGGCCACGAACTCCACGTCACCGACGTGGTAGTCGCCGAACTGGACGTGCATGAGGCCGGGGACCTTGGTCGCCGGGTCGGCGTCCTTGTAGTACTCGACGCCCTGCACCAGCGAGGCGGCGCAGTTGCCCACGCCGACGATGGCTACGCGAACCGAACCCATTCCGGTTGCTCCCTGTGTGATCGTGGAAGCCCTGCTGACGCAGGGTTTCACTTGGCGGTGTCGTCGGACGGATCCGGCCGGGTACTGCCCCCGTGCCGGGGCAGGCCGCCCGTTTCTCCAGAATCTGTGTCCTGCTGAGCGGCGCCCTCGGGGGCGTCGGGTCCGGATCGCTGATCCCGGCCCGCCCGCTCGCTCTCGATGAGCTCGTTCAGCCAGCGCACTTCGCGCTCCACGGACTCCATTCCGTGGCGCTGCAGCTCAAGCGTGTAGTCGTCGAGGCGCTCGCGCGTCCGGGACAGCGAGGCGCGCATCTTCTCCAGGCGCTCCTCCAGCCGGCTGCGACGGCCCTCGAGCACCCGCATCCGCACCTCGCGTTCGGTCTGACCGAAGAAGGCGAAGCGGGCGGCGAAGTGTTCGTCCTCCCAGGCGTCCGGGCCGGTGTGCGAGAGCAGCTCCTCGAAGTGCTCTTTCCCCTCGGCCGTCAACCGGTAGACGATCTTGGCGCGGCGTCCTGCGAGTGAAGCCGCGAGGGCCTCCTCGGGGGCGCTGCCCGGTTCCTCGATCAACCAGCCGTTGGCGACCAGCGTCTTGAGGCAGGGGTAGAGGGTCCCGTAGCTGAAGGCCCGGAAGATACCCAGCGAGGTGTTGAGCCGCTTGCGCAGCTCGTACCCGTGCATGGGGGCCTCGCGGAGCAGACCGAGAACGGCGAACTCGAGAATCCCTGAGCGCCTGCTCATCCGTCGCCTCCTCCGCTTGCCGGGTGTCGTCCCTCGGACCGTGCTGAAAACCTCGTATGCCGAGTCGATGTGCCGCACTGATGTATCGACTCGATACATCCCGACGATAGAACGAGCCCTTGCCCTCGACAAGTGGGGCTCGGGTGACCGGCGTCACATCGTCAATTCACAGCGAGCGACTTGCCTGATTTGGGGTGAACTCTGCCGCTAGGAAGGTTTTGGCCGTGCGTAGTCTGTGCGGCATGCAGACCACCGGGAACCAGGCGACGCCGCGAGGCGTCAGTGAAGCGGGTGACCGGCTGCGGCACGGTGGGGTCTTTTCCGAGGTCCCGCCGTGTGCATCGCGGGGGGACCGGAACTCAACTGCCGCTTCCAGGCGCACCGCGCCTGCCCGAGGAGTAGTCGTTCGATGAGCGAGCACCGTCGCAAACAGCCGCAGCAGCAGCCGCCGCAAGGCGGCCGTGCCGCGGCCCGACGCGCCGCCCAGCAGCCGACGGGCCGCCGGGCGGCCCAGAGCCGTGACACCGACACAGGGTCACCATCGGCCTCGTACGGGCCGCCCTCCTCCTACGGTGAGGAGCAGCGGCCCTACGGAGGCCGCGCCGAGGCACGCCGCGCCGCCCAGCGGGGCGGCCGCAGGCGCGCGCCCGAAGGCGGCGGCGGCCCCGGTGGTCCCGGTGGCCGGCGCGGCGGCGGGGGCGGTGGCCGTGGGGACGGTCCCGGGCGCGGTCGTGGCAACGGGCGGCCGCCCGGCAAGAAGCGGATCATCGACTACCCGCGCTACGGCAAGTACGGCTGGCGGCGCTGGGTGCCCTCGTGGAAGCTCACGACGGGCCTGTTCCTGACGTTCGTCGGCTGCATGATGGGCGCGGTCACCGCCGCGTACAGCATGGTGGAGATCCCCAACGAGGCGCTCAGCGCCAAGCAGCAGAACAACGTCTTCTACTGGTCGGACAAGACGGTGATGGCCGCCACCGGCGGCGAGGTCAACCGGCAGATCATCAATTACGAGCAGATCCCGAAGGCCATGCAGGACGCGGTGGTCTCCGCCGAGAACAAGACCTTCTGGAAAGACTCCGGTGTCGACCCCATGGGCATCGGCCGCGCCGTGTGGAACATGGCGAAGGGCGGTCAGACCCAGGGCGGCTCGACCATCACCCAGCAGTACGTGAAGAACAACATCCTCGACGACCAGTCGCAGACGCTGACCCGTAAGGTCAAGGAACTCTTCATCTCGGTTCGCGTCGGCAACGACCTCGAGAAGTCCGACATCATGGCGGGCTACCTCAACACCGCGTACTACGGCCGCGGCGCCTACGGTCTCCAGGCCGCGGCCCGTACGTACTTCGGCAAGGACGCGAGCAAGCTCAACCCCAGCGAGTGCGCCTTCCTGGCCTCGCTGCTCAAGGGCGCGACCTACTACGACCCGGCCGGCAGCACGGACGTCGACCCGCAGGCCACGGCCGTGGCGAACACCAAGCGCGCCCAGGAACGCTGGAACTGGATCCTCGGCGAGATGGTCAAGGACGGCAGCCTTCCCGCCACCGAGCGCGCGAAGTACCCGGCCTTCCCGAAGGTCAAGGAGCGCAAGCAGGGCGCTCAGCTCGGCGGCCAGGTCGGCTACCTGGTGCGCACCGCCCAGTCCAGCGTCATCAACAACCCCGAGCTGGGCATCAGCGAGAAGGACCTGGCGCGCGGCGGCTACGAGATCTACACGACCTTCGACAAGAAGAAGGTCAAGTCGCTCGAGACGGCCATCAAGAACGTCTACAAAGAGCACATCGACCCGGAGAAGCGCCCGAAGACGGACACCCACGTCCAGTTCGGCGGCGCCTCGGTCAACCCGGAGACGGGCGCGATCGTCGCCCTCTACGGCGGCACCGACGCGACGAAGCACTTCACGAACAACGCCGATGAGACCGGTGCCCAGGTCGGTTCGACGTTCAAGCCCTTCGTGCTCGCCGCCGCGATGCGGGACGGCGTCCGCGACCCCAAGGGGAGCAAGTCGCAGGACGCCTCCACGCGCCGGATCGTCGACCCGGACAAGAGCTTCTACAACGGCCAGAACAAGCTGAAGATCAAGAACTACGACGGTTCGGTCTGGCACGACGAGGGCGGCAACGAGTGGCTCCAGGTCAACGACGACGACGCCAGCTACAAGAAGCTGTCGCTGCGTGAGGCCATGGAGAAGTCCGCGAACTCGCCGTACGTGCAGCTCGGCATGGACGTCGGCATCGACAAGGTGCGGCAGGCGGCCATAGACGCGGGTCTGCGCGAGGGTTCGCTGGTCAAGGCCGACGTGCCGTCGTTCTCGCTGGGCATCTCCGACCCGAGCGCGATCCGGATGGCCGGTGCCTACTCCACCTTCGCCAACAACGGTGAGCGCAACGACGTCTACTCGGTCGAGAAGGTCCTCAAGCAGGGCCAGGTGAAGTACCAGCACGAGAACAAGCCCAAGCGGGTGTTCTCCACGGCGGTCGCCAGCAACGTCACCGACGTCCTGAAGGACGTCGTGAAGAAGGGCACCGGCCGCAAGGCCGCGCTCGACGACCGGGAGAGCGCCGGCAAGACCGGTACCACCGACGGCAACAACTCGGCCTGGTTCGTGGGCTACACCCCGCAGCTGTCGACGGCGATCGACATGTACCGGTTCTCCGACGACGAGACGCAGAAGGGCCGCAAGTTCGAGTCGATGTTCGGCACGGGTGCGCAGCCGAAGATCCACGGTTCGTCGTTCCCGTCGCAGATCTGGCACGACTACATGACCGACGCGCTCACCGGCACCGACCCGAAGGACTTCCCGAACCCCGAGGAGCTCGACGGCGAGGCGGTGTTCGGCGGTGGCGCGGTCAGCCCGACGCCGACGCCGACGGCGACCACGGAGTCCCCGACGCCCACGCCGACGGCGACCACCAAGGAGCCGAGCCGCGAGCCGTCCCACACCCCCGACCCGGGCAACACGTGCAGCGTCTGGGACTGGCCGTGCAAGGACCCCAACGGCGGCACCAGCAACGGCAACGACAACGGCGGCACCGACGGCGGGCCCACCGGCACCCCGACGACACCGACCGGGACGCCCACGACCGACGATCCCACCGGCAGTCCGGGCGGGGGTGCCGGCGGTGGCGGAGGCAAGCCGGGCGGCCTCACCAGAGGCGCCCAGGGCGAATGACCCGCGGCCGGTGAGCCAAGGGCGCTGAGACCCCGAGGGCCGCCGTGTCCGGTCCGTACTCGCGTACGGCACCGGGCGCGGCGGCCCTCACCGTTTTCCCAGGGGCGTACGGCAGGATGTGCACCATGCCGAGCCTCCAGAAGACGAGCCCCGCACAGGACCCCCCGGTGGTCCGCCCGACCCGACGGGACGAGGTCGCCGCCGCGGGCAGCGAGCTGATCGGCGGTCCGGTCGGACGCCGGGCGCTGCTCGGGGCCGGACAGCTCACCCCGGTGCGGGTGGTGGCGCTGGTGACGATCGGGATGTTCGCCCTCGGCATGGTGCAGAAACTGCCCTGCTACAACTGGGCCTGGTTCCGCGGTTCCACCTCGCAGTACACCCACGCCTGCTACTCCGACATCCCGCACCTGTTCTCCGGGCGCGGCTTCGCCGACGGCCTGGTCCCGTACTTCGACCGGCTGACCGGCGACATACCGTTCCTGGAGTACCCGGTCCTGACCGGGCTGTTCATGCAGCTCGCGGCCTGGCTGACGCCCGGCGGGAACGATCTGACCGGGCGCGAGCAGGCGTACTGGATGGTCAACGCGGGCCTGCTGATGATCTGCGCGGCCGTGCTCGCCGTCTGCGTCGCCAGGACCCACCGCAACCGGCCCTGGGACGCCCTCCTGGTGGCCCTGGCGCCCGCGCTCGCGCTGACCGCCACCATCAACTGGGACCTGCTGGCGGTGGCCCTGACCGCCGCCGCGATGCTGATGTGGTCGCGCCGGCACCCGCTCGCGTCCGGTGTGCTCCTCGGCCTGGCGACGGCGGCCAAGTTCTACCCGGCGCTGCTGCTGCTTCCCGTGCTGCTGCTGTGCTGGCGGGCCGGGAAGTGGCGCGAGTTCGGCACGGCGGTGTCGGGCGCGGTCGGTGCCTGGCTGGTGGTGAACCTGCCGGTGCTGGTCCTCGCGCCCGAGGGCTGGAAGCAGTTCTACGTGTTCAGCACCGAGCGGAACGTCGACTTCGGCTCCGTGTGGCTGCTGATCAGCCAGATCACCGGGGACCAGATCCGCCCCGAGACCGCGAACTACTGGGCGCTGTTCCTGATGCTGCTGGCGGCCGCGGGCCTCGCCCATCTGGCGTTCACCGCCCCGCGCAGGCCGCGCCTCGCGCAGCTGGCGTTCCTCGTGGTGGCGGCGTTCGTGCTGACCAACAAGGTCTACTCGCCGCAGTACGTGCTCTGGCTGATCCCGCTCGCCGCGCTCGCCCGGCCGCGCTGGCGGGACTTCCTGGTCTGGCAGGCGTGCGAGGTCATGTACTTCCTCGGCATCTGGTTCTACCTGGCCTACACGTCCAGCGGGAACAAGCAGGGCCTGCCGACCGACGGCTACCAGTTCGCGATCGTGCTGCACCTCCTCGGCACGCTCTACCTGTGCGCCCTGGTCGTCCGGGACATCCTGGCGCCCGACCGGGACCCGGTGCGGCGCGAGGGCGCGGACGACCCCTCGGGCGGCGTCCTGGACGGCGCCGACGACGTCTTCGTGCTGGGCAGGGCCGCGCACCCCGCGCGGCACGCGGCACCCGCTCAGGAGGGGCCCAGGGTGGAGTGGGGCGCGCCCCACGACCCGCGGTCCTGACCCACGGACGCGGAAACGGACACGGGAACGGCCCCCGGGGGATTCCCCGGGGGCCGTTCCCGTGCTTGCGTGCTCCGTGTGCGCGGTGGGCCGCTCAGCGCTCGACGAGGCGGTCGTACTGCGTCGTGGTGTGCCGCAGGTGCGCCACCAGCTCGTCACCGACCTTCGGCTCCTCGGCGTCGGCCGGCACGAACAGGATCGACACCTGCATGTGCGGCGGCTCGGCGAACCAGCGCTGCTTGCCCGCCCACACGAACGGCGACAGATTGCGGTTCACGGTGGCGAGCCCGGCACGGGCGACGCCCTTGGCGCGCGGCATCACACCGTGCATCGCCTTCGGGGCCTCCAGGCCCACTCCGTGCGAGGTGCCGCCCGCGACCACCACGAGCCAGCCGTCCGACGCGGCCTTCTGCTGGCGGTAGCCGAAGCGGTCGCCCTTGGCGACCCGGGTGACGTCCAGGACCGAGCCCCGGTACGAGGTGGCCTCGTGGTCGCCCAGCCACAGCCGGGTGCCGATACGGGCGCGGAACCGGGTCTGCGGGAACTGCTGCTGGAGCCGGGCCTGCTCCTCGGCGCGCAGATGGCTGACGAACATGGTGTGCAGCGGCAGCCGGGCGGCCCGCAGCCGGTCCATCCAGCCGATGACCTCCTCGACGGCGTCCGTGCCGTCGGTGCGGTCCAGCGGCAGGTGCAGGGCGAAGCCCTCAAGCCGGACGTCCTCGATGGCCGCGTGCAGCCTCGGCAGGTCCTCCTCGTGGATGCCGTGGCGCTTCATCGAGCTCATGCACTCGATGACCACCCGGGCGCCCACCAGCGCGTGCACACCGTCCACCGAGGACACCGAGCGGATCACCCGGTCCGGCAGCGGCACCGGCTCCTCGCCGCGCCGGAACGGCGTCAGGACGAGCAGGTCACCGCCGAACCAGTCCTTGATCTTCGCGGCCTCGTACGTGGTGCCCACGGCGAGCATGTCGGCACCGAACCGGGCCGCCTCGTCGGAGAGGCGCTCGTGCCCGAAGCCGTAGCCGTTCCCCTTGCAGACCGGGATGATGCCGGGGAACTGGTCGATGACGGTCTTCTGGTGCGCCCGCCAGCGCGCGGTGTCGACGTAGAGGGAGAGCGCCATGGGCCGGCCCCGAACCTTTCTGGTGGCTGCGGTGTCTGCGATGTGTCAGATGTGTGTGCGAGGACGGGTACGAGAGTACGCAAGCCCTCGCCGTGCCGTCAGCGACGCGACATGTAGATGTCCAGGGCCTTGTGCAGCAGCTTGTTGAGCGGGAAGTCCCACTCGCCCACGTACTCCACGGCCTCGCCGCCGGTACCGACCTTGAACTGGATGAGGCCGAAGAGGTGGTCGGTCTCGTCCAGCGAGTCGGAGATGCCCCGCAGGTCGTAGACGGTGGCGCCCATCGCGTACGCGTCGCGCAGCATCCGCCACTGCATCGCGTTCGAGGGCCGGACCTCACGGCCGATGTTGTCGGAGGCGCCGTACGAGTACCAGACGTGGCCGCCGACGACGAGCATCGTCGCGGCGGACAGGTTCACCCCGTTGTGGCGGGCGAAGTAGAGCCGCATCCGGTTGGGGTCCTCGTTGTTGAGGACGGTCCACATGCGCTGGAAGTACGAGAGCGGGCGCGGCCGGAACTTGTCGCGGACGGCCGTGATCTCGTACAGCCGCTGCCACTCGGCCAGGTCCTCGTAACCGCCCTGGACGACCTCGACACCGGCCTTCTCGGCCTTCTTGATGTTGCGGCGCCACAGCTGGTTGAAGCCCTTGAGGACGTCGTCGAGCGAACGCCCGGCGAGCGGCACCTGGAAGACGTAGCGCGGCTGCACGTCGCCGAAGCCGGCGCCGCCGTCCTCGCCCTGCTGCCAGCCCATCTTCCGCAGCCGGTCGGCGACCTCGAAGGCGCGCGGCTCGACCTCGGTGGCCTGCACGTCCCGCAGCCGCTTGACGTCCGGGTCCTGGATGCCGGACTTGATCGCGGCGGAGTCCCAGCGGCGGATGACCACCGGCGGGCCCATCTTCACCGAGAAGGCGCCCTGCTGCTTCAGGTGCGCGAGCATCGGCTGCAGCCAGTCGTCGAGGTTCGGCGCGTACCAGTTGATGACCGGGCCCTCGGGCAGGTAGGCCAGGTAGCGCTTGATCTTCGGCAGCTGGCGGTAGAGCACCAGGCCGACGCCGACGAGCTCCTCGGACCTGTCGAACCAGCCGAGGCTCTCGGAGCGCCACTCGGTCTTCACGTCCGCCCACGCCGGGACCTGGCAGTGGCTCGCCGCGGGCTGGCTCTGGATGAATGCCAGATGCTGCTCACGGCTGATGGTCCTCAGGGTCAGGCTCATGCGGGGCGCTCCTCGGCAGGTGTGTCCCCAACGGTCGCGGGGCTCCGGCTCTCGCGCCGAAGCCTACTGCGAGCGGGGGGCGCCCCGAATGGGCGTGTGGGCCGGGCCCGCCGCCAGGAGCCCTGGTGGCGGGCGTGCGGGCGCGTCCGGGGCCTGCCGGGAGCCGGGTCAGCCGATCACGCCGCCGAAGAGGCCGCCGTGGGCCATGCCCAGGAAGAACCCGACCGCGGACAGGCCGAGACCGACGATCAGCGCGAAGCGCTCACGGGTCGTGGCGGAGATGAACTGTCCGTAGGCCCCGGTGAGGATCCCGATCAGCCCGGACCAGGAACTCAGCAGGTGCAGGTTGTGGAACTGGGCGGTGACGAAGGACAGGACACCGAGCACCAGCGTGACGGCGACCAGGGTGTCCTGGACGGGGTGGGGCTTGCCGTCGGTGGCGAAGAGGGAGTGTCCGGGGTCGGGTCGCATTGCCTGTGCCATGAGGCACCTCCTGGCGTGCCAGCCGGACGGCGGCGCCGGTGACGCCGCCGACATCCGTTGTGTACAGATTGCGTCCCCTCACCACCGGATTTCAACCGCAGGGGGATGAACAGGTACTCTGTACGGTCTGCACCGGTGTCTGCCCTGGCCCTGCCAGTGAGTCGGCACCGATGCGTACGCATCACGACCCTCCTGCCACGGAACGACCGTGGCCGCTGAGTCCAAAGGAGGTGGGTTCCACATGCGTCACTACGAGGTGATGGTCATCCTCGACCCCGATCTCGAGGAGCGCGCTGTCTCCCCGCTGATCGAGAACTTCCTTTCCGTCGTCCGTGAGGGCAACGGAAAGGTCGAGAAGGTCGACACCTGGGGCCGTCGTCGTCTCGCCTACGAGATCAAGAAGAAGCCCGAGGGCATCTACTCGGTCATCGACCTGCAGGCCGAGCCTGCGGTCGTCAAGGAGCTCGACCGCCAGATGAACCTGAACGAGTCGGTCCTCCGGACCAAGGTCCTCCGTCCCGAGACCCACTGAGCTCTTAGCTCACAGGTACTCGGGTCCGAGTAGCAGTCAGCAGCCAGAAGCAATCCCGCCGAGAGGTTCACCCATGGCAGGCGAGACCGTCATCACGGTCGTCGGCAATCTTGTCGAAGACCCCGAGCTGCGCTTCACCCCCTCCGGTGCGGCGGTCGCGAAGTTCCGTGTCGCGTCCACTCCCCGCACCTTCGACCGCCAGACGAACGAGTGGAAGGACGGCGAGAGCCTGTTCCTGACCTGCTCGGTCTGGCGTCAGGCGGCGGAGAACGTCGCGGAGTCGCTGCAGAAGGGCATGCGCGTCGTCGTGCAGGGCCGTCTGAAGCAGCGGTCCTACGAGGACCGCGAGGGCGTCAAGCGCACGGTCTACGAGCTGGACGTCGAGGAAGTCGGCCCCAGCCTGAAGAACGCCACGGCCAAGGTCACCCGTACCACCGGTCGCGGTGGTCAGGGCGGCTACGGCGGCGGTGGCGGCCAGCAGGGTGGCGGCGGCGGCGGCTGGGGCGGCGGCCAGCAGGGCGGCGGCGGAGCTCCCTCCGACGACCCCTGGGCCTCCAGCGCCCCGGCCGGCGGCCAGCCGGCCGGCGGTAATGGCGGCGGCGGTGGCGGCTGGGGTGGCAACTCCGGCGGCGGCTACTCGGACGAGCCCCCCTTCTAGGGCCCGCGCCCTGGGAGCAGCTCGCACCCACATTCTTGATCACACAGGAGAAACACCATGGCGAAGCCGCCTGTGCGCAAGCCTAAGAAGAAGGTCTGCGCTTTCTGCAAGGACAAGGTCACGTACGTCGACTACAAGGACACGAACATGCTGCGGAAGTTCATTTCCGACCGCGGCAAGATCCGTGCCCGTCGTGTGACCGGCAACTGCACGCAGCACCAGCGTGACGTCGCCACGGCCGTGAAGAACAGCCGTGAGATGGCGCTGCTGCCCTACACGTCCACCGCGCGCTAAGGGAAGGGTGACCGAAAAATGAAGATCATCCTCACCCACGAGGTGTCCGGCCTCGGTGCCGCCGGCGACGTCGTCGACGTCAAGGACGGCTACGCTCGCAACTACCTGGTCCCGCGTGGTTTCGCGATCCGCTGGACCAAGGGTGGCGAGAAGGACGTGGCGCAGATCCGCCGCGCCCGCAAGATCCACGAGATCGCGACCATCGAGCAGGCCAACGAGATCAAGGCCCAGCTCGAGGGCGTCAAGGTCAAGCTGGCCGTTCGCTCCGGCGACGCCGGCCGCCTGTTCGGCTCCGTGACCCAGGCTGACATCGCTTCGGCGATCAAGTCCGCCGGTGGCCCGGACGTCGACAAGCGTCGCGTCGAGGTCGGCTCGCCGATCAAGACCGTCGGCTCGCACCAGGTCTCCGTGCGTCTGCACGCCGACGTGGTCGCGAAGCTCGGCGTCGAGGTCGTCGCCGCCTGACGCTGCCCCCGGGCAGACGTTCAGTCGCAGCAGTGGGAAGGGCCGCACCCCTCGGGGTGCGGCCCTTCCGCATGTTTCACGTGAAACACGCTGTTTCACGTGAAACATGGACGGCTCGGACGGCTCGGACGGCCCGGACCGCCGGTCGGGGTCAGCGGGTCAGCGGGTGGCGCCGGTGACCACCCAGCGGCCCGAGCGGGCGCGGAACCACAGGGTCGCCATCCGGACGGTCATCATCAGGGTCATCGCTCCCCACAGGGCGGTCAGGCCGCCCCCGAGGGTCGGTACGAGCAGCGCGACCGGGGCGAAGACGGCCAGCGTCAGCAGCATGGCCCCGGCGAGGTAGCGGCCGTCCCCGGCGCCCATGAGGACCCCGTCGAGCACGAAGACCACGCCCGAGATCGGCTGGGAGAGCGCCACCACGAGCAGGGCGGGGAGCAGGGCGTCCTGGACCGCGGGGTCGCCGGTGAACAGCGGGACGAACAGCGGGCGGGCGAGGACCAGGAGCGCGCCGAGCACCACCCCGGAGACCACGCCCCACTGGACCATGCGGCGGCAGACCTGACGGGCGCCGTCCGCGTCGTCGGCGCCGAGGTACCGGCCGATGATGGCCTGACCGGCGATGGCGATGGAGTCGAGCGCGAACGCCAGCAGGCTCCACAGGGACAGGATGACCTGGTGGGCGGCCACATCGGCGTCGCCGAGCCGGGCGGCCACCGCGGTGGCGATCATCAGCACGGCGCGCAGCGAGAGGGTACGGACGAGCAGCGGTGCGCCTGCCTGGGCGCAGGCCCGGATCCCGGCGGCGTCGGGGCGCAGCGAAGCGCCGTGGCGGCGGGCGCCGCGGACGACGACGTAGAGATAGGCGGCGGCCATGCCGAACTGGGCGATGACGGTGCCCCAGGCGGAGCCCGCGATGCCGAGCCCGGCGCCGTAGACCAGGCCGAGGTTGAGGACGAGATTGGCGGTGAAGCCGCCGATGGCGACGTAGAGCGGGGTGCGGGTGTCCTGGAGGCCGCGCAGGACGCCGGTGGCGGCCAGGACCATGAGCATGGCCGGGATGCCGAGGCTGGAGACGCGCAGATACGTCACGGCGTACGGCGCCGCCGTGTCCGAGGCTCCGAAGATTCCGACGAGCCAGGGGGCGGCGGGCAGGGCGAGGGCGACCACCGCTGCGCCGAGCAGCAGGGCGAGCCAGATGCCGTCGATGCCCTGCTGGATGGCGGACCTCAGGTCGCCCGCGCCGACCCGGCGGGCGACGGCGGCGGTGGTGGCGTAGGCGAGGAACACGAAGACGCTGACGGCGGTGGCGAGCAGGGTCGAGGCGATGGCGAGACCGGCCAGCTGGGGGGTGCCGAGGTGGCCCACGATGGCGCTGTCGGCCATGAGGAACAGGGGCTCGGCGACGAGCGCGCCGAAGGCCGGGACGGCGAGCGAGACGATCTCACGGTCGTGTTGCCGTCGGACGGCCTTGGGGGTCGCGGGAGCCTGATGCATGGGCCCAATCTAATCTTCCACAGGTAAGCGATGCAATCCAGTCGAGACCCTTACTTGGACTCCGACTCGGCCTTCGGGTGTGCGCCGTTTGTTCTGATCTTGGTCCAGCCGGAAAAGTTTTTCTCCCCCACAGTCGGTGGATGGAAAAACCGCAGGTCAGAACCGTTTGGATGGACTGGTTATGAGTTTGTCCACATGGCTGTCCCCCGGTCCGTGCACAGGATCCGGGGGGTTCTCCACAGCATCTGGCCCTTCACCCACAGGCCCTGTGGATAACCAGATTGGCTGACGGTGCCCGCGGGCCTACCGTGGTCCGGCGCGCGACGCGCCAGTAGCGGAGTCAAAGCCTCTTTTTTGTCCGAGCCGTGGCGTAAGAAAGAGTGCACGGCGAGGTCCGCGGAGCGGACGGGAGGAGGTGGCTTGGTGAGTATCCCTGAGCCCATGGACGACCCCTGGGCCGACGCCGGGCCCGGTGATCGGCTTCCCACCCGTACCCGGGAGCCGCGCGGCCGTGGCCGCGGCCGTGAGGACCAGCACGAGCGCGGCAGTGAGGGCGGCTGGGACAGCGGAATCTCCGGGTTCGAGCGGGTGCCCCCGCAGGACCTGGACGCCGAGCAGTCCGTGCTCGGCGGCATGCTGCTCTCCAAGGACGCGATCGCCGACGTCGTCGAGATCATCAAGGGCCACGACTTCTACAAGCCGGCCCACGAGACGATCTACGCGGCCGTCCTCGACCTCTACGCGAAGGGCGAGCCCGCCGACCCCATCACGGTCGGCGCCGAGCTCACCAAGCGCGGCGAGATCACCCGGGTGGGCGGCGCGTCCTACCTGCACACGCTGGTGCAGTCGGTGCCGACCGCGGCGAACGCCTCGTACTACGCGGAGATCGTCCACGAGCGGGCGGTGCTGCGGCGCCTCGTGGAGGCGGGCACCAAGATCACCCAGATGGGATACGCGGCCGACGGGGACGTCGACGAGATCGTGAACCGCGCCCAGGCGGAGATCTACCAGGTCACCGAGCAGCGCACCACCGAGGACTACCTGCCGCTCGGCGACATCATGGAGGGCGCGCTCGACGAGATCGAGGCGATCGGCTCCCGCAGCGGCGAGATGACCGGTGTGCCGACCGGCTTCACCGACCTCGACGCGCTCACCAACGGTCTGCACCCCGGCCAGATGATCATCATCGCGGCCCGGCCCGCCATGGGTAAGTCCACGCTCGCCCTGGACTTCGCCCGGGCCGCGTCCATCAAGAACAACCTGCCGAGCGTCATCTTCTCGCTCGAAATGGGCCGCAACGAGATCGCCATGCGTCTGCTCTCGGCGGAGGCCCGGGTGGCGCTGCACCACATGCGCTCCGGCACCATGACCGACGAGGACTGGACCCGCCTGGCCCGCCGGATGCCGGACGTCTCCCAGGCGCCGCTCTACATCGACGACTCACCGAACCTGTCGATGATGGAGATCCGCGCCAAGTGCCGCCGCCTGAAGCAGCGCAACGGCCTCAAGCTCGTCGTCATCGACTACCTCCAGCTGATGCAGTCCGGCGGCTCCAAGCGCCAGGAAAGCCGCCAGCAGGAGGTCTCCGACATGTCGCGAAACCTCAAGCTCCTCGCCAAGGAGCTGGAGCTCCCGGTGATCGCGCTCTCCCAGCTGAACCGTGGCCCCGAGCAGCGCACCGACAAGAAGCCGATGGTCTCCGACCTCCGGGAGTCCGGCTCCATCGAGCAGGACGCGGACATGGTCATCCTGCTCCACCGCGAGGACGCCTACGAGAAGGAGTCCCCCCGCGCGGGCGAGGCGGACATCATCGTCGGCAAGCACCGAAACGGCCCGACGGCCACGATCACGGTGGCCTTCCAGGGCCACTACTCGCGCTTCGTGGACATGGCACAGACGTAGTCCCGCACCTTGTAGGTTCTCAAATCCCGTGTCATTTTCTCAGTCTCCATGTCATCAGGCTGGCCAATCTGACATGGGATTGAGAATCGCTGATCACTGCCGTCACTCGTTCGGGTGACCTTGCTTTGGGCCCGGTGCGGGAGTCTCACTCGAATGCGAACGTAGCGCTCGCGAGGGAGGCTGCCGACGATCCGGGGGTGACTCATGGCGGCAGGGCTGAGCGCGGCATCGATCACCGTGAGCATTAGGGGAGCGAACGGCAGCCTGATCGAGAACCGGGAGTGGACCGGGACCTCGATCGACCAGCTTGCGGCGGCGGCACCCTGGCGGACCTTCCGCTGGTACAGGGGCCAACGGCACTACTCGGGTACCTACTGGTCCGCCACAATGCGCGATCACGTCATCTACGAGTCGCGCCTCGAACTTGCGCGGCTCCTCTTCGCTGATTTCGATCCGTCCGTACGGCGTGTCGTGGCCCAGCCATTTCTGCTCAAGGCCGAGGTGGACGGGGCTGTGCGCAAGCACATCCCGGACTATCTCCTCGTCACCGACGAGGGGCCCGTGGTCGTGGATGTGAAGCCACTGCACCGGCTGTCGAAGCCGGAGGTGGCCTTCACTTTCGGCTGGACCCGTGAGGCGGTGGAGGCCCGCGGGTGGAAGTACGAGGTCTGGAGCGAGCCACCCACGGCTGAGCTGGAGAACGTCCGCTTCTTGTCGGGCTACCGCAGAGACTGGCTGTTTGACCGTGGGCTCGTCGACGAGCTCCGTGGTGCTGATCTCAACGGAGTCTCTCTGCGGCGTGCGGCGGCCAGCTTGCCCGGTCGGCCGGAGGAGCAAGTCCGAGCTGCGGTCTATCACTTGCTGTGGATGCACGAGTTCACGGTGGACCTCGACCGGCCGTTCAGCCCGGCGCACTTGCTCAGGAGGACGGCGTGACTAGGGCCGGAGCGCGGGTCGGCGTCGGTACACACTTCCGCTACGACGGGGAGACCGTCGAGGTGGTCGAGATGGCCGCCACCACGGCCGGCAACGAGGTCGTCCTCAAGGACCGCCACGGCAGGCTCCTGCGTCTGTCCTTGCGGGAACTGCTCTTCTCCGACCGGGCCACTCTTATCCCCGAGGGGCCTGGACCGTCCTCGGACGACGCCGAGGAGATTGCCTCGGTGGTACTGGCGCAGTTGGACGAGAAGGACAGACAGCAAATCCTGGAGCGGGCCGAGCACATTCGGGAACTCCTCACGGGATATCGGTCCGGCAGCACCGAACTTGCGCGTGAAGGCGAACCGCGAGCTCCGTACGCGCCGACGCTGTCGCTGGACGCCCGCTATGCGGCGAAAGCTGCGGAACTCGGAGTCACTGATCGCACTATTCGACGGTGGGTCGCCGACTACCGCCGACACGGTGAGGCCGGCCTGGTCCAGCGGACAAGTCCCCAGGCACGGCCCTTCGGCAGGGCCGACGACCGATGGGTGGAGACCGCGCTGGAAGTCATGGTCGAGCACACCGGAGAGTCGAAGCCATCACGCAAGATGGTCATAGATCGGACTCAGGCCCGGGTGATCGCGCGGTTCGGTCCTGAAGTCGTACCCCAGCCCAGCCAAGCCACGGCCTACCGGGTGCTCACAGAGCTGGAGCGGCGACACCCGCTGTTCCGGCTGAGTACGAAGCGCAACCGGGATATCGCCGATCGGCCGGAAGGTCCGTACGGCAAGCTGCGGCCGACGCGGCCGGGCGAGTACCTGCTGATGGATTCCACCCGCCTGGACGTCTTCGCGTTCGACCCGCTGACCCTGAAGTGGGTGCAGGCCGAGCTGAGTGTCGGGATGGACTGGTACACCCGCTGCATCACGGGAATCCGGCTCACGCCGGTCTCGACGAAGGCAGTGGATGTCAGCGCGGTGCTGTTCCAGTCGTTTCGGCCGAGGCCGGCGGGGCGGGACTGGCCGCGGCACGCGGTCTGGCCCGAGCACGGCATCCCTCGCACCGTCCTGGTCGATGTCGAAGGTGCCACCGGGCCGGGCCTGGCCTCGCCGCCTCTGGTTCCCGAGACGCTGGTCGTCGACCACGGAAAGGTCTACGTCTCGGAGCATCTGACCAGCGTCTGCCGACGGATGGGCATCTCCATCCAGCCGGCCCGGCTGCGGACGGGCCGCGACAAGGGGCCGGTCGAGCGCTACTTCCGGACCCTTCGGGAAGGGCTGCTGCAGGTGCTGCCCGGCTACAAGGGGCCCGATATCCACTCGCGGGGCGAGAGCCCGGAGGACGACGCGTTCTTCTTCCTCGACGAGCTTGAGGCGATCATCCGGGAGTGGACCGCGGCGGTCTATCACTGCCGGCCGCATTCCAGTCTGATCGATCCGGGTCTGCCGGGTCTGTGGATGTCCCCGGCGAAGATGTTCGAGCACGGCATGGCGCGGGCGGGTTACATCGAAGCGCCCCGCGACCGGGACCTGGCTTACGAGTTCCTGCAGACGAAGTGGCGCACGGTCCAGCACTACGGGGTCGAGATCGGCCGGCGCCGTTACAGCGGCCCCGGCCTGCCCGAGCCGGGAGTCCGTAGCCCCTACGACAGTCCGGTCAAGAACGGCTGGCCTTTCCAGGTGGACCCCGACGACATCACCCGGATCTACTTCCGCGATCCGGCTACTCGGGCCTGGCGCACGCTGGTCTGGGAGCACGCGCCGTCGGCTGAGATGCCGCTGAGCGAGGATGCGTTGACGTTCGCCCGGCAGCTGGCGGCCTCGAAGTATCGCTTTCCCGACGACCGGCTTGCCGTCGCTGATTTGTTGGAGCGGTGGAATCTCGGGCTGGGCACCACGATCGCCGAGCGGCGCATGGCCCTGCGGCTCTCGCGCGAGCAGGCCGCCATCGAGCTTCCGGAGAGTGAGGCGGAGACGGTCGTCTCGCTTCCGTCCGTACGCAAGGCCCTCGGCCAGGACGAGCAGACCGCGGAACTGCGGGAGCCCGACGTGGTGACGGAGACCGGGGATGACGACGAGGCTGATCTGGAGGACCTCGCCGGGGAGGACGACTTCTACGCCGATGCCCTGGAGGACGTGTGAACGACGGCAGCGTTCCGCAGCCGGGCAGTCTTGCCTTGTCGCGGAAGGAGGACTTCAAGGCGTTCGCAGAGAGCCCTCGCCGCAGCCGGCCCGACCTGCTGAGCCGAAAACAGCTGAAGTCCCTTCCCACACAGGCGCGAGCAGACTACGACCGTCAGCGGCGGCAGTGGCACGCGAACATCGGCCCGGTCAAGACGCCGCAACTGACAGAGCTCCATGAAGACCTGTGGGACATCGTCGACAGCAACGAGCAGGACGGCGACAAGGCCAAAGGGGCAGTGGCCGTCGACGCGTTCCCGGGGCTGGGCAAGACGACCTCGGTGCTGGCCTTCGCCCGCGACTTCCACCAGCGGGAGATCGAGGAGTCTGGAGCGTTCACCAGCCAGGGGCACGAGCGGATCCCCGTCTGCCGGGTCGGGCTGACCGGGAACACTGGAATGAAGGATCTCAACCGGGCCATGCTGGAGTTCTTCGGCCACCCCGGACAGACGCGGGGGACCACCGCCCAGTTCGGACGGCGGGTGCTGGACTGCGTGCTGTCCTGTGATGTCCGCCTGGTGGTTCTGGACGATCTGCACTTTTTGAAATGGGGACAGAAGAGCGGCATCGAGGTGAGCAACCACCTGAAGTGGATCGCCAACGAGTTTCCGGTGACGTTGCTGATGGTGGGGGTCGAGCTCGCGAAGAAGGGCCTGTTCGGCGAGGGAACGAACGGGCGCGACACCGCTCTGGCCCAGACCGGCCGCCGCACCACCCGCCTCGGGCTGCGGCCGTTCACCATCGATACGGAGGCCGGGCGCCGGGAATGGCGGCAGATGCTGCTGGCCCTCGAACAGCGCGTCGTCCTCACCGACAAGCACCCCGGCATGCTCGCGGACGACCTGTCGGACTACCTCTTCGCCCGCAGCACCGGACACATCGGCTCGCTGATGACGCTGATCAACCGCAGCTGCCAGCGGGCGGTCCGCACCGGCGCCGAACGCCTTGACCAGGAGCTCATGGACCGAGTGAAGAACGACGAGGCATCCGAGGCTGCCCGCCTCGAACTGCAGGCTGCCCTGGAGAAAAAACGGCTGACCAGCCGTCCGCGGGCCCGGAGCCGACGACCCGCATGACAACGCCGGCCCGCACCCTGCCGATCCGGCTGCCTCCACTGCCCGGCGAGGCCCTGGACTCATGGCTGGAGGCGACGGCCAGACGGATGGACACCGCACTCGGTGATGTCCTGCTGCACTTCGGCTTCCCGGTCCGACACCGAGCAGGAAACCAGTTCAGGGGCATCCCGGCAGACTGGACGATCGTCCTCGACGAACAGCAGACCAATGCTGTCGCGCACGCCACCGGGACGTCCCCGGAGACAGTCGCTGCCCTGACCCTGGCGCACTACGACGGACGGGCCCTCCACATGAGTGCTGGAGGCCGGGCCGTGTCACGGCACGTCCTTTGGGGCCGCGGAGGGGGATCCCGGTTCTGCCCGGAGTGCCTTCTTGCCAGTGATGGGCGATGGCAATTGTCCTGGAGGCTCGGTTTCTCCTTCGCCTGCACCCAGCACCGCAGACTGCTGGCGGACTGCTGCCCGCACTGCGGGAGGGTGCCGCGGCAGCGGCCCCGTTCCGGCCGGTCCGTCCCCCGGCCTGAACTCTGTGGCAATCCACCGACCCGCCCCACCCGCCCGTTTTCGGCTGGCTGCGGCACCGATCTGACCCGCGCTTCGACGCTTCTCCTGCCTCCTGGCCATCCGGTTCTCATGGCTCAGGACCGAATGATGGAGATCATCGACGGGGCAACAACAGCTTTCGGCCCCTACTGGACCTCTCCCCAGCCGGCATCGGCGGTGCTGGCGGACATCCGTGCCCTGGGCATACGCGTCCTGAGCGACCTGCCCGCAGCTGTCCTACGGGAACAGATCCCGGCTGACATCGCAGAAGCTCACCTCAGCACCGATGCGGTCTCCCCGCACACCGGAAAGGCCATGGAACGTCCGGGGTTCATGGCCCCGCCCCGAGCCGCGGACACGGCCGTCGCGGTCACCATGGCCCTGAGCATCCTGGAGCAACCAGGAATCCACCCGGCCGGCGAGGCCCTGCGGAGCCTGCTGGAAGCAGTACGCGAGGAACTCACGCAGATCTCGGCGACCAGCATCGACAGCTGGGGCAGGGGCATCAGCCCGGTGCTGCAGTCCGTGCACCTGGCGGCCCTCGCCCCTTCCCTCCGCCCCAGCGAATACGTCCGCTACCGCATCATGACCGAGACCCCCCGCCGACCGACCCGGACCACTCGGGACATCGAGCAGCGAGCCAGGAAGATCCCCACGATGTTCTGGCCGCCCTGGACGATCCGCCTCGCACCACCTGAAGGAATCCATGCGCGGGCTCTGGCTCCCGTTCTCGCCGCCCTGCTACTGATTCCCGACAGCCGCACATCCCTGGACCAAGCAGCCGGGCTGATCGGTGACGCCATCGACGGCACGGAGGTCTCACGCCTCCTCCAGGAAGTCGACGACCTTCCGCAATGGCCGGACATCGCCACTGCTCTGGACCGGCTCGCGGACTACCTCGATGCCAACAGCACCCCCATCGACTACGGCCGACGCCGACTCCTCGACTACACCGGCCTGCTTCCTCATGACCGCTGGCTGGAGATCTGCCGCCACACCGGAACACCACCGGGAACCGGACGGCGCGAACGCATCGCACGCAGCCAGCTCTTCCAACGTCTCAGCGGCCTGCCCGCCGAGTCTGCCCCCGACGACCTGGGCGGTCCCGACAGCGCAGAGTTCCGGGCGACGTCCCTGCGGTTCACTGCGCTTCAGACCCCTGAACTCGCGCACGCCCTCCAGCAGGAAGCCCTCAACTTCCTGGCCTCACATCACATCCACGACGAGCCCATGACCTGGCAGCCGCCCGCCACCCTGCTGGCAGGGCTCTCCCTTCCCGGCCCCGATCCGGCACACGTCGACCTACCCCGCCTGCACCAGCTTGTCCGCGAACGCCAGCACCCTGTTCAGCACGCCGCCCAGGTTCTGGGCACGACCGTCGAAGCCATCCGACATGTCCTCGACGAATATCCAGCCCCTGCACCCCCGCTGACGAAGAGCACCGCCAGGGCCGCCGGCCGCATCCGGCAGCAGGCCCGGCAAGCCATTCCGGCAGAGCGCTTCACCCGGCTCTACCTTGACGAACACCGGTCCCTCCAGCAGATCGCCACCCTCACCGGCTTCTCCCGCAGAGTGCTGACCGACCCTGCCAAGGAGTACGGCATCCCGCTCCGCGAGGGCCCCAAGGACTACAAGCGCCGCGGCACCGTCGAACGGGCCTGGCTCATCGAGCAGTACGTCCACCGCCGCCGGACCCTGCCGGACCTCGCCCGAGAAGCTGGCATGAGCACCGCGAACATGGCCCGCTGGGCCAAGACCCACAACGTTCCGCTGCGACCACGCGGAGGATCCAGTCACAGCCAGGTACTTCGGGCAATCGACCAGGCCAGCCGAGCACCAAGCATCCTCCGGCCGGCACTCGGCGGCCAGGGGGCCAGCGAACGGTTGAGCCGATTCGCGGCTGCATCTGACTACCCCAGCCTCGGTGCCGCAGCGAGCGGCCTCGGCCTCAACACGTTCACCCTCGTCGCACAGATCAACCGGATCGAACGAGAACTCGGTGGACCACTCCTGGTCCGGGCGGAACGCGGTAGGCCCATGACGCTCACTCCCCTGGGGAAGAAGGTGCTCAAGGCCATTCGAAAGATGCAGGACAACACGATGCCCTGAGACGTGGCATGATCATTCCGGGTCGGCAATGCGCCGAAACACCCCGTCGAACTCGCCTGATGCCACCAGCCCGGCAATCACGCGCACCATGCTGCCGATGCCGTTCACTCGTTGGGGGACTCCGTTGCCAGCGGGATACCGCACCGCCAGCAGTCGTTCGCGTGGTCGTCCTGGCAGACGTAGCCGATGGCACCATCCACGCACCATTCGGCGGCCTCCTCGGAAAGCAGGTCGGGCCCGGCAAGGAGCAGCCGACGAAATTCCGTGGTGTCCGCAATGTCGGCCGGCCGGTTGGTGAACCACTCGTCGAACCAAGCCTCGTCCCGGCGCATGCGCCAGTGCGCATTCTCCCGGTCGTCGACAGCCGTAAGGAACCGATCGACGATGCGCCCCCAACTCGGTGCTCCGAACCAGCCATTGTCGGACGCACAGAAGGATTCGATCAGGGTTCGCAGGCCGAACTCCTTCTCGTGAAGGCAGTGCCTTCGCCCCCATGAGATCGCGACCTGCGCCATCTCCGCGAGTTCTTCTCGCGGATCAACCTCGTGCGCCGGGTCGTCAGGGTTGTGGCAGGCCAGCCCGAGCTCGAGTACGGACTGCCCTGTCGGTAGAACCCGGGACGGGTTGACGATCGCGAGACCGAGACCGATCCAGTCGACATGGTCGAACGACAGCATCGAGCGCACGAGTCGGGTGGTTGCCGTGTTGATCCGCATCATTGTGCCGTCGTGGAGCGGACTCTTCCCGGCATGCCAGTTCTCGACGGGTGTGTTGCGCCACACGGCGAGCGTGATGCGGGTGGCAGCGAGCCACAGCAGGGCGTCGTCGTCGAGGTGCCCGAACCGCTTGGCACACTCCTGGGCGCCGTAGGTGATCAACTCTTCCGGTTTCGGCCACCTGTGGCTGTCGGGCCCTTCAGGCCCTTCAGGCGCGTACTCATAGTCGTCGGCGTACTCGTCGAGGATCGCACTCAACTCGGTTGCGCTGTAAGCCTCGCTGTACACGGAACTGTCTGGCTCCTCGACGGTGTACATGTCGTGGTCCCAGGAGACGTACACGTCGCCCCAGAGCACGACGTCGTCGCACTCGCTGGCGTTGTCCGTCACAACCGGCCTGATGGTGATCGGGGCAGTACGCCCGTCGGTTCGCTCACCGTCCTTCTCGGCGGCCCATGCGGTGATGATCTCGAGTGGCTTCGGAAGGAGAGAGCCGACCTCGGTGATGCTGAAGGGTTCGTCGTCGTCATCGGTGTCGAACCGGCTGTTGACGAACGCGACCGCCTCGGAGGGCGTGCTGACGATGGACTGGGTACCGCTCTCGTTGTCAACCACTCGCCATAGCGGGCTGTTCTTCACGGTGCTCTCCGATCGCGGTGAGTGCACCCGGGGTGGGTGCGATGCGCCGGGTCGCTCGGCACTGACACCAACTTATGGGCTGATCAACCCATCCGTAGCCCGAAGGTGCTTGTCGGCGATAACGTTCGGTACGTTCGCGTACAACCTGCTTTTCGCGACCGCGGCGACACATCAGATTCCAACGGCGCAGGAGGCGAAGATGGCGCTGAACAAGAAGGGTTCCCGGCGCATAACCGTTGACGGGATCGAGTACCGCTGGCGGATCCGCAGGAAGCCCTCCTACATGCAGGGACTCTGCTGGACACCGATGACCTATGCAGTTGAAGCGGCCAGCGGCAGCCAGTCGGGCGCGACCTTGATCGTCACCAGCGGCCAGGCCCATCCCAGCAACTGGGTGGGTGCCGAGGCAGTGCCCATCCGCCCAGCCCACGTTGCTGCCAGCATCCGAGAAGCACGGGACCGAGGCTGGGAACCAACCAAGGCCGGATCTCCCTTCCAGCTCGACCGATCCGCAGGGTTCATCGCCCAGCCATGAGGCAAAGCGAAGAAAAGCAGCCCATATCGGTCGAACTGCCGGAGAGGCTCCAGGCCTGGTTCGCCGAGCATGAGGAACGCCTGCAATCCTGCGGAATCACGGGTGCGGTCCAGCAGTCGCCCGAAGACGGCCGAACCAAGAACAGCACCTGGATGACGCTCGAAAACGATGACTTCGTCGGCGTGCTCATCGTCTGGAGCAGCGGGGAAGCCGAGCTTGAGTACGGGGACATGGCAACAGGCCAGGTCCGACAACAGCACCGGGATCTCTGCACCTTCCAGGACCTTCTCGACGCCATCGAGACCATCCACGAATGGATCCGCATAAACGGCGAACCGTCCGTGGAAGGGTGACCTCCGGCGAGTTCGACAAAGCCTGGGCCGAGTTCCTTGACAGATTGCAACCCGACCCCGCCGACCTCTCGGTGTTCCGAGGGCTTCTTGGCATCATCGCGACATGACCCCGACCCTTCCCCGCACCGTCCGGGCCGTCGACACCGCTCAGCTCCTGGACCTGGCCCAAGAGGCCGCCACGCACAGCTTCAGCCAGCGTCTCCCGGTCGACTGGCTCCAAGAGCACCTTGCCGCAGAGGCGACGCACTACCTGTTCCCGACACTCGTGCAGCGGCTCACGCACCGTCCCGAGACGCCGCTGCAGTGGAGGTGCCAGCAACTGCTGACCGTCAGCACCGGCGAACAGATCTGGGGTCTGATCGATGTCCTTCCCGACACCTTCGACAAGATCCCGGAGAGCTTGGATACGGCGTCCAAGAAGGACATCGTCAACCGCATCGAGCAAGCAGTGAAGGTGCGGGAGTGGATGGAACGGACGGCCGCCGATGCAGGTTCATGAGGTCCGGCGCAGCCGGCTGGGCAGTCTGAGGAAATGACATCGATCTGAGACAGCCGCCTGCCGACACGTCGTGAGACTGGAGGGGAACCTCCAGGTCATAGCGTCGGCGCATGACACCGAAAGTGAGAACCTACACACCTCACATCGGACCGAAGGCGGGAAAGATGACCGCAGCACAGCACCCCGTGGACCACGAGCTCATCGACGCCGCCGCCCACGTCGCGCGGACCCGGTGCCAGGGCGACAACCACACCATGGCGGCCGCCGGGCGGGCGCGGGACGGGCGGATCGTCACCGCGGTGAACGCCTATCATTTCACCGGCGGGCCCTGCGCGGAGCTGGTGCTCATCGGTGCGGCCGCCGCGCAGGGGGCGTATCCGCTGGACACGGTCGTCGCCGTCGGGGACCGGGACCGGGGAATCGTGCCGCCGTGCGGGCGGTGCCGACAGGTGATGCTCGACTATTTCCCGGCGCTCACCGTCATCGTGGGCTCAGGGGGAGACGTCCGGGCGGTGCCGGTGGCCGAGTTGCTGCCGGAGAGCTATGTCTGGGCCGATCACCAGCTCGACGCCGAGTAAGCCGGGGGCGCGGCGGTAAAGCGATCGAACGGGGCTGCCGACGTCGGCATGATGGGGGGCATGAGTCCTTTGTCTGCAGCACTGTTGCCCGGCACCGAGCGTGCTCTGCTTCACCGGATCGCCGTCGCCCAGGCCGAGGGGCGGGCCCCGTCCCTGGTCGGTGGAGTGGTGCGGGAGGGGGAGCCGGTCTGGGTCGGGGCGCGGACCTGTGTCGACGGGCACGCGGCCGACGGCCTCACCCAGTACCGGATCGGGTCGATCACCAAGGTGTTCACCGCGGTGCTCGTGATGCGGCTGCGCGATGAAGGGCTCATCGGGCTCGACGACCCGCTGGAGAAGCACCTTCCGGGCACCGGGGTGGGCGAGGTGACGATCGCTCAGCTGCTCGGCCACAGCGCCGGGCTCGCCGCCGAGACGCCCGCGCCGTGGTGGGAGCGGACGCCGGGCACCGACCGCCCGGAACTGGCCGATGTGCTGGGGGAGCGGCCGCTGGTGCACCCGACCGGCCGGCTGCACCACTACTCCAACCCCGGCTACACCCTGCTCGGTTCGCTGATCGAGGCGGTGCGCGGAGTCTCCTGGGCGCAGGCGCTGCGCACCGAGATCCTGGAGCCGCTGGGGCTCGACCGTACGACCACCGAGCCGGTCGCTCCCGCCGCCGGTGGCTGGGCCGTGCATCCCTGGGCCGATGTGATGCTGCCCGAACCCGCCCAGGATCTGGGCCTGATGACCGCCGCCGGACAGCTCTGGTCGACCGTCGCCGATCTCCAGCGGTTCGCCGTGTTCCTCGCCGAGGGCGACGACCGGGTGCTGCGGCACTCCTCCGTCGAGGAGATGCGGGTGCCCTCCGTGCCCCCGGCGGCCGGTGACCCGGCGGGCGGCTACGGCCTCGGCCTCCAGCTGCTCCGCAAGGACGGCCGGACCTTCTTCGGGCACACCGGCTCGCTGCCGGGCTTCGTCGCCTGCCTCTGGGTGAGCGCCGAGGACGGACTCGCCGCCGTGTGTCTCGCCAATGCCACGTCAGGGCCGCTCGTCGGCGCTGTGGCGGCCGATCTTCTCCAGATCGTGGCGGAGGCCGAACCCCGGATTCCGGAGCCCTGGAAGCCCCTTCCCGCGGCCGAGGTCGACCAGGAACTCCTCGCGCTCACCGGCCCCTGGTACTGGGGCACCTACCCGTACGGCCTGCGGATCGGCGCCGACCGGTCGGTGAGCCTGGAGCCGCTGAAGGGCGCCGGGCGGCGGGCCTCCTTCCGGGCGCTGCCCGACGGTGGCTGGATCGGCCTCGACGGCTACTACCAGGGCGAGACCCTGCGGGTGGTGCGGCGGCCGGACGGCTCGGTGAGCCATCTCGACCTCGGCTCGTTCGTCTTCACCCGGGAGCCGTACGAGCAGGGTGACGCCGTGCCCGGCGGCGTCGACCAGGCGGGCTGGCGCGGTCTCTGACCGGCGGGAACGGCAAAGGGCGCTGTTTCACGTGAAACAGCGCCCACCGGCCCGCTCGGAAAGCCGGAAGCTCAGAGATTCATCTTGAAGCCCAGGTGCGAGCGCTCGAAGCCCATCCGCTCGTAGAAGCGGTGCGCGTCGACGCGGCTCGCGTCCGAGGTCAGCTGCACCAGTCCGCAGCCCCGGTCGCGGGACTCCTCTATCGCCCACTCCATGAACCGGGTGCCGAGACCGCTGCCCCGCTCGTCGGCGTGGATGCGTACCGCCTCGACGATCGAACGGGTCATGCCCTTCCGGGAGAGCCCCGGCACCAGGGTCAGCTGGAGCGTGCCGACCACCCGGCCCGCGCGCTCGGCGACGACCAGGAGCTGGTTCGGGTCCTCGGACAGCCGGTCGAAGGCGGTGAGGTACGGGGTGAGGTCGTCGGGCGACTCGCGCTGCGCCCCCAGGGGGTCGTCCGCGAGCATGGCGACGATGGCGGGCAGGTCCTCCCGCCGCGCGGGCCTGATGTCGAGATCGCTCATGGTGGGCAGGCTACGGCCCGTCGTCACGCGGGTCTCAGGCAGGGACGGCGGGGCCTTCGAGGACCCGCACGAACGGTGCGAGCTCGGGGTTCAGGGCGGCCTCGTCGAGCGCCTCGCGCAGCGCCGTGTCATTGGTGGGGCGGGCCTCGTCCAGGAGTCGCAGGCCGGCCTCGGTGACATCGGTGTAGATGCCGCGCCGGTCGGTGGCGCACAGATACCGGGTGAGCAGCCCGCGGTCCTCGAGCCGGGTCACCAGCCGGGTGGTGGCGCTCTGGCTGAGCACCACGGCGTCGGCGACCTGCTTCATCTGGAGATGGCCGCCGGGGCCGTCGTGCTGGCGGCTGAGCACGTCCAGGAGCGAGAACTCACGGACGCTGAGACGGTGCCCGGACTCCAGGGCGCGCTCGATGTGCGCCTCGATCCTGCCGTGCAGCAGGGACAGGGCGCACCAGCCCTGGGAGAGCGCCGTCAGGGCGGGGTCCGTCGCGGTCATCTCGCTCCTCGCTTCCTCACCGGTCCTGGCCCGGAGGGGCCGTTTTCAGGGTAGTCGATGAGGCGCAAAAGTCCGCGTGTGCAATTAATTGCGCTCGGGCTCCGCGCCCCGGTCAGCCCGCGGCGACCGTCAGCGGGGCGAAGCGCCGCCCGCCGTCGCCCGGCAGCTCCGGAAGCCCACGGGCCATGACCGCGTTGGTGGCGATCTGCTCCAGGCCGTTCGCCTTCAGCCAGGTCACCAGTGCGGTGTGGGTCCGGTCGACGTCGGTGCGCAGCGGCCGGTCCGACGCGGCGGCCAGGGAGGCCACCAGGGCCTGTGCGGTGGCCGGGTCGCGGGCGATCAGGGGGCCGATGACATGGGTGTCCATGTTGGGCCAGAGCGCGCCGAAGCCGCTGATCTCGCCGTGCTCCTCGGCGACCCGCAGATGGTCGGCGAAGGCGGGCAGCCGGGTGATCATGTGGGTGCGGTCGGCGCCGAAGATCTCGTGGTCCAGGCGCAGCACCTGCTGCAGGTCCTCGGCGGTGGCGGGCCGGACGGTGCGCTCGGGCGCGGGTTCGGCGGCGGTGAACCGTCCCTTCAGCATCTCCGCCCGCCCGATCTCCGTGAAGCCCAGCTCCTCGTAGAGCGGCTGGCCGTTGCGGGTGGCATGGAGGCTGAGCGGGGTGTCCCCGGCCTCCGCGAGGACGTGGCGCATCAGCCGTCGCCCGACGCCCCGGCGGGCGTACCGCTCGGCGACCAGGACCATGCCGATCGCGGCGAAGCCGGGACCCGCGGGCCCGGGGCCGTACGAGGTGACCACGCAGGCGGTGACCAGGCCCTTCCCGGCCGGGTCGTCGATGCCGTACCCCACTCCGGCGGCGAGCAGCAGCCGCCATTTGTGCTCCTCCCGGAGCCAGCCCCGGTCCTCGGAGAGATCGGCGCACGCGAGGAGGTCGTCGAAGGTGAGGCGGCGGATCGGGAGCTGGTCGAGCGAGGGGTGCGTGAGGGGCATGGTGATCAGGCTGTCCGACCCGATGGGCCCCGTCCAGCTCTTTACGAGAACTGGTCCTGACGCTCGGACGGGGTTCCCGGCGCGGGCCCGGCCGGCTTGCGGGAGGCGGATCGCCGCAGGTGACGGCCGCGCGCGGTGAGCCCCCAGGGCTTGAGCACCGAGAGCGCGGTCATGAAGAGATAGGCGGTGGTGGACACCACGGGTGCGGCGACCAGGCTGCTGTCCGGGACTCCGGCCGCCGCCGCGTGGGAGATCTCCGGGCGCAGCGCGAAGATCGTCGCCGTGGCGGTGGCCAGGGTCAGCCAGAACTTGATCCAGACCCAGCGGTGCCGGGCGAGCCCCCAGGGCGTGCCCAGCGAGAGCACCAGACCGCTGCCGAAGGTCACCAGGGCGACCGGGGCGAGCAGCCAGTCGGCGAACACCTTCATGGCGCGGTAGGACGCCTGGGTGAGGGAGAGGTCCTGGGTGGTGTAGGCGGTGATCCCGAGAGTGAGCAGCCCCAGACTGAGGCCGAGCCACGCCACCGAGACCGCCACATGGACGACGAGGAGCGCCCGCCGTACGGGCCGCTGGAGATGTTTCACGTGAAACACGGTGCCGAACGGCACCCGTCCCCCGCGTCTGCTCGCGGGAGTAAGCCCGCGTACTAGCCTCGGCGTACATGACGACTCTGAGCGCAGGACGGCGGCTGCATCTCTTCGATCTCGACGGCACGCTGATCCGTGGTTCGGCGGCGGCGGTGGAGATCTCCCGGCAGCTCGGGCTGAGCGAGGAGATCGCGCGCCTCGAGCGGGACTTCCTGGGGCGCGGGCTGCGCCCGGACGAGTTCGCCGTACGGGCCCACGCGCTCTGGGCCGAGCTCACGCCGGAGCAGGTCACGGCCGCGTTCGAGCAGGCACCGTGGCTGACCGGGATCCGTGAGGTGTGGGCGGACATTCACGCCGAGGGCGGGCGCTGCGCGGTCATCTCGCTGTCCCCGGACTTCTTCGTCGAGCGCCTCCTCGACTGGGGCGTCGACGCGGCGCACGGCTCCCGCTGGCCCGCCGTGCCGTTCACCGCGCCGATCCACCGGCCCGGCATCCTCGACGCGGCGGCGAAGGTGCGGATCGCGGCGGAACTCTGCCGGCGCTTCGGGATCGATCCGGCCGACTGCGTCGCGTACGGCGACTCGATGTCCGACGCCGAACTGTTCGCGATCGTGCCGGAGACCGTGGCCGTGAATGCCGACCACCATCTCGCGGGCCTGGCCCGGCACAGCTACACGGGCGGCGATCTGCGCGAGGCGTACGCGATGGTCCGAAAGGGCGCAGCCTAGCCGCCCGGAGCGGGCGAATCACCGGGAATCCCACTTTCTGCCCGTGCCCACCACCGGACTGCCATTCTGCGCATACGGAGGCCGACTGCGGGGAGGCAAGGAACATGACGGATGCTCCGGCTGCGGCCATGGATGCGCCGCCCCGAATACCGGCCGCTCTTCCGGCCGTCCCGGGGCCGATGCCAGAGCCCGCCGACGCGGGTGCGGCCGAGTCAGGTGCGGCCGAGTCAGGTGCGGCCGAGTCAGGTGAGGGCCCGGCGCCCTCCCGTGACGCGGTTCTGATCAGACGGACGCTCGACGAGATCGGGCCGACGGCGGAGCGGGTGACCTCGTACTTCTACGCGCTGCTGTTCACCCGGTACCCCGATCTGCGCGCGATGTTCCCGGCCGCCATGGACACCCAGCGCGACCGGCTGCTCAAGGCGCTGCTCACGGCGGCCGAGCACCTGGACAACACCGAGGTGCTGACCGACTACCTGCGCAACCTCGGGCGCGGGCACCGGAAGTACGGCACCCGCTCCGAGCACTACCCGGCCGTCGGCGAGGCCCTGCTCGGCGCCCTGGAGAGGTATGCCGAGCAGGTCTGGGACCCGGAGACCGAGGCGGCCTGGGTGCGGACGTACACGACGATCTCGCAGATCATGATCGACGCGGCGGCCGAGAACGAGCAGCACGCGCCCGCCTGGTGGCAGGCCGAGGTGGTCAGCCACGATCTGCGCACTCCTGACGTCGCCGTGATCACGCTGCGCCCCGACCAGCCGTACCCGTTCCTGGCCGGGCAGTACACGACGCTCGAAACTCCGTGGTGGCCGCGGATATGGCGGCACTACTCCTTCGCCTCGGCGCCCCGGGCGGACGGGCTGCTCTCGCTGCACGTCAAGGCGGTGCCGGCGGGCTGGGTGTCCAACGCCCTGGTGCACCGGGCCCGGCCGGGCGACGTGCTGCGGCTCGGACCGCCGGCCGGGTCGATGACGGTCGACCACTCCACCGACAACGGGCTGCTCTGTCTCGGCGGCGGCACCGGGATCGCGCCGATCAAGGCCCTGGTCGAGGACGTGGCCGAACACGGCGACCGGCGTCCGGTGGAGGTGTTCTACGGGGCCCGCAGCGGCCACGACCTGTACGACATCGACACGATGATGCGGCTCCAGCAGACCTTCCCGTGGCTGGCGGTCCGGCCGGTCACCGAGGACGAGGGGCGGCTGCCGGACGCCGTGCGCCGCTACGGGCCGTGGGCCGAGTACGACGCCTATCTGTCCGGGCCGCTCGGCATGATCCGCAGCGGGGTCGACGCCCTGAAGGGCGTCGGCATCCCCACCGACCGGATCCGGCACGACTACCTCGGCGAACTCGCACCGGCCTCATGACGACAGGCCCGGCCCCGTCGTCGGGGCCGGGCGGGCGGTCCTGGGCGGCCCGGGCCGGGTGCGGTCGGACTGCGGTCGGGCTGCGGTTCCAGGTGGGTCAGCCCAGGTCGGGCGCGTGCATGGCGCGGACGCCCTCGATGTTGCCGTCCAGGTAGTGGCGCAGCGACAGCGGGACGAGGTGCACGGCGGCGATCCCGACGCGGCTGAAGGGCACCCGGACGATCTCGTACTCGCCGACCGGCTCGTCCATCTCGGGGCCGTGCCGCTGCGCGAAGTCCATCGACTCCAGCCGGCAGACGAAGAAGTGCTGGACCTTCACCCCGGAGACGCCGCCGTCCACGAGGTGTTCGACGGTGTCGACGAAGCAGGGCACCACGTCCACGATCTTGGCGCCGAGTTCCTCGTGGACCTCGCGGTGCAGGGCGTCGACGACGGTCGCGTCGGAGGACTCGACCCCGCCGCCTGGAGTCACCCAGTACGGATCGATACCGGGCTTGGTGCGCTTGATGAGGATCAGGTCGTCCCCGTCGAGCAGGATGGCGCGTGCGGTGCGCTTGACCACGGGTCGTTCGGTCATGGAAGGAAAATGGCCCGTCCCCGCCGTCCTGAAACGCCCGGACGCCCGGAACTCGCGCGACGCGCCGGTATGCCCGGAACTCACCAGTCCCCCGCGGCCCGCAGCAGCCGCTCGTGGGCGCGCAGGATGTGCGGCAGGGCGAGCGTGCCGGTGCGGACCACCAGGAAGTAGGTGCGCAGCGGCGGCACCGGCGGGTCGAGCAGGGCGACCAGCCGGCCGGCCGCCAGATCGGCCTCGCAGAGGTAGCGCGGGAGCACCGCGAGCCCGGCGCCGGAAGCGGCGCACTCCAGGACGGCCCGCAGGTCGGGGGCGATCACGGTGGCGGCGGCGGCCGGTTTCGACTCGAAGACGGCCGTCCAGTAGCGGGTGACGAACGGCAGCGACTCGTGCACCTCGACGACCGGGAGCTGTTCCAGGACGACGGCGCCCTTGTTCAGGAGCACGTCGGGGGAGAGCCGGGCGGCCCAGCGGGGGGCGGCGACCAGGACGTGCTCCTCGTCGCAGAGCGGGGTGGCGGCGAACAGCCCGCCGCGCGGCCGGGCGGTGGCGACGGCCAGGTCGTGGTGGCCCGCGGCGAGCCCGTCGAGGGTCTCCGTCGGGTCGCAGAGCAGCGAGGCGCGGACCGCGAAGCCCTGCGCGACCAGCGGGGTCAGCGCCGGCAGCACCCGGGCGGACACGAACTCGGGCGGCCCGGCGACGTGCAGGGTGCGGATGCCGTCGCGCTCGTCGAGACCGCGCTCGGTGATCTCGACCAGGGCGTCCAGGTGCGGGGCGGCCCGCTGGGCCAGCTCGTCGCCGACGGTGGTGGGGGTGACGCCGCGGGCCTGTCTGAGGAACAGCGGGCGGCCCAGCTGGCGTTCCAGGGTGCGGATCTGGCTGGTGACCGCGGGCTGGGAGAGACCGAGGAGCGCGGCGGCCCGGGTGAAGGAACCGGCCCGGTGCACCATCACGAACGTGCGCAGCAGGGTCAGATCCATCTCCGCCCCCTCCCGGCCGGTGCGGCCGTGCGACTCGGGCGGAGCCGGGGATACCGGACTCGGCGCCTCAGGACGGTCCAACTATAAATAAGTCGATAGCTTCCTGCCGCTACCGTGATTGGACACTGACGCACAGTCAACTAGCCTTGTTCAGGCGGTTGTCCGCCAGGAACCGCGGGGGAGGACGGAGGCGTTCCGAGCCACGAGGGGGGAGGCTCGGAACGCCCCCGCCCGGGGGTGTGCGGGGCCGGGACCGGTCAGCCGACGGCCTTGTCGAGCGCCCTCAGGACGTCCGCGATCAGATCCTCGGGATCCTCCGCGCCGACCGAGAAGCGCACGAAGCCCTCCGGCACCGCGTCGCCGCCCCAGCGGCCGCGCCGCTCGGCCGTGGACCGCACCCCGCCGAAGCTGGTCGCGTCGTCGACCAGGCGCAGCGCGTCCAGGAAGCGGTCGGCCCGCTCCCGGTCGGGCAGCACGAAGGAGACGACGGAGCCGAAGCGCCGCATCTGCCGGGCGGCCACCTCGTGCGAGGGGTCGCCGGGCAGGCCCGGGTAGCGCAGTCCGGTCACCGCCCGGTGGCCGGACAGCGCCTCGGCGAGCGCGAGCGCGGTGCCGCACTGCCGGTCGACGCGCAGCTGGAGGGTGGCGAGCGAGCGGTGCGCCAGCCATGCCTCCATCGGTCCCGGGACGGCGCCGACGATCTTGCGCCAGCGGCGCACCTCGGCGGCCCGCTCCGGGGCCCGGCAGCTGACATGGCCGAGCAGGACGTCGCCGTGTCCGGTCATGCCCTTGGTGTCGCTGGCCACCGAGAAGTCCGCGCCGAGCTGGAGCGGGCGCTGCCCGAGCGGGGTGGCCAGGGTGTTGTCGACGGCGACCAGGGCCCCCGCCGCGTGCGCGGCCGCGACCGCCCGGCGCAGGTCGCACACGTCGAGCCCCGGATTGGACGGGGTCTCCAGCCACAGCAGCTTCGCCCCGTCGAGGACGGCGAGCTGGGCGTCGCCGCCGGTCGGGGCGGTGCGGACCTCGATCCCGTACGCGCGCAGCTGCTCGTGCACCAGCGGCAGGGCCTGGTAGCCGTCGGAGGGCAGGACGACGGCGTCACCGGCGCGCAGCTGGGAGAACAGCACGGCGGAGATGGCGGCCATCCCGGAGGCGAACACCAGCGTCTCGACGCCGCTCTCCCCCGGTGCCTCCAACTCGCCGATGGCGCGTTCCAGATGGGTCCAGGTGGGGTTCTCGTCGCGGCCGTAGGTGTACGGGCCGGTCGGCTCGCCGGGGAGGTGGAAATGGGCGGCGAACACCGGTCCCGGCAGCGTGGGCTCGTACTTCACGGGCTCGGGGAGCCCGGCCCGGACCGCGCGGGTGCCCTCGCCGGTGCCGAGGTGGGGCACGGGCCCGTGCGGACCGGAGTCGTGGGGCGTGGCGTCGTGGGGTGTGGGGGCGCTCATGCGGGCCGCCTTTCGACGGGGTCGGCGACCGCGTCCCGTACGGCCGCGAGCAGGCCCTCGCTCGCCGCCTCCACCAGCTCCAGGCACTCCTCGAAACCGGCGCGGTCGCCGTAGTACGGGTCGGGCACGTCGAGGTCGGCGCCCGCGGCGGGGTCGTACCCGCGCAGCAGCCGTACCTTCGCGGCGTCCTCGGGGGTGGGGGCGAGCCGGCGCAGGTCCCGGAGATGGCCCTCGTCGAGGGCGACGACCAGGTCGAGCGCGGGGAACCAGGAGGCGCGGAACCGCCGGGCGGAGTGCGCGGAACCGTAGCCGTGCGCGTCGAGGACGGCGACCGTACGCGGGTCGGCGCCGTCCCCCTCGTGCCAGCCGCCGGTGCCCGCGCTGTCCACCGTCACCGCGTCGGCGAGCCCGGCCTCCGCCACGCGCGCGCGGAAGACGTGCTCGGCCATCGGCGAGCGGCAGATGTTGCCCGTGCAGACGAAACAGACGCGGTAGGTCATGGAGCGGCCGGCCTCAGTCGCCGTCGGGCAGGACGACGTTCAGCGCCCAGGAGACGACGGAGATGATCAGGCCGCCGAGCACGGCGGTCCAGAAGCCGTCCACGTGGAAGCTCAGGTCGAGCTTGTCGGCCAGCCAGGACGTCAGGAGCAGCATCAGCGCGTTGACGACCAGGGTGATCAGACCGAGGGTCAGGATGAAGAGCGGGAACGTGAGCAGCTTCACGACCGGCTTCACCAGGAAGTTCACCAGGCCGAAGACGAGGGCGACGAGGATGAGGGTCCACGCCTTCTTGCCGGTGCTGGTCCCGGTCAGGGTGATCTTGTCCACCAGCCAGATGGCGACAGCGAGGGCGCCCGCGTTCGCGAGCGTCTTGACGACGAAATTCTTCATGTGTCAGATCGTGGCAGACAGGATCTGGCCAAGGGCAGGGGCGAACGGACATGAAGGCATTCCGACTGGATGAACTCGAGGCGGAGCGCGCCGCCAACGACGGCGCCTACCTCCAGTTCCTGCGGGAGCGGAGCATGTCCGTCGGCCTGTACGCGCTGGACGCCGGGCAGCTCGACCCGCAGGCGCCGCACGGCCAGGACGAGGTGTACTTCGTGGTGAGCGGCCGGGCCGCGATCACCGTGGGGACCGAGACGACGCAGGTGGCCCGGGGCAGCGTGGTCTTCGTGCCGGCCGGGGAGCCGCACCGCTTCCACCACATCACCGAGGACCTGCGGGTCATGGTGGTGTTCTCGCCGCCGGAGGGATGAGGGCACCCGTTCCGCGGCCGGGCGTCCCGGAGGCGGGAGGCACCGGAGGGCCCGCATCCCCTAGGGGGCGGATCAGGGGAGAGCAGGGGCTGCGAGGCCCCCGTTCGCTTGGTCGGCGCGCCTAGCATCGAGGTGTCGGACGCGAAGGGCGCCGACGGATCGGACGGCGGAGCCTGATCGGCCCGCTCTCTTCGGAGATGAGGTAAGCGCAATGGCGGTGAAGGAGATTCTCGCGGGGATGCCGTGGTGGGTGAAGTGGATCGCCATACCCGTCATCGCACTGGTCGTCTTCGGCGGCCTGATCACCAGCATCCTGAGCTTCGTGGTCGGCGTGCTGTTCAAGCTGCTGCTCTTCGTGGCCCTGGTCGGCGGACTGATCTTCGTGGTCCGGAAGTTCACCTCCTCGTCCTCGGGTTCGCGCGAGGACTGGTGACCTCCCGCTCGGCGGGCCTCCCCGGCTCTGGCTGAGCGACCCGAGGTGTGGAGCGGGGCGTCCGTCGGACGCCCCGCCGCTCGTATCACGAGTTACCCGCTGGTATGAACCAGTGGCTCCGGATTAGCCCGGGCGAGGGAACCCGCAGGTCGAAACCGAGTACGCCCGTTGGGCCTGCCATTAGAGTGGAAATCCTCTGCCGCCCCGGGAACCACAGGCGTAATCCCCTGTACCAATGAGCGTGACCGCGTCTGTTCCCGGACGGGTCCGCCACCGGACCCCGTACCGGTCCCACGGGCGCGGCGGGCGCGCGGGGGCGGCCCCTGCGGGCGGATGCGACGGCATCCGTCGACACGCCTGGGGGTGACCTTTGGCCACTGCTTCGCAGCCCGCTGCGCCTACCCTGATCGGTTCGGTGCAACGGGCGCTGAGACTGCTGGAGGCCGTGGGCTCCCACGAGGACGGGGCCCCCGCCAAACAGCTGGCGCGCGAGGCGGGTCTGCCGCTTCCCACCGCGTACCACCTGCTCCGCACCCTGACGCACGAGGGCTATCTGCGCCGTGAGAAGGGTGTGTTCGTGTTCGGCGACGCCGCGAGCCGTCTGATCGGCGGCGGAGATCTGCAGAATCGTCGCACCAAGATCGAAGACTCGCTCGCCCACTGGCGGGACTCCATCGGGGTGCCCGTCTACTTCGCCATCTACCGCGAGGGCGAGATCGAGCTCGTCGCCGTCGCCGACACCCCCGCGGCCCCCGCCGTCGAGGAGTGGGCGGACTTCCGGGAGACCGGCCACGCGCACGCGATCGGCCAGTGTCTGCTGAGTCAACTGGATCTGAAGAGTCGTCAAGACCACCTCGACCGCCATCCGGTGGAAGCCATCACGCCGTATACGGTGCGTAACCGGCGGTCCCTTTTAGACCGTTTGGGTGCTATGGGGCGAATGGAGCCCCTGGTGGAGCGCCAGGAATATGCGCTCGGCACAGTCTGTGCCGCCATCCCCATCACGGCGGGCAGTACGGCCGCCGCGATGGCGATTTCCCTCCCCCTTCACCAGGAAGAACGGTTGCTGCCCGCTATCGAGCGGCTACAGAACGAGATCGGAAAGCTCTTCAGCTCCCTCGCGTTCTCTATCAGTATCTGAAAAATCACTCCTTGTGATCTGCTAGCGCTTACAGCACGATTGCGTCAAGAGGGCCATGGGGGATCATTCCTGGCCGTTTCGACCACAGCTTTCAGCAGCGTGTTTACACAACTGCTTCATCTACTGCGGGGTGCATGATGCGAGAGACGGTTCAGGCCGAGGTCCTGATGAGCTTCCTCGTCTCGGAGGAGCTCTCCTTCAGGATCCCGGTGGAACTGCGATACGAGACCCGTGATCCCTATGCGGTGCGGATGACGTTCCACCTGCCCGGAGACGCGCCGGTGACCTGGGCGTTCGGCCGCGAGCTGCTGCTCGACGGGATCAACGGGCCGAGCGGGGACGGCGATGTGCACATCGCGCCGACCGATCCCGAGGGCCTCTCCGACGTGATGATCCGGCTCCAGGTCGGTGCCGACCGCGCGCTGTTCCGGGCGAGCGCGCCGCCGCTGGTCGCGTTCCTCGATCGCACGGACAAGCTCGTACCGCTGGGCCAGGAACGGACGTTGGGCGACTTCGAGGACAACCTCGAGGCTGCGCTCGGCCGGATCCTGGCCGAGGAGAACGCGGGCTGAGGAGCACGCGGATCGAGGAGCACGAGGGTTGAGGAGAACGCCGGCTGAGAGCGCCGGACCGGCCGGTCGTACGAACCGGCCGGCCGGACGGCTCACTTGGCGCGGCGTCGCCGCCCGCCCCGGCTCCGACCGGTCGTTCCGGCCGGGGCCGACGGTCCGCCGGCCGGCCGGTCCGCCGACACCACCAGGGCCGCCAGAGCGGTGGTGACCGGCACGGAGGCGACGAGTCCGATCGACCCGACCAGGGTCCGCACGATCTCCTCCGCCACCAGCTCGCTGTTGGCCACCGTCCCCACGCTGCTCTGCGCGATCGAGAACAGCAGCAGCAGGGGCAGCGCCGCACCGGCGTAGGCGAGCACCAGGGTGTTGACCACCGAGGCGATGTGGTCGCGGCCGATCCGGATCCCGGCCCGGTACAGCGCGCGCGGCCCCATCTTCGGGTCGGCCTGGTGGAGTTCCCAGACCGCCGAGGTCTGGGTGACCGTCACGTCGTCGAGGACGCCGAGCGAACCGATGATGACCCCGGCGAGCAGCAGGCCCGACATGTCGATGTTCGGGTAGAGACCGTGGATCAGGCCGGTGTTGTCGTCGGTGTTGCCGCTCAGCGAGGCCCAGCCGATGAACAGCGAGCCGAGCAGCCCGATCAGCAGCAGCGACACCAGGGTGCCGAGCACCGCCACCGAGGTGCGGGCGGACAGTCCGTGGCACATGTAGAGCGCGGCCAGCATGATCGCGCTGGCCCCGACGATGGCCACCACCAGCGGATTCGAGCCCTGCAGGATCGCGGGCAGGATGAACAGGGTCAGCACCAGGAAGCTCACCGCGAGCGCGATCAGCGCCATGAGCCCGCGCATCCGGCCCACCAGGATCACGGCCAGCGCGAAGATCCCCGCGAGCAGCGCGATCGGCACCTTCCGGTTCACATCGGTGACCGAGTACTGCAGGTCGCGCGGCGCGTCGGGGGCGTACGCGACCACCACGCCCTGGCCCTCGTGGAGTTGCCGGGGCGCGTCCGGCTGCACGATCTCGGTGAACCGACGGCCCTTCTCCGGACCGGTGGTGACCTCGACCGTCGCCTTCTCGCACTGCCCCTGCTGGGCGTTGACCGCCTCGCGCCCCTCCGGCGTGGAGGTGTCGCCGGTCGGCGGCACCTGCGCGGCGTTCACGTCCTTGCAGTCCACGTGCGCGACGGCGACGACCTTCCCCTGCTCGGTCTGCCGGTCGAAGCCGACCCCGGTGCGCTGATGGGCCGGGGTGCCGCCGGGCCACAGCACCACGAGGCCGACGACCACGGCGGTCGCGAAGGGGATCAGGACGGCGGCGATGACCTTGCGCAGATGGCGTGAGACGGGCGCGGCGGGGCCGTGGCTGTGCGCGTGCGCGTGCCCATGGCCTTCGGGCCCGCCGCCGTGGCCCCCGTGTCCGGTGCCGCTCCCGCCCCCCTGTCCGCCGCCCCGCCCGGCGCCGGGTCCGGCACTCCGGGCTGCGTCGTGCTCGTCGTCGTGCCCGTGCGGTTCGGGGGTCTGCTGCGTCGAAGTCACCGACCGATCATCGCAAGAACAGCGGGGGCCCACTGTTCAGCACGCCCGGGATGACGCTAGCGTGGTGGCACCTTTGCACACGCGGGAGCTCGGAGCACCGGGCTGAGAGGGCGCTGATCACCGTACGGGCGTACACGACGTCGTACGTACGGGAGGAGGCTGCGCCGACCGCCGAACCTGTTACCGGGTAATGCCGGCGTAGGGAGATCGGTCTCATGACCATTCAGGATGCACGCACGCCTGCCTCCGACCAGACGGACGACCAGACGGACGTCCGGACGGTCGTCCGGACGGACGACGAGACGACCGGCTCGGGCGAGCGCACGCCGGGCTGGCACAAGGGGTACGTCGAGGGTTCCCGCCCCGACCTCCGGGTGCCGGTCCGCCAGGTGCACCTCACCAACGGGAAGGACGTGACCCTTTACGACACGTCCGGCCCGTACACCGACCCGACCGTGGACACCGACGTACGGCGCGGCCTGGCGCCGCTGCGCGAGAACTGGATCATCGCGCGCGGCGACACCGAGGAGTACCCGGGCCGGCCGGTCCGGCCCGAGGACGACGGCATCAAGCACACCTCGCCGCGCGGCGGCGGGCTCAAGAACCTCGACGCGGTCTTCCCCGGCCGCCCCCGGCTGCCCCGCCGCGGGCGCGACGGGCAGGCGGTGACCCAGCTCGCGTACGCCCGCAGGGGCGAGATCACGCCCGAGATGGAGTTCGTGGCGATCCGCGAGAACGTCACGCCCGAGGTCGTCCGGGAGGAGATCGCGGCGGGCCGCGCGGTGCTGCCAGCCAACGTCAACCACCCGGAGATCGAGCCGATGATCATCGGCAAGCGGTTCCTGGTGAAGGTCAACGCCAACATCGGCAACTCGGCCGTCACCTCCTCCATCGAGGAGGAGGTGGAGAAGATGACCTGGGCGACCAAGTGGGGCGCCGACACGGTCATGGACCTGTCCACCGGCCGCAACATCCACACCACCCGCGAGTGGGTGCTGCGCAACTCCCCCGTGCCGATCGGCACCGTGCCGCTCTACCAGGCCCTGGAGAAGGTCGACGGCAAGGCCGAGGAGCTGACCTGGGAGATCTACAAGGACACGGTCATCGAGCAGGCCGAGCAGGGCGTCGACTACATGACCGTCCACGCGGGCGTGCTGCTGCCGTACGTGCCGCTGACCGCGCGCCGCAAGACCGGCATCGTCTCGCGCGGCGGCTCGATCATGGCGGCCTGGTGTCTCGCGCACCACCGGGAGAACTTCCTCTACACGAACTTCGAGGAGCTCTGCGAGATCCTCGCCGCGTACGACGTCACCTACTCGCTCGGCGACGGTCTGCGGCCCGGCTCGATCGCCGACGCCAACGACGCGGCGCAGTTCGCGGAGCTGAAGACGCTCGGCGAGCTCAACACGATCGCCAAGCGCCACAACGTGCAGACGATGATCGAGGGCCCGGGCCATGTCCCGATGCACAAGATCAAGGAGAACATCGACCTCCAGCAGGAGATCTGCGAGGAGGCGCCGTTCTACACGCTCGGCCCGCTGACCACGGACGTCGCTCCGGCGTACGACCACATCACGTCGGGCATCGGCGCGGCGATGATCGCCTGGTGGGGCACCGCGATGCTCTGCTACGTCACGCCCAAGGAGCACCTGGGCCTGCCCAACCGCGACGACGTGAAGACCGGCGTCATCACCTACAAGATCGCGGCGCACGCGGCGGACCTGGCCAAGGGCCACCCGGGCGCGCAGGAGTGGGACGACGCGCTGTCCGACGCGCGCTTCGAGTTCCGCTGGGAGGACCAGTTCAACCTGGCACTCGACCCGGTCACGGCCCGGGAGTTCCACGACGAGACGCTGCCGGCGGAGCCCGCGAAGACGGCGCACTTCTGCTCGATGTGCGGGCCGAAGTTCTGCTCGATGAAGATCTCCCAGGACATCCGCAGGGAGCACGGCGGGGATCTGAAGGCGGACGAGATCGAGGCCGGGATGGCGGAGAAGTCGGCCGAGTTCGCGGCGGCGGGGAACCGGGTGTACCTGCCGATGGCGGACTGACGCCGAGTCCTTCGGGTGCGCTGTTCCGGGCCGGTCCCGGCCGGTCCGGGACGCGGAGGGGACGTTCCGGACCGGCCCGCGTCCCCGTTCCCCGGCACCGCTCCCGGCCGCGGGTCCGGCCGCGGGTCCGGGCTACTGCTCCGGGGTCGGGTAGCCCGTCTTCGGGATGCGGTGGTCCGGGGGTGTGAGGCGGTGCGGGCCCGGGGTGGGGGGCGTGGCCGTGAGGGCGTCGCTGAGGAACGGGACGATGCCCCGGTCGACCAGGGCGCGGTGCCAGGCAGCGCGGGCCCGGGCGAGTTCGTCGTCGGGGCCCGGCGCCGGCACCTCGGTGGCGCTGTTGCGCCGGGCGGTGATCAGGAGTCCGGCACCCGCGCAGAGCAGGCCCGCGGCGGTCAGGGTGCCGAACACCAGGCCCGCGGTGAGCAGGGTGTCGGCGAAGGCCGGGGCCGGGTCCAGCATCTTCAGGACGGCGCCGACCAGGAGCAGGACGACCGACGACGTGCCCGCGAGCAGCGGGGCGAGGACGGTCAGGACGGCGACCAGACCGGCCCCGGCGATGCCGCCGATGACCTCGCCCGCCTCGGCGGGGGCACTGGTCGCGGTGGCCCGCACCTGCTCCCGCACCTTCACGAAATGGTCGTACTCGGGCGCGGCCGCGGTGGTGATGAGGGTGGTCGCGTTCAGCGCCATGGCGCGCAGTTGCGCGGTGGAGAGCCGGGTCCCGGCCTCGGCGAGGCCGGGATGCGCGGGTGCGTCGCGCAGTGCGTCGTCGACGACCCGCTCGAACTCGGCGCGGTCCTCGGTCAGCAGGTGCGGAGCCACGTTCATGTGCATCCCCCGATGCTCCGTAGGGCCGGAACCGGCCGTCGCGGACGACGGGTTCGGGCGGAAACGGAGGAGAGCCTGCTACGGATGAGCCGATGGTAGGGCGGGTACGGCACGCGGTGACAGGGTGTTCCCGGAAATCGACTTCCCCGGATGCGTAGGGTTATGCGTCAGGCGGGCAGCGGGAGTTGGACCACCAGGAGCTTTCCGGCCATGGTCACGCCACCGTCCATGGCGATCGCGAGGCCGTCCGCGTACACGTGCGGACCGTCGACCACCGGGCGGTTGTCCCCCTCGCCGTCCTCCGAGCCGACCTGGCCGGTGAGGTACGGGATGGGGCTGTGCCCGTGCACGACCCGGCTGCCGCCGTAGGTGTCGAGCAGCTCCCGCACGGCCTGCGGCCCGGCCGCCTCGTCACGGAACGCGAAGCGCTTGGTGAACTTCCGGAACAGGTCCCAGACCTCGTCCGCGTCGTTACGGGTCAGCGCCGCGTGCACGTTGTCGTTGACGTCCTCGATGGTCTCGCCGTATTCGAGGTACGCGGTGGTGTCCGAATGCAGCAGGAGGTGACCGTCCTCCGCCACGACCGCGTCGAGCCGGGACATCCACTGCAGATGGACGTCCTGGAGCCGGTCCATGTCGTGCTTCTGGCCGCCGTTGAGCAGCCAGGCCGCCTGGAAGGTGGCGGTGCCGGCGCCGGAGTTGACCGGGGTGTCGCCGAACCGCTTGGCGCCGATCAGGAGCAGTTCGTGATTGCCCATCAGGGCCTTGCAGTAGCCGCCCGCGGCGGCGGCCTCGGCGGAGAGCCGCATCACGAGGTCGATCACCCCGATGCCGTCCGGGCCGCGGTCGGTGAAGTCGCCGAGGAACCACAGGCGCGCGTTGCCCGCGGCCCAGCCGCCGTTGTCGTCGATGAGGCCCTGCGCGCGCAGCGCCTGGACCAGCTCGTCGAGGTAGCCGTGGACGTCGCCGACGACGAACAGCGGGCCGGGGCCCTCGCCGCCGCCGACGGGGGCGGGCTGCTCGGCGGGGGCCACCGGCACCTGGACGGTGTCGCCGCGGTTGATGACGGGCAGGTCGCGCTCGGTCGGCGTGTAGCCGTCCGGTCCCTCGTACGCGGGTACGGCGTTGCCGGGGTGGCCCGCTTCGTCGGGCACCGGGGCGGACGCCTGCGCGGGGAACGGGGCCGGGGCCGGGGCTTGGGTCTGCGCCTGAGCCTGCGCCTCGTAGGCGGGCGGGGGGTTGGTGACGTACGGCTGCTGGTCGGGGCGCGGCGCCTCGAACGGCGGCCGCTCCAGCTGCGCCTGGTCCAACGGGTGGCCCGGGGGCAGGGTGCCGAGCCGCAGGGTGGGATCGGCGGTGGCCACCGGGGCGGCCGGGGCCACCGGGATCTCGGCCGGGGCCTCAGTGGGGAAGGGCTCCACGGGGTGTCCCTGGACGGGCACCCGGGCGTACGGAGGCACGCGGAAGTCACGCAACGTCGCCGTGCGCACCGCGGGTTCCTTTTCGGCCCCCTGTGTCATCGACCCCTCCACCACCGTCGCGATGCCCTGCACATCGCGGACCGGCCTGGTCGTCGTGGTCCGCGGTGTCGTCCGCCCATCATAGGAATGAGCGTCCTCCTGTGTGACGCACCAGGGGTGGTGAATCCGGGTCCACTCCGGGTTCACCGGTTGTTTCGCCCGAATTGGGAAGGTCTAGGGGGTGGAACGGGGCCGGTCGGAGGTTTCACTCCGTCGGCCGCAGAAGCGGCCGTTCCCGGCCGGGGCCGAGGAGAGGGCGAAGCGGGGGTCGAAGCATGGGCTGAGGCGGGGGCCGACGCGCTTCGTACGGGCGGGGGCCGACGGGCTTCGTACGGGCGGGGAGCGGCGCGCTTCGGAGGCGCGGCCTCCCGTTCCGCGCCTCCTCGCTCCGCTCCGCCCCGCTCCCCGACCGCCCCCGGACCCCCCCTCGGGCTCAGCCCTCGGGCTCAGTCCTGCGACGGCGACCGCGGCGGACTGACCGTCGTCCGCGGCGAGCGGCGCTGCGACGACGTGCGGACGATCAGTTCGGTCGGTATCACCCGCTCGACCGGGCCGTCCGTGTCGATGCCCTCGATGGCGTCGATGAGCAGCTGGACCACCGCGGTGCCGATCCTGCGCGGCTTGAGCGAGAGCGTCGTGATGGGCGGTTCGGTGGTGGCGTACACCGTCGACTCGCTGCAGCAGACCAGCAGCAGGTCGTCGGGGACCCGCAGCCCGTAACGGCGGGCGGCGGCGAGCAGATCGGTGCCGTTGGGGTCGAAGAGCCCGTAGACGGCGTCGGGGCGGTCGGGGCGGGCGAGCAGCCGGTCGGCGGCGACGGCGCCCGCGCAGGGGTCGTGTGCGGGGTACGCCTCGTAGACCGGGTCCTGGCCCACGCGTTCGCACCAGTTGAGGTACGCGGTGGTGGAGAGTCGAGTGTAGGTGTCGGTGGTGGTGCCGGTGAGCAGGCCGATCCGGCGGGCGCCGGCCGCGGCCAGGTGGTCGAGCAGGTCGAGGACGGCGGCCTCGTGGTCGTTGTCGACCCAGGCGGTGACCGGCAGGGTGCCGGCCGGGCGTCCGTCGGAGACGACGGGGAGCCCTTGGCGGACGAGTTCGGTGACCACGGGGTCGTGGTCGGAGGGGTCGATGACGACGGTCCCGTCGAGGGCGACGTTGGACCAGACGTCGTGGCGTGAGGTCGCGGGCAGGATCACCAGGGCGTAGCCCCGGGCCAGCGCGGCCGATGTGGCGGCCCTCGCCATCTCCGCGAAGTACGCGAATTCGGTGAAGGTGAAAGGTTCATCCCCGTACGTGGTCACGGTCAGGCCGATGAGGCCCGACTTGCCGGTTCGGAGCGTGCGAGCCGCTGCCGACGGGCGATAGCCCAGTCGGTCGGCGACCTCTCGGACGTGACGGCGGGTGGCGTCCGGGAGCCGGCCCTTGCCGTTGAGCGCGTCGGAGACAGTCGTGATGGAGACCCCGGCGGCGGCGGCCACGTCCCGGATGCCCGCTCGTCCCTGCCGGCTTCCCCGGGTCTGTGCCCGGCTCACCTGGTGCTTCCCTGCTGCTGTCATGGCGAGCCGATAGTAGGGCGAGGGGAGCCGGTTGAGCCGGTCGCATATGCAGGCGTTGACAGGCACGTTTCTGCATGATCAAAAACCATCAACCACCTGGGAAACAGCGAAAGTTCAGGTCAGTGCCATGACACCTAGGGCCCCTGGTGGTCATGCGCCTGCCGAGGGGGCGAGGTCTCGAAGAGGTCTCAACTCACCTTTACGGGCGACGCGCGCCACGGCGCTCGCCACCGGCGCGCGCCACCCCTGGGCGCGCTCCCCCCGGCCCGGAGCCGCCCCCGCTGGTCCCCCGCGGTCCCCCCCGTTGGTCCCCCCCGTTGGTCCCCCCCGTTGGTCCCCCGATGGTCCTCCGGCCGTCCCGATCAGGTCCCTCCGTCCGGTCCCTCCGTCCGTGCTCCCCGTCCGCGCTCTCCGGCCGATTCCGCGGGGTGCGGCGGAGCATTTGTCCACAGGCCATTCGCAGGGGAGCGGAATCCTTTTAAGGTGAGGAGTATTGGTCGTACGGACGGTCGAGGAGGACCCAGTGAGCGAGACCAGCGGGACCAGCGGCACCAGCGGCACCAGCCCGACGGACGGTGCCCAGGGCGCCGGTGGCGCCGGTGGCGTGCGCGGGTCGGGCCCCCGGCTGCGCGCCGTGCTCGACGGCATTCCCACGTACAAGCCGGGGAAGCCCGCCGCCTCGGGCGGTCCGGCCGCCTTCAAGCTGTCCTCCAACGAGAACCCGTACCCGCCGCTGCCCGGCGTGATGGAGAGCGCGCTGGCCGCCGCCGCGGACTTCAACCGCTACCCGGACATGGCCTGCACCGGTCTGATGGAGGAGCTCGCCGACCGCTTCGGTGTGCCCGTCTCGCACCTGGCCACCGGCACCGGCTCGGTCGGCGTGGCCCAGCAGCTGCTGCAGGCCACGGCGGGCCCGGGCGACGAGGTGATCTACGCCTGGCGCTCCTTCGAGGCGTACCCGATCATCACGCAGATCAGCGGGGCCACCTCGGTGCGGGTGCCGCTGACCGACGGCGAGGTGCACGATCTCGACGCGATGTTCGACGCGATCACCGAGCGGACCCGGCTGATCTTCGTCTGCAACCCCAACAACCCCACCGGCACCGCGGTGCGCAGGGCGGAGCTGGAGCGCTTCCTGGACCGGGTGCCCTCCGACATCCTCATCGTGATCGACGAGGCGTACAAGGAGTTCGTCCGCGACCCGGAGATCCCGGACGGCATCGAGCTCTACCGCGACCGGCCGAACGTGGCGGTGCTGCGGACCTTCTCGAAGGCGTACGGGCTCGCCGGGCTCCGCCTTGGCTTCGCCGTCGCCCATGAGCCGGTGGCGGCGGCGCTGCGCAAGACGGCGGTGCCGTTCGGCGTCAGCCAGCTGGCGCAGGACGCGGCGGTGGCCTCGCTGCGCGCGGAGGACGAACTGCTCGGCCGGGTCGGCTCGCTGGTGTCGGAGCGGGCCCGGGTGCACGCGGGGCTCGTGGCCCAGGGCTGGACCGTGCCGGACTCCCAGGCGAACTTCGTCTGGCTGCGGCTCGGCGAGCGGACCATGGACTTCGCGGCGGAGTGCGAGCGGCACGGTGTCGTGGTGCGGCCGTTCGCGGGGGAGGGCGTCCGGGTCACCATCGGTGAGGCCGAGGCGAACGACCTGTTCCTGAAGACGGCGGAGGGCTTCCGCAAGGACGGCGTCGCGGGCGCCTGACGCCCACCGTCTCGACGCCCGCCCGCCCTCCCCGCTCGCCCTCCCCGCCCGCCGTCAGTCGACCGGTTCCACCCGGATCGGGTCGCCGTCCCTGACGGTGGCCAGAATCCGCGGGTCCCCGTCGAGCGCCCCGAGCACATTGCACGGGCTGGCCAGCTTCGGTTCGTCGCCGCTGGAGATGGGGGTCGGGCCGTAGGGGAGGGCGAGCGCGTCGCCCTCGGTCCAGAAGGCCACCGTGCCCGGCGGGACGACCTGGCGGGCGCCGGGCTCGACGGGGACGGAGACCGGAGTGTCGAAGTAGACCTCCTCGCCCCAGGTCCGGGCGGTGGAGGAGATCGGGAGAGCCCCCACGAGCGCCGTGCTCGTGGGGGTTTCGTCGAGGGTGGCCGTGGTGTGTCCGGCCGGCCAGGAGAGGCGTATCCGAAGGCTCATGGCCCGGATTCAACAAGATGTTGAAGTCCCTGGGAAGAGTCGTCTCAGAGGGTGACCTCGGGTAGGGGTACCCCACTCGAACGTACGAATTTCGTATGAGCCATAATGCTTGTGAATGTGAACGCGTTCACAAGCGTGTCCCTGTTCCTCCCGTATTTGGTGGGATTAAAGGGGCAAACTGCCGATGTGACCACGGCGATGTAAGGAGAAGACGACGTGGACCTTGCTTTGGCGCCTGAGACCCTGGCGCGCTGGCAGTTCGGCATCACCACCGTCTACCACTTTCTCTTCGTTCCGCTGACGATCTCCCTCGCAGCACTTACCGCCGGACTCCAGACGGCCTGGGTGCGCACCGAGAAGGAGAAGTACCTCAAGGCGACGAAGTTCTGGGGCAAGCTCTTCCTGATCAACATCGCGATGGGTGTAGTCACCGGCATCGTGCAGGAGTTCCAGTTCGGTATGAACTGGTCCGACTACTCGCGATTCGTCGGCGACATCTTCGGCGCCCCCCTCGCATTCGAGGCGCTGATCGCGTTCTTCTTCGAGTCCACCTTCATCGGCCTGTGGATCTTCGGCTGGGACAAGCTGCCGAAGAAGATCCATCTCGCCTGCATCTGGATGGTGTCGATCGGCACGATCCTGTCGGCGTACTTCATCCTGGCGGCCAACTCCTGGATGCAGCACCCGGTCGGCTACCGCATCAACGCCGAGCGCGGGCGGGCCGAGCTCACCGACTTCTGGGCGGTGCTCAGCCAGAACACCACGCTCACCCAGGTCTTCCACACCATGACGGCGGCCTTCCTGACCGGTGGCGCCTTCATGGTCGGCATCGCCGCGTACCACCTGGCCCGCAAGCGCCACATCCCGGTGATGAAGACCTCGCTGCGGCTCGGTCTGATCACCGTGGTCGTGGCCGGTCTGCTCACCGCCGTCAGCGGTGACTTCCTCGGCAAGGTCATGTTCAAGCAGCAGCCGATGAAGATGGCCGCGGCCGAGGCGCTGTGGGACGGCCAGAACTCGGCACCGTTCTCGATCTTCGCGTACGGCGATGTGGACAAGGGCCACAACACCGTCGCCATCGAGGTCCCCGGGATACTGTCCTTCCTCGCCAACGACGACTTCGACTCGTACGTCCCCGGCATCAACGACGTCAACAAGTCCGAGCAGGAGAAGTACGGGCCCGGCGACTACCGGCCCAACATCCCGGTCGCCTACTGGGGCTTCCGCTGGATGATCGGCTTCGGCATGGCGTCCTTCGCCATCGGACTGCTCGGACTCTGGCTGACCCGTAAGAAGTTCATGCTGGCCCCGGCGCTGCGGGTGGGGGAGGACGAGGCGCCGCACCTGGTGCTCTTCAAGAGCAAGGCGCTCAGCCCGAAGCTCACCCACGGGTACTGGCTGCTCGCCCTGTGGACGCTGGGGTTCCCGCTGATCGCCAACTCCTGGGGCTGGATCTTCACCGAGATGGGCCGTCAGCCCTGGGTCGTCTACGGCGTGCTGCGCACCCGGGACGCCGTCTCGCCCGGGGTCTCCCAGGGCGAGGTGCTGACCTCGATGATCGTCTTCACCCTGCTCTACGCCGTCCTCGCCGTCATCGAGGTGAAGCTGCTCCTCAAGTACGTGAAGGCCGGCCCGCCCGAGCTCACCGAGGACGACCTCAACCCGCCCACCCGGATCGGCGGGGACCGCGACGCCGACCGCCCCATGGCCTTCTCGTACTGAGGCTCAGGAGATCGAGGCATGGAACTCCACGACGTCTGGTTCGTACTCATCGCCGTCCTCTGGATCGGCTACTTCTTCCTGGAGGGCTTCGACTTCGGGGTCGGTGTCCTCACCAAGCTCCTCGCCCGGAACCGGACCGAGAAGCGCGTCCTCATCAACACCATCGGCCCGGTCTGGGACGGCAACGAGGTGTGGCTGCTCACCGCGGGCGGCGCGACCTTCGCGGCCTTCCCGGAGTGGTACGCCACGCTGTTCTCCGGCTTCTACCTGCCGCTGCTGATCATCCTGGTCTGTCTGATCGTGCGTGGGGTGGCCTTCGAGTACCGGGCCAAGCGACCCGAGGAAAACTGGCAGCGCAACTGGGAGGAGGCCATCTTCTGGTCCTCCCTCATCCCCGCGTTCCTGTGGGGCGTGGCCTTCGGCAACATCGTGCGCGGCGTGAAGATCGACGCCGACATGGAGTACGTGGGCAACTTCTGGAACCTGCTCAACGTGTACTCGATCCTCGGCGGACTCGTCACGCTGACCCTCTTCACCTTCCACGGCACGGTGTTCACCGCGCTGAAGACGGTGGGGGACATCCGCACCCGGGCCCGTGACCTCGCGGTCAAGCTGGGTCTGGGGACGGCGCTGCTCGCGCTCGCCTTCCTCATCTGGACCCAGGTGGACAAGGGCGACGGCTGGAGCCTGGTCGCGATGCTGATCGCGGCGGTGGCGCTGGTCGGAGCGATCGGGGCGATCCGGATCGGGCGCGAGGGCTGGTCGTTCGCGCTCTCGGGCGTCGCGATCGCCGCGGCGGTGGCCATGCTGTTCCTGACGCTCTTCCCGAACGTCATGCCGTCGTCGCTCGACCCGGCGTGGAACCTCACCGTCACCAACGCCTCGTCGAGCCCGTACACGCTCAAGATCATGACCTGGTGCGCGGCGATCGCGACCCCGCTGGTGCTGCTCTACCAGAGCTGGACCTACTGGGTCTTCCGCAAGCGGATCGGCACCCAGCACATCGCGGACGCCGCCCACTAGGACGCGCAGGACCGGGACCGGCCTCGCCGGTCCCGCATCTCAGGGGAGATGTTTCACGTGAAACCGATCGATCCGCGCCTGCTGCGGTACGCGAAGGCCACCCGCTTCTTCCTGCTGGCGGTGGTCGGTCTCGGCCTCGTCGGGGCGGGCCTGATCGTCGCCCAGGCGATGCTCATCGCCGAGGTGGTGGTGGGGGCCTTCCAGAAGGATCTGTCGGTTTCCGGGCTCACCCAGCCCCTGGTCCTGCTCGCCGTGGTGGCGGCGGGACGGGGGCTGGTCTCCTGGCTGACCGAGCTCGCCGCCCACCGGGCGAGCGCGGCGGTCAAGTCCGAGCTGCGCGAACGGCTGCTCCAGCGGGCCGCGCGGCTCGGCCCGGGGTGGCTCAGCGGGCAGAAGGCCGGTTCGCTGGCCGCGCTCGCGACCCGGGGCGTGGACGCCCTGGACGACTACTTCGCCCGCTATCTGCCCCAGCTGGGGCTCGCGGTCGTGGTCCCGGTGGCGGTGCTCGCCCGGATCGTCACCGAGGACTGGATCTCGGCGGCCGTCATCGTGGGCACGCTGCCGCTGATCCCGCTCTTCATGATCCTGATCGGCTGGTACACCCAGGCCCGGATGGACCGGCAGTGGAAGCTGCTGTCCCGGCTCTCCGGGCACTTCCTCGACGTGGTGGCCGGACTGCCCACGCTCAAGGTGTTCGGCCGGGCGAAGGCCCAGGCCGAGAACATCCGCACCATCACCTCGGACTACCGCAGGGCGACCATGCGGACCCTGCGGATCGCGTTCCTCTCCTCCTTCGCCCTGGAACTGCTCTCGACCCTGTCGGTGGCCCTGGTCGCGGTCGGCATCGGTATGCGCCTGGTGCACGGCGGCCTCGACCTCTACACCGGCCTGGTCATCCTGGTCCTGGCCCCCGAGGCGTATCTGCCGCTGCGGCAGGTCGGCACCCAGTTCCACGCGGCGGCGGAGGGCCTGGCTGCCGCCGAGGAGATCTTCGACGTCCTTCAGACCCCGCTGCCGGACGCCGGTACGGGGCCGGTGCCCGGCTCCGTACGGCTGGAGCTCGACCGGGTGACGGTGCGTCATCCGGGCCGGTCCGAAGCCTCCCTGGACGCCGCTTCGCTCACCGTCGAACCGGGCGAGACGGTCGCCCTGGTCGGCCCCAGCGGCGTCGGCAAGTCCACCCTGCTCGACGTGGTGCTCGGCTTCGCCACCCCGGAGGCCGACGGCGGCACGGTCCGGGTCGGCGGCGCCGACCTGGCCACCCTCGACCTCGACGCCTGGCGCTCCCGGATCGCCTGGGTGCCCCAGCGGCCCTACCTGTTCGTCGGGACGATCGCCGAGAACGTCCGCCTCGCCCGGCCCGACGCCACCGACGCCGAGGTCCGGCGGGCGCTGCGGGACGCGGGCGCGGACGGCTTCGTCGGTGAACTGGCCGACGGCACGGCCACCGTCCTCGGCGAGGACGGCGCCGGGCTCTCCGCGGGCCAGCGCCAGCGCCTCGCGCTCGCCCGGGCGTTCCTCGCCGACCGCCCGCTGCTGCTGCTCGACGAGCCGACCGCCGCGCTCGACGGCGAGACCGAGGCGGGCGTCGTCGACGCCGTCCGCCGCCTCGCCGCGGGCCGTACGGTGCTGCTCGTCGTCCACCGGCCCGCGCTGCTCGCCGTGGCGGACCGGGTGGTCCGCCTCGACCCGGCCGCCCCGGCCCGCGCGGCGGCCGAGCCGCTGCCCGCCGTCGGCGCCCCGGGACCTCGGGTCGCCGGCCTGATCGCGGACGGTTCCCCGGCACCCGCGGAAGCGGCGCAGACTTCGGAAGACAGCGGTACGGGCCTGACGGCCGGGGAGACGGGCACCGCCGCCGGCACCGGCACCACCGGGACCGGCCCCGACCGCCCCGAGACCGTCCCCACGGCCGACGTGAACGGGACCGGCCGGTCCGTGTTCCGGCGGGTCAGGGACATGGCCGGGCGGCTGCGCGGCCGGATGGCGCTCGCCCTGCTGCTGGCGAGCCTGGCGCTCGGCTCGGCCGTCGGCCTGATGGCCGTGTCCGGCTGGCTGATCTCGCGGGCCTCCGAACAGCCGCCGGTGCTCTATCTGATGGTCGCGGTCACCGCGACCCGCGCCTTCGGCATCGGCCGGGCCGTCTTCCGCTACGCCGAACGGCTCGTCTCGCACGACGCCGTGCTGCGGATGCTCGCCGACCTGCGGGTCGCCGTCTACCAGCGGCTCGAACGCATCGCCCCGGCCGGACTGCGCCGCACCCGGCGCGGCGATCTGCTGACCCGGCTGGTCCAGGACGTCGACGCGCTCCAGGACTACTGGCTGCGCTGGCTGCTGCCCGCGGGCGCCGCGCTCGTGGTCGGTGTCGGGGCGGTCGGCTTCACCGGCTGGCTGCTGCCCGAGGCCGGTGCGGTGCTCGCCGTCGGTCTGCTGGTGGCCGGGGTGCTCGTGCCGCTCGCGGGCGGCGCCCTCGCCCGCCGGGCCGAGCGGCAGCTGGCCCCGGCCCGCGCCACCCTCACCACCGCCGTGGTCGACCTGCTGCGCGGCTGCGCCGAACTCACCGTGGCCGGAGCCCTGAACAAGCGCGTTGAGCGGACCGGGGCCGCCGACCGCACCCTCACCACGATCGCCTCCCGGCAGTCCGCCGCCACCGCGCTCAGTGCCGGGCTCTCCGCCCTGGTCTGCGGCCTGACGGTGGCCGCGGCCGCGGTCGTCGGCGTGCAGGGCGTCCGCGACGGGCGGCTCGACGGGGTCGCGCTCGCCGTCGTCGTGCTCACCCCGCTGGCCGCCTTCGAGGCCGTCAACGGGCTGCCGCTCGCCGTCCAGTACCGGCAGCGGGTGCGGCGCAGCGCCGAACGGGTCCTCGACGTGCTCGACGCGCCGGTGCCGGTGCGTGAGCCGGCCCTGCCCGCCGCTCCCCCGGCGAGCCCGTTCCCGCTGGAGCTGGCCGGGCTCACGGCCCGGTACGCCGGACAGGACCGGCCGGCCCTGGCGGACTTCGGGCTCACCCTTCAGGCCGGGCGCCGGGTCGCCGTGGTCGGCGCCTCGGGCTCCGGCAAGACCACCCTCGCCCAGGTGCTGCTGCGGTTCCTGGACGCCGAGTCCGGCACGTACCGGATCGGCGGAACGGCCGCGCCCGAGCTCGACGGCGACGCGGTGCGCCGCCTCGTCGGCCTCTGCGCCCAGGACGCGCACCTCTTCGACAGCAGCCTGCGGGAGAACCTGCGGCTGGCCAGGACCGGCGCGAGCGACGCCGAACTGCGCGAGGTGCTGCGCAGGGCCCGGCTGCTCGACTGGGTGGACGGGCTGCCGGCCGGTCTCGACACCCTGGTGGGCGAGCACGGCTCGCAGCTCTCCGGCGGCCAGCGGCAGCGGCTTGCCCTGGCCCGCGCGCTGCTCGCCGACTTCCCGGTCCTGGTCCTCGACGAGCCCGCCGAGCACCTGGACCTGGCGACGGCCGACGCGCTCACCGACGACCTGCTGCGGGTTACCGAGGGCCGCACCACCGTCCTCATCACCCATCGGCTGCGCGGTCTGGACGCGGTCGACGAGGTGGTGGTCCTGGACCATGGGCGCACCGTGCAGCGCGGCCCGTACGCGGAGCTCGCGGCGGTCGAAGGGCCGCTGCGGCGGATGCTGGCGCAGGAGCGGGAGAGCGATCGGCTGCTCACCCCGGCGGATCGGACGGGGGGCCTGGAGTGTGTCCGGTGACCCGGTCGGCGGGCTCCCCCGCCGTCCCGTCGCCGACCACCCGACTTTTCTCGCCAAAAGGGACTAACTAGGCTCACCCCATGACCGCTGCCGTGCCCGACGCCCCGGACCCGCTCGAAGCCGCGACCCAGGCCACGCGCAGCCTGCACGGCCTCTCCACCGAACTCACCGCGCGGGTGCCCCAGCTCCTGGAAGCGATGCGCTCCGTCGGCACCGGCCTGGAGCTGCACTCCACGCTCGACCGCATCTGCGAGACCGCCGCCGAGCTGGCCGACGCCCGCTACGCCGCCATCGGCGTGGTCGACGACGAGGGCGAAGGGCTCTCGGACTTCGTCACCTACGGGGTGAGCGACGCCACCGCCCGCCGCATCGGGCACCGCCCGGACGGGCACGCCGGGCTGCTCGGGGCGCTGATCAGGGATCCGCAGACGATCCGGCTCGCCGATCTGTCGGCCGATCCGCGCGCGGCCGGTTTCCCGCCCGGCCATCCTCCGATGAAGACCTTCCTCGGCGTCCCGATCAAGGTCCAGGGCGAGATCTTCGGCAATCTCTACCTCGCCGAGAAGAACGGCGGCGGCGAGTTCAACGACTACGACGTCCACATGGTCCGGGTGCTCGCCACCGAGGCGGGCATCGCCATCGGCAACGCCCGGCTCTACGAGGCCGCCCGGCAGCGCGAGCGGTGGATCGACGGCTCGGTCGCCGTCACCACCGCGCTGCTCTCCGGCGGCGACGCCGACGACGCCCTGTCGGTCGTCGCCGAGCAGGCCAGACGGCTCGCGGATGCCGCCGCCGGGATCGTGCTGCTGCCCGCGGAGGACGGCGGTCTGGAGATCGTCGCGGTGTCCTCGGCGCGGCCCACCAAGTCGCTCGGGGTGGTGATCCCGCCGGAGAGCCCGGTGGTGGACCTGCTCCTGGAGGGCGAGTCGGTGTTCCTCGCGGACGCCTCCACCGACCCCCGGATGATCCACAAGCTGTCCGCCCAGTACGGGCCCGCGATGCTGCTGCCGCTGCAGAGCGGCGGCCGGGTGCTCGGCGCCCTCGCCACCCCGAGGGCGCGCGGCGAGCGGCAGTTCACCGAGGCCGAGCGGACCCTGGCGACCCAGTTCGCCTCGCAGGCGGCGCTCGCCCTGATGATGGCCGAGGCACAGCGCGACCGGGAGCGCCTCGCGGTCTTCGAGGACCGCGACCGGATCGCCCGTGACCTGCACGATCTGGTCATCCAGCGGCTGTTCGCCACCGGGATGATGCTGGAGAGCGCCCAGCGGAGGTCGATCGTCCCGGCGGTGCGGGAGGGCGTCGGCAAGGCGGTCGACGAACTCGACGTGACCATCCAGGAGATCCGTACGGCGATCTTCGCCCTCCAGCAGGGGCCCGCCGAGGCGCCCTCGGGGCTGCGCACCCGGGTGCTGCGGGAGATCAACATGGCGGCGGTGCCGCTGGGCTTCAAGCCCGCGCACCGCTTCCTCGGCGCGATCGACGCGACGGTCGGCGATCTGGCGGGCAAGAACCTGATCGCCGCGCTGCGCGAGGCGCTGTCGAACGCCTTCCGGCACGCCGGGGCGAGCCGGATCGAGGTGGTCGTGGACGCGACCGTGGCGCTGCCGGACGGCACCCAGGGCGTCCGGCTGACGGTCGCGGACGACGGTGTCGGCATCCCGGAAGGCGGCCGCCGCAGCGGGCTGCGCAATCTGGCCCGGCGCGCCGAGTCCCTGGGCGGCGCCAGCTGGTGCGACCCGGGGATCGGCGAGGACGGCGGCGGTACGACGGTGGTGTGGGAGGCCCCGCTGTAGCGGCGGCGTGGACGGGGCTGCGGCGCGGGCCGGGCGGTCAGGCGTTGCGTACGGCCTGGGCCTCGGCGATCAGCTGCTCCACGACCACGGCCACGCCGTCCTCGTTGTTCTCGGTGGTGCGGCCGGTGGCGGCGGCGATCACGTCCGGGTGGGCGTTGCCCATCGCGTAGGAGCGGCCCGCCCAGCTGAGCATCTCGATGTCGTTGGGCATGTCGCCGAAGGCGGCGACCTCGGCGGCCGTGATGCCGCGCTCGGCGCAGCACAGTTCCAGGGTGGACGCCTTGGAGACGCCGAGGCCGCTGATCTCCAGGAGCGCGGTGGGGCTGGAGCGGGTGAAGGAGGCGAGGTGTCCGGCGGCCTCGCGGGCGGTGGCGAGGAAGGCGTCCGGGTCGAGCTCGGGGTGCTGGGCGAGCAGCTTGATGACCGGCGCGGCGGCGCCCGGGGCCTCCTCGAAGAGCAGCTTCTCGGCGGTGGCGATGCTGGCGCCCGGGTCCAGGAAGAACGGCGGGTAATGCGGCTCGTAGTGGATGCCGGTGGTGAGCTCGACGGCGAAGCTGGTGCCGGGGGCGGCGGCGCGCAGCGCCTCGACGACGGCCAGCGCGGCGGGCCGCTCCAGCGGGCGGACCATCAGGAACTCGCCGTCCGCGTGCAGGTCGACGACGGCGGCGCCGTTGGCGCAGATGGCCATGCCGTGGCCGTGGACGTGGTCGCTGACGACGTCCATCCAGCGGGCCGGGCGCCCGGTGACGAAGAAGACCTCGATCCCGGCCCGCTCGGCGGCGGCGAGCGCGGCGACGGTGCGCTCGGAGAGCGACTTGTCGTCCCGCAGCAGGGTGCCGTCGAGGTCGGTGGCGATCAGCCGGATGGCCGGGGCTTCGGGGCGCGCGGAGTGGGATGAGGTCACCACCTCATTCTTCCGCACGATCTGCACGGTCGTGCGAGGGGGCGCACATGTGAGTGGCCGCACGGCCCGGCGGTGCGGCGGTGCGGCGGTGCTCCGCCGGTACGGGGCGGGGTGCCAGGACCCGTACCGGCGGGCCCGGTCAGAGCTGGGCCAGGGCCTCGGTGGCGATGCGCTCGAAGACGGCCTGGTCGGCGGCGAACTCGGAGTCCGGGATCGGGGAGTGGATCACGATCTCGGTGAAGCCGAGCTCCTTGTGGTGGCCGGCGAAGTCGACGAAGGCGTCGAAGGAGTCGAGGACGCCGTTGGCCTCCGGGGTGAAGCCGGTGAGCAGCACCTTGTCGAGCTCGGCGATGTCCCGGCCGATCTCCGCGCATGCCTTGCCGAGCTTGTCGAGCTGGCCGGCGAGGGCCTGGCGGGACTCCTCGGGGGTGCCGTTCTCGAACAGCTTCGGGTCGCCGGTGGTCACCCACGCCTGCCCGTGGCGGGCGGCGAGCCGCAGGCCGCGCGGGCCGGTGGCGGCGACGGCGAAGGGCAGCCGGGGGCGCTGGAGGCAGCCGGGGATGTTGCGGGACTCGACGGCCGAGTAGAAGGTGCCCTGGTGGTTCACCGACTCCTCGGTGAGCAGCCGGTCGAGCAGCGGCACGAACTCGGCGAAGCGGTCGGCCCGCTCCTTCGGCGTCCAGGCGTCCTGGCCGAGCGCGGTGGCGTCGAAGCCGTTGCCGCCCGCGCCGATGCCGAGGGTGACCCGGCCGCCGGAGATGTCGTCGAGCGACATCAGTTCCTTGGCGAGGGTGACCGGCTGGCGGAAGTTCGGCGAGGTCACCAGGGTGCCCAGGCGCAGCCGCTCGGTGGCGGTCGCGGCGGCGGTGAGGGTCGGCAGCGCGCCGAACCAGGTGCGGTCGCGGAACGCGCGCCAGGTCAGGTGGTCATAGGTGTAGCCGGTGTGGAAGCCCAGCTGCTCGGCCCGCTGCCAGGCGGCTCGCCCGCCCTCGTGCCAGCGGTCGACGGGAAGGATCACGGTGCTCAGGCGCAAGGTCATGCCGCCGAGCCTACGTCCGTGTCCCGGGCGGCGGCGTCCGCCGGCCGTCCCTCGTCGCGTCAGCCGTCGGGTCAGCGGACCTTGCCGGAGAGCCAGGGGGTCAGGGTGTTGTGGAGGATCAGTTCCTTGTACGTCTCGTCGCCGGGGAGCGACACGATCAGCCACCAGCCGGGCGGGAAGAACCGGCCCTTCACATGGGCGAGGCCGCCGTGCACGGCGCGGACGAAGGGCGGGACGGCGTCACGCGGGACGTCGTCGAAGACCACGCCCTCGACGGTGATGCGGGCGTCGTCGTCGGGGTAGAGCTGCACGCTGACGACGGGGGAGCCGCCGAGCTCGACGTATGCCTCGTGGGGGAGCGAGCCGTCCGGGTCGAGGACGGTGAAGGCGCCCGCGGAGGTGCGGCGGGAGGTCTGGTCGGCGCCGATGTCGTCGGTGACCACCATCTCCACGTTGAATTCCCTGGCGACGTCACGGAGCGCCCTGACGGCCGATTCGGTGGTGGGCAGGTGCGGATGGAGGTGTCGTCCCATGTGATCGATGATGCCAGGGGGACGTGTGGTTCTGCCGTAGCAAACGGTGGTGCTGCTCAGCCGGGGAGGCGGAGGAAGCGCGGCGGGACGGCGGCGGTGAGCCAGACGCCGTTGGCGCTGACGTGGAAGACGTGCCCGGCGTGGTGCATCGCGCCGGAGTCGACGCTCAGGACGATCGGGCGGCCGCGGCGGGCGCCGACCCGGGTGGCGGTCTCGCGGTCGGGCGAGAGGTGCACATGGTGGCGGGCCATGGGGCGCAGGCCCTCGGCCCGGATGGCGGGGAGCCGGTCGGCGACCGTACCGTGGTAGAGGTACGCGGGCGGCTCGGCGGGCGGCAGGCCGAGGTCGACCGGCACGGTGTGGCCCTGGCTGGCGCGGATCCGGGTGCCGTCGATCGCGAAGCGCTTCTTGTCGTTGACGGCGACGACGTGGTCGAGTTCGGCGCGGGTGATCGGGAAGCCGTGCGCGGCGGCGGCGTCCAGGAGGGCGTCGATCTCGGTCCAGCCGTGCGGGTCGAGGGTGAGTCCGATGCGCTCGGGCTGATGACGCAGATGCTTCGAGAGGTACTTCGACACCTTCACGGTGCGTTTCTCGTCATTCATGAAATCTATTGAAGCCGCAGGTTTGTTCCACAGCCAAGTGCATTTATCCACAGGCTCGTTGGCGATTCTGTGGACAACGGCTGCCCGAATTCAACTCACTTAATCAATTTGACTGTCATGTGCGGCATTTGAGGTGAGCGCGTCCAATGTGCGCTTCTGTACCTCTCGTTCGGCCGCCGCGGCGATGAACGCCGCCGCGTTCTCCTCGCCAACGAGCCGCTGCACGGCCCGGATCGTGTCCGGCGGAAGCGCCACCGAACGGGGCTCGCCACCGGTCGGCGCCGGGGTGTCCGGGGAGAGATGGTGCTGAAGGTGCCGGTTGGCGAAGATCCGCATGGCCCGGGCCAGTTCGGCGTCGACCGTCTGCTGGGCGAGCGGGCGGAGCCGCCGCACCAGGGCCGTCGCCTCGACCGCGTCGGCGTCGGTCGGCGGCCGGTGCTCCAGATAGCGGGCGAAGACGTGCTCGCTGGTGAACTCCAGGAAACGGGCGGCGATGTGCTCGACCTGGCCGCGAAGTTCCCGCAGATGACCGGTGATCGCGGCGAGCGGCACGCCCGCCGCGTACAACTCGGCGGCCACCGCCAGCTCCTGGGGGCTCGGCACGAGGTATTCCTCGTCCGCGCGGTCCGGGATCCGTTCGAGCACCCCGAGCGCGATCGCCTCGCGGACCGCCGCCTCGTCGGGGGTGCCGCCGAAGCGGGCGTCCAGCTCGGCGCGGGATATCCGGTCCGCCTCCTCGTCCGTCCACGGGCCGTCGACCTCGGCGACCAGACCGAGCACACCGCCCAGCCCGCGCCCGGCGTCCCACGCCTCCAGGAGCTCCTTGATGGAGGCCAGGGTGTAGCCCCGGTCGAGCAGATCGGCGATCTGCCGCAGCCGGGCCAGATGGGTGTCCCCGTACACGTTCGACCGGCCGCGCCGCTCGGGGCGGGGCAGCAGACCGCGGTCCTGGTAGGCGCGGATGGTGCGGACCGTGGCCCCGCTGTGATGCGCGAGGTCCTCGATCCGGTACTCCGGCTGGGCCGGCTGCGCTGACTGCTCGGACAAGACCGCTCCCACCGACCGCTCCCTCCCACCCCGCCACCGGCGGGGTCCCTCCTGCCACGGGATGGTACGGCCGACCCGCGCCGGACCACCCCTCGGCGACGGCCGGACCACCCCTCGGCGACGGCCGGACCGCCGCTCGGCTACGCCGGGGGCCGCACCCGCGCGAGCCTGCGCAGCACGCCCGGCGCGAACCGGGACAGGGCGTGCGCGCCCCGCGCCTCCGGGGTCACCGGGACCACCGCGCGGTCGTCGAGCACCGCACGCAGGATCGCGTCCGCGACCTTCTCCGGCGGGTAGTTGCGCAGCCCGTACAGCCGCGACACCTTCCGCTGGCGGCGCCGCTCCTCGGCCTCGTCGGTCACCCCGGCGAACCGGGTGGTCGCCGTGATGTTGGTGTTCACGATGCCCGGGCAGATCGCCGAGACCCCGATGCCGCGCTCCGCGAGCTCGGCCCGCAGGCACTCGCTCAGCATCAGCACCGCCGCCTTCGAGGTGCTGTAGGCGGGCAGCGCGCGGGACGGCTGGAACGCCGCCGCCGAGGCCGTGTTGACGATGTGACCGCCCTGGCCGCGCTCGGCCATCTGACCGCCGAAGATCCGGCAGCCGTGGATCACGCCCCACAGATTGACGTCGAGGACCCGCTTCCACTCCTCGCTGGTGGTCTCGAAGAACGAACCGGTCAGCCCGATGCCCGCGTTGTTGACCAGGACGTCCACCACGCCGTGCTCGGCGGCGACCTTCGCGGCCAGCTTCTCCATCGCCTGCTCGTCGGTGACGTCGACGGCCTCGCCCCAGGCCCCTGGCGCGCCGATGAGCCGGCACATCTCGGCCGTGCGGACGGCTCCTTCGGCGTCCCGGTCGACGGCGACCACCCGGGCCCCGGCCTCCGCGAACGCGAACGAGGTGGCCCGGCCGATGCCGCTGGCGGCGCCGGTGACCAGGACCAGCTGGCCGCCGAACCGCTCCGCGTACGCGGGCCTGGTGTCCTTGCGGGCCACCGGGCGGTGCGCCTTGGCGGCCGGGTCCTCGTGCGCCTCGACGAACGAGGTGATCCAGGCGGCCAGTTGGTCCGGGCGGGTGCGCGGCGCCCAGTGCTTGGTCGGCAGGGTGCGCCGGGTCAGGTCCGGCACCCAGTCGCCCAGGTCGTCGTAGAGCCGCTGGGACAGATAGGCGTCCCCGGTCGGCGTGATCAGCTGCACGGGCGCGTGCGCGAAGGCGTCCGCGCGGGGGCGGGCGAACCGGGCGCGCACGTTGTCCCGGTAGAGCCAGGCGCCGTGCGCCGCGTCGTTCGGCAGCGAGGCGGTCGGGTAGTCGCCGGCCGGGAGCCCTTCGAGCCGCTCCAGGATCTTCGGCCAGCGCTTGGCGAGCGGGCCGCGCCAGGCGAGCTCGGGCAGCACGGGGGTGTGCAGCATGTACACGTACCAGGACTTGGCGCCCTGGCCGAGGAGCTGGCCGACCCGGCGCGGGGTGGGCCGGGTCATCCGCTTCTTGATCCAGTGCCCGAAGTGGTCGAGCGAGGGCCCGGACATCGAGGTGAAGGTGGCGATCCGGCCCTCGGTGCGGGCGACCGTCACGAACTCCCAGGACTGCACCGAGCCCCAGTCGTGGCCGACCAGGTGCACCGGGCGGTCCGGGCTGACCGCGTCCGCGACCGCCAGGAAGTCGTCGGTCAGCTTCTCCAGGGTGAAGCCGCCGCGCAGCGGGGCCGGTGCGGTGGACCGGCCGTGGCCCCGGACGTCGTACAGGACGACGTGGAAGCGCTCGGCGAGCCGGGGCGCGACCTCGGACCAGACCTCCTTGGAGTCCGGATACCCGTGCACCAGGAGGACCGTGGGGCGGCCCGGGTCGCCCAGCTCGGCCACGCACAGCTCGATCCCGCCCGTGCGGACCCGGCGCTCCCGCGCCCCGTCGAGACCGGTGGTTCCCGCCATCAGCCCTGCTCCTTCGTCCGTCGCCCGACCCTGGTCGGCTGCTCGTCCCCCGCCGGTCCTTGTGCCCGGTCCGCGGCCCGTCATGACGCCCCGCCCCAGCGCCGTACGTGCGGCAGGTCGTCGTCCAGCCAGAAGGCGCTCTCCTCGGGGTCCGCGGAGTCGGTGACGACCAGGATCTCCTCGAACTTCGCGCCCGTGCCCCGGAACCCGAGGTGCGGCTCGACCGCCCACAGGCCCGGCCTTGGCGGATGGTCGGAGAACCGGTACGGCGACCAGAGCGGCGACCAGCCGTCCCGGTGGCCGTGCAGGGCGTCGCTCGCCAGGCCCTTCAGGGACTGGGTGCCGAACCCGAACAGGGTCGGCGACCAGCGGCGCTCCTTCACCCGGTCGATCTTGTGGGCGATCACCCCGAAGGGGTAGGCCCGGTGCCGGTTCGCGTACCCCTGGCGGACCATGAGGGCGTCCACGTCCTGGTAGATCTCGCGCAGCGTGCGGCGCTCGCGGACCTCGCGCAGGATCAGCTCCCGGTGGTCCTTCAGGTCGGCGAGCAGCTTGTCGTGCAGCGGATTCAGGCCGAGGCAGCCCGAGTAGCCGATGTCCGCCGTGTAGCCCTTGTACACCGGGGCCATGTCGAGGACGAACGGCATCCCGGGTTCGAGCCGGCGGCCGGTCGGGAAGAACTGGAGCGGGATCTTGAAGTCGACGAAGGCGGTCCGGTCGCCGAACCAGGCGAACGGCCGGTGGAACCAGTCGCGCACCCCCCGCTCGTACAGCCACTCGCGCTGCATCCGGGCCGCGTCCCGCTCGGTCACCCCGGGCCGCAGCTGGGCCGCGACGGCCTCCGCGCACGCGTAGGAAAGCCGCTGCACCTCCTGGAACCCGCGCAGCTCCGCCGTGAGTTCGCGCGTCACCGCCGTGCCTGCCGCCGCCATGGTCACCCCGCCCGTCCCGTGCGAGCGCGGACCGGCCGGAGATCCCGGACCGTCGCGCTACGCGTCCGTAACTTGACATCGATGAATGTGACAATGCCCGGCGGCTGCGTCAAGGGGTGCGACGCAAGGCTGTGGAAAACCCGCGAATCGCGCCGCCCGAGCGACTTTGGTCTCGATTCCCCTACGGGCCCGTACACCTGCAGTCGGACAGCGAAGTATCCCCAGGGCTGACGACGGCTGTGGCGCACACCACTACCGTCGATGACGTGACTGTGATCGCGACCGAAAGCCTCAGCAAGCGGTTCCCCCGGGTGACCGCTCTCGACCGGCTCTCCCTGGACATCGGGCCCGGTGTGACCGGACTTGTGGGTGCCAACGGAGCCGGCAAGTCGACCATGATCAAGATTCTTCTTGGTCTGGCCCCCGCCACGGAGGGCCGCGCCCATGTGCTCGGCCTCGACGTGGCGACCCAAGGCGCCCAGATCCGCGAGCGCGTCGGCTACATGCCGGAGCACGACTGCCTGCCGCCCGACGTCTCGGCCACCGAGTTCGTCGTGCACATGGCGCGCATGTCGGGCCTCCCGGCCACCGCCGCCCGCGAGCGGACCGCCGACACCCTGCGCCACGTCGGGCTCTACGAGGAGCGCTACCGCCCGATGGGCGGCTACTCGACCGGCATGAAGCAGCGCGTGAAGCTGGCCCAGGCGCTGGTCCACGACCCGCAGCTGGTGCTGCTCGACGAGCCGACCAACGGGCTCGACCCGGTCGGCCGCGACGACATGCTCGGCCTGATCCGCCGGGTGTGGACGGACTTCGGCATCTCGGTCCTGGTCACCTCGCACCTGCTCGGCGAGCTGGAGCGCACCTGCGACCACGTCGTCGTCATCGACGGCGGGCAGCTGCTGCGGTCCAGCTCCACCAGCGACTTCACCCGGACCACCACGACCCTCGCGGTCGAGGTCACCGACACCGACCGGCACCCCGACGGCACCGAGGCGCTGCGCGCCGCCCTCACCGCGGCCGGAGTCACCCTCCACGCGGGCGTGGAGGACGGTCTGCCGGGCGCCGGACACATCCTGCTCCTGGAGGCGGCGGGCGAGGACACCTACGACCTCGTCCGGGACACCGTCGCCGGTCTCGGCCTCGGCCTGGTGCGCATGGAGCAGCGCCGCCACCACATCGCCGAGGTCTTCAAGTCGCCGCAGCAGCAGGAGGAGGTGCCCACGCGATGAGCGCCCAGGCCCCCGGGCCCGCCCAGGCCCGTGACACCAGCCAGATCCACAACATCGGCTACCGCAACTACGACGGACCGCGGCTCGGCCGCGCCTCCGCGCGCCAGGCACTGTTCTCGCAGTCCCTGCGCGGTGCGTACGGACTCGGCCGCAGCGCCAAGTCCAAGGTGCTGCCGATGCTGCTGTTCGCCGTGATGTGCGCCCCCGCGCTGATCATCGTGGCGGTCGCCGTGGTCACCAAGCAGTCCAAGCTGTCGATCGAGTACACCCAGTACGCGATCTTCCTCCAGATGGTCATCGCCATCTTCGTGGCCTCCCAGGCCCCCCAGTCGGTCTCCCGCGACCTCAGGTTCCGCACCGTGCCGCTCTACTTCGCCCGCCCGATCGAGCGCTTCGACTACGTCGTCGCCAAGTTCGGCGCGATGGCCTCGGCGCTCTTCGTGCTGACCGCCGCCCCGCTGCTGATCATGTGGATCGGCGCGCTGCTCGCCAAGATGGACTTCGCCGAGCAGACCAAGATGTTCGGCCAGGGGCTCGTCTCCGTCGCGCTGCTCTCGCTGCTCTTCGGCGGCCTCGGCCTGGTCATGGCGGCCCTCACCCCGCGGCGCGGCTTCGGCGTCGCCGCCGTGATCGCCGTCCTGGTCATCTCCTACGGAGCGGTCTCCACCCTCCAGGGCATCTCCTACGGCACGGACAACATCGGCGCCGTGAAGTGGATCGGCCTGTTCTCGCCGATCACCCTCATCGGAGGAGTGCAGGACGCCTTCCTCGGCGCGCCCACCGCCGCCCCCGGCGGCGAGGCCGCCGCACCCGGCATGGGCGTCGGCGTGGTCTACGTGCTGGTCGTCCTCGCGCTGATCGCCGGTTCGTACGGCGTGCTGATGCGCCGCTACCGAAAGGTCGGGCTGTGACCACCCTGAACATCGACCACGTCTCGCGCTGGTTCGGCAACGTCGTGGCCGTCAACGACATCACGATGACGATCGGCCCGGGCGTCACCGGACTGCTCGGCCCCAACGGCGCCGGGAAGTCCACCCTCATCAACATGATGGGCGGCTTCCTCCCGCCCTCCACCGGCACCGTCACCCTCGACGGGGCGACGATCTGGCGCAACGAGTCGGTCTACAAGGAGATCGGCGTCGTCCCCGAGCGGGAGGCGATGTACGACTTCCTCACCGGCCGCGAGTTCGTCGTCGCCAACGCCGAGCTCCACGGCCTCGGCGACGAGGAGGCCCGGCGGGCCCTCGCCACCGTCGAGATGGAGTACGCGCAGGACCGCAAGATCTCCACGTACAGCAAGGGCATGCGGCAGCGCGTGAAGATGGCCTCGGCCCTCGTCCACGAGCCGTCCGTGCTGCTGCTCGACGAGCCGTTCAACGGCATGGACCCGCGCCAGCGCATGCAACTCATGGACCTGCTGCGCCGGATGGGCGCCGACGGCCGCACGGTGCTGTTCTCCTCGCACATCCTGGAGGAGGTCGAGCAGCTCGCCTCGCACATCGAGGTGATCGTGGCCGGACGGCACGCCGCCTCCGGCGACTTCCGCCGCATCCGCCGCCTGATGACCGACCGGCCGCACCGCTACCTGGTGCGCTCCAGCGACGACCGGGCCCTCGCGGCGGCGCTGATCGCCGACCCGTCGACGGCCGGCATCGAGGTCGACCACAGCGCCGAGGGCGGACTGCGCATCCAGGCCGTCGACTTCGGCCGCTTCACCGAGCTGCTGCCGAAGGTCGCCCGGAGCCAGGGCATCCGGCTGCTCACGGTCTCGCCCTCGGACGAGTCCCTCGAATCCGTCTTCTCGTATCTCGTCACGGCCTGAAAGGAGCCCGACCGATGTACAACCCCACCGTCGCCCGGCTCACCTACCGGGCCCTCCTCGGCCGTCGCCGGGCCCTGATCCTGTTCGCGCTGCCCGCGCTGCTGATCGTGATCGCCTGCGCGGTCCGGCTGCTCAACGGCGCCGACGACCAGGTCGCCGCCGACTTCCTGGGCGGCTTCGCCCTCGCCACCATGGTCCCGCTGATCGGCGTCATCGCCGGTACCGGCGCGATCGGCCCGGAGATCGACGACGGCTCGATCGTCTATCTGCTCTCCAAGCCGGTGAAGCGGTCCACGATCATCTTCACCAAGCTGATCGTCGCCGTCGCGGTCACGATGGTCTTCTCCGCCGTGCCCACCCTGATCTCCGGCTACATCCTCAACGGCAACGGCCAGCAGATCGCCGTCGCCTACACGGTGGCCGCCCTGGTGGCCTCCATCGCCTACAGCGCGCTGTTCCTGCTGCTCGGCACGGTCAGCCGGCACGCCGTCGTCATCGGCCTGGTCTACGCGCTGGTCTGGGAGGCCCTGTTCGGCTCCCTGATCTCCGGCGCCAAGACCCTCAGCGTCCAGCAGTGGGCGCTGGCTCTGGCGGAGAAGGTCACCGGCGACAGCCTGATCAGCTCCGACGTGGCGCTGCCGACCGCGGTCGTGCTGCTCACCGTGGTGACGGTCGCCGCCACCTGGTTCGCGGGCCGCAAGCTGCGCACGCTGACCCTGGCGGGCGAGGAGTAGCCCCCGGCCCCCGGTGCCCGGCCCCCTCGCGGGGCCACGCGGCCCGGAGCCGTACGGCCCGGAGCACGGGAGCTTCCCGAGTGGCTCAGACCGTACGGTTCCGGGCCGCGAGCAGTCCCACGCCCAGGGCCGCCGCGCAGACGCCGAGCACGGCCACGATCGGCGGCGTCCAGGAACCGGTCGACTGGTGCAGGGCGCCGGCCGCCAACGGGCCCACCGCGGCGAGCAGATAGCCGATGGTCTGCGCCATCCCGGACAGCCGGGCGGCGGTCGGCGCGTCGCCCGCGCGCAGCACGATCAGGGTGAGCGCGAGGCCCACCGCCCCGCCCTGGCCCACCCCGAGCACCGCGGACCACAGCCAGGCGCCCTGCACCGGGGCCACCATCAGACCCGTGTACCCGGCCGCGACCATCGTCGTGACCAGCACGATCAGCGGCCGCTGACCGCGCATCCGGCCCGCGAGCAGCGGCACCGCGAAGGCGCCCGCGACCTGGATCAGGTTGTTGAAGGCGAAGACCACACCGGCGGTGGAGCGGCTCATCCCGTGGTCGGTGAAGATCGTCGGCATCCAGGCGATCAGCACGTACGACCACAGCGACTGCAGCCCCATGAACAGGGTCACCTGCCAGGCGAGCGCCGACCGCCACACCGAGCGGCCGGGCCCCGCCGGACCGGCGACCGGCCCGCCCCGGCCGGTCGCCAGCCCGTGCCCCGTCCGGCCGCGGGCGATCAGCACCTGCGGCAGCCAGGCCACGGCGGCCACCACCGCGAGCAGCGACCACACGGCGAGCGAGCCCTGCCAGCCGCCGAGCGTCCGCTCCAGCGGCACCGAGGAGGCCGCGACGACCGTGGCACCGGCGATCATCGCCCCGGTGTAGACCGAGGTCATCGACGCGGCCCGGTCCGGGAAGTCCCGCTTGATGAGCCCCGGCATCAGCACGTTGAGCAGCGCGATCGCGGTGCCCACCAGCACCCCGCCCGCGTACAGCGCCGCCGCCGACGGCAGCACCCGCACCACGATCCCGGCGGCGAGCAGCAGCAGCGCCGCGAACAGCACCCGCTCCGCCCCGAACCGCCGCCCCAGCCACGGGGCCACCAGCGCGCCGACCCCGAGGAACAGCACCGGCACCGAGGTCACCAGCGAACTCGCCGCCGACGACAGCCCGTACGTCTCCGCCAGCTCCCCCACCAGCGGCGACACGCTCGCCAGCGCGGCCCGCATGTTCAGCGAGGCCAGCACGATGCCGACGAGCAGCAGCGCCGGATGCGCGAGCAGCGCCCGCCGGGCCGCCGCCCCGGCCGCCGACGGCCGTACGCCCGCCTCGGCGTCGACGAGCAGCCGCGCCTCGGCCTCGGCGGGGGTGGTCCTCGTGTCGGAGCCGCTCATCGCCCGGCCCCCGCGCCCGCGCCCGTACCGGAGGAATCGTCCGCACCGGAGGACCCGCCCGCCGCGAGCGCCGACACCACCTCAAGGGGCACCCGCAGCAGCTCCCGCGCCGCCGCCTCGGCGGCCTCCGCGTCCGCCGCCTCGATCGCCGCGACCAGCGCCTCATGGGCGTCGATGTCGACCGGCGGCATGCTCCGGTCGCCGAGCGCCGTCACCAGGACCTCGTGCACCTGGGCCGAGAAGAAGCGGTAGACCTCGCGGAAGGCGGTGTTGTGGGCGGCCTCGACGACCGCGAAGTGGAAGGCGAGGTCGGCGTCGGCCGCCCGGTCGCCCTCCTCGCGCAGGGTGGCGAGCGCGGCCCGCAGCCGCAGCAGGTCGTGGGTGTCCCGGCGGACCGCAGCGAGCCGCGCGGCCTCCGCCTCCAGGGCGGCGCGCAGCTCCAGGACGTCCCGGGCGCCCGCGTGCCGCACGCCCTGGAGCACGGCGGCCGGGTCGGCGGTGGAGCGGACGAAGGTGCCGTTGCCCTGCCGGGACTCCAGGAGCCCGGAGTGCACGAGCACCCGGACCGCCTCGCGGACGGTGTTGCGGCCGACGCCGAGCTGCTGCGCGAGTTCGTGCTCGGTGGGGATGCGGTCGCCGACCGCCCACTCGCCGTCCGCCAGCTGGGCCCGCAGCTGCTCGACCACGGAGTCCACCAGCGAGGTCCGGCCCGCCGCCCTCAGTGTCATGCGCCCTCATCCATCCGATCGATCATCCGGTTGCCCAGTCATCCTACAACTGCCCCCTGGTGTCCGCCGGTGATCCCCCGGTCCCCCGGCCCGGCCGCGACGACCGGACTACTGTGGGCTCGTACGTGGCCCGCACGCGGTCCGCGTCCGGCCTGTACGCGCGGACCGCACACCCTCACCCTCTCGGGAGTCAGTCATGTCAGACCGCTTCGACGTCGTCGTACTCGGAGCTGGCCCCGGCGGCTACGTCGCCGCCATCCGCGCCGCCCAGCTGGGCAAGCGGGTCGCGGTCGTCGAAGAGAAGTACTGGGGCGGTGTCTGCCTGAACGTCGGCTGCATCCCCACCAAGGCGCTGCTGCGCAACGCCGAGCTCGCGCACATCTTCACCCACGAGGCCAAGACCTTCGGCATCAAGGTCGACGGCACGGTCAGCTTCGACTACAACGAGGCGTTCAGCCGCAGCCGCACGGTCGCGGACGGCCGGGTCAAGGGCGTCCACTTCCTGATGAAGAAGAACGGCATCACGGAGTTCGACGGCCGCGGCACCTTCGTCGACGCGCACACCCTCCAGGTCGCGAAGTCGGACGGCACCACGCAGACGATCACCTTCGACGACTGCATCATCGCCACCGGCGCCACCCCGCGCCTGCTGCCCGGCACCGCGCTGAGCGACCGCGTGGTCTCGTACGAGCAGCAGATCCTCGCCGAGGACGCCCCGAAGTCGATCGTCATCGCGGGCGCCGGCGCGATCGGCATCGAGTTCGCCTACGTCCTGAGCAACTACGGCACCAAGGTCACCATCGTCGAGTTCCTCGACCGGATGGCCCCGCTGGAGGACGAGGAGGTGTCGAAGGAGCTGGCCAAGCAGTACCGCAAGCTCGGCATCGACGTCCTCACCTCCACCCGCGTCGAGGCCATCGACGAGTCGGGCCCGCAGGTCCGCGTCACGGTCACCGGCAAGGACGGCGCCCAGAAGGTCCTGGAGGCCGACAAGGTCCTGCAGGCCATCGGCTTCGCCCCGAACGTCACCGGCTACGGCCTGGAGAACACCGGGGTCGCCCTCACCGAGCGCGGCGCCATCGACGTCGACGGCCGCTGCCGCACCTCGGTGCCGAACATCTACGCCATCGGCGACGTCACCGCGAAGCTGATGCTCGCGCACACCGCCGAGGCGATGGGCGTGATCGCCGCCGAGACCCTCGCGGGCGCCGAGACGATGGAGCTCGACTACGCGATGATCCCGCGCGCGACCTACTGCCAGCCGCAGATCGCGAGCTTCGGCTACACCGAGGCGCAGGCCCGTGAGAAGGGCTACGACGTCAAGGTCGCCAAGTTCCCGTTCATGGCGAACGGCAAGGCCCACGGCCTCGGCGACACCACCGGTTTCGTGAAGATCGTCGCCGACGCGAAGTACGGCGAGATCGTCGGCGCCCACCTGATCGGCCCGGACGTCACCGAGCTGCTGCCCGAGCTGACCCTGGCCCAGCAGTGGGACCTCACGGTGCACGAGGTCGCCCGCAACGTCCACGCCCACCCGACCCTGGGCGAGGCCGTCAAGGAAGCGATCCACGGCATCGCGGGCCACATGATCAACTTCTGACCGGCTGATCCCTCGCTCAGTCGCTCAGTCGCTCAGTCGCTCAGTCGCTCCGCCGCTCAGCGGCGAATCACCGGGTCGGGGTCGGGTTTTCTCATAAATCACCCAGCTCGGGGTGATAGGCACGGATATGTGCCTCGTGAAACGCCCCGTGGAATGCCCCGCGACACCCCGTCCCCGGCGCCCGCGCGCCAGCCGGGCGGCGAGCCGTCCCGACCGATCAGGTCGTGGGTGGCCTCGTCGCCCGGCACGCACGTCTGGCTCGCGGTCATCGCGATCACCAGCCTGGTGATCGCGCTCTCCCCCGACGGCCTCGAGCACTATCTGCTGCACCGCAACAGCAGCAATCTCTTCGAGCTCTCCCGGCATCCGATGCGGGCCCTGCTCGGCAGCGCCTTCTGGATCGAGAACCCGGAGAGCCTGGTCCTCTACGCGGTGCTCTTCGAGGTGTTCCACGCGCCGGTGGAGCGCTGGCTCGGCACTCTGAAGTGGCTGGTGGTGGTCGCCACCGCGCACGTCGCCGCCACCCTGATCAGCCAGAAGGTGGTCCTGGAGGCGATCCAGGACCATGACGTGCCGCGCAGCATGGCGCACGTCGTGGACATCGGGGTGAGTTACGGGCTCGCCGCCTCGGTCGGCATCCTCACCTACCGGATCCCCCGGCCCTGGCGCTGGTGCTACCTGGTGGGCGTGGTGACCTTCTTCGCCGTACCGATGGTCAGCAATCACACGTACACGGATCTCGGGCACGCGATCTCGCTGGTCATCGGGCTCGCGTTCTGGCCGCTGACCCGGTCGGGACCGTGGGGAAAACCGTTGGTGGGACCGGGACACCCCGGCGCAGACTAGAGACGCCTCAGCACGACGAGGGGGTACGGGACGGGGTGGCCGCTTCGAGCGCGCGGTGGCGAACCGCGCGGGCCGCCCCGCTCCCACCGAACCGCGATGCGACCGCCACCGCGACCTGCCGACCGGACCGCCGGACGGGCGGTCCAGTCGGTCCAGTCGGTCCAGTCGGTCCAGTCGGGCCGGGCGGTCCAGTCGGGTCAGCCCTGCAGCAGGCGCTCCAGGACGACGGCGATGCCGTCCTCCTCGTTCGACCCGGTCACCTCGTCGGCGACCGCCTTCAGCTCCGCGTGCGCGTTGGCCATGGCCACGCCGTGCGCCGCCCAGCCGAACATCGGGATGTCGTTGGGCATGTCGCCGAAGGCGATGGTGTCGGCGGCCTTGACCCCGAGCCGGCGCGCGGCGAGCGAGAGCCCGGTCGCCTTGCTCAGGCCGAGCGGCAGGATCTCCACGATGCCCGCGCCCGCCATCACGATGTCGACCAGGCTGCCGACGGTGGCCCGGGCCGCGGCGACCAGCGCGTCGTCGCTCAGCCCGGGGTGCTGGATGTAGAGCTTGGTGAGCGGCGCCGCCCACAGCTCCGCCGGGTCCTCGTACGGCACGTACGGCAGCGGGCCGCCCTGCACCTGGTAGCCGGGGCCGATCAGGACCGCGCCGTCCAGGCCGTCGCGGCTCGCGGCCACGGCGAGCGGGCCGACCTCGGCCTCGATCTTGGACAGCGCGAGCCCGGCGAGCTGCCGGTCCAGGGTCACCGAGGTGAGCAGCCGGTGCTCGCCCGCGTGGTAGACCTGCGCGCCCTGGCCGCAGACCGCCAGGCCCTGATAGCCGAGGTCGTCCAGGATGTGCGTGGTCCACGCGACCGAGCGGCCGGTCACCACGATGTGCGCGGCCCCGGCCGCCGTGGCGGCGGCGAGGGCGTCACGCGTCCGCGGCGACACGGACTCGTCGGCGCGCAGCAGCGTGCCGTCGAGGTCCGTGGCGACGAGCCGGTACGGGAAGGATCCCGCCGGGGTCGGTGCAGGGGTGGTGCCGGTGCTCACTTGGCGATCGGCTCCAGGACCTCGCGGCCGCCGAGGTACGGGCGGAGCACCTCGGGCACCCGTACCGAGCCGTCGGGCAGCTGGTGGTTCTCCAGGATCGCCACGATGGTGCGCGGGACGGCGCACAGCGTGCCGTTCAGGGTGGCGAGCGGCTGCACGGTCTTCTTGCCGTCCTTCTCCTCGCGCATGCGCACGGAGAGCCGGCGGGCCTGGAAGCCGTCGCAGTTGGAGGCGGAGGTCAGCTCGCGGTACTTGCCCTGGGTCGGGATCCACGCCTCGCAGTCGAACTTGCGGGAGGCGGAGGAGCCGAGGTCGCCGGTGGCCACGTCGATCACCTGGAAGGGCAGCTCAAGAGCGGTGAGCCACTGCTTCTCCCAGTCCAGGAGGCGCTGGTGCTCGGCCTCGGCGTCCTCCGGAGCGACGTACGAGAACATCTCGACCTTGTCGAACTGGTGGACGCGGAAGATGCCGCGGGTGTCCTTGCCGTACGTGCCGGCCTCGCGGCGGAAGCACGGGGAGAAGCCCGCGTAGCGCAGCGGCAGCTTGTCGGCGTCGATGATCTCGTCCATGTGGTACGCGGCGAGCGGTACCTCGGAGGTGCCGACCAGGTAGTAGTCGTCCTTCTCCAGGTGGTACACGTTCTCCGCGGCCTGGCCGAGGAAGCCGGTGCCCTCCATGGCGCGCGGGCGGACCAGCGCGGGGGTGAGCATCGGGATGAAGCCGGCCTCGGTGGCCTGCGCGATCGCCGCGTTGACCAGGGCGAGCTCCAGGAGCGCGCCGACGCCGGTCAGGTAGTAGAAGCGGGAGCCGGAGACCTTCGCGCCGCGCTCGACGTCGATGGCGCCCAGCAGCTCGCCGAGCTCCAGGTGGTCCTTGGGCTCGAAGCCCTCGGCGGCGAAGTCGCGGATGGTGCCGTGCGTCTCGAGGACGACGAAGTCCTCCTCGCCGCCGACCGGCACGTCGGAGTGGACGATGTTGCCGAGCTGGAGCAGCAGCGCCTTGGCCGTCTCGTCGGCCTCGTTCTGCTCGGCCTCGGCGGCCTTGACGTCGCTCTTCAGCTGCTCCGCCTTCTGGAGCAGAGCGGCGCGCTCCTCGGGGGATGCCTTGGGGATCAGCTTGCCGAGCGACTTCTGCTCGGAGCGGAGTTCGTCGAAGCGGACGCCGGACGACCTGCGCCGCTCATCGGCGGAGAGCAGGGCGTCGACGAGGGCGACGTCCTCTCCACGGGCGCGCTGGGAGGCGCGAACACGGTCGGGGTCCTCACGGAGCAGGCGAAGGTCAATCACCCCACCAGGCTACCGGTGCGACAGCCGCGGCCCCAGTCCGTTATTGCTTTGCGTGTCGCTTTGCCCGAATTGCTTTATTTTTCGGTGATTTCCGTATTCTGGGGTTCTCCCCGGTGTCGTACCCCGCCCCAGAGTTATCCACAGGCTGTGCGAAAGATCTGTGGACGAGGGGGAATCGGGGAAGATCGACGATCTTCGCGATCATTTTCGCACCCGTTCCCACTCGTTCGAGTGGGAATAGCTCGCCCCGAAGAGTGGGGTCCTGGAGCAGGGGTGACGACGATTTGTCGACTCGATCCAGCGTTGCGGTGGAGTGAATGCGTGAGCTTGTCGACTTGTCCCCAGGGCGGGAGGCAAGCCTGTGGATAACCGTGTGGGAAAACGAAAAATATGCAGGTAGGACTTGCTGTTCGTACCTGTGGACGAACAGCGTCCAGGACCCAACGTCCAGGGCCCAACTGGGCTCAGGCCCGGCCGTCCTGCGCGCGGGTCAGCCAGTCGGACGCCTCGGTGAACTCCAGGTCCGACGTGCCGCGGCGCAGCGGCCGTACGTCCTCACGGGACGCGCCCGCCCGCGGATAGGAACCGAGAAAACGGACATTCGGGCAGATCCGCTTCAGACCCATCAGCGCCTCGCCGACCCGCCGGTCCGCGATATGGCCCTCGGCGTCGACCGCGAAACAGTAGTTGCCGATTCCGGCTCCGGTGGGCCGGGACTGGATCAGCATCAGGTTCACGCCACGGACGGCGAATTCCTGGAGGAGTTCGAGCAGCGCGCCGGGGTGGTCGTCGCCCAGCCACAGCACCACCGAGGTCTTGTCCGCGCCGGTCGGCGCCGCGGGCCGGGCGGGCCGGCCCACGAGCACGAAACGCGTCTCCGCGTTCTCGGCGTCGTGGATCTGCGTGACCAGCGGCTCCAGGCCGTACGTCGCCGCCGCGAACTCACCCGCGAAGGCCGCGTCGAACCGGCCCTCCTGGACCAGCCGGGCGCCGTCCGCGTTCGAGGCGGCCGACTCCCACACCGCCTCGGGCAGATGCGACCGCAGCCAGTTCCGCACCTGCGGCTGCGCGACCGGGTGGCCGGTCACCGTCTTGATCTCCGAGAGCTGGGTGCCGGGCCGCACGAGCAGCGCGAAGGTGATCGGCAGCAGCACCTCGCGGTAGATCATCAGCGGCTCGCCGGAGGCCAGCTCGTCCAGGGTCGCGGTGACCCCGCCCTCGACCGAGTTCTCGATCGGCACCAGCGCGGCCGCCGCTTCGCCGTTGCGCACCGCGTCCAGGGCGGCCGGGACCGAGACCATCGGCACCAGTTCCCGCGTCGCGGCCTCGGGCAGCGTACGCAGCGCGGCCTCCGTGAAGGTGCCCTCAGGACCGAGATACGTGTACCGGGTGGCTGACATGCGATCACCCTAACGTCAGCCGCCCCGGCGGGGCCCCGGCCTTCGAAACCGTCTCAGGACTCGGAACCCGGGGCTCAGGACTCAAGCAGCCGCTGGCCCACGTACTCGCCCTCGGCGGGGCCGCCCGGCACCGCGAACAGGCCGCTGGCCTCGTGCCGCAGGAACGGGGACAGCGCGTCGCCGCGGTCCAGCTTCCGCTGCACCGGCACGAAACCGCGCAGCGGATCGGCCTGCCAGCAGACGAAGAGCAGCCCGGCGTCCGGGGTGCCGTCCGCCGCGATCCCGTCGTGGAAGGAGAACGGCCGCCGCAGCATCGCCGCGCCGCCGTTCTGTTCGGGGGCGGAGATCCGGGCATGGGCGTTGTCCGGGATCACGGTCCGGCCGTCCGGGCCCCGCTTGTTCAGGTCCAGCGGGGTGGTCTCGGTGCCGCCGGTCAGCGGGGCGCCGTCCGACTTCCGCCGCCCGATCACCTTCTCCTGCGCGCCCTGCGCCAGCCGCTCCCAGTCGTCGAGCAGCATCCGGATCCGCCGCACCACCGCGTACGAGCCGCCCGCCATCCAGTCCTGCGCGCCGCTCGCGCCCTGCGGCACGAAGATCCGGCGGTCGAAGTCGGGGTCCGCGGGCTTGGGGTTGTTGGTGCCGTCGACCTGTCCCATCAGATTGCGGGCCGTCATCGGGCGGGCGGTGGCACCGGCCGACCGGTTGAAACCGTTCATCTGCCAGCGCACCCGGGCCGCGGACCCCGCGTCCTTCTGCAGCGCGCGCAGCGCGTGGAAGGCGACCAGGGAGTCGTCGGAGCCGATCTGCACCCACAGATCGCCCTCGGAGCGCTTCGGGTCGAGCGCGTCGGAGGAGAACGCGGGCAGCGGGTCGAGCTGCTCCGGGCGGCGGGCGGCGAGCCCGGTGCGGTCGAAGAAGCTCCGGCCGAAGCCGAACGTCACCGTCAGCGAGGAGGGCCCGGCGTCGAGCGCGACCCCGGTGTCGGCACCGGCCGTCACCGGGCGGCCCGCCATCAGCGCCTTCGCGATGGCCGACCAGCGGCGCAGCAGCGCGGCGGCCTCCTTGCGGCCCGCGCCGGGGGCGAGGTCGAAGGCGACCAGGTGCCCCCGGGACTGAAGCGGAGTGGTGATCCCCGCTTGATGTTTCCCGTGAAACATCACCTGGGTGGCGCCGACCGAGCTCAGCGACCCGGCGGCCCCGCCGGTGGACCCACCGGCCCCGTCGGCGCCGCTGTCCGACACCGCCGCCGCGATCCCGGCCCCGGCGCCGCCGCCGATCAGCAGCCCGGCGGCCCCGGCCGCGCCGACGGTGCCGAGGACCCGCCGTCGCGAGAACTCGACGACGTCCTCGGAACCGCCGCCGTTGCTGTCGCTGTTGCTGTCGCTGGTGCTGGTGTCGCTCACGTTCAGCCGATCTTCACGGTCTTCTCGATGGTGGTCTGGTCGATGTCCGAGGTACGGATCGTCACCTGCATCAGCCATTCGCCGGGCATCGGCAGCTGCACGCCGCTCGCGCTCCAGTGTCCGGTCTGGATGCGGTCGGGCAGCACCGGCAGCGGGCCGATGTCCTTCGCCTTGAGCGTGAACGCGACCTTCACCTCCGGCACGTCGAGGCCGCGGCCGTTGGGCCGGGTGACATAGATGTGCAGCGCGTTCGCCCCCGTACGGCCGGGGTCGAGGGTGAGCTGCACGGTGCCCTTGCCGTCGGTGCCGCCGGTGTCGAACGGCAGCCGGACGTCGACCTGACGGTTCGGCACCGCCCCGGCGCCCGCGGTGGTCCGGCCCTGGCCGGCCTCCTCCTCGGTGCGGCCCGGCTCGGTGGAGGTGAGCACGGTGGTGACGGCGAGCAGCACGACGGCGACCGCCGCCTCGGTGAGCACCGAGCGGCGCAGCCCGGCCCGCTCGGGGTCGGCGTCCCGCTCCTTCTTGCGGCGGGCGGTGGCGACGGCGGCCCGCTGGCGGGCGAGCTGCGCGGCGCGCTCACCGTCCCCCTCGCCCCCGGCCTCGTCGGCCGTACGGTCCAGCTCGACGTCGGTCTCGACGTCGGTCTCGGCGTCGACGTCCGTGTCCGTGTCCGTACGAGCGTCCGTGTCCGTGCCCGCCGGTTCGGCGATCCGCCGCACCCAGCGCCGCGACACCCAGCCGATCCCGACGAGCACGGCCACCAGGCCGATCTTCACCAGGAGCAGCTGTCCGTACCGCGTGTCCGTCAGCGCCGACCAGCTGCCGACCTGCCGCCAGGACTGGTAGACACCGGTGACGGCCAGGACCACGACCGAGCCGAACGCCACCTTCGAGTAGCGCTCGACCGCCGACCGGTCGACCCGCGGACCCCACTGGAGCGCCACGAGCAGCGCGGTGAGCCCGCCCAGCCAGGCGGCCACGGCCAGCAGGTGCAGGATGTCGACCGGCATCGCGATGCCCGGCTGGAGTCCGGTCGAGGCGTGCTCGGCCAGCGCCCAGGTGCCGGCGATGCCGGCCGCGACGACGGTGCCGCCGATGGCGAGGCCGAAGGTGAGGTCCTTGTGCTCCTTCTCGTCCGTCCGCCGCGCGTAGGCGCCGAACAGGACGGCCACGAAGAGCGCCGCCGCGCCGAGCAGCAGCAGCCGGGACGAGAGCGCGGCCCCGGTCTTCGTCTCCAGGACGGCGCGCAGCCCGTCGAGGTCGAAGACGTCGGCCAGCTTCCCGGTCCTGGTGTACGGGTGGCGCAGCAGCAGCAGCGCCAGGGTGGCCCCGGTCAGGGCGAGCCAGCCGCGTACGACGAGCCGCTGCACCGGACGCACGGCGGCCCCGCGCGGCCAGCAGACCAGGACGAACGCGCCGCCGCCGACGAGGACGACGAATCCGGCGTACGCGAGGTAGCGGGCGATCCCGTAGAGCGCGCCGACCAGGCCGCCGCCCACCGCGGTGGCGGTGTCGTCGGCCGTGACGGCGGTCTTGGAGGGGGCGCCGATGGAGAAGGTGAACGCGCCGGCCACCGGGTGGCTGTCGGCGGAGACGGTCTGCCAGGCCACCGTGTAGGTGCCGTCGGGCAGTCCGGGCAGCAGCTCGACGCCGTAGCGGACGATCGAGCCGCTGCACAGGTCGCGTATCTCCCCGGTGTCGACCCGCTTCCCCGCCGGGTCGAGGACCCGGATGGAGTCGCCGCTCATGGCGACCTGCTCGGAGAAGGTGAGGTTGACGTCCTTGGGGGCGGTGGCGACCACCGCCCCGTCCTGCGGGTCGCTGCCGGTCAGGGCCGCGTGCGCGGACGCGGGGCTCGCGGTGGCGAGCAGGGCGCCCAGGAGCGCGGCGGCGACGAGCAGCAGCCGGGCGAGGGCCGGTCCGAGGCGCGGGGCGGTGGTCGTCATCATGTGGGTGTCAGTCCCTCAAAGAGCTCAGTGCTGCTTGGGGTTTCAGTGCTGCTTGGGGTTGTGGTTGGGCGCCTCGACGGGAACCTCGACCTTGATGGGGCCGGACTTCTCGAAGTGGAGCTCGATGCCGACCTTCTCGCCCTGCTTCGGCTTCTTCTTCAGCTCCATGAACATGATGTGGTTGCCACCGCGTTCGAGCTTGAGTTCACCGTTGGCCGGGATGTCGAAGGACTTCACCTCCTGCATCTTCTGGTTCTTCGTCTCGTGGATCGTGACGTCGTCCGAGATGTCGCTGGTGACGGAGGTGAGCTTGTCGGCGCTCTTGCCGCTGTTGGTGATGGTGAGGAAGCCGCCGGCCATGTCCATCACCGGCTGCGGCATGAACGCGCCGCTCACCTTCAGGGCCGGTCCCTGCTCCGCGCCGGACCCGGCGGCGTCGGAGTCGGCGGAGGAGCACCCGGTCAGCGCGAGCGCGGCGGCGAGCGCCACGGCGGCGGACAGGGTGGTGGTGCGGCGGTTCACGGGTTCTCCCCCTTGATGAGCTTCGGCAGGTCCTTGGCGTAGTCGTCGGCGGTGGTGTCCTCGCCGTACAGCACATAGCCCTGGTCGGTGGTCGGCGAGAACGCGATCACCTGGGCGCCGTGCATGGAGACGACGTTGCCGTCCTTGTCCTTCGTGGCCGGGTCGATGCCGATGCCGATGGAGCGGGCACCGGCCTGGATGGCCTTGAAGTCGCCGGTCAGACCGGTGAAGGACGGGTCACCGGCGGCGGGCAGCCACTTGCCGAGCTCGGCGGCGGTGTCCCGCTCCGGGTCGGTGGTGACGAAGACGACCTGGAGCTTGTCCTGGTCGGCCTTGGGGAGCTGCTTGCGGGCGATGGCGATGTTGCTCATCGTCAGCGGGCAGACGTCCGGGCAGTGGGTGTAGCCGAAGTAGAGCAGGGTCGGCTTGCCCTTGGTGCGCTCGCGCAGCGAGTACTCCTCGCCCTTCGCGTCGGTGAGGACGAGGTCGGGCTTGGTGAAGGGCCGGTCGAGGACGGTGGCGGCCTTGGTGTTGTCGCTGCCGCCGGAGACCTCGGCCACCGCGCTGCCGGTGCCGTTCGCGGGCTTCTTGTCGTCGCCGCCGAGGCCGACCGCGGCGGTGACGCCGATGGCCGCGACGATCGCGAGGGTGGCGATCACCAGCGGGGTGCGGCGGCCCGGACGGTTCGGGCCGCCGGCGGCGGACGTCTTCGCTCCCGAGGCCGTGGACGGGGACGCCTTGGGGTCGGGCGTCGCGTCGGATGTCTTGTCGGACATGGTGATTTCTTTCGGTGGAGAGGGGGACGGCCGTCAGGCCGAGCGGCGGCGCCCGGCCAGGACACCGAAGGCGATTCCGGCGACACCGACCAGGATGCCGATCACGCCGAGCACCCGGGCGGCGTTGTCGGTCGAGCCGGCCGCCTCGGCGTGGCCCTTGTCGTCCTTGCCGTGCTCGGAGCCCTTGGCATCCTTGTCGGCCTTGTCGTCCGCGGCGGGCGTGGCGCCGCCGCCGTGGTGGTCGTCGGACGCGGCGGACAGCTTCAGGACGGGCGCCGGGCTCTCGGGCTCGGCGGCACCCTCCTTGGACTCCTCGATCCAGCGGACGACCTCGTTGTTGTCGTAGGTCTGGATCGCCTTGAGGACCAGCTGGTCGGTGTCCTCGGGCAGCTGGCCGAGGGAGAGCGGGAACTGCTGGAACTGGCCGGGGCCGATCTTCGATCCGTCGGCGGTCCAGGTGACCTTGGCGACGGCCTCGTTGATCTTCTTGCCGTGCAGCTCCAGCGGCTTCGCCAGCTTCGCCTTGGTGACCTCGACCTTCCAGCCGGGGACCGGCTGCGGCATCACGGAGGCCAGCGGGTGGTCGGTCGGGAAGTTGACCTCGACCTTGACGGTGGAGGCGTTGTCGCGCTCGTTCGGCACCTTCACATTGACGGTGGCGTAGCCGCCCTTGGCGGCCTGGCCCTGCGGCTGCACGCTGACGTGCGCGAACGCGGGGCCGGAGAGCAGCAGCACGGAGGAGGCGGCGACACCGCCGGCGACGGCGGCGCGGGAGAGGAAGGTACGGGAAACGCTCATGGCAGAAACACTCCAGCTCGAAAGGGCAGTGCTCGGGACGAGCACTGGAAGGGCTCGAAACGGGACTGACGGGAACGGTGCTGACGGTCCGCGTGCGGGCGCGGACGGCCGCGGACCCGGCTCGGGACCCGGAGGACCCGCGACCTGGCCGCCGGTCACGACATGCGCGTACGACGCATGCGCGTACGACCGGAGGGGTCGGGAGGTCCGGGTGAGCGGTCCGCGTCAGGCTGCGAGGACGCAGTCGGCGGCGGCCGGTGGGCCGCGTCTGATCACCGTGTGCTGAAGTGCCCGCGCCACCAGCGGCGGCACGGTGTCGCGAGCGGGCCTGGCGGGATCGCCGGGACCGGTGGCCGGGGCCGCCGGAAGACCGGCGAGCAGGGCCCGTACGAGGGAGAGCGCGGCCCGCAGCGACCGGACGAGCGCGCACTCGGCGAGCTCGACGGCGCCCTGCGCGGACAGCGTGGTCAGCCGCCCGAGGGCGAGGTCGCCCCGGCGCAGCAGCCAGCCGGTCGCGAGCGCGGCCAGCAGATGGCCGAGCAGCATCGGCAGGCTCGGCACGAGCTCGCCGAGGCCGGAGGCCGCACCGGCGCCCGCCGCCCCCGCCATGTGGTGGTGCGCCCCGCCCATGGCGCCCAGCGCGCCGCCGCCCATCGGCCCGCCGGGCGCGGGCGCGAGCCCGGCGTCGCGGACGATCCTGGCGGCGTCGGCCGGGCTCATCGCGGCGGCTCCGCCCCCGCAGACCAGCTTGGCGGCGAGCCGTACGAGGGTGTCGTCGGCCTGCGGTCCGAGGGCGACCCGGCGCTGGCCGAGGCCGAACAGGGCGTGCAGGCCGAGCTGTCCGAAGGCCAGCCCGCCGACGATCGCGGAGAGCGAGCGGCGGCGGTCGGCGAACAGCACGGTGACCCCGAAGATGCCGAGGAACCCGGCGACGAGGGACCACAGGGCGATGCCCGCGCAGGCGGCGAGCGCGTGCCCGAGCCCGGACAGCACGACGCAGACCGCGGTGAACACCGCGGCCCTCAGCAGACGTGGCGCGAGCGCGGGGGCAGTCATGGCGGGCCCATCATCGCACCAGGCCCACCCCTCCCATACGGCAGGTCCGTAAGGTCACCCTTGCGGGTCTTGGGGAGGAGATCACCCCTGGTCCGGGCAGTTGTCCGGCCCCCGCCCGGCACCGGCATACACCGGCGTGCGCGGTGCGCGCGTCCGCCGAACGGGGGCTCTTCGTCCGCTCAGGGGCTTATGGACCATCCCGTCCGGCAATACGTATCGGTATGTCGTGCCGCAGCATGTCGAGCCGCAGCCTGGAGGCTGGAGCATGAGCATCTGGTGGTCCCTGCATCTGCGGCGCGAGGCCGCGAGCGTTCCGCTCGCCCGGCGGCTGTTGCTCGGCACGATGGAGACGGCGGGGGTCGATCCGGACGTCTCGTACGACCTGTCGGTGGCGCTCACCGAAGCCTGTGCGAACGCCGTGGAGCACGGCGGCGCCGCCGGACCGCCGGGTCGCGGCCCGGCCTCGGAGGCGTACCGGGTGACCGCCTATCTCGACGGCGAGACCTGCCGGATCGAGGTCGCCGACGCGGGCCCGGGCTTCGGCGGCGGGACCCCGCCGCCGCCCGCAGCCGACGCGGAGTGCGGGCGCGGCCTTCGGCTGATCGAGGAGCTGGCCGACCACGTCCACTTCGGGCGGACCGGGCGCGGCGGTGCGCTGGTCTCCTTCGACAAGATCATCAAATGGCGCCCGGACGCGCCCCTCGCCCTCACCTAGGGCCGGCCGGGAGTCCTGGACACGACGGAGCCCCCGCGGGACCGACCGGTCCCGCGGGGGCTCCTTCCGTACGCGTCCTTCGTCCTGCCGGGCGGGCTCAGCCCTTCAGGCCGGCCATCCACGCCTCGACCTCGGCGGAGCGGCGCGGCAGCTGGTCCGACAGGTTCCGGTTGCCCTCGGCCGTCACCAGGATGTCGTCCTCGATCCGGACGCCGATGCCCCGGTACTCCTCGGGCACGGTCAGGTCGTCGGCCTGGAAGTACAGACCCGGTTCGACCGTCAGGCACATGCCCGGCTCCAGGGTCGTGTCGACGTACGACTCGGTGCGCGCGGCGGCGCAGTCGTGGACGTCCATGCCGAGCATGTGACCGGTGCCGTGCAGGGTCCAGCGGCGCTGCAGACCGAGCTCCAGGACGCGCTCCGCCGGGCCCTCGACCAGGCCCCACTCGACGAGCTTCTCGGCGAGCACGCGCTGCGCGGCGTCGTGGAAGTCGCGGTAGGCGGCGCCGGGCTTCACCGCGGCGATGCCCGCCTCCTGCGCCTCGTACACGGCGTCGTAGATCTTGCGCTGGACGTCGGTGAACCGGCCGTTGACCGGCAGGGTGCGGGTGACGTCGGCGGTGTAGAGCTCGGTGGTCTCCACACCGGCGTCGAGCAGCAGCAGGTCGCCGGAGCGGACCGGGCCGTCGTTGCGGACCCAGTGCAGGGTGCAGGCGTGCGGTCCGGCGGCGGCGATGGTGCCGTAGCCGACGTCGTTGCCCTCGACCCGGGCGCGCAGGAAGAAGGTGCCCTCGATGTAGCGCTCGCTGGTGGCCTCGGCCCTGTCGAGCACCTTGACGACGTCCTCGAAGCCGCGCGCGGTGGACGCGCACGCCTTGGACAGCTCGGCGATCTCGAAGTCGTCCTTCACCAGGCGGGCCTCGGAGAGGTAGACCCGCAGCTCCTCGTCGCGCTCGGCGGTGACCTTGTCGGTCAGCGCGGACTCGATGCCGGCGTCGTGGCCGCGGACGTTGCGGACCGGGCCGGTGGCCTCCTTGAGCGACTCGGCCAGCTCGCGGACGTCCTTCGCCGGGATGCCGAGCAGCTGCTCCGCCTCGGCGAGGGAGTGGCGGCGGCCGACCCACAGCTCGCCCATGCCGTCCAGCCAGAACTCGCCGTTCTCGCGGTCGGAGCGGGGCAGCAGGTAGATCGTGGCGCGGTGGCCGCCGGTGACCGGCTCCAGGACGAGGACGCCGTCGTGGGTCTGGTCGCCGGTGAGGTACGCGTACTCGGTGGAGGCGCGGAAGGCGTACTCGGTGTCGTTCGACCGGGTCTTCAGGTTCCCGGCGGGGATCACCAGACGCTCGCCCGGGAAGCGGGCGGAGAGCGCGGCCCGGCGGGCGGCGGTCTGCGCGGCCTGGGCGATCGGCGTGAGGCCGTGCAGCTCGGTGTCGGCCCAGCCGGACTTCATGTTCTCGGCGAGCTCGTCGGAAACGCCCTGGTACAGGCCGTTCTTGCGCTGCTTGATCGCCTGCTCCTCGGACTCCTCCGGGGTCTCCGGGTACTCCGCGGTGAGCTCCTCGGCCACGGGTCTGCCTCCTTGTGGGTACGACGCTGGAACCTTCCCCATCGTACGGTCGTGCGGAAGCGACCCGGAGGCGGAAGCCCTCGCTCCGGTTCAGCTCACTCGAATTCGGCCCACTCGAGTTCAGCTCACGCGAAATCGGATCACTCGAAGCGGGCGGCGAGCAGGACCACGTCCTCACCGCCCGCGTCCATGCCGTCACGGCCGTCCCGTCCATCACGGCCGTCCCAGCCGCCGCGGCCGTCCAGGCCCTCCGGCAGCAGGGTCCGCAGCACATGGTCGGCGACCGCGCCCGGATCGGCCCGGTCCGCCTTCGGCACCCCGGCGGCCGCCGCGTGCAGCCGGGCGAAGGCCCGGTCCATGGCGTCGCCGGTCCGGCGCAGCAGCCCGTCGGTGTAGAGCAGCACCGTTTCTCCGGGCGCGGGCGACAGCTCGACGCTGGGCGCCTCCCAGCAGGACAGCATCCCGAGCGGCGCGGACAGCGAGGTCTCGACGTACTCGGTGCGGTCCGGGCCGACGACCAGCGGCGGGGTGTGCCCGGCCCCGGCGAGCACGATCCGGCGGCTCGGCGGCTCGCAGTAGGCGAACAGGGCGGTCGCGGAGCGGGCGGGCTCGGTCAGCCGCAGCAGCAGTTCCAGGTCGGACAGGACGGCGACCGGGTCCTCGCCCTCCATCACGGCGTACGCGCGCAGCGAGGCGCGCAGCCGTCCCATGGCGGCCAGGGCACTCGGCCCGTTGCCGGAGACCGAGCCGACGGCGAGCCCGAGCGCGCCCTCGGGCAGCGGCAGCGCGTCGTACCAGTCGCCGCCGCCGCGCGGTCCGGTGAGGTGCCGGGCGGCGAGCTGCACGCCGGGGACCCGGGGGAGGCGGCTGGGCAGCAGTTCCTCGGCGACGGTGTCGATCCGGACCCGGGCCCGCCGGACCTCCAGGAGCCGGGCGAGGTGCTCGGCGGCGAACCGGCCGTAGAGGCCGACCAGGTGCCGCTGGCGCTCGGCGGGCTCGGCCGGTTCGTCGTACAGCCAGACCAGGGCGCCGAGCCCGCCCGCCCGCTCGGTGGCGAGCGGCAGCGCGAAGCTGGCGGCGTAGCCGAGCCGGGCGGCGACCTCGCGGTGGCGCGGGTCGAGGTCCGCGTCCCCGCGCAGGTCGGGGACGGCGATGGGGCGGGGCAGCGCGCCCTCGGTGAGCGGGTCGAGACCGTCGAGGATCCGGCCGTACGAGGTGGCCCCGCGCGGCACGGTCTCGATGGTGCCGAGTTCGGCGTGGGCGAGCCCCAGGCCGACGGTGAGGGCGGGGCCGAGACCGTCGGCGGGTTCCAGGACGGCCATCCCGCGGCGGGCGCCGACCAGGGCGGCTCCGGCGCGCAGCACCTCGTGCAGGGCGTCGTCGAGCGAGCCGGTGCGGATCAGTGACTCGGTGAGTTCATGGAGCAGGGTGAGATCGGAGACCCAGCCCGCGAGGCGGTCCTGGAGCGGGCCGCCGGGGTCGAGCTCACCGCTCGGCAGCGGGGGTGTGAGGGGCGCGGCCGGGGCCGCAGTGTGGGGTGGAGAAGGAACAGTGGAATCGATTCCGGCCACTTTCGGCGCGCGCTGTGTACTCATCGCACTCGGCTTTCCGACCTGCGCGTTTCATGCAATAGCATCGCAAACCCCCAAGTCATTCTGCGCCGCTACCCATCGATCCACATCTACACGCAGATGTGGAGTGATGTCCAGCATTGTCACGACGGGACTTCTGGTGTCCGTGGGATCTGACGAGAGGGTTGAACAGTAGGGGAAGTTGGCCGAAAATTGACCCCTGTGTGCACCATTCGCGGTCGACTGGCGTCGTTTCAAAGCGCGTCATTTAGAGCGTGACGGGTACGTAATCGGTGACGGGCAGGGGCAGTTGGAGCCGCCCCTGAATACGGACGCGGAACCCGAGCGTCCTCATCACCGCAGGCAGCACCCCTACCCCGAGTGGCGGGGAACGTGTTCCGGCAGCACCGGCCATCAGGGCCGCGGACCCGGAACGCCCGCCGAGAGCGCCCGCAGAGTCCGGGCGCCGCTCGTATGCGCAGGACGCGCAGTGAGCAGTGACACGCACGGTGAAGACAGGTGCACGTAGTGTGAGCCACCCGCGTGAGCAAGGCGTGCGCGGATATGTGGCGATGTACGGCGATATGCATGGTGTGATGTGGATTCGGCGTTCAACGGAAAGGAACGAGCGCTCATGCGCGAGATCCTCGGAAGGCGACGCGGGCTCCGGTTCGGGCGCGGTAGGCGCGAGGCGGGCACGGAGGGCGTACGGGGCCGGGGCCCCGCGGCGGACGGACGTGCGGTGGACGGACGCGGTGTGGACGGGCGGGGTGTGGACGGGCGGGGTGTGGACGGGCGGGGCGTGGACGGGCGGGGCGTGGACGGACGAGGGGGACGGGGGCCTGTGGTCGGGCGGACGGCGGTCGACGAGGCGCTGCGGTACGGCTCCGAGTGGGGCTGGCCGGTGCTGCCGGGGGTCGGGCTCAAGGTGCGCGGGGGCGATGCCGGGCAGGCCGTACGGACCGGCGGCCGGCGGCCCGCGCGCTGGTGGACGGCCCTGACCGCACGGCGGACGTCCGACCCGGGCACCGCCCTCGCCGCCGCGGGCGGCGACGGGCTGCCGGGAGTCGTGGCGTGTGCCTGCCCCGACCCCGAGTGCGTGGTGCCGGGTGCCCACCCGCTCGACCCGGGGCTGCTCGCGGCCACCACGGACGCCCGCATGATCGGCTGGTGGTGGGGCCGGCGCCCCGACGCCCCGGTGCTGCTCGCCACCGGCGGCCGCGCCCCGTGCGCGGTCAGCCTCCCGGCCGTCGCGGGCGGCCCCGCCCTGGACGCGCTCGACGCGCTCGGGATGCGGCTCGGCCCGGTGGTGGCCACGCCGACCCGCTGGGCCATCCTGGTCGCCCCGTACGGACTCGAACGGCTCGGCGATCTGCTCTACGCCAAGGACAGCGTGCCCAGTTCGCTGCGCTTCCACAGCGAGGGCGGCTATCTGCCGCTGCCGCCCTCGACCACCGGGACCGGCCGGGTCCGCTGGGAGCGGGCGCCGCTGGAGGGCTCGGCGCGGCCCTGGCTGCCGGACGTCGAGGCGGTCGTGGACGCGCTCGTCGAGGCGAGCACGAGCGCGCCGGGCGGCGGCAGCAGACTCGCGTACTGAGGGCGGGCACCGGCGTTCACCCGTTGGGGTGCGGAAATCCCGGTCATCCAGGGGAAACGGGCGCGGGCCCGGCCGTCGCCCGCCCGGGCGCGGTTATCTTCGCCGCGAGGATCCGTTTCGCCGCGAGGGTCCGTGCCCGTTCCCCGGGACGCCGGGACGTACGAGAAGCAGGTGGGCCGAGGTATGGGGCGCTTGAGTCCGGCGCAGCTCCGTGGTCTGGGGCTGGGCGCCGCCGTGCTGATCGCCGTGCTCGTGCCGATCGCCGCGACGGCGGGACCGGCGGGCCGGGCCGGGGACGCGTCCGCCGGGGACGACGCCAAGGCGAACGGGCCCAAGGGGCCCAAGGGGCCGAACGGGCCGACGGGGTCGGGGTCCGGGGCGGCGGGCGGGCTGCTGCCGGGGCTCGGCCCGGTGCTCGGCGCCCGGCCCGCCGGTGACGCCTCCCGCGCGCGGGACGCCGGGGCCGGTACGGCCGCCGAGCGGCCGCCGCTCGCGACCCGCTGCGGGCCCGAACTCGCCTCCCCCGACGGGGTCGAGGCGCAGACCTGCGTGGTGACCGAGGGCGCCGCCACCTGGGCGCGCACCTACTACCGCAACGCGACGGGCCAGGAACTGGACGCCGTGCTCACCCTGATGGCGCCCGGCGGCCGGACCGTACAGGTGCGCTGCCGGGTCGAGGCGCGGGACGAGCCGGGGACCTGCGAGACGCCGAAGGAGCCGAGCCGTGGCGCGGCCGACGGCTCCACGGCGGTGGCGGAGTTCGCCGGGGCGGGGGAGGGCGGCAACGCGCCGCTGCTGCTGCGTGCGGGGAGCAACGCGCCGGAGCCTGCGGGGAGTTGAGTCGTGGTGCGCGCGATCACGCGCGCCGTCATGGCATCGGACGGTCGGCGTGACGGCGATCGGTCACGGGTCCGGACATGAGGACGCCCGATCGCTGGCGACGGGGGATGCACCAGCGACCGGGCTTCCAGAACGGTAACAAGAGATCTGCCGTTCGCAAATTCGATCTCGGTTATTCGGACAGGGATTTAGCCCCCCGATGGAGGGGTTGTGGCGGACATCACCGACTGACCGGTTGGTCAGTCACCGATACCGCCCCGGGTATCAGCTGAGCGTCACCTGACGGTTGATGAGAGCGCCGCGCGCCTTGCGCTCCTCCAGGGTGAGCGGGGTGTCCACGGCGAGCGCGGCGGTCAGCCGCTCGGCGAACTCGGCCGCGGGCTTCTCGCAGTCCTCCGCCGTCATCGAGGTGGGCAGGTCCCACACCGGCACCATGAGTCCGTGGGCCCGGAAGGAGCCGACGAGCCGGGTGTCGGGGCCGATCGCGGTGGTCCCGGCCGCCTGCAGCCGGGCCAGCGCGTCGAGCAGCTTCTCCTCCGGGTACGGCATGACCCAGCGCAGGTGGTTCTTGTCCGGGGTCTCGCACCAGTACGCGGAGTCGACGCCGGTCAGCTTCACGGTGGGGATGGCGGCGGCGTTGGCGCGCTCCAGGGAGGCGGTGACCTCGGGGTTGGAATTGTCCGAGCTCTCCGGAATCCAGAATTCGAATCCGGTGTGCACGACCGGCGAAAAATCGCTGTCCGTGTCGAGCAGGTCCTGCAGGCGCGGGCCCTCCGCCGGCACCCGGCGGGCGGCGACCGGCGTGCCGGGCTCGGCGACCAGGGCGCGCTCCAGGGTGTCGGCGAGGTCGCGGGCCAGGTCGCCGGAGGAGGTGTCGTTCTGCAGGGCGAGCAGCACGGAGCCGTCGTCGCGGCGCAGCGCGGGCCAGGCCATCGGAAGCACGGTCGCGAGGGTCACGGACGGTACGCCCTCGGGCAGCCCGGCCTTGAGGGTGAGCGGCACGGTCGCGGCGGGCACCAGCTCGCGCAGCGCGACCCAGTCGCATTCGCCCGGCAGGCCCTCGAACGGCCGGTGCACCAGCTCGGTGACGGCGTGCGCGGCGGCGCGCCCGTGGCATGCCTTGTAGCGGCGCCCGGAGCCGCACGGACACGGCTCGCGCGCGCCGACGACCGGGATCTCCCCGTTCGTGACCTGTGCCTGGCCGGTGCTGCCGGCCTTGCCGGGCTTCGTCTGGGGGCGCTTCTTGGCCATGGTGTGGCTATCTCCCGATCGCGGCGGTGCTGTCTCGGGCGCGAGCCTAGCCGCCCGGGGACCCGCGCGCGGGGAGGGTGGTGAGGGTTCGCCCGGCAGGGCCGTACGGGAGTGGTCGTACGGCCGTCGTACGAGGTCGTACGACGGTTGTCCGACGGCTGTACGGGCGCGGCCCGGGCGCCCGGCCCGCACCGCGCCCCACTCCGGTCCGTGGCCCTGGTCCGTGGCCCCGGCCGATCGCGCTCCGGTCCGTCACGCCGGCCGCACCGGCCCAGCCACACCAGCTCTGTTACGCCAGCTCTGTCGCGCCAGCTCTGTCACGCCGGTCCTGCCCCGTCACTCCAGTTCGTCGTACGCGTCCAGGAAGTCGAGTCCGGTGCCGCGGCCGACCCGGGCCGCGAAGTCCTCGCGGTGGTGTCCGCCGGTGACCTGCACCCAGACCGTGACCTCGCCGCTCGCGCTGTCCCTGACGCCCCAGTCCTGGGCGAGCGCGCTGATGATGTTCAGCCCGCGGCCGCCGCGCGCGGTGACCGACGGGGTGGACGGGACGGGACGGGTGGGCCCGCCGCCGTCCGTGACCTCCACCGTCAGCCCGCCCGCGCGGTCGATGCTCCAGGCCGCTCGGACATCGCCGTCGCCGCGGTCGGCCTGGCCGAGCGGTCTGCCGTGCCGACAGGCATTGCTCAGCAATTCGGAAAGGATCAGTACCGCGTCGTCGACGACCGATTCGGCCATGCCGTTGCGGTGCAACTGCTCCCGCATCCGGTGCCGTGCCTCACCCACGCCCGCAGGGCCATGGGGTACGGCCATGCTCGACGACGTGGGCACCTCCTGTGCCACCACCAACGCCACCCCCGAGACCTCCTTTGCCCCACGCCACCTCGTGAATGCCCCAATGGCCTGGACCGGAAACCGGCCAGTACGCCTCCGGTGACGCACTCGTGACGATCGCGTACGTTCCGAACGCGCCGGGGCACACCCCGAACCCCTGTGGCGGGTGGGGCACATGGGGTTAAAGGCGGCCCAACTGGGACAGCACGCGCTTCGGGCGGTTGGTGATGATCGCGTCCACCCCGAGCCGTACGCACAGCTCGACGTCCTCCGGGTCGTCCACCGTCCAGACGTGGACCTGGTGACCGGCCTTCTGCAGCCGCAGGATCACGGCGGGGTGGTGGCGCACGATCCGGACCGAGGGACCGGCGATCCGGGCCCCGGCGGGCAGCCGGCCGTCGCGCAGCCGCGGGGAGACGAACTGGGAGAGGGAGACCGTCGGCAGGGTCGGCGCGGCCTTGGCGATCCGGTGCAGCGAGCGCGCCGAGAAGCTCATCACGCGCACCGGGGACTCCTCGGGCGCGGCGGGCGCGGCGAGCCCGAACCGGTCGAGCAGCTTGACCAGCTTGTCCTCCACCTGTCCGGCCCAGCGGGTGGGGTGCTTGGTCTCGATGGCGAGGTCGATGCGGCGGCCCGCGTCGGAGACGAGCTCCAGGAGGCGTTCCAGGGTGAGGACCGAGGTGGCGCCGGGGTCGCCCAGGTCCGGGCTCTCGCCCGCCTCGTCGCGGCCCTTCCAGGTGCCGAAGTCGAGTGCGGCGAGATCGGCGAGCTCCAGGGCGGAGACGGCGCCGCGGCCGTTGGAGGTGCGGTCGACGCGGCGGTCGTGGACGCAGACCAGGTGGCCGTCGGCGGTGAGCCGGACGTCGCACTCGAGGGCGTCGGCGCCGTCCTCGATGGCCTTCACATAGGCGGCCAGGGTGTGTTCGGGGGCGTCCTCGGACGCGCCGCGGTGGGCGACCACCTGAACGGGGTGGCGGGGGCCGGGCGGCTGCGGTGCGTGGGTCACCGTGCAAGGGTACGGGTGTCCGTTATCGCCCCATGTAAGGAATCGGGTGCGGACGCACAGCTCCGGCTTACAGTGGCCTGACGCGCTGTGGGAAAAGCTGACCGCAGCACCATGAACCCCCAGTGTCGGCCGCGACGACCGTGCAGTGAACGAGGAGAGAGCTGTGAGCACCGAGAACGAGGGCACGGCGGATCCGTCGGACCAGGCTGCCCCGTCCCCGCACACCCCGTCCCCGCACACCCAGGCGGCGCCTCCCGCGCCCCCGGCCGCGCCTCCCGCCGCGCCTCCGGTCACTCCGCCCGCGCCGCCGGTGGCGCCGCCGGCCCCTGAGCCGGTGACGGAGCCCGTGACGGCGGTGCAGGAACCGGTGACGGCCGTACAGGAACCGGTCCACGCGGCTGCTTCCGCTGCCCCCGCCCCCGCCCCCGCCCCCGCCCCGGCGTCGGACGCGGCGGGCGGCTGGCCGCCCGCGCCACCGGTGACCCCGGCGTGGGGTGCGCCGGTGCCCCCGGCGCCCGAGGCGCCGCGCAAGCGGACCGGTGGCCTGGTGGCGGCGGTCCTGGTGGCCGCGCTGGTCGCGGGCGGGGTCGGCGGCGGCATCGGCTACTGGGCGGCGACCCAGCGCGACGGCGACTCGAACGGCTCGACGACGGTGTCCTCGGGCGAGGCGCCGTCCTCCTTCAAGCGTGACCCGGGCACGGTGGCGGCGGTGGCGGCGAAGGCGCTGCCGAGCGTGGTCACCATCCAGGCGAAGTCCGGCGGGACGGACGGCGAGGGCGGTACGGGCACCGGCTTCGTCTACGACAGGGAGGGCCACATCGTCACCAACAACCACGTGGTGGCGTCGGCGGCCCAGGGCGGCACGCTGAAGGCGACCTTCTCGAACGGCAAGACGTACGACGCGGAGGTCGTCGGCCGGGCCGAGGGCTACGACGTGGCGGTCATCAAGCTGAAGAACGCGCCGTCCGACCTGACCCCGCTGCCGCTGGGCAACTCCGAGAAGGTGGCGGTCGGCGACTCGACGATCGCGATCGGCGCGCCGTTCGGCCTGTCGAACACGGTCACCACGGGCATCATCAGCGCCAAGAACCGCCCGGTCGCCTCGGGCGACGGCGGTGGCGGCAAGAGCTCGTACATGAGCGCGCTGCAGACGGACGCGTCGATCAACCCGGGCAACTCCGGCGGTCCGCTGCTCGACGCGAGCGGCGCGGTGATCGGCATCAACTCGGCGATCCAGTCGGCGGGCAGCGGGTACGGGCAGTCCCAGGCGGGCTCGATCGGCCTCGGGTTCGCGATCCCGGTGAACCAGGCGAAGAACGTCGCCGAGCAGCTGATCAAGACCGGCAAGCCGGTCTACCCGGTGATCGGCGCGACGGTGAACATGCAGGACCGCGGCGAGGGCGCCGTCATCGCCGACCAGGGCACCGGCGGCACCGCCGCGATCACCCCGAACGGCCCGGCCGCGAAGGCCGGTCTGAAGCCGGGCGACGTGATCACCGCCTTCGACGACCGCCAGATCGACAGCGGCCCGACCCTGATCAGCGAGATCTGGACCCACAAGCCGGGCGACGCGGTCAAGATCGCCTATCAGCGCGGCGGCAAGACCCAGACGACCACGGTCACCCTCGGCGAACGCACCGGCGACAGCTGATCCCCGTTCCTCTCCCCCGCCCCTCGGGCCCCTCCCGGAACACCGAACGGCCCGCCGCCGCGAGCCGGTAGGCTGTAGCCGCTCCGCCGCAGGTGACGCGGGGCGTGGGTGGGTTGCCCGAGCGGCCTAAGGGAACGGTCTTGAAAACCGTCGAGGCAGCGATGTCTCCGTGGGTTCAAATCCCACACCCACCGCAGCAGGACAGCGAAACAGCACGTCAACAGCACGTCAGAGGGCGGGCCCCGGATTTTCGGGGTCCGCCCTTCGTGTGGGGCCGGGTCAGGGGCGTGGGGTGGTGCGGGAGGTGATCGTCGCCGCTGAGGTCAGGGTCGCGTGGATCTCCTGGTGGGTCAGGCCGGTGGCCAGGGCCGCTCGGGTCAGGGCGGTGAGGAGCGCGGGGTCCGGAGCCGCTTCGTACGCCCGGCAAGCGGCCCAGAAGAGTCGGGTGTTGCGCTGGCCGGGTGGGGACGCGGCGACGAAGCGGAGCAGGGCGTCCGCGTTCGGGGGAGCGGGAGGGGTGGGGGAAGGGCCGGAGGGAGGACCGGGGGGAAGGGCGGGGGCCGCGGTACGAGGGGTCGGCGGGCGGGGCGGCGTCAGCAGGGCCAGCAGCGTGGGCGGGCAGGGCGCGGGGGGCAGGGCTGCTGTTTCCGGGGCGAGCCGGTAGGTGCCGTGGGTCGCCGTCGAGCCCGGGCCGACCAGATAGCCCCCGGCGCCCCGGACGTCCACGCCCGGTGCCAGACGGCTCGCCGAGTTCGGGATCACCGTGTCCGGCGGGCCGGTCAGCCAGAGGTGCCGGCCGCCGCCCGGGGTGAGCACCGTGACCGTGGCCGGGACCTCGAAGCCGTGCCGCCGGGCCAGCGCCGCGAACGCGGCCACCCCGTCCGGCCCGCCCTCCCGCACGTCCAGATCCACCCCGATCAGCCGGTACGGCGGGCGCCCGCAGGCGATCCCGTACCCGGTGGCCCAGGGCGCGCCCGCGAACAGCGCCCGCACCCCGGCCGGATCGGCCGTCGCGTCGTACACCCCGTGCCCCGGCCTGCCGCACTCGCCGTGGCACGGCACCGGCCGGTGTTCGCCCCGGTGGGGTGAGCGGAGGGCGGGGAGCTTGGCGCGGGACAGCGGAAGCACGGGCAGTCCGCGCTCCGCGGCGGTCAGCGCGTGCGCGAGGGCGAGTGCGTGGGCCTGTGCGGTGGTCTGCCGAACCCGAGCGGCCATGGCTTTATTTTCGTACGCAAGTTCGAAAAAAGGAAGGGTTCGGCGGCAGACCTGAGGAACGAAAAGCCGAGGGACGGATTGGCTGAAAAGCTGCTGAAACGCTTCCTCCCTTGCCCTGCCCCGCCGCCTCCGTACCGCTCTGTCGTGATCCGTCCGAGCTGGGCATTTGGCCTGGCCTAGGTGGTTTATCGACTTGTCCTCACGCTTGCGGGGGAAATGGCCCCTGGGGGGTGGTTCGCCGGGGATTCGGTGGGCAATTCTGATCTCGCGACGTCGAGCACAGAGATCGGAAAGACCGGGGCGGTCGGCCAACTGCCTTGGAGATACGCCTAGTTCGTAGCCCGTAGTTCAGAGTCGAAGAGCCGCAGTGCTCAACAAAGCTTCAGTTCCTGGAGGAACAGACATGGCAAGCATCCGTACCGCCCGCGTCCTCGCCGCTGCCGCCGCCCTCCCCCTCGCCGCCGCGCTCTTCACCGGGGTGGCCCAGGCCGACAACGGTGGGTTCGCGAACGACGGATCGAATGCGAGCGTCGCCACGATCATCGGCAGTGGAGTCGGTGGCCACAACAGCGGCAACTCCACCACCACGCAGCAGGTGGCGACCGGTTCCGGCGCCTCCAACCAGAACAACACCGCGAGCGTGAACGGCTCGGCGTTCACCCAGATCGACCAGACCAACGCGGTGGTCAACTTCTTCCCCTGGTGGTAGCCCGCCCACCCGGAGCTGCCGGCCTGCCCGGCTCGACGGGGGAATGGACCACGAGGTGAACCACGGCCCGTGCGGCGGTACTTCGGTACCGACCGTGCGGGCCGTCGCCGTGCCCGCGCCATGTCGGCACCGGGCCGCCGCCGCGTCGGCGTCGGCGGTGACCGTGGCCGCGCGCGTGCGATCGATTCCCTTGACAGTGAGTGGCGATCTGACGGACAGTCAGAAACCCTTGGGCGCAAGTCTGTCCTCGTCCTCCCGCCCTCACGAGAGGCCCGTCGCCGTGCACCTCGCCCCCACCGACCGCCAGCTGCGGCTGCGCGCCGAACTCCGCGCGTACTTCCGCACCGTGATGCCCGACGGCCCGCCGCCCCCGACTGACGGCCCCGCCCAGCGCGCGCTGCTGCGCCGCATCGGCGCCGACGGGATGCTGGGGCTCGGCTGGCCCGAGGCGTACGGCGGCCAGGGCCGCGGCCCCGACGAGCAGTTCGTCTTCTTCGACGAGGCGTACCGGGCGGGCGCCCCGGTCTCCATGGTCACCCTCAACACCGTCGGCCCGACCCTGATGAAGTACGGCACCGACGAGCAGAAGGCGTACTTCCTCCCCCGCATCCTCAGCGGCGACCTCGTCTTCGCCATCGGCTACAGCGAGCCCGAGGCCGGCACCGACCTCGCCTCGCTCCGCACCCGGGCCCGCCGGGACGGCGCGGACTGGCTGATCGACGGGCAGAAGATCTTCACCTCCAACGCCCAGAACGCCGACTGGATCTGGCTCGCCTGCCGCTCCGACGAACGTCCCGAGACCCCCCGCCACCGCGGCATCTCGATCGTCCTGGTGCCCACCGCCGCGCCCGGCTTCTCCTGGACCCCGATCCACACCGTCGGCGGTCTCACCACCACCGCCACCTACTACGACTCCGTCCGCGTCCCGGCCGGGAACCTCGTCGGCCCCGAGCACGGCGGCTGGGGCCTGATCACCAACCAGCTCAACCACGAACGCGTCGCCCTCGCCGCCATCGGCATGCAGGCCGAGGACTTCTACGCTGCCGCGCTCGGTGCCGCCCGCACCCCCGACCCCGACACCGGCGACCGCCGGATCGACCGCCCGTGGGTCCGGCTCCGCGCCGCCGAGGCGCACGCCCGGCTCGCCGCCACCCGGCTGCTCAACTGGCGGCTCGTCGGCGACGTCGGCGCGGACCGGCTGGCCCCCGGCGACGCCAGCGGCGTGAAGTTCGCCGGTACGGAGTCGGCCGTCGAGGTCTACCGGATGTGCCAGGAGATCGCGGGCGAGGCCGCCCTGGTCCGGGCCGGGTCGCCGGGCGCGTTCGGCGACGGCGAGCTGGAGCGGATGAACCGGGCCGCCCAGATCAACACCTTCGGGGGCGGGGTCAGCGAGGTGCAGCGCGAGATCGTCGCCATGATGCGGCTCGGCATGAAGGGGAGGGGACGCCGATGAGCACCGGGAGAGAGAAGGCCGCCGAGGTCGGCGGGGGCGGGACCGACGTACGCGATGCGCTGTACGAGCGGCTGACGGCCTACGAAGGGCGGTCCGCGTCCCACGCCGCCGTCGGCAAGGACCCCGTCAACGAGCCCATGATCCGCCACTGGTGCGAGGCCATGGGCGACGACAACCCCGCCTACCGCGGCCCCGGCGCCATCGCCCCGCCCACCATGCTCCAGGCGTGGACGCTCGGCGGGCTCTCCGGGCACCCCGACCGCTCGGGGGCGTACGAGGAGCTGTCCACGCTCCTCGACGAGGCCGGGTACACCTCCATCGTCGCCACCGACTGCGAGCAGGAGTACCTGCGGCCGCTGCGGCCCGGCGACGAGGTCGGCTTCGGCAACGTCATCGAGTCCGTCTCGCCGCGCAAGACCACCAAGCTCGGCACCGGGTACTTCATCACCACCCGGATGGACATCAGGGTCGGCGACGAACTCGTCGGCACCCACCGCTTCCGCGTCCTCAAGTACACCCCCGCCCCCCGTCCGGCGAAAGCCGCACCCGCCTCCGCACCCGCCGCCACGGCGCCGAAGGACGCCCGCCGCCCCCGGCCCGTGATCAACCGCGACAACGCCGGGTTCTGGGCCGGGGTCGCCGAGCACAAGCTGCTGATCCAGCGGTGCGCCGACTGCGCGGTCCTCCGCCACCCCTGGCTGCCCGGCTGCAACGCCTGCGGATCGCTCGGCTGGGACACCGTCGAGGCGAGCGGCGCCGGGACCGTCTTCTCGTACGTCGTGATGCACCACCCGCCGTTCCCCGCCTTCGACCCGCCGTACGCGGTCGGGCTCGTCGAACTCGACGAGGGCGTACGGATCATCAGCAACGTCGTCGGTGTCCCGTACGACAAGGTGCGCATCGGCATGCCCGTCCAGGTCGAGTTCCTGCGGGTGGACGACGAGCTCGAACTCCCGGTGTTCCGGGCCCGGTCGGAGGGATGAGGAGAGATGGACTTCACGCCCACCGAGGAGCAGGAGGCGGCCCGCGAGCTGGCCGCGCGGATCTTCGGCGACCTCGCCACCCCCGAGCGGCTCGCCGCCACCGGGACCGGCACGGACGCCGAGCTGTGGAAGGCGCTGTGCGCGGCGGGCCTGCCCGAGTCCGTCGAGGAGACCGGACTGCTCGGTCTCGTCCTGCTCGCCGAGGAGCAGGGCAGGACCACCGCCCAGGTGCCGTTCACCGCGAGCTGCGTGTACGGGCTGCTCGCCGTCGCCCGGCACGGCACCGCCGAGCAGCGCGCCCGGCTGCTCCCCGGACTCCGGGCCGGGACCACCGTCGTGACCGCCGCCTTCCCGGCCCCTGCGGGGGTCGGGGTACGGGCGGAGCCCGCCGGGGACGGTTCCGGCGTACGGCTGACCGGCACCGTCCCCTGGGTGCCCTGGCTCCGTGACGCCACCCATGTCCTCGTACCGGACGGCCGCCGTGCGCTCTGGCTCGCCCGGGTGCCCGCCGAGGTGGCGGCGGTCGAGCTGACCGCGCCCTGGTCGGCCGGACGGCTGGTCCTCGACGGAGCCCCGGCCGAGCGGCTCGGGCCGGTCGCAGAGGCACCCGGGTCCGGGGCCGGGTCCACGTACGAGGACGTGCTCGCCGCCGCCCGGATCGCCTTCGCCGGGCTCCAGGCGGGCGTCTGCGCCGGTTCGCTCGCCCGGGCCGTCGCGTACACCTCCGTACGCGAACAGTTCGGGCGCCCGCTGTCCTCCCACCAAGGCGTCCAACTCCGGGCCGCCGACGCCCACATGGACACCGAATCGATCCGGGTCACCGCCTACGAGGCCGCTTGGCGCCACGACCGCGGCCTGCCGGCCGCCGCGCACACGCTCACCGCCGCCTGGTGGGCGTCCGAGGCGGGCAAGCGGGTCGTCCACGCGGGGCAGCACCTGCACGGCGGCATGGGCGCCGACCTGGACCACCCGGTGCACCGGCACTTCCTGTGGGGGCGGCAGCTCGACGCGTACCTGGGCGGCGGCACCGAACTCCTCGCCGAACTCGGCGATCTGCTCGCGAACGACGGAGGCGAGGACGCATGACGTACGACGAGGCAACGGATCCGGCCCGCGCCGGGGCCCCCGGCCCGACCCCTGACCCGGCCCCCGGCCCTGACCCGGCCCCCGGCCCGACCCCTGACCCGGCGCCCGCCGTCCGGGTCGGCGACGAGCTGACACCGCTCGCGATCCCGATCACCCGCACCCTGATCGTCGCCGGAGCGGTCGCCTCCCGCGACTACCAGGACGTGCACCACGACGCCGAACTGGCCCGCGCGAAGGGCTCCCCCGACATCTTCATGAACATCCTCACCACCAACGGCCTGGTCGGCCGCTACCTCACCGACCACTTCGGGCCCACCGCAGTGCTCCGCAAGGTCGCCATCCGGCTCGGCGCGCCCAACTACCCCGGGGACACCATGACGTTGACCGGCTCCGTCACCGCGGTCGACGACAACGGCAACGGCAACGGCAACGGCAACGGGAGCCTGGTGCGGGTGCGGGTGGTCGGCGCCAACGGCATCGGCCACCACGTCACCGGCACCGCGACCCTCGAACTCCCCCGGTCCGGCGAGGTGACGGGCCGATGAGCGTGCACACGCGCGACACGCTCGGCGGGCGGGCCGCGATCGCCGGGATCGGGGCCACCGAGTTCTCCAAGAACTCCGGCCGCAGCGAGCTCACCCTCGCCGTGGAGGCGGTGCGGGCGGCGCTCGACGACGCCGGGCTGGTCCCCGCCGACGTCGACGGCCTGGTCACCTTCAGCATGGACACCAGCCCCGAGATCACCGTCGCCCAGGCGGTCGGCATCGGCGAGCTATCCTTCTTCTCGCGGATCCACTACGGCGGCGGCGCCGCCTGCGCCACCGTCCAGCAGGCCGCCCTCGCCGTCGCCACCGGGGTCGCCGAAGTCGTCGTCTGCTACCGGGCGTTCAACGAACGCTCCGGCCGCCGCTTCGGCTCCGGCGTGCAGCACCGCGAACCGTCCGCCGAGGGCGCGGCACTCGGCTGGCAGCTGCCGTTCGGGCTGCTCACCCCCGCCTCCTGGGTCGCCATGGCCGCCCAGCGCTATCTGCACGCGTACGGGCTGACGCCGGAGGCGTTCGGGCACGTGGCGGTGACCGATCGCCGGTACGCGGCGACGAACCCGGCCGCCTGGTTCCACGGCAAGCCGATCACCCTGGCCGACCACGCCGCCTCCCGCTGGATCGCCGATCCGCTGCGGCTGCTCGACTGCTGCCAGGAGACCGACGGCGGCCAGGCGATCGTCGTCACCTCCGTCGAACGCGCCCGCGACCTGCGCCGGACGCCCGCCGTGATCGTGGCCGCCGCACAGGGCGCCGGGCGCAACCAGGAGGCCATGACCAGCTTCTACCGGGACGGTCTGACCGGGCTGCCCGAGATGGGCGTGGTCGCCCGGCAGCTCTGGCGGACCTCGGGGATGACGGCGGGCGACATCGACGTCGGCATCGTCTACGACCACTTCACCCCCTTCGTGCTCATGCAGCTGGAGGAGTTCGGCTTCTGCGGTCCCGGCGAGGCGGCCGACTTCGTCGCGGCCGACGCGCTGCCCCTGAACACCCACGGCGGGCAGCTCGGCGAGGCGTATCTGCACGGCATGAACGGCATCGCGGAGGCGGTCCGGCAGGTCCGCGGCACCGCCGTCAACCAGGTGCCGGGGGCGGCCACGACCCTCGTGACGGCGGGCACCGGGGTTCCCACGTCCGGGTTGATCCTGGGCTCGGACGGCTGAGGGCACGGCCGTTGCGGTGGCCGCGCGGGGCGGGCGGCCTTTCACTCACGCCATGACGACCACTCACATCATGGCGAAGGACGACCCCGCCCCGCCGCAGGCCCCACCCCGGCCCGCACCCCGCCCGCGCCGCCGCGGCCCGGTCCGCCGTTCCCGGATGCGGGCCCCGGTCGCGGGCGCGCTCGCGGTGGTCACCGCCGCCGCCGCGCTCCTCGCCGCGCCCGCCCCGGCCCCGGCCGCCCCACCGGCCTCAGCCGCCCCGGCCCCGCCCGCCCCGGCAGGCATCGCAGGCACCGCCCCCGCCCCCCGCTACTTCGCCGGGCGCGCCTTCGACACCTGCGACGCGCCGCCGCTGCGCACCATGACGGCCTGGCGGACGTCCCCGTACCGCGCCGTCGGCATCTACTTCGGCGGGCGCGGGCGCGGCTGCCGCCAGCAGCGCCGGCTGACCGCGGACTGGGTCTCGACCGTGCACGAGCAGGGCTGGCGGCTGCTGCCGCTGTTCGTCGGCTCGCAGCCGCCGTGCGTGCTGGCCAAGGCGAAGCGGAAGTACGCGATCGGGAAGACGCCCTGGACCCAGGGCACCCGGGAGGGCGGCGACGCGGTGCGGGCCGCCCGGGGGCTGCGGATCGCGCCCGGGAGTCCGCTGTACCTGGACATCGAGGCGTACCGGACGGGCGACGCCCGCTGCACCGCCACCACCGTCCTGTTCATGCGGGCCTGGAACCGCGAGGTGCGCCGCCTCGGCTATCTGCCGGGGTTCTACAGCAGCGCGGAGACGGGGGTGCGGCAGCTGGAGCGGGAGCGCCGGGCGGGCACCGGCGACCTGCCGGTGGCGGTGTGGTTCGCGCGCTGGCGGGTGCCGCCCGCGCTCGACACCGAACGGACCCTGCACCCGGACGCGTGGCGCCCGCACGGGCGGATCCACCAGTACGCGGGCGAGGTCACCGAGACGCACGGCGGGCAGCGGCTGGTGATCGACCGCAGCCAGGTCGACGCGCCGGTGGCGTGGGTGGCGGCGGGGGAGTGAACGGCGGACCCGTCCCCTCCGCCCATGCCCCGAGCCGCCGTCGACCACCGCTCGACCACCGCTCGACCACCGCTCGACCAGACCTCGACCGGACCTCGACCGGCTCCCCCTCACCCTTCGACCCTGACTCCACCACCCCCCGACCCTGACTCAGGGTCGAGAAGGGCTCCACCCAGAGGAGGTCCAGCTGTCCCCACCCCTACAACCTGAGAGGGATCGTGGTTCGCGACCTGGGACCGATCCACGGGGGGAGGGTCCGCTCATAGCGTGGAACCATGACTCCGCCGCCTCTTGGCCCCGTCTGCACCGGCGCCTCCACGGTCGCCACCGGCCCCGCGCCGTACGCCGCGTACCCGACGTTCAGCTCGTACGTCCGGGCCCGCGGCCCCGTCCTGCTGCGCACCGCGCGCTCGCTGACCGCCAACCCTTCGGACGCCGAGGACCTGCTCCAGACGGCCCTCACCAAGACCTTCGTGGCCTGGGAGCGCATCGAGGACCACCGTGCCCTGGACGGCTATGTCCGCCGGGCGCTGCTCAACACCAGGACCTCGCAGTGGCGCAAGCGCAAGGTCGACGAGTTCGCGTGCGAGGAACTGCCCGAGCCCACCGGGGTGCCCGCGCCGGACCCGGCGGAGCGGCAGGTGCTGCACGACGCGATGTGGCGCGCCGTGATGAAGCTCCCCGACCGCCAGCGGGCGATGGTCGTCCTCAGGTATTACGAGGACCTGAGCGAGGCGCAGACCGCCGAGGTGCTCGGTGTCTCGATCGGTACGGTCAAGAGCGCGGTCTCGCGGGCGCTCGGCAAGCTCCGCGAGGACCCGGAGCTGGCCCCCGCCTGCTGAGCCACCCGGCCACCTCCCGTTCTTTCCGGGGGTCCCGGAGGTCGTTCCGCGTCCCGCCAGTGTTCACTGGCGATTTGGGTACTCCCGGGTAGTGACATACCGCGTGGTACGTGAGCAGAATCGGGCCATCCCTACTGCCACGTAGCGCCCACCGGGAGGACGCCGTGCTGAGCACGATGCAGGACGTACCGCTGACCGTGACCCGCATCCTCGAACACGGGGCCCGGATCCACGGGAAGTCCGTCATCACCACCTGGACCGGTGAGGCCGAGCCGCAGCGCCGCACCTTCGCGGAGACCGGTGCCCGGGCCGCCCAGCTGGCGGGTGCCCTGCGCGACGAGCTCGGGGTGACGCCGGGGGAGCGGGTCGCGACCCTGATGTGGAACAACGCCGAGCACGTCGAGGCGTACTTCGCGATCCCCTCGATGGGCGCCGTCGTCCACACCCTCAACCTGCGGCTCCCGCCCGAGCAGCTGATCTGGATCGTCCGCCACGCCGCCGACCGCGTGGTCCTCGTCAACGGCTCGCTGCTGCCGCTGCTCGCCCCGCTCCTGCCGCACCTGCCGACGATCGAGCACATCGTGGTCAGCGGCGCGGGCGACCGTGGGCTGCTCGACGGCGCGAACGCCCGGGTGCACGAGTACGAGGAGCTGATCGCCGGCCGGCCCACCACGTACGCCTGGCCCGAGCTGGACGAGCGCGCCGCCGCCGCCATGTGCTACACCTCCGGCACCACCGGTGACCCCAAGGGCGTCGTCTACTCGCACCGCTCGATCTATCTGCACTCCATGCAGGTCAACATGACCGAGTCGATGGGTCTGACCGACGCCGACACGACCCTCGTGGTGGTCCCGCAGTTCCACGTGCTCGCCTGGGGGCTGCCGCACGCCACCTTCATGACCGGCATCAACATGCTGATGCCGGACCGCTTCCTGCAGCCCGCGCCGCTCGCCGACATGATCGAGCGGGAGCGGCCGACGCACGCCGCCGCCGTGCCCACCATCTGGCAGGGCCTGCTCGCCGAGGTCACCGCCCGGCCGCGCGACCTCACCTCGATGGCCCAGGTGACGATCGGCGGCGCGGCCTGTCCGCCCGCGCTGATGGAGGCGTACGACCGGCTCGGCGTCCGGCTCTGCCACGCCTGGGGCATGACGGAGACCTCCCCGCTCGGCACCATGGCGCACCCGCCGGCCGGGCTGTCGGCCGAGGAGCAGTGGCCTTACCGGATCACCCAGGGGCGGTTCCCGGCGGGCGTCGAGGCGCGGCTCGTCGGTCCCGGCGGCGAGTTCCTGCCCTGGGACGGCGAGTCGGCGGGCGAGCTGGAGGTGCGCGGCAACTGGATCGCGGGCGCGTACTACGGCGGCGCCGACGGCGAACCGTTCCGCCCCGAGGACAAGTTCAGCTCGGACGGCTGGCTGAAGACCGGTGACGTCGGGGTCATCAGCACCGACGGCTATCTCACCCTCACCGACCGGGCCAAGGACGTCATCAAGTCCGGCGGCGAGTGGATCTCCTCGGTCGACCTGGAGAACGCCCTGATGGGCCACCCGGCGGTGGCGGAGGCGGCCGTCGTCGCCGTCCCCGACGAGAAGTGGGGCGAGCGCCCGCTGGCCACCGTCGTCCTCAAGGAGGGCGCCACCGCCGACTACGAGGAGCTGCGCGCCTTCCTCGCGGCCGAGGGCGGCATCGCGAAGTGGCAGCTGCCGGAGCGCTGGGCGATCGTCCCGGCCGTCCCGAAGACGAGCGTCGGGAAGTTCGACAAGAAGGTGATCCGCAAGCAGTACGCGGCGGGCGAGCTGGACGTCACCGAGCTCTGACGGCCGCCGCGAAGACCGGCGCCGACCGGCCCTTCCAGAAGGTCAGTTGGTGCCGATCTTCGCGAGCAGGTCGACGATCCTGGCCTGCACCTCGGCGCTCGTGGAGCGCTCCGCGAGGAACAGCACCGTCTCCCCCGAGGCCAGGCCCGGGAGTTCGGCCCCGTCAAGCCCGGCGGAGGTGTAGACGACCAGCGGCGTACGGTTCAACTGGCCGTTGGCGCGCAGCCAGTCGATGATCCCGGCCCGGCGGCGGCGCACCTGCATGAGGTCCATCACCACCAGGTTCGGCCGGATCTGCTGGGCGAGCGCCACCGCCTCGGTGTCGGTCGCCGCCCGCGCCACCTGCATCCCGCGCCGCTCCAGGGTGGCCGCGAGGGCCAGCGCGATGTCGTCGTGCTCCTCGATCAGCAGGACCCGGGACGGGTGCTGCTCGCTGTCCCGGGGGGCCAGCGCCTTGAGCAGGACGGCCGGGTCGGCGCCGTACGCGGCCTCCCGGGTCGCCTGCCCGAGTCCCGCCGCGAGCAGCACCGGCACCTCGGCGGCGACGGCCGCCTGGCGCAGCGACTGGAGCGCGGTGCGGGTGATCGGGCCGGTCAGCGGGTCGACGAAGAGCGCGGCCGGGAAGGCGGCGATCTGCGCGTCGACCTCCTCGCGGGAGTGCACGATCACCGGCCGGTAGCCGCGGTCGCTGAGCGCCTGCTGGGTGGAGACGTCGGGCGCGGGCCACACGAGCAGCCGGCGCGGGTTGTCCAACGGCTCCGGCGGCAGTTCGTCGTCGACGGGCTGCGGCGCGGGCCGGTTCGCCACCTCGACCGCACCCCCGGGTCCGTCCAGCGGCTCCGGACCCTCGGCCGAGCCCTCGGCGGGCGCTCCTATGGCGTACGCGCGCCCCTCGGGCGCGTGCGGCGCGGCGGGCGCCATCACGGGCACGGGCACGGGAACCGCCATGGGCATGGGCATGGGCGTGGGCACGGGCACGGGCATGGGCATGGGCGTGGGCACGGGCATGGGGGCCTCGGCCGGGGGGTGCGCCTTCGCGGACTCCTGGGCGGCGGTCGGCGCGGCGGCCGGTGCCGGGACCTGCGCCGCGGGGGCCTTCACCGGCTCCTGGGCGACGGCCTGGCGGCCCTCCTCGGCCGGGTTGCCGAGCTTGCGGCGGCGGCCGGGGGCGGGGGCCTGGGCGGCGGCGGGGGCCGGGGTTCCGGCGGCGGGCGTCGCCGTGCCGGTCCTGGCGAACGGCACGCCCTGGCCGAGCGTCCGCACGCTGAACGCCCGTCCCTGGGTGCCGGAGCCCGCGCCGCCGTCGGCGGGGGCGGGGGCGGTGGCCTCGGGCGGCAGCGGTACGGAGCCGGTGCCCGTGGCGGTGGGCAGCGGAGGCAGCGGGGGCAGGGGCGGGAACGCCGAGGACGTCGGTACGGGGGTGGGCGCGGACGCGGGCAGCGGGTGCGGCTGCGGCGGCGTGTGGTCCTCGTCCGGGATCCCTCGTACCGCCCCATGGACACCACGAGAGTCACGAGAGTCACGAGACTCATGGGTCTCGGGGACCGCGGGGGTCACCGGGCTCTCGGGGGTCTCATCCGTCTCGGGGCGGTCGGCGTCGGCGGGGCCCAGCGCGAACGGCGTGCGCGGTCCGGCCTCGGCGGCCGCGGCCCGCTCCTGGGCGGCGGCGAGCGCCCGCCGCCTGCGCCCCGTCGGCCGCTGGCCCTGCTCCTCGCCCTCCGGGGCTTCGGGGCCCTCGGAGGCCACGGCGGGCAGCGCGAGCGCGCCGCCGGGACGCCCGGGGGCGTCGGCGGAGACGCCCTGCGGCGGCACGGTGTCCCCGAGCCCCGCGCCGAGCGCCGGGCGGCTCTGCGCGCCCTCGGCGGCGGTGACGACGGCACCCTCGGCGGGACGGCCACGACGGCGGCCGGTGCCGCCGGACGAGCCGGAGGCGGCGGGAGCGGCTTCGGCGACCGGCCCGGCGTTCTGGGCGGGGATCAGCTCGGCCGGGGTACCGGCGGGCGGGGTGTCGTCCATCCGGCCGCGACGGCGCCCGGTGGGCACGGGCACGGGCACAGGTACGGGCACCGGACCGGGACCGGACTCGGGGGAGTCCGCGGTCTCCTCGGCCTCGGGGGCCAGCGGGCTCGCCAGGAACGCGTCCGTGGACGCCCGGCGGGCCCGGCGACGGCCGCCGCCGCCCTGGGGACCGTCGGCGGCGGGGGCGGACGCCTGGGCGGGCAGCGCGGGCACGGCGGGCAGCGCGAGGCGCGAGGCATCCGGCGCGTCCGGGCCCGCGTCCTTGGGTGCGGCGGGCAGGGCCGGGGTGAGGCCGGCGGGCTGGGGCGGCGCGGCGACGGTGCCGCGGCCGGTGCCGAGCGGCAGCTCGACGACGTACGCGCCGCCGGTCGTGCCCGGCACCTCGTGGGTCTGCACGACTCCGCCGTGCGCGGCGACGATCCCGCGCACGATGGGCTGGTGGACGGGGTCGCCGCCCGGGTAGGGGCCGCGGACCTCGATCCGTACGACATCACCGCGCTGCGCGGCGGCCACGACGATGGTCGAGTCGACGTATCCGCCGCCGGCGGTGGCGTGGGTGGTCTTGCCGGTGGCGTCGACCCCGGCGACGTCGGCGACGAGGTGGGCGAGGGCGGTGACGAGCCGGGGGGCGTCGACCTCGGCCTCGATCGGCGGCGCGTGCACGGCGAACTGGGCGCGGCCGGGCCCGATCAGCTCCACGGCGCCGTCGATGCCGCCGGTGACGACGGCGTCGAGCAGGGCGGGGCCCTTGGCGAGCTTCTCGGTGCCCGCGTCGAGCCGCTGGTAGCCGAGGACGTTGTCGACGAGGGTGGTCATCCGGGCGTACCCGGCGGACAGGTGGTGGAGCACCTGGTTGGCCTCGGGCCAGAGCTGTCCGGCGTCGTCGGCGGCGAGCGCGCCGAGCTGGGCGCGGAGTTCCTGGAGCGGTCCGCGCAGCGACTCGCCGAGGACGGCGGTCAGCTGCTCCTGGCGGGCGGTGAGGGCGGCGATCCGCTCCCGCTGCTCGGCCAGCTCGGTCGCGTACCGCTCCTGCCGCCGGGCGAGCTCGGCCTCGTGCCGTTCGCGCAGCTCGGCGAGTTCGGCGGCGTGGGCCTCGCGCAGGGCGGTGAGCTCGGCGGTGTGGCCCTCGGTCAGCTCCTCGTACGGGCGCCGGTCGGTGAAGGTCATGACGGCGCCGACGAGCTGGTCGCCGTCGCGCACGGGCGCGGTGGTGAGGTCGACGGGCACCCGGTCGCCGCTCTTGGACCACAGGACCTGGCCGCGGACCCGGTGCTTGCGGCCGGACTTGAGGGTGTCGGCGAGCGGGGACTCCTCGTACGGGAAGGGCTCGCCGTCCGGGCGCTTGGGGAGGATCAGCGGGTGCAGCTCGGCGCCGCCGAGTTCACCGGCGCGGTAGCCGAGGATCTGCGCGAAGGCGGGGTTCACGAGGACGACCCGGCCCTCGGTGTCGGTGCCGACGACGCCCTCGGCGGCGGCGCGCAGGATCATCTCGGTCTGGCGCTGGGAGCGGGCGAGTTCGGCCTCGGTGTCGACGGTGCCGGTGAGGTCGCGGACGACGAGCATGAGCAGCTCGTCGCCGGTGTAGCCGCTGTACGAGTCGTACGCCTCGCGGCCGTCCTCCAGGCTGGCGCTGGTGACCTCGACGGGGAACTCGCTGCCGTCGGTGCGGCGGGCGGTCATCCGGGCGGGCCGGGTGCGGCCGCGTTCGTCGGTGCCCTCGGGGCGGCGCATCGAGCCGGGGATGAGGCGCGAGTCGAACTGCGGCAGCAGATCGAGCAGCCCGCGCCCGACGAGCGCGGTGCCGGGGGTCTCGAACATGCCGAGGGCGATGGTGTTGGCGTTGACGACCGTGCCGTTGCAGTTGACGAGCACGAGGCCGTCGGGCAGGGCGTCGAGTATGGCTGCGAGGCGAGCAGCGCCTCGGGATGGCCTGCTGCTCACGAGACGCTTCCTCCCTGAACCCACTGCAACTGCACTTGCCCGCAGCCCTTGCCTGGTGCCTGGTGCCTGGTGACCGGGCCCCATCTTGCCCCTCGGGCCCCGGCCTGTCACGGAGGGAGTCTAAGGGAGGGGCGGGCTCCGCCTCGGGAGACGGGGTGGAGCTTTGGTGTCGACGGGGCTGGCGGGCCAGATGGGGCCGGTGTGGCCCCTGGTCTCCGGGTCAGTTGGTGACGCGGGGGAGCACGGGGCGGAGGTTCTCCCAGCGGTCGATCTCGCAGCCGTTGGCGCGGGAGAACCGGGAGTCGATGGTGCGGCCCTGGAAGCTGCCGGTGATGTGGGCGGTGGCGGGGCCGCCGTACTGCTCGGTGCACATCTGGTCGGCGGGCACGGGGGCGAACGGGTTTCCGCCGGCCTTCGCGAGCTGTTCGAGCCGCTTGCAGGCGTTGTCGGCGGCGGGGTGGGTGCCGGCGGCCTCGCCGCCGCATTCGAGCTTGAAGGTGCCGTCGGCCTCCTTGAAGCCGCTCTTGGCGACGGTCACGGTGAGGGTGTCCGGCTCGGAGAGCAGCGGCAGCGGGGGCAGCGGGCCGATCCCGAAGACCGTGGTGGCGAGGGGCGCGAGGGTGGCGGCGGTCGCGAGGAGGAGGGGGCGCAGCATGTCGGACTCCGGGCGGGTGGGGGCTGGGGTGCGGTGAGGCGTCGTTCCCTCACTCCTCACTAACGCTCCGGGCTGCGCCGCGTTGCGCAACCGGGATGCGCCGGGCGGGGGCGGCCGGGGGCGCGAAGGGGTGAGGGCTTTGCCCTGGCCCCCTGGTGCCTAGTACGGTGAAAGCGATTGGTGGCACCCGGCTGGTCTGTGTCATCATCTGCACGCACCTTCCGCGCACGCGCGGAGTGCATGGAGGCGTCGCCTAGTCCGGTCTATGGCGCCGCACTGCTAATGCGGTTTGGGTCTTAAAGCCCATCGAGGGTTCAAATCCCTCCGCCTCCGCCCCACCGAAGCCCCGGTCCCCAGGACCGGGGCTTCGATCATTCCCGGGGCCACGGCCATGGCCGGGCCCCCGTTCCGGGCGGGATGTGACCCCGGTCTCTTTCCCCTGTTTTCGAACGCCGGAGCGGGTGCGAGGGGCGGGTCGGGGCCGCTGGGGCGACGGCGCGTCGGGGGACGTTTCCGCAGGTCGCAAGGGGTGTGGCCAATGGATTTCACATGGCGGCGGCAGTCATGTAATGTTCTTCCTGTCGCCGCGAGCGGGCCGAAAGGCCGGGGAGCGAAGACAGAAAAACAAAAGACAAGCACTCGTAGCTTAACGGATAGAGCATCTGACTACGGATCAGAAGGTTGCAGGTTCGAATCCTGCCGAGTGCACACAGGTGAGAGGCCCCGGACGAGAGTCCGGGGCCTCTTGCGTATCCGGGGCGAGGGTGGCCCCCTGCCGCGCGGGGTGGATCAGGAGTCGTCGCAGGTGTGGGCGCGGAAGTTCTCGAGCGAGGTGGTCGTCGGGCCCTCGGCGCCTTCCCGGAGGACCTGGCCGGGCTTCAGTTTCTTGAGGTCGGCGAGGGTGAAGCTCACGCCCACGGCGGACCATGAGTTGTCCTCGGTCGCGCCGTAGAGGTGGTAGCTCCGCTTCGGGTCCAGCTTCGCCAGGCGCGTGTCGACGGTCCAGCCGTCGGCGGGGGCGGTGGTGGGGGCCGTCAGGGGCCAGGTGGAGAAGCCCGTGAGCGGGTCTGCCCGTCCCCATTCGCCGACGTACTCGACCGCCTCCGGGTCCGGGTCGTCCAGGGCGAGGAGTGCGACGTCGATGTGGTCGTGGCACATCACGATCACGCCGAGCGGTCGGCCGTCCTCCGTCACCGAGATGCCGGTCACCCCGGCGATGGGCACGGTGCACCCCGCGAGCGCGGGCAGCGCGGTGAGCGCGCCGACGAGCGCGGCGGCGACGGCGAAAGGGCGGCGGGGGCGGGTCGGCATGGGTTCATCCTGCGGGCCGCCTCCGCGCCGGGGGGCGTGTCATCGAGGTGTGATCGAGGGCAGGCCGGGCCGTGACGTGGACCGGTGAATTCCGGTGCGGGGGTGTGGCGGTGGGGTGTTGAGGGTGTCAGCGGGGGCGGGTTGGGGGCGTGCGGCTCTCGGACCCGGGCGCTACGAGACGCTGCTGTGCGCCGGGGAACGGGACGGCGCGCCGTTGCTCACCTTCACCGCGCCCTGGCGGCTCGGCGAGGTGGCACCGCTCCCGTCCTCGGAGCCGGCCTGCGCGAGGCCGGGACCTGTCCGACGAGGAGGTCGTCGCCTGTCTGCTCGGCTGTCCGGGGGTCGCCCGGGGCTGGTCCCCGGACCGGGTACGGGATCTCGTCGCCGACCCGGACAGCGCCCCGCTCCCCTCCTCCGACCCCGGCGACACGCCGCGCCGACCCACACCTTCGGGTGAACCGAGCTGATTTCCATGTCAGTTGAATATGCCCTCGGCCTAGCGTGCAGGTGGAGGTGACGCCCATGAGCGCCAGTGAGTCCCATGCGGCCAGCGACGCCATCGACATCGACGACTTCGTGCACGCCGCCCTCGGCAGGCGGCTGCCCCGGCTCACATTGCCCGACGGGACCCACTGGTTCCCCGCCGTCGAGGCGGCCCGCGCGCTCGGCCACGCCAGTGCCCGCCAGGCGCTCCGCGCCCATGTCGCGGACGCCCTGCACACCACCGTCGCCGAGCTGCCCCTCGAACTCCACGGCCCCGGCGCCGCCCTCCGCAACGGCATGCGCGCCGCCACCCGCGTCGTCTGCCTCGAAGGGCTCGTCCAGCTCGTCAACGCCTCCGCCCGCGCCGAGACCGCGCCGTTTCGCGAGTGGGCCGCCGAGGTCGTCGCCGGGGTGCAGCGCGACGGCTCGTACGGACTCGAACTCTCCCCCGTCACCTCGGGCTTCGTCCTCCCGCAGCGCCTCCTCGACGTCCTCGTACGGCTTGAGGAGAGCGCACTGCGGCTCGACGCCGACCCGGCCGCCGAGTGCGGCGCGCTGCTCCGCGAGGCCGGGCGGGACCTGCACCGGATCGCCGACTCGCTCGAATCCCTCGAACGCCTCGCCGTCCCCGCCCAGCGCGCCCTCCCGCCCGAGCCGGGCGCGGACCACCCCCTGCCCGTCCCCGCCGCCCGCACCCCGCAGGAGCTCCTCGCCTCCTGGTGCGCCCGTGACGCCGTCGTCGGCGCCGACGTCCACGCCGTCGCCGCCTATCTCGCCCCGGCCCTCGTCCGTGGCGGGGTCCGCTACCGCCTGGAGGAGGTCGCCGACCGCACCGGCCTCACCACCGACCGGGTCCGCGACTGCGTACGGACCCTGGTCGAGCGCGGCTGCATGCGCCACGCGGGCGGCGCGGGCACCGACGGCGGGCTCCTCTACGTCCTCCCCTGAGGGGAGAACGGAAAGCTTTACTCCGACGCCGACGAAAGCGACGGCCAGGGGACGGCCGTGAGCACCGGCGGCGCGTAGTCCACGCCCGCCACGCCCCACCCGTACAGCTCCCGCACCTGGCCCATGAACCAGTCCGCGCCGCCCCGCGCCTCGCGCAGGCCCGCCTCCGGGTCCGCCCACAGCGCCCGCACCCGGTCCTGCACCGCCGGGTCCAGCTCCCAGCCGTCGAGGCGGATCCGGCCCGCGTCGTCCAGGACCAGCGGGCTGCGGCCGGTCAGCTGGTCCCACAGGTCGACGGCCTGGTCGGCCGGGGAGCGGAAGCCCTCGGGGCCGAGGACCGTGCGGAGGAAGGCCGTGTAGAGGGCGATCGACGGGATCGCGCTTGACGCCTGGGTCACCGCGGCGCCCGCCACCACCGTGAACGCCCGGCCGCCGACCGCCGTCAGCGCGGGCGAGTCCGCGAGGGTACGGGCGGTCCGCTCCAGGTGCTCCTTGGCGGCGCCGATGGTGCCCTGCCGGTAGACGGGGGCCGTGACCTCCGAGCCGACATAGGTCAGCGCCACCGTGGTGAACCCGGCGGCGAGCAGGCCGCGTTCGGCCAGCGCCGCCGTCCACAGCCGCCAGTCCGCGCCGCCCATCACCGCGACGGTGGCCGCCGTCTCCTCCTCCGTGCCCGGTTCGAGGCGGATCCGGGACACCTCGGGCGCCGGGCCCGAGAAGTCGAGCGCGGGCGCCTCGTACGGCCCGCCCAGCGGCTTGATCACCGAGTGGTGCACGGTGCCGGTGGCCGGGTCGGTGCGGCGCGGGGCGGCCAGGCTGTAGATCAGGTGGTCGACCGGCCCGTAGCGCTCCTCGACCAGGTCGAGGACCTGCTTCTTGCCCGCGTCGGAGAAGGCGTCGGCGTTGACGAAGACGAAGTCGCCGTCCGTCTCGCGGACCAGCTCGGCGGCGGCCGCCGTCCGGTACCAGCCGGCCGTCGCCGTCCGCCGCCCGTTGTCCGCGCCCTCGAAGGCGACGCCGACACCCCGGATGCCGTGCCGCCGCAGGCCCGCGAGGAGCGTGGCGAGGCCGTACCCGGCCGAGTGGCCGAGGACCAGCACGACCGGCCCGCTCCCCCCGCTCCCCCGGAGTTCGGTGTTCGCGTCGGCTTCGGTGTTCGCGTCGGCCGCCGGGATCTCGGCCCAGGCGCGGCGCACGGTCGCCGCCGCCCCCTCCGGGTGGGAGTTCACGATGAGGAATCCGCGCTGCTTCGGTTCGACGAGGCGGGGTTCCGCCGCGGGGGTGTCCGTCTGGGGCGTGCTCATGGCGTGCGTGGTTCCGTTCGGATCGGTACGGCTGGGTACGCGCCGGAGGGCGGCGTACGAGGGCGGCGTACGAGGGCTCGTACGAGGTCGTCGACCGGGGTCCGATCCGCACGGCTCCGGGCCCTCAGGCCCCCGGTCCCGGCCCCCCGGCCTCGTCGCGTCAGCGTATCCACCGCCCCGTGGGCGGTCTCCGACAACCCCGCACGGAGATCCACTTCCGTCGTTGTCCACTCCGTCCTTGACACCGCACACTGGACGCCATGGAGTGGCGGAGCGCCGGGATCACCTGGCGGGACGGGACCCCCGCACTGCGCTGGGCGGGTGCGGGCGGGCGGGTCAGCCCGCTCGCGTACGGGCAGCCGCTCGCCTTCCGCGCCGTCGGCGGTGCCCGCCGCTGCTCCGGCGCCCGCGGCAACCCCTGCCCCCTCGCCGCCACCGTGCCGGGCCGCGGCACCGGCGGCCGGTGCGCCGAGTGCGCGCGCCTGGACCGGGCCCACTCGGTCGCCGCCGACACGATGGCCGACGACCCCCGCCCGTACCGCGTCTATCTCGCCTGGTTCGGGCCAGGACTCGTCAAGGTCGGCATCACGGGCGAGGAGCGCGGCCCGGCGCGGCTGCTCGAACAGGGCGCGGTCGCGTTCAGCTGGCTCGGCCGCGGGCCGCTGATGGCCGCCCGCAGGACCGAGGAGGTGCTGCGGGCCGCGCTCGCCGTGCCCGACCGGATCCCGTACGCGCGGAAGCGGGCCGTACGGTACGGGCTGCCGCCCGCTCCCGAGCGGGCCCGCGAGGTCGCGGAGCTCCACGCGCGGGCCGCCGCCGTGCCCGCCTGGTCGGAGACGCTCGAACCGCTGCCGTGCCGGGTCACGGACCACGCCGGTCCCTTCGGGCTCGCGGGCCTTGAGGAGCGGGGGACCGGGCCCGTCGCCGTCGTCACCGAACTCGTCGACGACGGGGTGGTCGCCGGGCGGCTGCTCGCCGCCGCCGGGCCCGACCTGCACCTCGCCGGGCCCGCCGCCGACGGCGGCACCCTCGTCCTCGACACCCGGCTGCTCACCGGCTGGGGGCTCGTCGCGGGACCCGAGGACCCGCACGTCTCCGTGCCCCTGGCCGTATCCCCGGCCCGGTCAGATGCCCGGTCAGCGGCCCTGGCCGAGGACAGTCAGGACGCCCTTTTCTGAGCGGGGGCGCGGGGCGGAAGGGGTGAACGGCAAAGACTTGGATCCCTTTTGGATCCCCTTCGGTAGTCGCCATGGACACCCGCCCCCGCCGCCCCGCAGGGTTGATCACATGACCCCGCGCCCCGTGGGCGGCTTCGAACCGCCCTACTACACCGCCGTGTTCACCTCGGTCCGGCCCGACGCCCCCGAGGGGTACGCCGAGACCGTCGACCATCTCAAGGACCTCGTCCAGGACATGCCCGGGTTCCTCGGCTACGAGTCCGCCCGCACCCCCGGCGGCCTCGGCATCACCGTCGCCTACTTCCGCGACCTCGCCGGGCTCGACGCCTGGCGGGACCACCCGGAGCACCAGGCCGCGAAGCGGCACGGCCGCGCGCACTGGTACGACAGCTACCGCGTCCACATCGGCCGGGTCGAGCGGAGCTACGGCCATGACGGGGACTGACGCCGGAACCGGCGCCACCACGGAGGCCGCAGCCGGAGCCGAAGCCGGAACCGGCGCCACCACGGAGGCCGAAGCCGGAGCCGAAGCCGCCGACGTACGGCGCTTCGCGCGCCGCCTCGGCCTCCCCGGTCTCATCGACGTCCACACCCACTTCATGCCCCGCGGCGTCCTCGACAAGGTCTGGGCCTACTTCGACTCCGCGGGCCCGCTCACCGGCCGCCCCTGGCCCATCCGCTACCGCGCCGAGGAGGACCGCCGGGTCGAGCTGCTGCGCGCCTTCGGGGTGCGCCGCTTCACCGCGATGCTCTACCCGCACAAGCCCGACATGGCCGGCTGGCTCAACGACTGGGCCGCCGACTTCGCCGCCCGGGTGCCCGACTGCCTGCACACCGCGACCTTCTTCCCCGAGCCCGGCGCGCCCGACCTCGTGGGCCGCGCCCTGGCCCGTGGCGCCCGGGTCTTCAAGGCGCACGTCCAGGTCGGCGGCTACGACCCGAACGACCCGCTGCTCGACCAGGTCTGGGGCACGCTCGCGGAGGCGGGCGTCCCGGTCGTCGTGCACTGCGGCTCGGGCCCGGCCCCCGGCCCGTACACCGGTCCCGGCCCGATCGCCCGGCTGCTCGCCCGGCACCCCCGGCTGCCGCTCGTCGTGGCGCACATGGGGATGCCGGAGTACGGGGAGTTCCTCGACCTCGCCGAGCGGTACGAGCGCGTCCACCTCGACACCACCATGGCCTTCACCGACTTCAGCGAGGAGCTCGCGCCGTTCCCGGCGGACGGCCCGAAGCGGCTCGACGCGCTGCGCGAGCGGGTGCTGCTCGGCTCCGACTTCCCGAACATCCCCTATCCGTACGTCCACCAGCTGCACGCCCTCGAACGGCTCGGGCTCGGCGACGACTGGCTCCGCGCGGTCTGCCACGACAACGCGGCCCGGCTGTTCGGACCCCTCGGGCCGCCAGGGCCACTTCCTGAGCCGGCTCTCTGACGTTTCTCAGGGAACCTGACGTTTCTCAGGGAATTCACAGGAAAGCGAAAGGGGCGTCTCACCCGCCGCCGCGAGCGTGGTCCCCATGACTGCGACCACCCCACGCTCGCGTACCGATCTGCTCCGGCCCGACGGCACCGCCGTCCGCGTCCTCGTCGTCGACGACGAGGCATCGCTCGCCGAGCTGCTGTCGATGGCCCTGCGCTACGAGGGCTGGCAGGTGCACAGCGCCGGTGACGGGGCCGGGGCGCTGCGGATCGCGCGGGAGTTCCGGCCCGACGTCGTGCTGCTGGACATGATGCTGCCCGACATGGACGGGCTCGCCGTCCTCGGGCGGCTTCGGCGCGAGCTGCCGGAGGTGCCGGTCCTGTTCCTCACCGCGAAGGACGCGCTGGAGGACCGGATCGCCGGGCTCACGGCGGGCGGCGACGACTACGTCACCAAGCCGTTCAGCCTGGAGGAGGTCGTGGCCCGGCTGCGCGGGCTCATCCGGCGTTCGGGCGCCGCCCAGGCGCGCGCCGAGTCGGTGCTCACGGTCGGCGACCTCACCCTCGACGAGGACAGCCACGAGGTGTCCAGGGGCGGCGACTCCATCCATCTCACCGCGACCGAGTTCGAGCTGCTGCGCTTCCTGATGCGCAACCCGCGCCGGGTGCTGTCGAAGGCGCAGATCCTGGACCGGGTGTGGTCGTACGACTTCGGCGGCCAGGCCAACGTCGTCGAGCTCTACATCTCCTATCTGCGGCGGAAGCTCGACGCCGGGCGCAGCCCGATGATCCACACCCGGCGCGGTGCCGGATATCTGATCAAGCCGGGGGAGTAGGCGGGCGTGTCCGTCGCCGTACGCGTGCCCGCACCGGGAGAGGACGGGGGAGCGGACCGGGGCGATTACCGGAGCAAGGGCCGGAGCAAGGACCGGGGCGAGGCCCGGGGCGAGGAGCAGGCGGCCCGGCCGCCCCGGCTCCGGTTCCGCGCGCTCCGGTTCCGCGCGCTCCGGTTCCGCGGGCCGCTCCGGCGGCTCCGTTCCCCCTGGTCGCTGCGCACCCGGCTCGTCGTCTCCGCCGTCGCCCTCATCGCCGTTGTCTGCGCGGTGATCGGCACGGTGACGACGATCGCGTTCCGCTCGTACCTGTACGACCAGGTCGACACCCAGCTCCAGAACGTCGTCAACCGGGCCGCCGGGCCGCCGGTGCCCGCGCCACTCGCGCTGCCGCGCGGCGATCTGCCGCGCGATCCGGGGGAGTTCGTGACCGGACCCGGCGCGCCGCTCGGGACGGTCGGCGCGGTCGTCGAGGACGGGCGGGTGGTGTCCGGCGAGCGGTCGGTGTCGTCGCCGGAGGGGCCGTACGGGCCGCGGCCCAGCCATGAGGAGCTGGACCCGGCGCAGCTCGCCGCGCTCGGCTCCGTACCGAAGGACGGCACCCCGCACACGGTGGCGCTGCCGGGCGGGCTCGGGGACTACCGGGCGCAGTACGCGCACGGCAAGTACGGGACCTTCGTGGTGGCCGTGCCGCTGGCCGGTCTGCAGGACTCGCTGTCGACGCTGATCGTGGTCGAGCTGAGCGTGACCGGCGCCGGTCTGGTCGCGGCCTCGCTGGCCGGGACGGTGCTCGTACGGGTCGCCCTGCGGCCGCTGCGACGGGTCACCGTGACGGCGGCGCAGGTGGCGCGGCTGCCGCTGCACAGCGGCGAGGTGGCGCTCGACCACCGGGTGCCGGAGGCGCAGGCCGATCCGCGCACCGAGGTGGGGCAGGTCGGCGCGGCCATCAACCGGATGCTGGACCATGTGCATTCGGCGCTGGACGCGCGCCAGCAGAGCGAGACGCGGGTGCGGCAGTTCGTCGCGGACGCCAGTCATGAGCTGCGCACGCCGCTGGCCTCGATCCGGGGTTACGCGGAGCTGACCCGGCGCGGCCGTGGCCGGGAGGACTGCGGTCCCGACACCCGGCACGCGCTCGGGCGGATCGAGTCCGAGGCGACCCGGATGACGGGGCTGGTGGAGGACCTGTTGCTGCTCGCGCGGCTCGACGCGGGACGCCCGCTCTCGTACGAGAGCAGTGATCTCTCCCTCCTCGTGGTGGACGCGGTCTCGGACGCCCGGGTGGCCGGGCCCGACCACCACTGGCGGATCGAACTCCCGCCGGGCGACGCCCCGGTGAAGGTGGCGGCCGACGCCGCCCGGCTGCACCAGGTCCTGGTGAACCTGCTCGCGAACGCCCGTACCCACACCCCGCCCGGCACCACCGTCACCGCCCGGCTGCGCGAGGCCGCCCGCCCCGCCACCGACGGGGTCGCCGCTGCCGGAGCGGTCGTGGAGATCGAGGACGACGGGCCCGGCATCCCGGCCGCCCTGCTCCCCTCCGTCTTCGAACGCTTCGCGCGCGGCGACGCCTCCCGGGCCAGGACCACCGGCAGCACCGGTCTCGGCCTGGCCATCGTCCGGGCCGTCGTCCAGGCGCACGGCGGCGAGGTGACCGTGACCAGCGCGCCGGGCCGGACGGTGTTCGCCGTACGCCTGCCGAAGTCGGGCCCGGGCCACGGCGCGTAGCCGCCCGCGCCCCCGCCCCGTACAGCCCCCCGGCCCCCGGGCCGAGGCACATGAGTACGGCGGCGACTCACAGGCCCGCCACAGCCTCGCCACACAGCCGTGACAGCGCGCCCGGCGACCGTCGGACCATGCGAACGTCACCGAGCGCCGAAACGCTCCCCGCCCGGGAGCACCTGCCCGTGGGCGCGGCCGGCCGGCCCGTCCTCGACGTGGTGGTCCCCGTCTTCAACGAGGAGCAGGACCTGGAGCCGTGCGTGCTGCGGCTGCACGAGCACCTGTCCAGGACCTTCCCGTACGCCTTCCGCGTCACCGTCGCCGACAACGCCTCCACCGACTCGACCCCGCTGATCGCCGCCGGGCTCGCCGCCCGGCTGCCCGAGGTGCGCAGTGTGCGCCTCGAACAGAAGGGCCGGGGGCGGGCGTTGCGGACGGTGTGGTCGGCGTCGGACGCGCCGGTCCTCGCCTACATGGACGTGGATCTGTCCACCGACCTGAACGCGCTGCTCCCGCTGGTCGCCCCGCTGATCTCGGGCCACTCCGACCTGGCGATCGGCTCGCGGCTCAGCCGCTCCTCGCGCGTGGTGCGCGGGCCGAAGCGGGAGTTCATCTCGCGCGCCTACAACCTGATCCTGCGCGGCTCGCTCGCCGCCCGCTTCTCGGACGCCCAGTGCGGCTTCAAGGCGATCCGGCGGGAGGTGGCCGAGCGGCTGCTGCCGATGGTCGAGGACACCGGCTGGTTCTTCGACACCGAGATGCTGGTGCTCGCCGAACGGGCCGGGCTGCGCATCCACGAGGTGCCGGTGGACTGGGTCGACGACCCGCGTTCGACCGTGCACCTCGTCCGGACCGCCACCGACGACCTCAAGGGCGTGCTGCGGGTGGGGCGGGCGCTCGCGACCGGTTCGCTGCCGCTCGACCGGCTGGCCCGCCCGTTCGGCGACGACCCGCGCGACCGCGAACTGTCCGGCGTGCCGGGCGGGCTCGCCCGCCAGCTGGTCGGCTTCTGCGTGGTCGGGGTCCTGTCGACGCTCTGCTACCTGGCGCTGTACTCCCTCTTCCGGTACGGCGTCGGCGCCCAGCTCGCGAACGCCGCCGCCCTGCTGATCTCCGCCGTCGCCAACACCGCCGCGAACCGGCGGCTCACCTTCGGCGTGCGGGGCCGGGCCCTGGCCGCCCGCCACCAGGCGCAGGGGCTCGTGGTGTTCGGCATCGGTCTCGCTCTGACCAGCGGCTCGCTGGCCGCGCTCGGGGCGGCGACCGGCGATCCGGCGCATTCGACCGAGCTCGCGGTGCTGATCGTCGCCAATCTCGCGGCGACGGTCGTGCGCTTCCTGCTCTTCCGGCTCTGGGTGTTCCCGGAGCGTTCCCTCACCAGGACCTGACGAGGACGACCAGCTGATGAACTCCCTGACCACCGGGGTCCGGAGCACCGGATCCCTGACCCCCCGGGCCCTGGCCGACCGAGCCCGGCGCGCCTGGCGCGGCCGGCCCGAGGACGCGCCCTGGGCCCGCCCGGCGCTCTACGGCCTGCTGCTGCTCACCGCCGCCCTCTACCTGTGGAACCTCGGCTCCAGCGGCTACGCCAACTCCTTCTACTCGGCCGCCGTCCAGGCGGGCGGCGAGAGCTGGAAGGCGTTCTTCTTCGGCTCGCTCGACTCCGCGAACGCCATCACCGTCGACAAGCCCCCGGCCGCGCTCTGGCCGATGGCCCTGTCCGTCCGTCTCTTCGGCCTCGGTTCCTGGCAGATCCTGGTGCCCGAGGTGCTGATGGGCGTGGCGACCGTCGGTGTCCTGTACGCGGCGGTACGGCGCCGGTTCGGCGCGGGCGCGGGCCTGATCGCGGGCGCGGTGCTGGCACTGACCCCGGTCGCCGCGCTGATGTTCCGGTTCAACAACCCGGACGCCCTGCTCGCCCTGCTGATGACGGTCGCCGTGTACTGCGTGCTGCGCGCCCTGGAGCTGGACCGGGGCGCGGCGCGGTGGCTGGTGTGGGCGGGGGTGGCGATCGGCTTCGCGTTCCTCGCGAAGACCCTTCAGGCGTTCCTGATCCTGCCGGTCCTGGCGCTCGTGTACGTGGTCTGCGCGCCGGGCGGTCTCGGTCGCCGGCTCGGCCGGCTGGCGCTCGGCGGGCTCGCGCTCGTGGTGTCGGCGGGCTGGTGGGTGGCCCTGGTCGAGCTGTGGCCGAAGTCCTCGCGGCCGTATGTCGGCGGCTCGCAGAACAACAGTTTCCTGGAGCTGACCTTCGGCTACAACGGCCTCGGGCGGCTCAACGGCGACGAGGTCGGGAGCGTGGGCGGCGGCGCCCGTGGCGGTGCCGGGGGCGGTGCGGGCGGCTTCGAGCTGCCGGGTGGCGCCGAGTTCGCGGGCGGCGGCGCGGGGATGCCGGGCGCGCCGGGCGGCGGGCGCGGTGGCGGCGGTGGTGGCGGCTGGGGCGAGACGGGTCTCGGCCGGATGTTCAACGAGCAGATCGGCGGCCAGATCTCCTGGCTGCTGCCCGCCGCGCTGTTCCTGCTGGTGGCCGGGCTGGTGGTGACCTGGCGTGCCTCGCGCACGGACACGGCCCGGGCCGCGTTCCTGGTGTGGGGCGGCGCGCTGCTGATGACGACCGGTGTCTTCAGCTTCATGGCCGGGATCTTCCACGAGTACTACACGGTGGCCATGGCCCCGTACCTCGCCGCCCTGATCGGCATGGGCGTGGCGGTGCTGTGGGAGGAGCGGGCCCAGTGGGCGGCCTCGGCGGCGCTGGCGGTGGCGGCCGCGGGCACGGCGGTGTGGGGCTGGGTGCTGCTCGGCCGGACGCAGGACTGGCTGCCGTGGTTGCGCTGGGCGGTCCTGGTGGCCGGGTGCGCGGCGGCGCTCGGGCTGCTGTGCACGGGCCTGTTCGCGGGCCGTCTCGACCGGGCTCTCGGGCGGGTTCTCGGGCGGAGGTTCGGCCTGGGGCTCGCGGGCCTCGGCCTGGCGGCGGGCCTCGCGGGGCCCTTCGCGTACACCCTTGCGACGCTCGGCCAGGGCCACCAGGGGTCGATCGTGACGGCGGGCCCGGCGGGCGGTCTTGGTGGTGGTCCTGGCGGTGGTCCTGGCGGGCGGCCGGGCGGCCGGATGGCTTTCCCGGGCGGGGGTCAGGGCGGCGGTCCGGGCGGGGGCATGGCGATGCCCGGTGGTACGGGTGCGGGCCAGGGCCAGCAGCCGCCGGGGCAGGGCCAGTTCCCGGGGGCGCCGGGGATGCCGGGCATGCCGGGCACCTCCGACGGTACCGACGGTGACGGCAATCGTGGTGCGAACCGCGAAGGCAACCGCGGCGGTGGCATGGGCGGCCTCCTCGGCGGCGCCCAGGTCGGGGCCGAGGCCAAGGCGAAGCTGCTCGACGGCGCGAGCTCGTACACCTGGGTCGCGGCGGCCGTCGGCGCCCAGAACGCGGCGAGCTACCAACTCGCCACCGAGAAGCCGGTGATGGCGATCGGCGGCTTCAACGGCAGCGACCCGTCCCCGACGCTCGCGCAGTTCAAGCGGTACGTGGCGGAGGGCCGGATCCACTACCTCATCGGCGGCGGGGGCATGGGCGGCGGGTCCGGGACCAGCGGCGCCATCACCTCCTGGGTCGAGTCGACCTTCACCAAGGTCACGGTCGGCGACGCCACCTTCTACGACCTGACGAGGCCCACGGCCTGAACCCCGGCCACGTCCTGACCGACCCGCTCACCTAAATCCCTATACAGCGTACGAGAGCCCTTGTACGGTGTACGAGCAACCTGCCTCGTGCACCGTATAAGGAGCTCTCATGACGGCGCCGACCGCCGAGACCCCACCCACCGCGGCACCCGCCGTGCCCGCCGCTTCCGGCGGTCACCCACAGCGCTGGCTGATCCTCGGCGTCATCTGCCTCGCCCAGCTCACCGTGCTGCTCGACAACACCATCCTCGGTGTCGCCATCCCCTCCCTCACCAGCGAACTCCACGCGTCCACCAGCGACATCCAGTGGATGATCAACGCCTACTCGCTGGTCCAGTCGGGCCTGCTGCTCACCGCGGGCAACGCCGCCGACCGCTACGGCCGCAAGAAGCTGCTCGCCGCCGGACTCGCGCTCTTCGGGCTCGGCTCGCTCGCCGCCGGACTCGCCGACTCCTCCACGCAGTTGATCGCCGCCCGGGCGGGCATGGGCATCGGCGGCGCGCTGCTGATGACCACCACGCTCGCCGTCGTCATGCAGATCTTCGACGACTCGGAGCGGGTCAAGGCCATCGCGCTGTGGGCGACGGTCGGTTCGCTCGGCTTCGCCGCCGGGCCGCTGATCGGCGGCGCCATCCTCAACCACTTCTGGTGGGGGATGATCTTCCTCATCAACATCCCGGTGGCCGTGCTCGGCCTGGTCGCCGTCCTCAAGCTGGTCCCCGAGTCCAAGAACCCGCAGGGCGAACGCCCCGACCTGGTCGGCGCGCTGCTCTCCACCATCGGCATGACCGCCGCCGTGTACGCGATCATCACCGGCCCCGAGCACGGCTGGACCTCCACCGAGGTGCTGGTCCCGGCCGCGATCGGCGTCGTCGTGCTCGGCGCGTTCGCGCTGTGGGAGCTGCGCGTCCCGTATCCGATGCTCGACATGCACTTCTTCCGCAACCAGAAGTTCGTGGGCGCGGTCGCGGGCGCGATCCTGGTGATGTTCGGGATGGGCGGGTCGCTGTTCCTGCTCACCCAGCACCTGCAGTTCGTGCTCGGGTACGAGCCGCTGGAGGCGGGCCTGCGGATGGCGCCGCTGGCGCTGACCGTCGTCGCGCTCAACCTGACCGGCGTCGGCCCGCGGATCGTGCTGAAGCTCGGCACCCCGCTCACCGTGGCGGTCGGCATGACGCTGGTCGCGGGCGGGCTCACCTCGATCGCGGTGATCGGCGGCGGCACCGAGGGCACCTACTGGGGGATGCTGCTCGGCCTGGTTCTGATGGGCGTCGGCCTCGCCGTCTCCAACCCGGCCATGGCCAACGCCATCATGAGCGCCATCCCGCCGGAGAAGGCCGGTGTCGGCGCGGGCGTCAACGGCACCCTCGCCGAGTTCGGCAACGGTCTCGGCGTCGCCGTCCTGGGCGCCGTCCTCAACGCCCGCTTCGCCGCGCTCGTCACCGTCACCGCCACGTCCCTCCCGGCGGCCCTCGCGGCGGCCGGCGGCGACGCGGAGCGGCGGGCGATCTCCGACGCCTTCGCCTCGGGCCTCCAGACCAGCCAGCTGGTCGGCGCGGTCGCGGTCTTCGCGGGCGGCCTGCTCGCGGCGGCGCTGCTGCGCCGCGCCGAGCGCACGGAGGCACGGAGCGCGGCTGCATAAGCTGGGCGCGGACGACCGGAACGACGGAGGAACGCGATGGTCAAGGCAGCGGACAGGGCCAAGAACCCGGCGCGTTCCAGCGTCTGGCTGGAGAACCGGGACGTCCCCGCACGCGGCGGGGGCGGCCCGGCCGGGCTCGACCGCGACCGGATCGTCGCCGCGTCCGTCCGGATGCTCGACGAGGAGGGCCTGACCAAGCTCTCCATGCGCAAGCTGGCGACCGAGCTGAACGTCACCGCGATGTCCCTGTACTGGTACGTGGACACCAAGGACGACATCATCGAGTACGCGATCGACACCTGTTATGCCGAGGTCGACGTGGCCGCCGTCGACGCGGCCGGAGGCTGGCAGGAGCGGGTCCGGGTGCTCGCCCTCGAATACCGGCGGATGCTGGTCAGGCACCCCTGGCTGTCGGCGTGCTCGGGCCAGTACCTCAACATCGGGCCGCACTCCGTCGCCGTCGGCGGCAAGATCCAGTCGGCGATCCGGGACACCGGACTGCCGATCTCCCGCCAGCCGAGCGCGACCACGGCCGTCTTCCAGTTCGTGTACGGCTACGGCACGCTGGAGGGCCAGTTCCAGGGGGCCGCGCGGCAGGCGGGGATGTCGCAGGACGAGTACTACACGGACGCGATCGAGGCGTTCCGCGAGGACGAGCGGTTCCTGGCGTCCATGGACGAGATGACGGAGGTCCTCGACGAGCGCCGCTCGCACGGCACCCTCGACGAGATCTGGGACCGCGACTTCGACTACGCGCTCGACGTGCTGGTCGCTGGCATCGAGGTGATGGTGGCGCGCAGCGCCGCGGAGGAGACCTCGCAGGGGACCGCGCAGGAGAAATGACGGAGCGGCGGGCCGTCCCCTGCCCGCCGCTCCGTACCGCACCCGGCCGTGCCTCCGCTCGAAGCACGGTCGGGAGTTCTTGTGTGTCAGGCCGTGGCTTCGGCCTTCTCGGACCCGGTCTTCTCGGAGACCTCGGCCTGGTCGCCCGCCTCGGGCTTGACCGTGTTGCTCTTCAGCGCGACCTCCTTGATGAACAGCGTCACCACGAAGGCCAGCAGCGCGAAGGGCGCCGAGTAGAGGAAGACGTCGCCGACGCCGTGGCCGTACGCGCTCTCCATGACCGTACGGATCGGGGCGGGCAGCTTGTCCATGTCGGGGATGCCGCCGCCGCCCTGGCCCATGGCCGCAGCGGCCTTCGGGCCGAGCTCGGTCAGACCGTCCTTGACGTAGTCGGTGACCCGGTGGGCCATGACCGCGCCGAGCGCCGAGACACCGACCGCACCGCCGAGGGAGCGGAAGAAGGTGACGACGGAGGAGGCGGCGCCGAGGTCGGAGGGGGCGACCTGGTTCTGCGTGCAGAGGACCAGGTTCTGCATCATCATGCCCAGGCCGAGGCCGAGGACCGCCATGAAGATGGCGATGTGCCAGTACTCCGTGTCGTAACGGATCGTGCCGAGCAGCCCGAGGCCGCCCGCGGCGAGGGCGCCGCCGGCGACCAGCCACGCCTTCCAGCGGCCGGTCTTGGTGATGATCATGCCGGAGACCGTCGAGGAGACGAACAGACCGCCGATCATCGGGATGGTGAGGACGCCGGACATCGTCGGCGACTCGTTGCGAGCCAGCTGGAAGTACTGGGAGAAGAAGACCGTGCCGGCGAACATCGCGACACCCACGAAGAGCGAGGCCAGCGAGGCCAGCGTGATCGTGCGGTTGCGGAACAGGCGCAGCGGGATGATCGGCTCGGACGCCTTGGACTCGACGAGCAGGAAGATCGCGCCGAGCAGGACCGAACCGCCGACCATGGCGGCCGTCTGCCAGGACATCCAGTCGTACTTGTCGCCCGCGAAGGTGACCCAGACCAGGAGCAGCGAGACGGCGGCGCTGATGAAGAAGGCGCCCGCCCAGTCGACCTTGACCTGGCGCTTCACGACGGGGAGCTTCAGGGTCTTCTGCAGCACGATCAGCGCGATGAGCGCGAAGGGCACGCCGACGTAGAAGCACCAGCGCCAGCCGAGCCACTCGGTGTCGGTGATGACGCCGCCGAGCAGCGGGCCGCCGACGGTGGCGACGGCGAAGGTGGCGCCGAGGTAGCCGCTGTACCGGCCGCGCTCACGCGGGGCGATCATGGCGGCCAGGATGATCTGGGAGAGGGCGGTCAGACCGCCCACGCCGATGCCCTGGACCACGCGGCAGGCGATCAGCATGCCGGTGTTCTGGGAGAGACCGGCGACGACCGAGCCGGTGACGTAGATGACCAGGGCTATCTGGACCAGCAGCTTCTTGGAGAAGAGGTCCGCGAGCTTGCCCCAGAGCGGGGTGGTCGCCGTCATCGAGAGGAGGGCGGCGGTGACGACCCAGGTGTAGGCGGACTGGCCGCCGCCGAGGTCGGTGATGATCTGGGGGAGGGCGTTCGAGACGATCGTCGAGGACAGGATGGCGACGAACATGCCGAGCAGAAGCCCGGACAGCGCCTCCATGATCTGCCGGTGCGTCATCGGGGCACCGGTGGAGTCGGTCCGGCCTTCCCGTACACCCGTGGCAGGTGCGGTGGTAGCCATGAGTTTCCTTTGCGTGAAGTCTGCGGTGGAGCGGGTGGAGTGGCGCGAGCGTGACGGTCGCGGTCGCGGGCCGGTGGCGGGGGTCAGCCCTGCTGGGCCCGGCAGTCCCCGAAGGAGTCGCGGAGCCGGGCGAGCAGGGTGGTGAGCAGGACGACGTCTTCGTCGGACCACTCCGTGAGGTGGCGGGCGAAGGCGTCGGCGACGCGTCGGTCGAGATCGCCGAGCATCGCGTGGCCTTCGTCGGTGAGCCGCAGGATCCGGGAGCGCTTGTCGTCGGGGTCGGGCATCCGCTCGACCCAGCCGTGTTCCACGGTGTGCGCCACATGACGGCTGCAGACGGACATGTCGACGGCCATGACCTCGGCCAGCCGGCTCATCCGCATGTCGCCGTGGTGGTTGATGAGGGCGAGCACCGCCGCCGCGCCGCCCTGGCAGTGGGCGGGCAGGACGCGGGCGATGCCGCGCTTCACGGCGCCGATGGCGCTCACCGCGCGGGCGAGCTCCTCGTAGCGGCTCAGCGTCTCCATCGGATGTCCCCTGGTCCCCTGTTCCCTGGTGTCTGGTCCCCTGATCTTGTTGCTTAGAGCAACCATAGAGATGGATGGTTGCTTCAGGCAAACTAAATCGGTCAAAGCGCGCTAAAGAATCGGCAAAGCGCGTGGAGGGTGGGTCGAGGGCGGGTCGAAGGCGGGGTGAGCGGCCTGCGGCGGGCCCGTGACGGGCCCGTGACGGGGGTGGGGCGCGGGTGGGGCGCGGGTTCGGTGGGGATTCAGGGGCCGGGGCTTGGGTCCGGAACGCCACCTTCGCTAGGGTCCGGGCCATGGCACACAACCCCCAAGCACCGTACGGCCAGGGCGGCCAGGGCTCTGATGGCTCCTACGACCCCGCCGGCAGCACCCAGATGTTCCGCGCCTTCGTCGACGAGGGCACCCCGCAGCGCCAGCAGCACCAGCCCGCCCCGGCGCAGTCCTCCGGCCCGCGCGTGGGCCTGATCGTCGGCGTGGTCGTGGCGATCGCCGTCCTGGCGGGGGTGGCCTGGCTGGCCCTCGGCTGATCCGACCCTCGGTACCGCGGAGGCGGTCGCGGGGGGGGGGGGGGCGCCGCCCGGCCCCCCCCCCCCCCCCCCCCCCCCCCCCCCCCCCCCCCCCCCCCCCCCCCCCCCCCC
>NZ_JBIVFL010000013.1:0-10991 GCF_044748125.1 Streptomyces sp. NPDC090025 | reverse complement strand
AGGGGGGGGGGGGTGGGGGGGCACGCGGTCGGGGGGGGGGGGGCGGGGGGGCCCCGGGGCTCACCCCCCCCGGGGGGGGGGGGGGGGGGGGGGGGGGGCCCGGCCCGGCCGCCGGCCCCCGACGCACACACCGGACCCGGACCGGACCCGACCCCGGAGACCGGGGTCGGCGACGGCGTCAGGCCGCCGTCGCCACCACGCTGTAGATCATGAAGCGGTGGTCGGAGAGGTTGGCCTCGCCCTCGGCCGCGGCCTTGGGCTCGACCACGCACCACCGTCCCGGCAGGCTGCCGAAGATGTAGTCGATCTTGATGTTGGTGTTGTGGGTGGGCCGTCCGCCGCGCGGCTTGGTGGCACCCGGTTCGGCCACCTGGTCGCACTCCGCGTACCCGGGCGTGCCCTGACCCGCCCCGTACAACTCGGCGGGCTTCCACACCTTCGCGTGCTCGGCCCCGGCGTCCGGCGGCAGGGTGTTGAAGTCGCCGCCGAAGACGACCTGCGGGTAGTCCTCGACGACGTCCTTGACCGCGAGCATGTAGTCGTCGCGGTAGTCGAGCGCCGGGAAGTCGAGGTCAGACTCCTTGCGCGGCGCGTGCACGGCGCACAGCCGGACGTCGAAGTACGTCGCCGTCGCGCACTGGAACGGCGGGACCAGGTTCGTGCTGGGCCGGACCGTCGGGTAGGTGACGGCGTCCGCGAGGCCCGCCTTCGCGACGATCGCCGTGCCCACGTTGTCGTTAGGGTCCTTCGCTTCGCTCGTCCCCGGCTTGGTCTCGCACGGGCTGACCCGCAGTTCGGCCTTCTGCGACCAGTGGTACGGGGCGAAGCTCACGCTCCACGCCGGACCGAGCTGCGTCGTCAGCTCGGTCAGCGTGCTCTGGCAGACCTCCTGAAGCAGCATCGCCTGGACGTAGTTCTCCTGGACCTTCCGCTTGAGCAGCGCGACCTTCTCGGCGGTCCTGCGCTCCGCGCAGCCGCCCCACCGCACGACGTCGCACATGTTCCAGCTCAGCACCTGCAGGTTCGTGCCGGGCGGTGGAGCCGCCGCGACACTGCCGCCCGGGACCACCCCCGCGACCACCAGCGCGAGTCCGGCGGCCACCCCCCAGAACTTCCGCACCTGTCTCCCCACTTCCCGGCCGCGCCGCGACCGATCTCTCCGACGTCCGACGGAAGTCAGCACCTTACGCAACGGGCCGGGGCGGTCCCCGCCGGGCCGTGCCCTCCCGCGCCGCACCCCTACTTCCTAGAGGTGCTAGGTTTCTTCCTAGAGATACTAGGGATACGAGGAACGCTGGGAAGGGGGTCCGGGCATGGTCCGTGCCGGAATCACCGTCGAGCGGCTCGTCGCCGCGGGCGCCGAGCTCGCCGACGAGCAGGGCATCGACAAGGTCACCGTCTCCGCCCTCGCCCGCCGCTTCGGGGTGAAGGACGCGAGTCTGTACTCGCACGTGCGCAACCTGCGCGAACTGCGGGTGCGGATCGCGCTGCTCGCCTCGGACGAGATGAACCGGGCCATCGCCGCCGCCGTCGCCGGGCGGTCCGGCCGGAGCGCCCTGGTGGCGTTCGCGGACGCCTACCGCGACTACGCCCTCGCCCACCCCGGCCGCTACGCCGCCACCCAGCAGCGCATCGAGCCGGCCGAGATCGAGGACGCCGGGGGTGCCGCCGTGTTCCGGCAGGCCGTCGAGCTGACGTACGGGATGCTCCGCGGCTACGGCCTCGACGAGCCCGACAGCACCGACGCCGGGCGGCTGCTCCGCAGCACCTTCCACGGCTTCGTCCACATCGAGCTGAGCGGCGGCTTCGGGCACTCCCGCCCCGTCGCCGACTCCTGGGCGCGCTCGCTCGGCGCCCTCCACGAGACGCTGAAGAACTGGAACAACTCGAAGAACTGGGGGAACGCATGAGGTGCGAGGTGCGCACGGTGAAGGTTCCGGGGGCCACCCTGCGGTACGAGGTGCGGGGCGGCGGGCCGGTGCTGCTGCTCGTGCCCGGTGGGGCCGGGGACGCCGGACTGTACGAGGCGATGGCCGGGCCGCTGGTGGCCGCCGGGTTCACGGTCGTGTCGTACGACCAGCGCGGGCTCTCCCGCAGCCCGCTGGACGAGCCGCTGGACGAGCCGGGGGCCGCGGCGGGGGCCGCGAAGGACCAGCGGGTGGACGAGTGGCGGGAGGACGCGCGGGCGGTCCTGGCCGCCGTCGTGCCCGAGGGCGAGCGCGCGTACGTCTTCGGCAGCAGCTCCGGCGCCATCGTCGCCCTCGATCTGCTCGCCGCCCACCCCGACCTGCTGCACCGGGTCGTCGCCCATGAGCCGCCCCTGGTGGAACTGCTCGCCGACCCCTCCCCGTACCGCGCCCACTTCGCCGAGGTGCGCGAGCTGCTGCGCGGCCGGGGGCTCGGCGCGGCCATGGCGCGGTTCGGCGAGGCGCCCGACGGGCGGCGGCCGCCCGCCGCGCCGGACGGTCACGACGGCGGACTCCCGGAGGCCGTCCGGCCGATGGCCGACCGGATGGCCGCCAACATGCCGGTCTTCCTGGAGCGCGTGCTGTGCTCCTTCTCCTCCTCCGCGCCCGATCTCGACGGGCTGCGGGCGGCGGCCGGACGCCTGGTCCTCGGCCTCGGGGCGACGACCGCCGCCCAGAGCGCCGACGCGACGGCGCTGACCGGCCCGGCCCGGCGGCTCGCGGAGCTGACGGGCGCGGCGACGGTGGAGTTCCCCGGTGGCCACGTGGGGTGCGTCGAGCACCCGGCCGAGTTCGCGGCGCTGCTCGCCCGCGTCCTGCTCGCCCGCGTCCTGCACGCTCCGGCAGCTCCGTAGCGCTCAGCTCCAGGCGGCCGTGACCTTACGGGTGTCCACCCGCATCCCCAGCGGCACCCGCCAGGACTCCACGCAGACGGTGTACGTGCGGCTGCGGGTCGTCCCGGCCGCGATCGGCGCCGGGAGCGGCTGACTGCTGGTGACGGTGGCCCAGTCGACGCCGAGCGCGCCGATGACGTGGGTCGCGAACGTGACCGTCCCCGAACGGGCCGCCGAACCACCGGTGTTGCGGAAGGCGACGGTGACGTTCTCGCACCAGCGCTTGTCGGTGTCGGTGAGCACGGGGGCGGAGAGGGCGAGCACCGCGGGGCCGCTCGGGGGCGGGGTGGTGGGCGTCGTGGTCGGCGGTTTCGTCGTCGACGGCGGCGAAGAAGCAGACGGTCTTGTCGGGGGTGTGGACGGCGGCCTGGTCCCCGGGGCGGAGGTGCCGGGGGGCGTGCGGGGGGCCGTCGGCGGGCCCGGCACCGAAGGGGGCGCCGTCGCCGTGCCGGGCGCGCTCGGAGCCGTACCGCCGTTCGCCGCTCCGGGCTCGGGCGAGGGCTCGGGCGACGGGGATGACGTGCTGGAGGTGTCTCCCGGGCCCCGGGGCGCCTTGGGGTCCAGGGGCACCAGGGTCACGGCGCCGGACGGCGGCACCGCGCCGTTCGGCGCGGATCCGGAGCCCACCGCCGCGTAGCCCGTGCCGTCGTCACCCGCGCCGCACGCGGTCAGCGCTCCGCCGAGGCAGAGCGCGACCACCACGAGCCCAGGCCGTCCCGGCTGCCCCGGCCGTCCCGGTCGCTTCCTTCGCCACATGGTCGCAGTCTGGCTGACGATGTGTCAGTAAGGAAGCGGGGTACGGGATTTCGCGAAGGGAATCCGGTATGCGGTACGGGATCCGGTACGGGATCTCAGTCGGCGATCAGGCCCTCGCGGAGCTGCGCCAGGGTCCGGGTGAGCAGCCGCGAGACGTGCATCTGCGAGATGCCGACCTCCTCGCCGATCTGCGACTGGGTCATGTTCGCGAAGAAGCGGAGCATGATGATCTGCCGCTCGCGGGGCGGCAGTTTGGCGAGCAGCGGCTTGAGCGACTCGCGGTACTCGACGCCCTCAAGGGCGGTGTCCTCGTAGCCGAGGCGGTCCGCGAGCGAGCCCTCGCCGCCGTCGTCCTCGGGGGACGGTGAGTCGAGCGAGGAGGCGGTGTACGCGTTGCCGACGGCGAGGCCGTCGACCACGTCCTCCTCCGACACCCCGAGCACCGCGGCGAGTTCGGGCACGGTGGGGGAGCGGTCGAGCTTCTGCGAGAGCTCGTCGCTGGCCTTGGTGAGGGCGAGGCGCAGCTCCTGGAGGCGGCGCGGCACCCGCACCGACCACGAGGTGTCGCGGAAGAAGCGCTTGATCTCGCCGACCACGGTCGGCATCGCGAACGTCGGGAACTCCACACCGCGTTCGCAGTCGAACCGGTCGATCGCCTTGATCAGGCCGATCGTGCCGACCTGGACGATGTCCTCCATCGGCTCGTTGCGGGAGCGGAAGCGGGCGGCCGCGTAGCGCACGAGCGGGAGGTTGAGCTCGATGAGGGTGTCGCGGACGTAGGTGCGCTCCGGGCTGTCGGCGGCGACGCCGTCGTCGTCCAGGGCGCGCAGCCGCAGGAAGAGGGAGCGGGAGAGGGTGCGGGTGTCGAGCGCCTCGGGCGCGGCGGTGACCGTGCCGGTGGTGGCGGCGGGCGGCACGATCTCGTCGGGGGCGAGGTCCGGCGCGAGGTCGGCCGACGGGAGACCGGCGGACGGGAGACCGGCCGGCGGGAGGTCCGCGGCGCGGTCGGCCGTGGTGCTCTCCGCGGCGGTCGGCGCCGTCGTCTGCACGGGCACGGGCATGGGCGTGAGCGTGAGCACCTTCGAGCTGCCCTGATCTGCGGACATGCCACCCCCTTGAGGTCGCGGACGGTCGTGGCGGCCACGACCATCTGAGGAACGCAGCCTCCACCTGAATACCGGAGGCGGGGCTGCGCCAAACGCGGTTCCTGCAGAATGTCACATGTCGGCAACACGCTGTAGTGACTTGTCGACAAGGAGAGGGCGAATATCCGCAGGAAACAAGGGGTGTGCGGCATTTGGGAGGGCGGAAAACCGCCTGGAAACGGTCTACCCGTTTCAGTTACGCCTCGATCCTGTTTGCGGATCTCAGACGGGCGAAGCTGCGGGCGAGGAGCCTTGACACATGCATCTGGGAGACCCCGAGTTCCTGGCTGATCTGGGACTGGGTCAGATTGCTGTAGTAGCGCAGCATCAGGATGCGCTGCTCGCGCTCGGGGAGCTGGACGAGCAGATGCCGTACGAGATCGCGGTGTTCGACCCCGGCGAGCGCGGGGTCCTCGTAGCCGAGCCGGTCGAGCAGCCCGGGCAGGCCGTCGCCCTCCTGGGCCGCCTCAAGGGAGGTGGCGTGGTAGCTGCGGCCGGCCTCGATGCAGGCGAGCACCTCGTCCTCGCCGATTTTCAGCCGGTCCGCGATCTCGGCGGTGGTGGGGGAGCGGCCGTGCGCCGTGGTGAGGTCCTCGGTGGCGCCGTTGACCTGCACCCACAGCTCGTGGAGGCGGCGGGGGACGTGCACGGTACGGACGTTGTCGCGGAAGTAGCGCTTGATCTCGCCGACCACGGTGGGCATCGCGAAGGTGGGGAACTGGACGCCGCGGTCGGGGTCGAACCGGTCGATGGCGTTGATCAGGCCGATGGTGCCGACCTGGACCACGTCCTCCATGGGTTCGTTGCGGGAGCGGAAGCGGGCGGCGGCGTAGCGCACCAGCGGCAGGTTGGCCTCGATCAGGGCGCCGCGCACGCGGTGGTGCTCGGGGCTGCCGGGCTCCAGGTTCTTGAGCTGTCCGAAGAGCACCTGGGTGAGGGCGCGGGTGTCGGCGCCGCGGGTGCTCTGGGGTCTGGGGCGGGGAGGTTCGGGCGTCCCGGCCTCGTTCTGGGGTCTCGGGAGGGGAGACTCGGGTGTCCCGGCCTCGTTCTGGGGCGGGACTTGAGGCGCTGTACTGGCCGGCACGTTCACGCCACCCCTTCATGTCAACTTCGGTCGACTCATCCGTCAAAAGCGGTCATAGCATCACAAGACATGTCCACTGTGTGCAAGCACCGTATAACCACGTGTTGAGCGCAAGTTGGGCGGGTAAAACTGCGGGCCCCCTCGCCGGTGAACGGCTGGGGGCCCGAGGGAGCGCGTGCGGCGCGCGGGTGGGGCGCGCAGGGGGCGCGTGGGAGGGCGGTGGGACACCGGTGGGGGAGCGGTGGGGCACCGGTGGGGGAGCGACGCGGGGGCGGTGCCTAGAACTCGTAGTCGGCGATCACCCACGTGGCGAACTCCCGCCACTGGGCCACACCCGCCTGGTGCGCCGGGTGCTCCAGGTAGCCCTTCAGCGCGTCCGCGTCCTCGACGGCCGAGTTGATGGCGAAGTCGTACGCGATGGGGCGGTCGCTGATGTTCCAGGCGCACTCCCAGAACGTCAGCTCGGGGATCTGCCCGCCGAGGGCGCGGAACGCCTCGACGCCCGCGACCACGCGCGGGTCGTCGCGCCGCACGCCGTCGTTGAGCTTGAAGAGGACCAGATGGCGGATCACGGGCACTCCCGGGGGTTCCTGGCGCCCAGGTGATCCGGCCGGGTCGGGTGACGGCGAGCCCGTGGCAGCCGGTCGACGCGGGGCGTCGGGCCGCTGCTAGTTGACGAGCTCGGTCATGAACTGGCCGACGCCTTGAGCGGCGCTCGATATGCCCTCGAACCCTACCTGGACCAGGTCGGCGGCCCGGGCGGGGGAGGTGATGATCGTGTACAGCACAAAGACCACGACCGCGTAGAGCGCGATCTTCTTCGCCTGCGCCATTCCGTCCGTCCTCCCCTGGCCTGCCCGCCCCGTCGCCGCCCCGCCGCTGCCCGTGGCGTAGCGGGCGTACGTGGCGCCTGTGGCGCCCGTGGTGCCGCCGCCGGGGGCGGGCCGGGGCGCCGCCCCGCGCGGTCGCCGAGTCTAGCCCAGCGGCCCCCGCCCCCACTGACGGGTTCTTTATGGACCAAGGGCCCGTCGATCGGGGCCTTTTGCCGCCCTCCGGAAGGGTGACGGAGGAGCAGTATTGATGTCGAGCCCAGCGGATCTGGCAGGAATTCGCGGGGCTATTGGGACCGGCCCTCACTGCGGGGTCCGCGCCGCGAGCTTCCCCCCTGACTGCGGCGCAGGACTTGCGGAGCCGGTCCTCATCGGGGGGAGCGGCTTGTCCCCCCGATGCCGCTCCCCCCGTCCGAACCTTTTCTTCTGCCTACATGATTGTCATGCACCTGACAGTAGGTGTGCCGGTGGAGATCTGACGGGCAAACAGAAACCGCCCCGACGCTCGTTTCCGAGCTTCGGGGCGGTTCCTATGGCGGTAGCGGAGGGATTTGAACCCTCGGTGAGTTTCCCCACACTCGCTTTCGAGGCGAGCTCCTTCGGCCGCTCGGACACGCTACCGAGAGAGAGCTTAGCCCAAAGGTGCCCGAGGAAAGAAATCGGTGTCCCTGAGCCCTGCGCGGGGCGGCCGGGACGCGCCCCCGTCCGGCCCCTTCAAGGCCCCGTCGCGGCTCCTCCGCGGCCGGTCACCGATCCCGGAAGAAGGCGGTCAGCTGCGCCGAGCACTCCGCCTCCAGGACCCCGGAGATCACCTCGGGCCGGTGGTTGAGCCGCTGGTCGCGGACCAGGTCCCAGAGCGAACCGGTGGCGCCCGCCTTCTCGTCGAAGGCGCCGAAGACCACCCGTTCGACCCGCGCCTGGACGAGCGCGCCCGCGCACATCACGCACGGTTCGAGGGTCACCACGAGCGTGCAGCCGGTCAGCCGCCACTCGCCGGTCGCCGCCGCGGCCCGGCGCAGCGCGAGGACCTCGGCGTGCCCGGTGGGGTCGCCGGTGGCCTCGCGCTCGTTGTGACCGCGCGCGAGGACCGTGCCGTCCGGGCCGAGCACGACCGCGCCGACCGGCACGTCACCGGCCGCGGCGGCCCGCCCGGCCTCGGCGAGGGCCAGCCGCATCGGATCCCGCCAGGGATCCCGTACGAGATCGGTCACGGGGTCGGGTACGAGATCGGGTACGGGGTCGGGTACGGGACCGGGGGCCCGGTCCGGTACGGGATCCCTGACGGGATCCGACGCGGGGCCCGTGTCCGCGTCGGGGCCCGTGACCGGGCCGGGCCCCGCCGGTCCTTCTGGTGCTGGGTGGGGCACTAGCGCACGGTCTCCAGGATGTCCGCCGCGCCGATCGCCTCGGCGATCTCGCCCAGGGCGTCGTCGGTGAGGGCGAGCAGCGCCTTCTCCGAGACCCCGAGGTCGGCCAGGATGTGGCCCTCGCCGAGCGGCCCGGCGGGCGCCACGGAGCCGTCCGCGGTGGTCTCGTCGTCGTCCTCGTCGTCGTCCACGTGTTCCGGCTCGCCGTCCTCGGTGCCGTCGAGGTCGAGCGCGTCGAGCTCGGCGTCCGGGTCGTCGTGGCCGAGGAGTTCCGAGGTGAGCATCTCCCCGTACGAGGAGCGGGCGGCGGCCGCCGCGTTCGAGATGAACACGCGGGGGTCGTCCTCGCCATCGACGCGGACGATGGCGAACCACGCGTCCTCCTGCTCGATGTAGACGAGCACCGTCTCCCCGTCGTCGGTGGCGGACTCGCGGGCCAGATCGGCCAGGTCCGCCATCGTCTCCACGTCGTCGAGCTCTGTATCGCTCGCTTCCCACCCGTCTTCGGTGCGCGCGAGCAGTGCGGCGAAGTACACCTGACTCTCCCACTGATCAGAGGTGTGATGATCCGGCGGCGCGCTCCTGAATGCCCCGCCCAATCGGCATCGTGACAGAAACCTCGGCCTCAGGAGAGGTCTTCGGCTCTTGCGTCGTGCATCAGTCTGAACGACGCACGGATCAAGTGGCCGTGCACCCCCGGCGCGCGGAGGGGGCGCGTGTCGGACCCGCCCCGGACGTCCCCGAGCCCGCCCGCGGCCGGACATCCGCAGGCCATGGGGCGGCCATCGGGGGAGGTCAGGGGGCGGGTGCGGAGCCGTCCGGGGGCCGGGTGACGGATGCGGGGTCGGTGGCGGCCGCCGTCCGCGCGCGGGTCACCGGCGGCCGGTCGCCGACAGCGGATCACCGGCGGCCGGTCATCGCCGACCGGTCACCGACGGCCGGTCACCAACGGAACGTGCGCATCCGCATCGCCTGGCGCATCCGGGCCGCCCGGGCCCGGCGCGGCTGCACCCGGTCGCGCAGCGCTTTCGCCTCGTGCAGTTCGCGCAGGAACTGCGCACGGCGGCGACGCCGCTCCGCGTCGCTCTCCCGCCGGATCTCGGGATCGGGCGTCTCTTCCAGGTCGGGCACCGGCCACACCACCCTTGACGAGGGTTCCCCTGTGCCCCCACCTTCCCCCGTCGGCGACCGTTGACGCCAGTCCCGGCCGTTCGGCCGGTTACTGTGGGGACATGCGTCTCCACGTCGTCGATCACCCGCTGGTCGCCCACAAGCTCACCACGCTGCGCGACAAGCGCACGGACTCCCCGACCTTCCGCCGGCTCGCCGACGAACTGGTCACGCTGCTCGCCTACGAGGCGACCCGGGACGTGCGCACCGAGCAGGTCGACATCGAGACCCCGGTCACCCCGACGACCGGTGTGAAGCTGTCGTACCCGCGTCCGCTCGTGGTCCCGATCCTGCGCGCCGGTCTCGGCATGCTGGACGGCATGGTCCGGCTGCTGCCGACGGCCGAGGTCGGCTTCCTCGGCATGATCCGCAACGAGGAGACGCTCGAGGCGTCCACCTACGCCACGCGGATGCCGGAGGACCTCTCGGGCCGCCAGGTGTACGTCCTGGACCCGATGCTGGCGACCGGCGGCACGCTGGTGGCGGCGATCCAGGAGCTGATCCGGCGCGGCGCCGACGACGTGACCGCGGTCGTGCTGCTCGCCGCCCCCGAGGGCGTCGCGGTCATGGAGCGCGAGCTCGCGGGCACGCCGGTGACCGTCGTGACGGCCTCCGTGGACGAGCGCCTCAACGAGCACGGCTACATCGTGCCGGGCCTCGGCGACGCGGGCGACCGCATGTACGGCTCCGCCGAGTAGGACCGGTCGTCGTACCGGTCGTCGTACCGGTCCCCGGGCCGTGGCCGGGCGGGATCGCACCCCCGGCCTCGGCCCCGCGGGGTCAGCAGCTGCTCAGCAGCGGCCGGGCACCGGCTTCGGCTTGTTGAGCGCGGCGAGCGCCGCGTCCGCCGCCGTCTTCGCGTCGAGGTTCTTGAACGCGGTACCGATGATCAGGTCGACGTCCGCCGTGGTGCGGGCGTCGACCTTTGTCGTGGCGCCCTTGAGCTGGGTGCCGAGCACCGAGAAGGTGCCCTTGGTGGCCCCGGGGGAGCCGAGCAGCAGCCCGGTGCCGGGGACCTTCTTGTCGTACGCCGTGGGCGCGTTGCCCACCTTCCCGATGCCGAAGCCGCGCTTCTTCAGCTCGTCCGCCGTCGTCTTGGCGAGCCCGCCGCGCGGGGTCGCGTTGTAGACGTTCACGGTGATCTGCGCGGGCCTGGGCAGCGGCGCGCCGGCCGCCCGGGCGGCGCCCGAGGGGCCGGGGGCGGGCTTGCAGTCGGTCGGCTTCCCGGCAGCGGTCGTGGTCCTGCCGTCGCCGCCGGAGAAGACGTCGACGAGCTGCCATGTTCCCCAGCCCGCCGCGCCCAGCGCGAGCACGGCGCCGGTGGCCCCGAGGATGATCCTGCGCCGACGGTGGGGGCGGCGCATCCGGGGATAGACATCCCCTGTGATGCGGTACTTTCCGCCCATTCCGGGGGGAGTGAGCATGCTCATGAGCGCAGCGTAATGCCGCCTGTCGGGGATGCCTACTGGATGATCATGTGATCGCGTCCGGATGGGCGTGAAGAGGCCCCGAAAGGATCACCTGCGAGGTCGGGTCGTCACCCGCGAGTGAATCCGGCCGGGCGGGCCGGACAGGCCCTAGGCAGTGTCTTCAAATGATCACCAGTGGTGGATCATGGTGTCGTGATTCGTCGCCATGAACTGTCCGATGCCGAGTGGGAGTTCGTTCGGCCGTTGCTGCCTGAGTCGTTGCGGGGGCGGAAGCGGTTGGACGACCGCCGGGTCCTGAACGGGATCGTGTGGAAGTTCCGGACCGGGACGGCCTGGCGGGACGTGCCCG
>NZ_JBIVFL010000012.1:0-265444 GCF_044748125.1 Streptomyces sp. NPDC090025 | reverse complement strand
GGCCGAACGAACTCCCACTCGGCATCCGACAGTTCATGACGACGAATCACGACACCATGATCCACCACTGGTGATCTTTTGAAGACACTGCCTAGGCCCGGAGGGCCTGGGGAGACCCCAAGCCGAACCGCCCCGATAGCTCCGCTATCGAGACGCCCCGGCGCCTTGCGATGCACCGCACCAGACGCCCCGGCCTACCCGACCCTGATCCACCGGACACCCCCTAGGAGAACCAGGCATGCCTCTGGAGATCGCCGACGACGGATTCCGTCTCGACGACCGGCCGTTCCGCGTCATCTCGGGCGGACTGCACTACTTCCGTGTCCACCCCGGGCAGTGGGCCGACCGGCTCCGCAAAGCACGCCTGCTGGGGCTCAACACGGTCGAGACCTACGTCCCCTGGAACCTCCACGCCCCCCGGGCCGGGGAGTTCCGGCTCGACGGAGGTCTCGACCTGCCCCGCTTCCTCGACCTCGCCGCCGCCGAGGGACTGTACGTGCTGCTGCGCCCCGGGCCGTACATCTGCGCCGAATGGGACGGCGGCGGACTCCCCGGCTGGCTGCTCGCCGAGGCCCCGGGCCCGCGCGGGACCACCGGGTCCGGGTCCGCCGCGTCCTCCGGGACCACGGAGGACGGCCCCCTCCTGCCGCGCAGCCGCGACCCGCGCTTCCTCGACGCCGTCGACGACTACCTCGCCGCCCTCCTGCCGCCGCTCACGTCCCACCTGGCGACCGGCGGCGGACCGGTGATCGCGGTCCAACTGGAGAACGAGTACGGGGCGTTCGGCGACGACTCCGGCTACCTCGCCGAACTCGCCCGGATGCTGCGGGCGCACGGCGTCGACGTGCCGCTGTTCACCTGCGACCAGCCCGGCGACCTGGCGCGCGGCGGACTCGACGGGGTGCTGCGTACGGTGAACCTCGGCAGCCGGGTCGACGCCGGGCTCGCCGCACTGCGCGCGGCCCAGCCCCAAGGGCCGCTGATGTGCTCGGAGTTCTGGATCGGCTGGTTCGACCGCTGGGGCGCCACGCACACCGTCCGGGACCCCGCCGACGCCGCCGCCGACCTGGACCGGCTGCTCACCGCGGGCGCCTCCGTCAACCTCTACATGTTCCACGGCGGCACCAACTTCGGCTTCGTCAACGGCGCCAACGACAAGGGCACCTACCACCCGACCGTCACCTCCTACGACTACGACGCCCTGCTCGACGAGGCCGGTGACCCCACCCCCAAGTACGCCGCCTTCCGCGAGGTCATCGCCCGGCACGCGCCCGTCCCGGCCGGACCCGGACCCGTGCCCGGCCCCAGACTGGCCCCCGTCGCCGCCGAACTGGACACGGTGGCACCGCTGTTCGCGCAGGAGCGGCTGTTCGGGCCCGGCGTCGCGAGCGACCGGCCGCTGACCATGGAGGAGCTCGGCGAGGGCTTCGGCTTCGTCCGGTACGAGACGGTGCTGCCGACCGCCGGGCCCGCGCTGCTCCGGGCCGACCTGGTCCACGACCGCGCCCAGGTGTTCGTCGACGGCCAGCCCGTCGGCGTACTGGAACGGGAGCGGCACGAACACGCCCTCGCGTTCCTCGCGCCCCGCGCGGGTGCCCGGCTCACCGTCCTGGTGGAGAACCAGGGCCGGGTCAACTACGGCCCCGCCCTCCACGACCGCAAGGGCCTGATCGGCGACGTCACCGTCAACGGTGTCCCGCTCGACCGCTGGACCAGCAGCGCCCTGCCGCTCGACGACCTGGCCGCGCTCGACCCCCGCGCCTTCATCCCCGTGGACCCGGCTGCCCCGCCCGTCGTCGGCCCCGCCTGCCACCGCGGCACCGTCACCCTCGACCGCCCGGCCGACGCGTACCTCGCCCTCGACGGCTGGACCAAGGGCCTGGCCTGGGTCAACGGCTTCGCCCTCGGCCGCTACTGGTCACGCGGCCCGCAGCGCACCCTCTACGTCCCGGGACCCGTGCTGCGGCCAGGCCCCAACGAGCTCACCGTCCTGGAGCTGCACGCCACCACGACCCGCACGGTCCGGCTCCTGGCCCGCCCCGACCTCGGCCCGACGGAGGACTGAGCCGGGCCCCCGACACGACGGCGGGCCCGGACACGAGAAGCGGGCCGCCGCACCGGATCCCTCCGGTGCGGCGGCCCGCTTGTCGTCGTTCGGCGGTCCTAGACCTCGATCGCCAGCTCCACCTTGTCCGCGTAGGCGAGCACCTCGCTGTCCGGGTCCGCCTCCCACGGGAGGTCGACGACCACGTACGCCGAGCGTCCGGACGAGTCGTGCAGCTGCCCGAGGCTCGCGCCGCGCGGCAGGCTCACCATCACCGAGGCGCAGCGCGCCGGGGCGGTCGCGTCGACGGCCTCCACCGATGGCCAGAAACCGTCGTCGACGATCCAGGACACCGGCTGGCCCTCGTAGCGCACATCGGTCAGCCGGCCCGGGCTGTGCTCCACGAAGCGCTGGACGGCGCGCCGGGTCGGGACCGGGTAGTCGGGCCGTACCCCGAGCGCGAGATCGACGATCGCGGGCTCGATCGGCTTGCCGGTGGCCAGGTGCCACAGCATGGTGATCGCGTCGCCGGGCAGCCGGGCCGCGATCTCCATGAGGACCGGTCGGCCGTCCTGCTGGAGCCGGAACTCGGCGTGGGTGATGCCGCTGCCGAAGCGGAGCGCCTTCAGGATCGCCGCGTTGGCCTCGACCAGCGCCTCGGTGTGGGCGGCCGGCAGCTTGGCCGGGCTGGTGTGGCCGATCTCGGTGAAGAAGCGGCTGTCGCCCTCGTTGGTGAGCTTGGCGGTGACGCCGCTCCACAGCAGCTCGCCGTTGTGCACCAGGGCCTCGACCGAGAACTCGGGGCCGACCACCAGCTCCTCGACGAGGATCGTCTCGTCCGGCTCGTACTGGGTGAGGGCGGCGCGCAGCTCCTCGTCGTCGTCGACCCGGACCACGCCCGAACTGAACATCCGGCCGGCCGGCTTGACGACGCTCGGGTACACCTCGGCGGCGGCGGACTCACGGTTCTGCGGGGCGAAGGCACGCGAGGCGGGGCCGTACTCGCGCAGCACGACCCGCTGCATGACCTTGTCACGGCAGACCCGGCCCGCCCAGGTGCCGGTGCCCGGCAGGCCGAGCGCCTCGCACAGGAAGGCGGCCGGGTCGACGAAGACCTCGCCGCTGCAGATCACCCCGCGCACGTCGTAGTCGTCGAGCCAGTCCCGCACGGAGGCCAGCAGGCCGTCGATGGCGGGGCCGGGGAGCTGGCGGACGGCGGCGATCCGGGACAGCGGGTGGTCCGGGTCGTCGATGTGGGTCTGCAGCCGTGCCAGGTCGGTCACGGGTCCGACGATGACGAGCGGCACAAGCCCACGCTCGGCGATGTCGGTGATCAGGCGGTGCTGGCGGCCCAGGGCGGCCAGATCGCTCATGACCACCACGGCGGGCGTGCGGTCGCTCGGACGGTTCACGGGACTCCTCCAGTCGGACGTGCGTGGTTCTCGGCGTCGACGGGTGTCGTGGCAGGTCAACGCGGTGTTCGCAGATCGGTGTTGAGGGCGTGGGTGGGCACCACAGTACGGCCGGCCCGGGGGCGGGGCAAGAAATGATCAAGCCTCCGCACCCGTGCCGCGGGCACCCGCCCGGCACTCTACTTTGTTTTCCCAAGCGGCAACTTGGAAACTCCAATAAATCACCCGGGCTCAGTGGGCGACAGCCGCCGCCACCGAGTCCGTCAGGATGTCGAGCCCCTCGGCGAGTTCGTCGTCCGGCGTCGTCAGCGGCGGCAGCAGCTTGATCACCTCGTCGCGGGAACCCGAGGTCTCCGTCAGCAGCCCGCGCGCGAACGCCTCGTCCGCGACCCGGCGGGCGGTCTCCGGCTCGCGGAACTCCAGGCCCCAGACCAGACCGCGCCCGCGCCAGGTCACCACGTGCCCGGCGTGCCGCTCGGCGAGGTCGCCGAGCCGCTCCTCGAACAGCGCGCCCCGCTCTTCGGTCTGCTTCTCCAGGGTGCTGTCGGCCCAGAACTCCTTGAGCGCGGCGGCCGCCGTGACGAAGGCCGCGTTGTTGCCGCGGAAGGTGCCGTTGTGCTCGCCCGGCTGCCACACGTCGAGCTCGGGCCGGAACAGCGTCAGGGCCATCGGCAGGCCGTAACCGCTGATCGACTTCGACAGGCAGACGATGTCGGGGGTGATCCCGGCGGACTCGAAGCTGAAGAACGGGCCGGTGCGGCCGCAGCCCATCTGGATGTCGTCGACGATCAGCAGGATCCCCCGGCGCGCGCACAACTCGGCCAGCTCGACCAGCCAGGCCGCGCTCGCCGGGTTCACCCCGCCCTCGCCCTGCACGGTCTCCACGATGACGGCCGCCGGCAGGTCCTGGCCGCTGCTGCTGTCGTCCAGCATGGTGTCGAGCAGCGTCAGACCGTTGACCGCGCCCCCGGCGAAGCCGTCGTACGGCAGCCGCCAGGTGTGTCCGAGCGGCAGCCCGGCGCCGCCGCGCTTGGTCGCGTTGCCGGTGACCGCGAGCGAGCCGAGCGACATGCCGTGGAAGGCGCCGGTGAACGCGACCACGGTCTGCCGCCCCGTCACCTTGCGGGCCAGTTTGAGCGCGGCCTCCACGCTGTTGGTGCCGGTCGGGCCGGGGAACTGCACCCGGTAGTCCAGGTGGCGCGGCGCGAGCACCCGGGCCGCGAACTCGGCGAGGAACGCGTTCTTCGCCTCGGTCAGCATGTCCAGGCTGTGCACCACGCCGTCCTGCCCGAGGTAGTCGAGCAGCGCCCGCTTGAGCACGGGGTGGTTGTGCCCGTAGTTCAGCGCGCTGGCCCCGGCGAAGAAGTCGAGGAAGGAGCGGCCGTCCCGGGTGATCATGCGGCTGCCGCGGGCCTGGTCGAAGACCACCGGCCAGTTGCGGCTGTAGCTGCGGACTTCGGATTCGATGGTGGGGGCGTTCATGAGGGGTCTCCTCGGGAGGGTGCTGGAAGAGGAATCCGGTCGGGGTGGGGCAGGCGGAGCGGTGGTACGGGCCCGCCGGCCGCCCGTTCGGGCGCGGTACGGGCCGTCCGGCCGCCCCGGGGCCCGGTCCGGGCGGGTCGGTCGGCCGGGTGCCGGTCGGATGCGGTCGGGCGGTGGTTCGGTCGGTGGGTCGTTCGGTCGGTCGGGTCAGGCGTCGGGCAGGTACGGCACGGCGAGCGCGGTCACGGCCAGCAGCGCGGCCAGGACCACGGCCCCGGCGACACGCAGGAGCGGGCCGCCGCGCCGTACCGCCGCGACCGCCGCCAGGCCGTACCCCACGAGCGCGGCGGCGGCAGGACCGAGCAGCAGCAGCGGCACGGCCCCGTCCCGCGCGCCGAGCCAGGCGAAGCCGCCGCAGGCGACGCCGACCAGCAGGACCAGACCCTTGGCCGGGCCTCCGGCGGTCGGTGCCGCTCCGGCGGTCGGCGCCGGGGGCCGCAGCCGGGCGGCGATCCCGGCGGCGGTACGGACATTGGTGAAGACGTAGCTGAGCAGCACGAGCGCCGTCGCCACGGCGAGCGCCCAGCGGACCGGCGCCGCCACCGGCGCGGACCCGGCGGGGGCCAGCGGGGCGAGGCGCTGGACCCCGGCGAGGCCCAGATACACCACCGCCACCCCGGCCGCCCCGAGCACCACGCCCACGGCGGTGCGCCGGGCGTCCGCCGCGACGGCGGGGACGACGGAACTGACCGCCTCCCAGCCGACCCCGGCGAAGAACAGCGCCGCGAGGGCCAGCCACAGCGCGCTGTCGGCGGCGAACCCCGACGGCGCCAGCGGGGTGCCGACGGCCGCGCCGGGCAGCGCGGGCCAGCCCCACAGGGCGCAGCCGAGGGCCAGCGCGCCCGCGATCCAGGGCCGGATCCGCAGCAGCGCGGCGGACGGCCGGAACGGGGTGAGCGCGGCCGCCACCGCCACCGCGAGCACGCCGAGGGCGAGCGGCAGCCCGGCGGGACCGGTACCGCCGTCCGCCGTCGGCGGCGCCCAGTCGGCGGCGGTGAGCAGCACGGTCGCGGTGAACCAGGCGATCGCCGCCTGCCCGGCGGTGAACGCCACGGCGAACACCCCGTCCACGGTCCGCTCCGCCCAGGTGCCGAGCAGCGCGCCGACCGCGCCCGCGAGCGTCGTGGCGCCCACCCGGGCCCGCACCAGTTCGGCGAGGACGAGGCTGACCGCCGCGCCGAGCAGGATGTGCGCCGACCAGACGAGCAGGTCGTCCCCGCCCGCCAGGGCGGCGACCACCGGCGGCATGACGAGCATCCCGGCGCCGAGCACACCCCGGGCGACCTGGCCGCCGATCAGCCGCTCGGGCGGGCCCGCCGCCGGATCGGCGATCGCTGCCGACTCCATTACGGGAGACGCTTCTTGAGGCTCTCCGCGATGACCTTGGCGCGCAGCGACAGCAGGCTGAAGGAGCCCGCGTCGCCGATGCCGTGGCTGGACTCGCACAGGCCGTTGAGGAACAGCGCGGGTGTGTCGGTACGGACCGGCTGCACCTCGTAGTCCGGGCCGACCGACAGATGGCCGTGCGCGTCGAACGCGAAGTCGTCGGCGATGCCGTCGATCAGGGCGGGCACCCGCTCCTGGTGCGGCGCCGGGCCGAGGTCGCGGAAGCCGGTGGCCAGGACGACGAAGTCGGCCTCGTGCCGCTCGGACTCCCCGGTGTTCAGCTCCTCCACGTCGAGCCGGACCCCGTCGGCGTGGACGTCGAGCGAGCGCACCTGGCGGCTGCCGCTGACGAACACCCGCTGGTCGTTGTCGAGCCGCTGCTCGTAGATCAGCCGGTACAGCTCGCGCAGCACGTCGCCGTCGGCCGACGAGTAGTTCGTCAGCCGCATGAAGCCGTCGATGGCGTCCTTGCGCTCGCGCGGCGCCCGGTAGTAGTAGTCCGTGAAGTCGGGGAAGTAGCCCTCCTCGCTGAACGGGCTGGTGTCCTTCTCACGGAGCGTCAGCGACCGTACCAGGGTGGTCACTTGGGCCTTGGGGTAGCGGCGGGCGAGGTCGAGGGTCAGCTCGACCGCGCTCTGGCTGCCGCCGATCACCGTCACCGCGCGGGGCGCCCGGTCGCGGCCCGCGGCGGCGTTCAGCTCCTCGATCCGGTCGAGCGAGGGCAGGTAGCTGGTCAGGTGGAAGATCCGGGGCGAGAGCGCCGTGTCGAAGGGCTCGGGGACGAACGGGGCCCGCCCGGTGCCGACGACCAGGGCGCGCGCCTGAAGCGTCTCCCCGGCCGAGGTGGTCACGGTGTAGCGGGGCCTGCCGTCGGCGTCCTGGCCGAGGCTCACGTCGGTGACCCGCACCCCGTAGTCGACGAGCCGCTCGAAGTGGCCCGCGGCCCAGGTCACGTACTGCGCGTACTCCTTGCGCAGCGGGAACTCCACCGGCAGGTTGAGGTGTTCGAGCAGCCGGCCGTTCTCGAAAAGGTAGTTGATGAAGCTGTAACGGCTGCGCGGGTTGCGCAGCGACACCAGGTCGCGCACCGGGTGGTTCTGGATGTCGGACCCGTCGAGCATCATGGCGCTCTGCCAGGACGGGCCCGGCCTCGCTTCCAGGAAGCGTACGTCCAGGTCGTAGCCCTCTTCCTCCAGGGCGATGGCAAGAGCCAGGTTGGCCGGACCGAAACCTATTCCGAGCACGTCATGGCAGCGCGTCACTGTTCCCCCTTGTTGGAAAGCCGAGTCGAGCGAGGTGTGGAGTACATGTAAGGACGGCGGCCGGGACGCCGCCGGTGTGGTGGCCGGGCGGGCGGCCGTCAGACCGCATCGGACGCGGCGTCCGCGAGGACCGCGGCGGCGATCCGGCGGCCGGCCTCCGGGGCGGTCTTGACGCCGCCGCCGTTCCAGGCGCGCACCGCCCAGACGTGCGGCACGCCGGTGCCGTCGAGCAGTCCGGACGCCGGGCCGTCGCCGCGCGCGGCGCCATAGGCGTCGGCGGCGCGGACGGTGTCGAGCCGTGGCGCCGTCGCCAGCCACGGGAAGTGGGCGGTGAGCGCGGCCACGGTGGCCCGCTCGTGCGCCTGGTCGGGCGGCGCGTCCATGGCCGCGTCCCAGACCAGGTGGGGCATCCCCAACAGGGTCCGGTCCCGGCCGACCGGCTTGGCGTACAGACCGGTGCGCAGATCGACGAAGGTGGCGTGCGCGGGGACGGACGGGCCCCGCCCCACGACGGTCACCTGGATGGAGCGGGACCTGACCGGGGCGGAGGAGCGGAGCCCGGGGACCGGTGCGGCCCCCCAGGCCCCGACGGCCGAGACGACCGCACCGGCCCGGATCTCCCCGGCGTCGGTGACGACCACCGGACGGCCGCCGCGCTCATGGACCGCCCGTACGGCGGTGCCGAGGCGCACCAGCGCGCCGTCGCCGCGGGCCTGCGTCAGCCAGTCCTCGGTGACCTCGGTGGGCGCCACCCAGCCGGCCTCCGGCTCGACCAGGGCGATGCCCCCGGCCAGGCCGACGCCCGCCGCCTCGGCGGGCCCCGCCACCACATGGGCGGTGGTGCCGTGGGCCGCGTTGAGGCGTTCGGCGGCCGCCCGCAACCCGGCCTCGGCGGCCGGTTCGGCCACCGTGACCGCGCCGGTGACGCGCAGCGGGGACCGGCCCGCCGCCCAGTTCCCGGCCGCCTTGAAGACGGCCAGGCTGGGGACGGCGAGCTCGGCGACGGCCGGGTCCGGGTCGTAGCCGCGGACCATGCCGCCGGAGCGGCCGGTGGCCCCGGCGCCGGGCCGCTCGGCCCGGTCGAGCACGACGACGGACGCGCCGGCCCGGGCCAGGTGGTGCGCGACGGCGGCGCCGGTGATCCCGGCGCCCACCACCACGACGTCCGCCACGGCGGGCGGTTCCCCGCCGGACCAGGGGCCGGGCCCGGGTGCGGCCCCGGACCCGGGCCGGGGCGCCGGTTCGCCGCCCCGGTCGCCGTCCTGGCTCACGATCGCCCGCTCGGCGCGGCGACGGCCGCGGCACGGTCGGACGCGAACTCCGGGGCGGGCGTGGCGCAGGTGGTGCCGGACGGCAGGAACGACCAGTCGGCCTCGCGCACCGGCTCGCCGGGCAGCCCCAGCCAGGACCACACCCGCTGGGCGAGCTCCGGCGTCACCGGCCAGGCGAGCGCCGCGAACACCTTGGCCGCCAGGTACTCCAGGGCCAGGCTGGTGCGCGCCTCCTCGGCGAGCGACGGGACCTGGCGCACCACTTCCTCGGTCGCCCGGAACTCGGCGCAGCGGTGCACGAAGGAGTCGAGCAGCGTGATGTAGCCGCGCGCGCTGAACGACTCCGGAAGGAGCAGACCGTCGAGCTGACGGGTGATCAGGTTGAGGTGGCGGTAGAACTCGCGGTGCGCGTCGGTCCAGGCGCCGGTGCCCGGCACCGTACCGCCGAAGCCCTCGGTCAGCGGCGCGAAGCCGGCCAGCCAGTCGCGCGCGGCCAGGTACAGCGGGTCCTCGGTGAGCCGGTCGGCCCGCTCCTCGGTGATCCGCGTGACCCGGCCCTCCGGCGCGTCGCGCAGCAGCGCCAGGCGCACCGCGTCGGGGCCCGCGGCGGCCAGCGCGTCGTCCGCCCACACCGCGTGGCCGCGGCTGGTGGAGAACTTCGCGTCGCCCAGGTGCAGGAACTGGTTGGTGACGAACGCGGCGGGCAGCAGCTCACCGAGCCCGGCGGCGAACGCCAGGACCGGCAGCAGCACCGCGTAGTAGAAGCTGTTGTCGTAGCCGAGGAACAGCGTGATCCGCGCCGGACCGCCCTGCTCGTCGGACTCCGCGCGGGCCGCGTCCAGGAACGTCAGCGCCAGGTCGGCCCAGGCGTCCAGCGCCTGGCCGTCGCCGAGGTCCACGCCCCAGTCCGTCGAGCGGCCGAGCCGGTACGGCGGGAGCCCCTCGTCGAGCAGCCGCTCCACCAGGATCTGCAGGTCGGGCGAGGTGTAGGAGACCCGCAGGTACTCGCGCAGCTCGTCCGCGAACGCGTTGAGGTCCAGCCACAGCGCCTTCTCCGGCCGGGTGACCGCCTCGGTGCCGCAGATCCGGCAGGTCAGACCGGTCAGCTCACGGGCCTCGTTGGGGCGCCCGCACGCCTCGCAGATCTCGCCGTCGCTGCCCGCCGCGCAGTGCGCGCAGTTGCCTCGGGCGAACGCCTGGTGCAGCGACAGCTCGCAGCTGGTGCAGTACGCGGTCTCCCGCTCCTCCTCCGTGACCGCGGCCGAGGCGGTGACCCGGGCCAGCAGCTCGCGGATCCGGTCCGCGTGCCCGGCGTCCCCGGCCGGGCGGGTCAGCCGGTCGTAGCCGACCCCGGCCGACGCCAGCGTCGCCACGATGGCGTCGCCCTCGGCGGTGGCCACGTCGACCGGCCCGGTGCCGCGCAGCCGCGCGGCGGCGGCCACGTACGACTGGTGGTCGTCGGTGCCGGTGACGTACCGGGCGTCACGGCCCATGCTGCGCAGCGCCCGCACCAGCATGTCGGCGCGGACGTACGGCCCGGCCAGATGGCCCAGGTGCAGTCCGCCGTTGGGCGTGGGCGGCGGGCAGAACACCAGCGAGCGGTCGGCGAGCTGGTCGCGCGGCGGCGCCGCGTCCAGGACCTTCACCGCGCTCGGGATGTGCTCCCAGTAGATCGACACGATGTCGAACGGCTCGTCGTGGTCGTTGCGGATCTCGTGGAAGCCGAACGGCGTCAGATGGACGACCCCGCCGGGGCCGAGCTCGCGCTCCTCGTCACCGAGCACGACGACGGCCTTGCCGGCCAGGACGATGAACATCTCGCCGTCCTGGTGGGCGTGCCGCTTCGAGACGGTGTGCCCGGGGACGCTGCCGAAGACCGAGCCGAACGGCAGGCCCTCGATGTCCGTCGCGGACAGCATGGGTTGCAGGTGCATCTCGTACGACCAGCTCATCACAGACCGGTCGAAGGCACGCGTGATCACAGGGGGCCCCTAGGTGAGGTGGAGACAGAACAAGTGCGGTGCGGGTGCGGGCGTACGGGTGCGGCGTACGCGGTACGGCGGGCGGGCTCAGGAGTCGGAGCCGCGGCGGGCGGCCTTGCGCACCCGGGTCGCGGCGCCGTCGGCGTCGAACGGCTCACGGAACGAGAAGGCGTACGGCGAAGGGCCGTTGTCGTGCAGGTGCTCCAGCCGGGCGCAGGCGTCCGCCCAGGTCGGAATGGTGTCGTCGGCGACCCACCAGGCGGCGTAGGAGGGCCACTCGGGCTTCAGGAACCACTCGTGCCGACGGCTCAGGGTGGAACGGTGCAGCCCCTCGTAGACGAAGGTGAAGACCGACTGCAGGTCCGTCCACAGCGACAGCGTGGAGGCCCGGCTGTCGGTGTCGTCGGTGCGGCCGCCGGTGTAGAAGCGCGGGACCTCGAACTTGCCCCAAGCGCCCCAGTCCCGCTGGAAGTTGGTGATCCCACTCTGGTCCGGGGCCTCCTTGGCGCGGGCGATGAAGCCCGCGCTGCCCTCCGCCTGGTCGAAGGTCGGCGGGGTCAGGTCGTCGAACTCCTGGACCTCGGGATTCCCGTACGGCTTCTTCAGGATCGCGAAGGTCGTGAACGCGACGCGCGGCATCTCTCGGTGTCCTTCCGTGTTCTGCGCCCGGCCGGAGGTCCCGGCCGGGCGGGGCATCACTTCCGCGCCGCTCCTCGTGCCATCAGGCCCCGCATGAAGGCCCGTTGGAACTCGGCGGGCATCACCATCCGGCCGGTGAGGGCCAGGTACTTCTGACTGAGCTCCGGGTTCCCGCAGATCGTGTCGAACATCCGCTTGCGGGTCGCCTCGTCCTTCTCGACCAGCGAGTCCCCGCAGATGCCCTCGGCGTGCGGCAGGATCGTGCTCTCGAACCGCTTCCGGTAGTCGTCGAGGCCCTCGCGCACGCCCTCGCCGGTGAGCTCCCGGCCCCGGAACGCGCGGGCCAGGAGGTCGGCCGAGAGCAGCGCGAAACCGCAGCCGACGCCGCTCATCGCGTCGACCGACAGGGCCGCGTCACCGACGAACGGCACCGCACCCGCGACCGGTCGACGCAGCAGGCTCGGATAGTCGCTGTAGCCGAGCAGCGGACCCTCGGGCACCGCGTTCGCCACCGAGGGCGCCTCCGCGATGCCGTCGAAGTACTTCAGGAACTCCTGCATCCGGCCGTCCGCGCCCCGCCAGTCGGCGACCCGGGCCTTGTCGGCGAACAGGACCAGCTCGGTCCTGCCGTCGACCAGCGGGTAACTGCACGCCAGATCACGGTCGTTCATCACAAAGATGGAACGGTTCAGCGCCGGGGCCTCGATGCCGGTGAAGTAACCGAACAGCGCGACCCGCTCGTTGGGCCTCGACTCGGCCGGGTTGTCGAGCAGCCCGGCGAGCGTCGAGCGGCGCCCGTCCGCGGCCACCACGAGCCGGGCCCGCAGCTGCCGGGGCCCGCCCTCGCCGGTGACGTCGAGGACCCAGCCGTCGGCCTCCTGCCGGACCGCCTCCACGCCGACCCCGTCGAGGAACGTCGCGCCGTGCCGCCGCGCCGACTCCCGGATCGCCGGGTCGAGGACCCGCCGCTCCAGGTTGAGCGCGGTCGAACCGGGCTGCGCCGGGTCGTAGTCCGGGCCCGGGGTGTCCACCGCGCCGCCGGGCGTCACGAACACCGCCTTGGTGGCCACCGAGTTGCCCGGCTCCCGGAGGTGGGCGAGGCCCAGCGGCCCGAGCAGCGCCACCGTGTGCGGCTGCACGAAATGGGTGCACAGCTGCTTGTAGTGGTCGTCGCCCGTCGTCTTCCGCTCCAGGACGGCGACCCGGTGGCCCATCGTGCTGAAGTGGATCGCGACGGCGCAGCCGGCCAGGCTGCCGCCGACGACGGCGACGTCCCACTCCGCGTCCGCGGCCTGGGCCGCGGTCGTGGGACCGGACGTGGACTCCTGAATGCTCACCCGCCGTACACCCTCTCTGTGTCGGTGCTGACTGTTCCCACGCGATGCCCCGGCCGGTCAGCAGCCGCAGGCGGCGTGGTGCTCGTGACCGGCCTGCGCGCCGGTCCCCTCGGTCGGGTGGCCGTCCCGCTTCCACCAGTCCAGACCGCCGATCAGCTCCTTGACCCGGAAGCCCGCGGTCGCCAGCTTGAACGCCGTCTTGGTGGACGCGTTGCAGCCGATGCCGTCGCAATAGGCCACGTACAGCGACGCCTTGGAGAGCGTGGCCAGCGAGTCCTGGGATATCGACCGGTGCGGGATGCTGATCGCGCCGGGGATGTGCTCCCGCGCGTACGACTCGCTGCTGCGGCCGTCGACCACCACGATGTCCTGCCCGGCGGCCAGCGCGTCGAGCAGGTCGGCCGAATCGGTCTCGTACGCCAACTTCGCCTGGTAGTGCGCCAGTTGGTCGGCAAACTCGTGCGTGGACCCGGCCGGGGCCACCGCCGCGGCGGCCGTCGCCTCGGGGGCCGCGGCCTCGTCGGCGCCGAGGAACTTCTCGGCGATCGCGTACAGATCGCCCAGGGTGCTCGGCGTGACCAGCGAGTCCGCGTGCTCGCCCAGGTCGACCCCGGCGTCCTCCAGGAGCGTCACCAGGACGCTGATGGTGAGGAGGGAATCGAGCCCCAGGGTGTTGAGCGGGGTGTCGTCGGGCAGCGGGGAAAGATCCACCGGCTTGCCCAGGGCCGCCTCAAGATACTCGGCGACCTTGTCCTTGATCACTGCAGACATAGTTCCACCTCATCAATAGGCTCGACGGTGCCATCCGCCGACAATGCGAAACAGGGGGAGTCCGACTCCGCCGCGGCCGCGCCGAGCCGGGCGATCAGCTCCGCGCCGGCACCGGCCGGGTCGGCGGGAGCCGGGTCCGTGGGCGTCCAGGCGAGCAGGCCGGGGCGCAGATACTCGGGCAGCTCGACCCGCAGCCGCTCCGCGACCTCGCCGAGCACCCGGCGCTCCTTCGCCGCCACGACCAGCGCGATCCGCTCGCGCCCCGCGGTCCGCACCACGGCCGTCACCGCCCGGTCCACCCCGGCGCAGGCCGCCGCGGCCCGGCCGAGTTCGTTCAGATGGGTGCGGCGGCCCGCCAGCCAGGTGATCCGCTCGTCGGCGTGCCGCACCAGGGTGAGGGTGCCGTCCGCCGCGCGGCGGCAGATGTCGCCGGTGCGGAACCAGCGGACGCCGTCCGCCTCGACGACCACCCGGGCGGTCTCCTCGGGCTGGTCGAAGTAGCCGCGCATCACCTGCGGACCACCGACCCACAACTCGCCCTCGCCGACGGCCTCCCGGACCTCGACGCCGCCCCGGACGAGCCGCGCCCTGACCTCGCCGAGCGGCCGCCCGACCGGGCCCGCGCCGGTCAGCGTCTCGACGGCCGAGGGCTCCGCCTCGTACGAGAAGCCGAAGATCGTCGCCTCCGGCGGGCCGAACGCCTGCACGAGGCGGGTCTGCGGCAGCTGCCGGGTCCAGATCCGGAGCAGATCGGCGTCGCAGACCTGCGCGCCGGTCATCACCAGACGCAGGGCGGGCAGCTTCGCCGGGGTGATCTGCCGGCCGTCGCCGGTGATCATGGTGAGCAGCATGGTGACCGCGATCAGATGGGTGATCTGCTGCTTGGCGAGCACCGAACGCATCACCGCGCCCGCCGGGAGGCTGCGGAACTGGTGGACGAAGGCACCCACCGACAGCGGCAGCAGGGTGTCCAGGAGCGACACGTCGAAGTGGAACGGGGTCAGGCTGAGCACCCGCGAGTCGGCGGTGATCCGCAGCACCTCGTTGTGGCCGCGGAAGTGCGCGTACAGGCTCTCGACGGCGATCTCGGCGCCCTGCGGCTCACCCGTGGGACTGGACGCGAACACGATGTACGCGATGTCCTCGGGGCGGTGCGCCACGGTGGCGTGCGTGGCCTCGGGCCCGGCCAGCGGACCGGCGAGCTCGGCGCCGCCGAGCGTCGCGAGGCCCGGGACCAGTGGCTCCCGCTCGCCCAGCGAGACCACTAGCTTCGGCGCGAGCCGGGTGAGCAGACCGCGCAGCCGGGCTTCCGGCTCGGCCGCGTCGAGCGGGACGTACACGGCGCCGCACTTCCACACCGCGACCGCGAGCGCGGCCGTCGCGGAGCGCTTCTCGGTGAGCACCACGACCCGGTCGCCCGGGCCGACACCGCGCGCGGCGAGCAGCGCCGCCACGGCCGTGGCGGCCCGTTCGAGCCGGGCGAAGGTGTAGCTGTCGGTGCCGTCGTCGATCGCCGCGCGCTCCGGCCACTTGACGGCCGGGGCCGCCAACAGGTCACCGAGCGCGGGCGGTTCGCCGGTCGTCGCGGTGGGTCCGACCGACCACGGGGGCAGGGCGTTAGCCCCGGGGTGGAACACCACGCTCAACCCTCTCCTTTCAGCGGGAACGCGGTACGGGCGAGCCGGGCCACGGCGTGCCGGGCCGAGTCGAGCCGTCCGGCGTACAGACAGAAGTCGTGCGGCAGATCGGGGAAGTGCAGATGGCGCAGACCGGGGGAGCGGGCCGCGGTCCGCTCGGCCCAGGCGAGGCCCTCGTCGCGGAGCACGTCGCAGCCCGCGGTCACCACCGAGCAGCCGGGCAGCCGGTCGAGATCGGCCGGGGACAGCGTCATGGCGTCGAAGTCCCGGGCGGCGAAGTAGGGCTGGAGCAGCGACCGGAACTGCCGCATGTGGTGGGCGTCGAGGAAGTGGCCCTCGCCGTACGTCCGGTACGACGCGGCCTCGCGGGAGGCGTCCAGGTCGAGCACCGGGTAGATCAGGACGAGCCGGTCGAACACCCCGGGCAGCACGCGCAGGGCGAGGTGGAGCGAGATCAGTCCGCCGACGCTGTCACCGGCGAGGACGAGCGGCCGCCGGTCCGGTAACGCGGCGACGCGTTCCGTGATCCGCCCGGCCAGCTCCTCGAGCGACTCCTCGACCGGGTGTTCCGGGGCCTTGAGGTAGTCGAACGCCTCGATGGGGGAACGGAGTTCGGTCGCGAGCGTGCGCAGGAACGGCTCGAAGACGGCCGTCGAGTAGTAGACCATCCCGCCGCCGTGGACGTACATCACCCGAGGCCCGTCCGGGTCCTCGGCGGCGGGCCGGACGACGAGCGACCGGTCGCCGCGCTCCACCGTGACGCCGTCGCCGGCTCCGGCGGCCGGGCCCATGGGCTCGCCGGACCCGGCCGGGGCGCTGCCGAACCGGGCGATCCAGCGTTCCGCGTTGGCCCGGTCCTGGACGAGCGAGCCGGTGGAGGCCGGTGCCGCCATGATCCGCCGGGCGGCGGCGAGCCGCCCGAACTCGACGTGCAGGGAACCGGGGCGGTCCGTCTCAGTCATCCCCGGACCCGCTCTCGGTACCGGCCCCGGCTCCGCTCGCGGCTCCGGTGTCCGGGGTGACCTCCCCGGTCGTGGTGAACACGAAGCGGGTCGTGGCCCGGGCCCCGTCCACCGCCTCGGCGAGCCGCTTCATCAGCAGCTTCTCGTCCGTCTTGCCGGTCGACGACACGCTCAGCTCGGACGACCAGGCCACCACGGTGGGGCGCATGTACTCCGGCAGCAGCGCGGCGATCCGCTTCTCGACGTCCGTGAGCACCGCGCGGTCGGGCGCCATCACCACCAGGGCGATCACGTCGTGTCCGGCGCGCGGCACCAGCGCCACGGCGGCCCGTTCGACGCCGGGGCAGCTGAGCACGGTCTGCCGGATCTCGCCGAGGTGGATCCGGCGCCCGGCCAGCTTCACCTCGTCGTCGTTGCGGCCGCGGAAGACGATGTCGCCGTTCTCGTCGTAGCTGCACAGGTCGCCGGTGCGGTAGTGGCGCACCCCGTCGACCTCGACCACGCGCCGGGCGGTCTCCTCCGGCTGGTCGAAGTAGCCGCGCATGACCTGCTCGCCGCCGATCCACAACTCGCCGATCTCGTCGGCCTGGTGGAGCTCGCGGCCGGTGGCCTCGTCGACGATCCGGGCGGTCACCCCGCGCAGCGGCCGGCCGATCGGATAGGAGCCCACCCGGTCGGGGTCCACCCGCTCGATCTCGTGGGCCACGCAGACGATGGTCGCCTCGGTCGGCCCGTACACATTGATCACCCGGACCTCGGGCAGGCCGTCCTTCCAGACGTTGATGACGCCGGGGTCGCAGACCTCCGCGCCCGTCATCACCATCTCCAGGCTCGGGAACTTCTCCCGGGTGACGTGCCGCCCGCCCTCGGTGATCATGGTGAGCAGGGTGGACACCGCGATGAGATGGGTGATCCGCTCCCGCGTGATGATCGCCCGCATCACGGCCCCCGCGTGCATCCCGCGGAACTGGTGCACATACGCGCCGAGCGACAGCGGGAGCAGCGTGTCCTCGATCGACACGTCGAAGTGGAACGGCGACAGGCTGAACACCCGGGAGTCCTGGGTGAAGCGCAGCACCTCGTTGTGGTTGCCGAAGTAGGCGACCAGGTTGGCCACGCTGATCTCGACGCCCTTGGGCTCGCCGGTGGAGCCCGAGGTGAAGATGATGTACGCGGTGTCCTCGGGGCGGTGCGCCACGGTCGCCGCCCGGTCCCCGGTGGGCGCCGGGCCCGCCAGGATCGCGTCGAGGGCGGTACGGGGCAGCCAGCCGGGCGTGTCCGCCGGGGGCTCCCGGTCGTCGAGGGCGAGGACGGCCCGGGGCCGCAGCCGGCCGAGCAGCCCGCGCAGCCGGGGCAGCGGCTGCGCGCCGTCGAGGGGCACGTAGACCGCGCCGCGCTTCCAGACGGCGATGGCGAGGACCGGCATCAGCGCGGACTTCTCGGCGAGCACCGCCACCCGGTCGCCGGGGCCGACACCCAGGTCGGCGAGGTGGGCGGCGAGGGCGCGGGCCCGCTGCTCGAGTTCGGCGAAGGTGAGGCCGAGGCGGCCGTCGTGGAGGGCCGGGCGGTCGGGCCCGGCGGCCGCCGGGGCGGCGACGAGGTCACCGAGTGCGGGGGCGGCGCCCCGCCGGTCGGCGGGGCCGATCGACCAGGGCGGCAGCGGAGCGGAGGTCGAGGTGTCGGTCGGCACGGAGCCGGTCGAGCCAGTGGTCACGAGACGCCACGTATCCCAACGTCGTAGTGGAAACGGAACTTGGTCTTCTCGGTGGCGCCCATGCGCCGGTAGAACCCGATGCCCAACTCGTTGTCGGGCGGCGTCTGCCACTCGGCCCAGCCGCAGCCCTCGGCCAGCGCGAACTCCCGCAGCCGGTCGAGGAACACCCGCCCGAGCCCGAGCCCGCGGTACGCGTCCTGGAGGTAGAGACAGTCCATGTACGCGAACCGCTCGGCGCTCCAGGTGGCGAAGTCGGTGGTGACGGTCATGAAGCCGCAGGGCTTCCCGTCGTCCAGGGCGATCCAGCCGTGCAGCGCGGGCTCGTCGGCGAACAGGGCCGTGCGCCAGCGCTCGACCTGCCCGTTCTCCAGGAAGTCGGCCTTCTCGTAGGCCGCGTGCTCCCGGCACAGGTCGAGCAGTGCGTCCAGGTGGCCCGGTTCGATCGGCGTCACCTTGATGTCGTGCCTCACACCCACCCCGAGAAGGTCGTGTCCAGATACGCGTCGAGCGCGGTCTCGTCGAGCTTGCCCTGGGCGAGCACGGTGTTGACCCAGGCGTCCCGCTCGAACTTGATCACTTCGAGCTCCCAGACGCAGGCGATCAGGTCCGGCTGGCCGAGCGGCGCGAACCTGGTGGCGCCGTCGGCGTCCGTGGTCGAGCCGCGCACCCAGTGTTTGAGCATGTCGGCGTCGTACCACTGGCTCACCAGGAGGTAGTCGGCCTGCATGCCGCGGTGCAGGATCAGGAAACCGGCCGGGTGGTCGCCCTCGCCAGGAGGGTCGGTGAGCACCGAGGCCGTGTGCCGTCGCAGCCACTCCGGGTCGGGGAGGGTGCTGTCACGTTCGGGTTGCGCGAACATCGCGTACGCCTTCAGGGTGCGACCCGCGGTGTGCACCGGGGGGAGCGCCTTGACGAGGCGTGGTGAGTAAGTCAACGGATTCATCTGATTGCCGCTTCCCCTGCGAACTGTCTCAGACCGTGGATGCCGGAGGTGCCGTCACATGCCTAGGTTTCCGCCGTGGGGTGTCTCATGACAAGCCCCTTCTCTCGTTGCGTCGAATAGGGATTCAGATGGTCCGCCCGGAGCCCAGTAGAGCAGTCCCGCAGCCGCCGATCCATAAGATCACAGAGTCATTTCGGTGACAACCAACAACAGGGTGTGACCTCATCGTTTGCGTGACGGCTCGTCATTTCCGGCGTTCCTACAGGTAGTTGGCCGGACTACCGGCTACTCCGGTCCGGTGTGCCGCACTGCGCACGGGCTCCGGACCGGGGAGGTTGGCCGTGGATGCGCCAAATGATGGCGGATGTCCGATGGTTCAGATTCAGCCACGGACCGGACGATTCCGGAGGGTGTGGAGATCCTTCTCCGGGGCAGGGTCTGACGAAGACTCTTGGCTGATATTCATTCGCCGGTCAGGACAGCGGGTCGGGCGTCTCGTAATATCCGCCACGATCGAGAGCGTCACGATGAAGGGGAACGTATGCAATTCAGGCCACTGACGAAGGCGCGGTCGTCGCTCGGCGCCACCTTCGGCGGGCTCCCGAACGGCTTCTGGTGGCTCTGGAGCGCACAGCTGATCAACCGGGCGTGCGGCTTCGTCATGCCCCTGCTCGCCTTCTACGTCACCGACGAACTGCACCGCAGCGCCGCCTTCGCCGGCACCGTCGTCGCCGCCATCGGCATCGGCTCGCTCGCCGCGGGCCCGTTCGGCGGCATCCTGGCCGACCGGCTCGGCCACAAGCCGACCCTGGTCGGCGCGCTGACCGCCACCGCCGTGAGCATGGTCGCGCTCGCCTACGCCCGCTCCCCGTGGACCCTGCTGGTCGGCGCCTTCGTGGTCGGCCTGGTCAGCAACGCGACCAGGCCCGCGCACAACGCGCTGATCTCCGAGGTGATCCCCGAGGCCGACCAGGTCCGCGCCTACTCGCTCAACTTCTGGGCGATCAACATCGGTTACTCGGTCGCGATGCTCTCCGTCGGCCTGGTCGCCGTCACCGGCTACACCGCGCTGTTCTGGCTCAACGCCGCCACCACCGTCATCGGCGCCGTGCTGATCGCGATCCGGGTGCCCGGCCGCGGCCCCACCGAGCCGCCCGAGGACGCCACCGCGGAACAGGGCTTCGGCTCGGTGCTCCGCGACCGCACCTTCGTCGGCTTCGTCGCCGCCGAACTCCTCGTCCTGACCATCCTGCTGCAGTCCGAGAGCGGCCTGCCCATCGCGATGAACCAGGACGGCTTCTCGCCCAGCACGTTCGGCCAGGTCGCCGCCCTCAACGGCATCGTGATCGCCTGTGTGCAGCTGCCGCTCACCCGGCTCTACAAGCGCTTCCCCGAGTCCTGGGTGCTTGCCGGCTCCTCGGCCCTCATCGGCGTCGGCTACTCCGTGCTCCTCTTCGGCCACTCGGCCTGGATCTACGGCGCCTCCATCGTGGTCTGGACGCTCGGCGAGATCGGCAACACGCCGACCAGCTTCGCCATCGTCGCCCGGATCTCCCCGGACCACCTCAAGGGCCGCTACCAGGGCCTCTACCAGATGGCCTGGACCGGCTCCGCCGTCCTCGCCCCGCTGATCGGCGGCACGGTCATCAACACCTGGGGCGCCGCGCCGCTCTGGATCGGCTGCCTGGTCGTCGCCCTGGCGGCGGCCGCCGCCCAGCTCGGCATCGGCACCCGGCTCAACCGCCGGGTCGAGGACGCCCGGCAGAAGGCCGAGCAGGGCGCCGAACCCGCCGCCGAGGTTGGCTGAAAAACCGGCACGCCGGTACGCGGCTCGACCGGACATGATCGGACGGGACCGGCTGTGACCGATCGGTTTCAGCCGAGCCCGGGCGCGCCCCACACCGGGAACCAGCGCTCCAGGTCCGGCTCCACCGGCAGATCGCCCGCGAGCAGCCCCCTTACCTGGAGCTCCAGGGCACCGTCCCGGCGCTCCGCACCCCCGCCGCCCGGCCGGGCGGCCCGGGGTGCGAAGGGATAGAAGGTGCCGCGCTTGTACAGATAGACGAGCGCCAGCCGCCCGGCCGCGTCCCCGCCGGTACCGGGACCGGAGCCGGTTTCGGTACCGGAGCCGGGCTCCTCGCCCGGCGGCCTCGGGTCCGGCCCCGGGTCCGCGTCCGGCGCCCGGAACACGGTCAGCGAACACAGCAGCTGCGGCCCGAAGCCCGCCTCCTCCAGGAGCGCGTTCACCGCGTGCAGATCCGTCACCAGGGCCACCAGATCGTCCGCCGGGCGCCGCGCCACCAGCCAGGTGTACCCGTACGCGTCCCGGGAGAACGCCGCCCCGGCCCCCGCCCCGTCCAGGTCGAGCAGCTCCCGCACCTCCTCCCGCAACCGGGTGAACGCCGCGCCCTCCACCCCCGCGAAGCACACCGAGCCCGTGCCCGTCGGCACCAGACCGGTGCCCGCCCGCAGGGTCAGCGCGGCGGCCGGAAGCGCGAAGAGCCGGTCGAGGTCCGGTCGCACCGGCCTGCTCCGGCCCAGGATGCTGTCCAGGAGCCCCACCGCGCTCACGCCCCGCCCAGCCGGTCCGAGATCCGGGACAGCTGGTCGAGCCGCTGCTCCAGGGTCGGGTGGGTGGCGAGCAGCCGGCTCAGGCTCTGCTTCGAGGAGAACGCCGGAGCGAACCAGAACGCGTTGTACGGCTCCGCCTTGCGCAGGTCACGGACCGGGATCCGGGCCATCTCGCCGTCCACCTTCACCAGCGCCGACGCCAGCGCCGAAGGACGGCCGGTGAGCAGCGCGGCGGCCCGGTCGGCGGCCAGCTCCCGGTAGCGCGACAGCACCCGGGTCAGCAGGAAGCTCAGGCAGTACACCGCCCCGCTCACCACCGGCACCAGGATCACCGCGGCCGCCATGTTGCTGTCCCGGCCCCGGCCGAGCCCGCTGTAGAGGGCGACCCGGGTCATCATCCCGGCCAGCACGCCCAGGAACGAGGCGATCGTCATCACCGCCACGTCCCGGTGCGCCACGTGCGACATCTCGTGCGCGAGCACCCCCTCCAGCTCCTCCGGCTCGAGCCGCCGCAGCAGCCCGGTGGTCACGCAGACCAGGGCCGTCCGCTCGCCCCGCCCGGTCGCGAACGCGTTCGGCACGTCACTGTCGGCGATCGCCACCCGGGGCTTCGGCATGTCCGCGAGCGCGCAGATCCGGTCCACCGTGCCGTGCAGCTCGGGGGCCTCCGCCCGGGACACCTCACGGGCGCCCATGCCGAGCGCCGCGATCCGGTCGCTGAACCAGAACTGCCCGATGAACAGGGCGCCCGTGATCAGCAGCACGATCGGCCAGGAACCGCGCAGCAGCACGAGCAGGACGCCGACGAACACCACGTACAGCAGCCCGATCAGGAACATCGTGGTCGCCATCCGGGCCGAGAGCCCCCGGTCCTGGGCGTACCGCGACCGGGTCCGTCCCGCGGTCCCTGTCCGCGCCCCTGTCCGCGACCTGGGTATGGCCATCCCGGCACCCTCTTCCAGCCCGGCGGGCCCCGCCCCGTGTGCGCCCGCGTCCGTGCTCGTGCGTCCGCCCCCTGGTGCCAGTGTGCTCCTCGGGACCGGGGTAGCGCGCCGCCCCCGGCCCCGGCCTCAGTCGCGTCGGCTGCGGGCCACGATCCGGTCGGCGTACCCGCCGGCCAGCAGGGGGGTGAGCCGGGCGAGCAGCGCCACCGCGCGGTTCGCGGCGCCCGGCACGATCGTCGGCCGCCCGGCCTCGACACCCCGGAGCACGGCGAGCGCCACCTCGCGTGCGCCCGCGGGCCGCAGGGTGCCGCCGAGCGCCGCCAGCTCCTTCGGCTTGTACGGCTGCTCCATCGCCAGCTGCGGGGTGTCCACGTCCCCCGGGTACACCCCGCTGACCTGGATGCCGTGCGGCCGCAGTTCCATCCGCAGCGACTCGCAGAGCCCGCGCACCGCGAATTTGCTCGGCGCGTACGCCGAGTAGCCGACCAGGCCGTACAGGCCCGCCGCCGAGGAGATGCACACCAGGGTGCCGGAACCGCGCGCCAGCATCCCCGGCAGCACCGCCCGCACGGCGTGCAGGGTGCCGAAGTAGTTCACGTCCATGGTGGTACGGAAGAACTCGTGGTCCAACTCCTCGAAGTAGCCCGGCCGCACGGTGCCCGCCGAGGTGATCAGGGTGTCCACCGGGCCGTGCAGCGCGGTGAGTTCGGCCACCGCCCGGTCGAGGTCGGCCCGGCTCGCCACGTCCGCGGACACCGTCGCCACCGGCGCGCTCCCTACGGGGCCCGGCTCCGCCGCCACCTCGCGCAGCTTCGCCGGATCGCGGGCCACGACGGACACCAGCGCGCCCCGGCACCGCAGTTCGCGGACGAGAGCCAGGCCGATGCCGCTGGACCCGCCGGTGATCAGCACATGACGGCCGGACCAGTCCGGCCGCCGACGGGACCGCGAGGGCCGGGTGCGCAGGCGCATGGGCGGTGCCTTCCGGGAGAGGATCGCCGCCACGGGACCCGGGGCCGCGCAGCAGGATTCTGCCGACCGCCACCCCCGGCCGGGAAGCCCTACTCCGGGCAGACTTCGTAGTGGTACCCCGGCTCGCCCTTCGGCACCAGCTGGAGATCACGCCGTACGACGCTGAGTCGCCCGCCCCAGCCCGCGCAGGCCCGCCGCATGCCCTGCGCGGTGTACTCGACCACGATCACCCGGTCGCCGAACGCCGCCACGTACGCGGCGCACTCCTCGTACTGGCCGCACTCCTCCACCACGGCGAAGTCGGCGCCGACCCTGCGGCGGTCGCCCGCCAGCTGCGGGGTGTTCTTCTGGCCGATGGCGAGGCCCTTCGCGTGGGCGTGCTCGGCGAGCAGCGCGAGCAGCGCCTTCGCGCCGTCCGCCGTGAGCAGCCCGGCCGGGACGCGGGTGTAGCTGTCGTAGTTGTCCGGGTCCACCGCCCGGTAGCCCTTGGCCGCGCAGTCGTCGATCCAGCGGTTGACCTTCCGGGCGATCCGGGTGCGCTTGTCGGCGGTACGGGTGTCGAGCACCGCCTCGCCCCAGTCCGCGTCCATCACCACCTTGCCCGCGCCGTCACGCAGCAACAGGTCGGCGTCCCAGTCGCGTTCGGCGCCCGGCTGCGCCTGGAAGGCGTTCACGTAGCAGATGTTGTAGACCCCGGGCGCGGGCGGCGCGCTGTGGTCGCGGGCGACGACCTGCACCCCGGGCGGCGGCGGATAGGGCGCCCGCAGCTGGTAGTCGAAGCGGACGCCGGTGGGCGGCGGGGTGACCGCGGGGGCGGCGGACGGGGCGCCCGAGGGGGCGCCGGAGGGGTCGTCGGGCCGTCCGCCGCCGGCCGCGCAGGCGGTGGCCAGCAGGCACAGCGCGGCCGCCGCGGCGACGAGCCCGGGGGCGGACGCGGAACGATGACGCATGGTGCACAACTCCAGTGGTGCGGAGGGAGGTTCAGTTGTTCTGGGTCGCGATGAGATAGGCGCCGCCGAGGAAGACCGCCGCGCCGACCAGCATGACCACGCCCTGCCCCGACATGTGACGCCACCTCATGATCCTGGCGGATTCCGGCTGTCCCGGCAGCCGTATCACGTCGACCTCGCGGCCGATCACCGGCCGGGGCCCGCTCCCGTGGGTCACCTGGGTGAACCGGACCTCGACGCCGCGCTCGTCGCGGTAGGCGACCACGGGGGAGTACGCCTTCACGTCGACGTCCGGCACCGGCCGCTCCCCGACGATCACGCCCCGGGTGACGATCCCGTCCCGCCGGAGCCTGCGGACCCGCCCGAACTCCCGGCAGCCGACCCCCGCCAGCAGTACCGACCAGCCGACGCACACCCATGCCCACACCGAGACGTCACCCATCGGACCCGCCCCTTCCCCTGACGTGCCGTCCGCCGGATGCGGACAGCCACCACCGTAGGGGCAGACCGCCCGTAGTTCATCGAGCGACTGCGCAACGGTGCAACGGCGCAACGGCGCGCGGCGCGTGCGAAAGGGCCGGGACCGGCGTGGTCATCGCCGGTCCCGGCCCCTTTCCGTCCCCCGCGCGGTGTGCCTCAGGCGGGCAGCCGGGTGTGCGAGGCGCGGCGGGCGGCGGCGAGCAGGGCGTGGATCTGCAGGCCCGCCTGGTCGACGTCCTGGAGGGCGGTGGGGAACGGCAGCCGGACGTCCCGGCGGCTCGCCCGGTACTCCAGGCGCAGGGTGAGGCCGAAGCGGTCGATGGCCACCGGCAGCGCGCGCACCAGGTGGCGCCGGGCGGAGGGCTCCACCAGGCGGAGCAGCAGGGTGACCAACTCCGGGTGTTCCGCGACGAGATGGTGCAGCATCGGGGCCTCGCAGGAGGCCAGCGGGTCGAGTTCGGCGGTCTGCAGCTCGGCGAGGGTCACGAAGGCCCGCCCGCCCGAGTCGCCGGGCCCCTCGGTGGTCTCCAGGACGGCCTGCCCGAACTCCATGCAGACGCTCTCGCCGCCGCCCTCCCCGGCCTCGTACGGGTCCGCCACCAGGCCCGAGATGGTGACCCGGGCACGCACCCGGTCGCGCACCGGCACCGGGGAGACATCGGTGAGTTCGAGCCGGATCGGGATGCGCGGGGTGCGGTGGTCGGCACCGAAGACGTCGGTGGGCTCGTGGAGGTGGATGCGGCCCATCGGCCCGGCCCCGTCCAGGGTGTGCACCTCCTGGTGCAGGCCGTCGGTCACGACGGTCATGGAGGTGGCGGTGGCGACGATCGCGCGCAGCCGCTCCGCCGGGGTCGGCCGGTCGGGACGGGCGGTGTGGGGGTGCATACGGGATCTCCCAGAGGCGAGGCCGACTTAGGTATGCCTAACCTAACCTATTCCTCGGCTTCAGGGGAGGAGGGGACACCGTTTCCGGCCCGCCGTCACCCTGCGCGCCCTGTCGCCCGCCGTGCCCGGCGCCCTACAGTGCGTGACGTCCACCGGGCCCGCCCGCCCGCCCCGCACCGCCCGTAGGAGCCGCCCCGTGGCCACTCCCGCCAGTCCGGCAAGCCCGACCAGCCCTGCCCGCGCCACCGCGACCCGCCCCGTCCCCGAGCTCGACGCCGACGCCGTCGCCGACTGGCGGAAGAGCGGCGGCGAACTCGTCGAACTCTTCGCGCTCGCCCGCGACCGGCTCGGCGGCGTCGCGGCCGTACGGACCGAACCCGGCGCCCGGCCCGCCGTCCTGGTCACCGCGCCCGACGCCGTCCAGCACGTCCTCGCCCGCCACCCCGACCGCTACGTCAAGCGCGGCCACCGCGCCAGGATCCTCATCGGCGACGGCGTCCTCGCCGCCACCGGCGACGCCTGGCAGCGCCAACGCAAGCTGCTCCAGGCCCAGTTCACCGGACCCGGGATGCGCCGCTACGAGGACCGCATCACCGGCGCCGCCCGCACCGCCGCCGCCCGCTGGGCGGCCCACGCCCGCACCGGCGAGGAGTTCGACCTCGCCGAGGAGATGCGCCGCTACGCCCTCGACACCATCTGGCGCTCGCTCACCGGCCACGCCCTCGACGAGGCCACCGAGCGCGAACTCGCCTCGGTGCCCGCCGTGTTGGCCGCGATGCCCCGGCTGCCCGCCGACGGCACCGCCCCCGACCCGGCCGTCGCCGCCGACCTCGCCAGGATCGACGCCGTGTCCGCCCGGGCCATCGCCGCCGCCCGCGACGGCGCCGCGGGCCCGGACGGACCAGGACTGCTCCACGTCCTGCTCGACGCCGCCGGCACCCGCCCCGAATACACCGACCGGCTGGTCCGCGACGAACTCGTCACCCTGCTGGTCGCCGGGCACGAGACCACCGCCGGCACCCTCACCTGGCTGCACCTGCTGCTCCACCGCGACCCGGATGCGCGGGACCGCACGCGCGCCGCCGGACCCGCCGGCTCACCCGAACGGCGGCAGGCCGTCCAGGCGTTGGTGCACGAGACGCTCCGCCTCTACCCGTCCGCCTGGATCCTGCCCCGGCACGCCACCGAGGACGACGTCCTCCCCGGCGGCCACGCCGTCGAGGCGGGCACCGACGTCATCACCAGCCCCTACCTCACCCACCGTGACCCCGAACTCTGGGACCGCCCCGAGGAGTTCGACCCCGGCCGGTTCACCGCACCGGGCCGCCGCCCCGCCCACCCCGGCTCCTACTACCCCTTCGGCGTCGGCCCGCGCGCCTGCCTCGGCCTGCGCTTCGCGCTCCGCGAGTCCACCGCCCTCATGGAACACCTGCTCGAAGCCCCTGCGCCGACGTGCACGGCCGTCCCCGAACGCGCCGCGTACAGCATCACCATGCGCCCCGAAGGACCCGTCCGCGCCACCCTTCCACCCCGTCAGGAGCGCTGACCGGAGCCGCGAGAGACGGCCGGGGACGGCCCGGAAAAACCCGTGGACGACGCCGGACGGCGCGCGGGACACTGCGGATTCTGCCCCGAAGCGTCCGACAAAGCAGGGTTGCAATGGATTCGTCTGAACCACCCCCAAAGAGGCCGGGCCGCGGCCCGGTCCTCCTCGCACTGCGCTACTACGGACGGGAGATGGTCCGGCTGCGCCGGACGACCGTCCCCGCGCTGCTGCTTCCCGCACTCGGGAACATCGGCATCGCCTACATCGCACCGCTCATCGTCGCCAAGCTCGTCGCCCGCATCGCCGAGGACGGCGGCACACCGGGCGGCAAGGACGACGGACTCGCCGGCATGGTGCCGTACGTCATCGGGTTCGCCGTCGTCCTGCTCCTCTCGGAGGCCCTGTGGCGGGTCGGCCTCCACTGTCTGAACCGGGTCGACGCCCACGGCATCGAGCAGCTCTACATCCTCGGCATGGACGAACTCTTCGCCAAGGACGCCGCGTTCTTCCACGACAACTTCGCGGGCTCCCTCACCAAGCGGGTCCTCAGCTTCGCCTCCCGCTTCGAGGAGTTCGTCGACACCCTCACCTTCAACATCTTCGGCAGCTTCGTCCCGCTGGTGTTCGCCTCGGTCGTCCTCTGGCAGTACGAACCCCTGCTCGTCGTCGGCCTGTTGGCGATGATCGTGATCACCGCGGGCTGTGTCGTCCCGCTCGTCCGGCGCCGCCAGCGGATCGTCGCCGCCCGCGAGGAGGCCATCGCCCGGGTCTCCGGACACGTCGCCGACAGCCTGATGAACATGGACACGGTACGGGCGTTCGCCGCCGAGCCCCGCGAGGCCGCCGAACACCGCTCCAGGGTCGCCGAGTCACGACGGCTGATGCTGCGCTCCTGGGACTACGGCAACCTGCGCATCGACACCGTCGTCGCCCCGATGTCGGTCCTCACCAATGTGCTCGGGCTGTGCGTCGCCCTCGCGCTCGGCGCCGCCGACCACGGGGTGGAGGCGGTCATCGTCGCCTTCACCTACTACTCGCAGGCGACCCGCATCATGTTCGAGTTCAACCAGATCTACCGGCGGCTCGAAAGCTCCATGACGGAGGCCGCGCAGTTCACCGAACTGCTCCTCACCCCGCCGTCCGTCACCGACCCCGAGACCCCCGAGCCGCTCCTCTCCCGGACCGGCGACGTGCGCTTCGAGCGGGTCACCTTCACCCACGGCGGCGGCGGGTCCGACACCAAGCCGCTCTTCGAGGACCTCGACCTGGACGTGCCCGACGGCACCCGGATCGGCCTGGTCGGCCGCTCCGGCGGCGGCAAGACCACCCTCACCCGGCTGCTGCTCCGGATGACCGACGTCGACGCGGGCCGCATCCTGGTCGCGGGCCAGGACATCAGCCGGATGAGCCAGTCCGACCTGCGAAGCCTGATCGCGTACGTGCCGCAGGAACCGGCGATGTTCCACCGCACCCTGCGGGACAACATCGCCTTCGCCCGCCCCGACGCCACCGAGGCCGAGATCCGGGCGGCCGCCGAGGCGGCGCACGTCACCGAGTTCGCCGACAAGCTGCCCGACGGCTTCGACACCATGGTCGGCGAGCGCGGTGTGAAGCTGTCCGGCGGCCAGCGCCAACGGGTGGCGCTCGCCCGGGCGATCCTCCGCGACGCGCCCATCCTGCTGCTCGACGAGGCCACCAGCGCGCTCGACTCGGAGAGCGAGATCCTGGTCCAGGAGGCGCTGTGGCGCCTGATGGAGGGCCGCACGGCCCTGGTGGTGGCCCACCGTCTGTCCACGGTGGCGGGCATGGACCGGCTGATCGTCCTCGACCGCGGCCGGGTCGTCGAACAGGGCTCGCACCAGGAACTCCTGGACGCCGACGGGGCGTATGCCAAGCTCTGGCAGCACCAGTCCGGCGGCTTCCTCGACGACACGGCCGACACCCACAGCGACACCGCCGCCGCACCGGAACTGGCGGGTGAGCGGGTGACCTGACAGCCGCCATGAGTCCGCCCGGCATCAGCCCCGCCCCGTCCGGCATACTGCGCCCGCAGGCACCGGACGGGGCAGGGGCACGTCCGGCTCAGGGCCAGGGTGAGTGAACGAGGGGTGGACGGGACGCATGACGATACGGCGTGACAACGGTGTCAGCGACGGCGGCGACGGCCGCGGCGACGAGCGCGACGACCACGGCGGCGCCCCCGCCGTCTGCCCCGGCGTCTTCCCCGGCGGCGCCGAGCTCTTCCGGCTCGACCCGGCCGTCGCCCACCTCAACCACGGCTCCTTCGGCGCCGTGCCGGTGCCCGTCGCCGAGGCCCGGGGCCGCCTCATCAGCGAGGCCGACGCCGACCCCGACGCGTTCTTCCTGGCCGCGCCCGAACGGCTCGCCGCCGCCCGGCGCCGGATCGCCGGACACCTGGCCGCCGACCCCGAGGGCATCGCCCTCGTCAGCAACGCCACCGAGGCCGCCAACCTCGCGCTCGACGCCCTCGGACTCGGCCCGGACGACGAGGTCCTGGTCACCGACCACGGATACGGCACCGTCACGGACGCCGCCGCCCGCCGGGCCCGGGTGACGACGGTGGAGCTCGACCCCGGGCTGCCCGACGAGGCGGCCGTCGCCGAGCGGGTGCTCGCGGCGCTCACCCCGCGCACCAAGGTGGCGCTGCTCGACCAGATCAGCTCGCCGACCGCCCGGATCATCGCCGGACCCACGCTGCTCACCGCGCTCCGCGCCCGTGGCATCACCACCGTCGTCGACGGCGCCCACGCGCCCGGCGCGCTCGACCGGCCGCTCGCCGGGGACCCCGACCTCTGGTTCGGCAACCTCCACAAGTGGGCCTACGCCCCGCCCGGCAGCGCCGTCCTCGCCGTCGCCGCGCCGCTGCGCGACCGGGTGCCCGCCCCCGTACCGTCCTGGGAACACGAGCACGGCTTCCCGCGCGCCCTGGAGTACCGGGCCACCACCGACTACACCGGACTGCTCGCGGCCCCCGAGGGCCTCGACCTGATCGCCGCGCTCGGAGCCGCGAAGGTACGGGCCCACAACGCGGCGCTCGTCGGACACGGCACCGAGGCGATCGCCGGGCGACTGCCGGGCGTGCGCCCGCTGCCGTACGACCCCGCCCTGCCGATCCGCTCGCTGCGGCTGCCCCGCCATCTCGCCAGGACCCGCGACGAGGCCGCCGCGCTGCGCGAGCACATCGCCGCCCGGCTGGGCTGCCGGATCCTCGTCTGGCCCTGGCGGGACGGCGGCGGCATCCGGCTCAGCGCCCAGATCTACAACCGGCCCGAGGAGTACGAGCGGCTCGCCGACGGCCTGCGCGACCTGCTCGGCCCCGAGCTCGGCGGGTAGGGCCGACGGGGCGAAGGCCCGGCCCCGGCGCGCCGTACCGCTACGCGTAGAACCGCGACAGGCTGCGCAGCACGCACGCGGGCTTCGGCGCGCCCTCGATCTCGATGGTGCCCGCGACGGCGATCTGCACCCCGCCGGGGACCTCGGTCACCTCGTCCAGGGTCGCCGCGAGCCGCAGCCGGGCGCCGCTCTTCACCGGGGCGGGGAATCGCACCTTGTCCAGGCCGTAGTTGACCTTCGTGGTGACCCCGCGCACGTCGAGCAGCCCGGTGAAGAGCGGGATGAACAGGGCGAGGGTCAGATAGCCGTGGGCGATCGGCGCCCCGAACGGGCCCTCGGCGGCGCGCGCCACGTCCACGTGGATCCACTGGTGGTCGTCGGTCGCGTCGGCGAAGGTGTCGATCCGGGGCTGGTCGACGGTGATCCAGTCGCTGGTGCCCAGGTCGGTGCCGGCCATGGCCTTGAGGGAGTCGATGCCGTCGACGATGAGGGTCATGAGCGGGGTTCCTTTCGCGGGGCGTCGCCGAAGTCGGCGCGCAGATGGTGTTTGAGGAGCTTTCCGGAGGCCGTCCGCGGCAGCGCGTCGACCAGGATCAGCGACTTGGGGATCTTGTACTTGGCCAGTCGGCCGTGGAGCGCGGCGAGCAGCTCCGCCGGTTCGGGGGCGGTGCCCGCGCGCGGCACGACGATCGCGCGGGCGGACTCGCCCCACTTCGGGTCGGGGATCCCGATGACCGCGCACTCGGCGATGTCGGGATGGGCCAGGAGTGCGTCCTCGACCTCGGCCGGGTAGATGTTCTCGCCGCCCGAGATGATCATGTCCTTGAAGCGGTCGACGATCGTGACGTAGCCGTCGGCGTCGACCCGGGCCGCGTCCCCGCTGCGGAACCAGCCGTCCCTGAAGGCGGCCGCCGACTCCTCGGGGAGGCCCCAGTACCCGGCCATCACGTGCGGGCCGCGGATCAGCACCTCGCCGGTCTCGCCCACGTCGACCGGCGACTGATCGGGCCGCACCACCCGTACGTCGGTGAAGAAGTGCGGCACCCCGGCCGAACCGGCCTTCACGCGCGCGTGCTCGGTGTCCAGGAACAGCGCGCCGGGCGACGCCTCCGTCATCCCGTAGCCCTGGACGAAGGTCAGCCCGCGCTCCTGGTACGTGGCGATCAGCGAGGTCGGCACCGGCGCGCCGCCGCAGTTGAGCAGCCGCAGACTGGACAGGTCGGCCGACGGCCAGCGCGACTGCCGGGCGACCTGGTCGAACATGGTGGGCACCCCGAACATGAAGGTGACCCGGTGCCGTTCGATCAGGTCCAGGGTGTCGCCGGCGTCGAACGACTCGACGAGCACGCACGCGCCGCCCTTGAGGAGCACCGGCAGGGCGAGCATGTTGAGCCCGCCGGTGTGGAACAGCGGGGCGGACACCAGGGCGGTCTCGTCGGCGACCAGATCATGGTCGACGAGCACGTTCACCGCGTTCCAGGTGAGGTTGCCATGGGTGAGCATGGCGCCCTTGGGGCGGCCCGTGGTGCCCGAGGTGTACATGATGAGGCACACGTCGGAGGGCGCCACCGCCTCGTCGATCGGCACGTCGGAGGCGTCGGCGAGCAGTGCCTCGTACGCCGGTCCGGCCGCCTCGATCACGGTCCGGGTGACGCCGCCCGCCCGCGCCGCCTCGTCCGCGAGCGCGGCCAGACCGGGGGAGTGGAGCAGCACCGTCGACCCGGAGTCCGCGAGCTGGTAGGCGAGTTCGGGGCCGGCGAGCCGGGTGTTGAGCGGCACGAACACGGCGCCGAGCACCGCCGCGGCGAACAGCGTCTCCAGGAACGCCGGGTGGTTCGGCCCGAGATACGCGATCCGGTCGCCGCGCCGCACTCCGGCGGCCCGCAGTGCGTGCGCCAACCGGGTGGTGCGGTCGTGGAGTTCGCCGTAGCTCAGGGCGGTGGAGCGGTGCAGCAGAGCGGTGCGGTGCGGGGTCTTGCGGGCCCGGCGTGCGGGCCACGACCCCAGTCCCTCGTTGCGCATCAAAGGGCCCTTTCCAGGCGGGAGCGGGATCAGACGAGGCCGAGCAGCCGGGCCGCGTTCTCCTTGAGGATCTTCGGCCGCACCTCGTCCTTGATCGGCAGCTTGGCGAAGTCGGCCAGCCAGCGGTCCGGGCTGAGCACCGGGTAGTCCGAGCCGAACAGCACCTTGTCCTTGAGCAGGGTGTTCGCGTAGTGCACCAGCTGCGGCGGGAAGTACTTCGGCGACCAGCCGGACAGGTCGATGTGCACGCCCGGCTTGTGGGTGGCGACCGCCAGGGCCTCGTCCTGCCAGGGGAAGGAGGGGTGCGCCAGGATGATCTTCATATGCGGGAAGTCGGCGGCCACGTCGTCCACGTGCATCGGGTTGGAGTACTTCAGCCGGATCCCGCCGCCGCCCGGCACCCCGGCGCCGATCCCGGTCTGCCCGGTGTGGAAGAGCGCGATGGCCCCGGTCTCCTCGATGACCTCGTACAGGCCGTACGCGATCCGGTCGTCGGGGAAGAAGCCCTGGATGCTCGGGTGGAACTTGAACCCCTTGACCCCGTACTCCTCCACCAGGCGGCGGGCCTGCCGTACCCCCGCCCGGCCCTTGAACGGGTCGATCGAGGCGAACGGGATCAGCACGTCGGCGTGGGCGGCGGCGGTCTCGGCGATCTCCTCGTTCGGGATCGGCGCGGTGCCGGTCGCGTGCTCGGCGTCCACGGTGAACACCACCGCGGCCATCCGGCGCTCCCGGTAGTGGGCGGCCATCTCCGGCAGCGTCGGCTTCCGCTCGCTCGCCACCTTGAAGTACGCGCCGGACGCGTCGTGCAGCTCGTCGGAGAGCGAGGCGTGGCCGCGCGCGGACACCTCGCAGTGGGTGTGCACGTCGATCGCGTCGAGCCGGGCGAGGTCGAGCGCGCGCGGGGCCGGGTCCGCCGGGCCGGGCGCGCTCATCGGGCGTCCTGCGGGGCCTGCGGGGCCTGCGGCACCCGCGGGGCCGGGATGCCGACGGTCTGCGGCTCGCGGCCGACCGAGGTGTGCCAGGCGGCGGCGATGGTGCCGGGCGTCCAGCCGCCGTCGGCGTACGCGGTGGCCACCTCCTGCGGGTGCGACCAGAGCGCGAGCCGGTCGCCGCCGATGCCGACGCACTGGCCGGTGATGTCACGGGCCGCGTCGGAGGCGAGGAAGGGCACGAGCGCGGCGCAGTCCTCGGCGGTGCCGAAGCCCTCGCCCTTGCGCAGGAAGTCGGGCAGCGGCGCGCCGCCGCGCATGGCCTCGATGTACGGGGCGAACGCGGGGATCGTCTCGGTCATGGCGGTGGCGGCCACCGGCACCACGGCGTTGACCGTGATGCCGGCCTTGGCCAGCTCCATCGACCAGGTGCGGGCCATGGCCGCGATCCCGGCCTTGGCAGCCGCGTAGTTGGTCTGGCCGAAGTTGCCGCGCTGTCCGGCCGGGGAGCCGATGAGGATCAGCTGGCCGCCCTCGCCCTGCTCGCGCATCCGCACGGCGGCGGCCCTGGCGCAGGTGAAGGTGCCCTTGAGGTGGGTGGTGACGACGGCGTCGAAGTCGTCGTCGGTCATCTTCCACAGCACCCGGTCGCGCAGGATGCCCGCGTTGGTGACCAGGATGTCGAGCCGTCCGAAGGCCGACACGGCGCGTTCGACCAGCCGGTCGGCGGCCTCGGCGGTGCCGACGGCGACGGCCTCGGCGACCGCCCGGCCGCCCGCGGCCACGATGCCGTCGGCGGCCTGCCGGGCCACCTCCTCGTCGAGGTCGTTGACGACGACGGCGGCACCGGCGGCGGCCAGCGCGGTGGCGTAGGCGAGCCCGAGACCCCGGCCGGAGCCGGTGACGACGGCGACCTTGCCGGTGAGATCGAGGCCGACGGCGGGAGCGGGAGCGGGAACGGGCGTGGGGGCGGAAGCGGAAGCGGACGTCACGGAGGGTCCCTTCGGGAGGAGTGGAGGGGGGGCGGGCACGGCGGGGCACGGCCCGGCACCGTGGCGTGCCCGGTGCCGGGCCGCCCCGCTGAAAGGAAGCTAAGACCAATAGTTGTCGACGTCAATGGTTGCCGGTGACACCTGTTCTCGGGCATGCTGCTGCCATGAACGACGAACCGTGGATGCTCGGGCTGCAGGCCGACACCGGCTATCTGCTCTACCGGCTCGGCCTGCGCTCGGGGCAGCTCTTCAACGCCGCCCTCCAGGAGTCGGGGCTACGGCTCCGCCACCACGCCGTGCTGCGCTACCTCGGCACGGTCGAGGGCGCGCTCCAGCGCGAGCTGAGCACCCGCCTCGGCTACGACCCCAGCGCCATCGTCGGACTCGTCGACGACCTCGAACGCCTCGCGCTCGTCGAGCGCCGCCCGGCCCCCGGCGACCGCCGCAGCCGGATCGTGGTGCTCACCGACACCGGCCGCGGCTTCCTCAAGGACACCGACGTCACCAGCCGCCGGGTCACCGACGGCCTGCTCGCCCCGCTCGACGTCGACGAACGCGCCACCCTGCACGCCCTGTTGAGCCGGGTCAACGACGAGCACGCGTGACCGCGCACGAACGCCTGCCCCTGATCGCCTGATCGCCCCGCGTCGCCCCGCCCCGCCCCGCCCCCTCGGGCGTGCGCGTCCGGTGCCACGCGGCGGGCCCGGGGGAGCGGCTGGCACACTCGCCCCATGGGGTACGAACTTCTCGCCGCGGCCGGTGTCCTGGCCCTGCTCACGATGGTGCCGGGACCGGACATGGCGGTGGTCACCCGCCGGGCCGTCGCCGCGGGCCGGAGCGACGGACTGCGCACCGTCGCCGGGATCACCACCGGACTGCTCGTCTGGGGCGTCCTCGCGGTGGCCGGCCTCGCGGCCGTCCTGGCCGCCTCCGCCACCGCGTACACCGTGGTCAAACTGGCGGGCGCCGCCTATCTGATGATCCTCGGCGTCCAGGCGCTCCGCGCCGCCCGCCGCGCCCGGGGCACCGCCGGGACGAAGGCGGCGGCGGAAGCGGACGGGGAAGCGGAGGCGGCGGGGGCGGCGGGGGCGGCGGGGGCGGCCGCCACGGCGCCGCCCACCGGGCATCCCTGGCGGACCGGATTCGTCGGCAACCTGCTCAACCCGAAGATCGCCGTCTTCTACACCGGACTGCTGCCGACCCTCGCCCCGCACGGACTCGCCCCGCACACCGGCATGGCGCTCCTCGTCCTCGTGCACGCCGTGCTGACGGTCGGCTGGCTCGGCGGCTACGTCCTGCTGCTCACCAAGGCCCGGGCGTTCTTCGCCCGGGCCTCGGTGCGCCGGGCCATGGAGCGGATCACCGGCGTGGTGCTGATCGGCTTCGGCGTGAAGGTCGCCACCGCCTCCCAGGCATGAGGCCGGGTCGACGGCCCACGCCCCGGCCCCGCCCCGCTAGGAGCCCCACGCCTCGAACTCGTAGATCCTGGCGGCCGGATCGCCGGTCTGGGTCGGCTGAGTGACCGTCAGGCGGACGTAACGGGCCGACAGGGACACCGGATGCGTGGTGGTCGCGGCCGTGTTGCCGGTGACGTTCGCCGCCGTGGTCCACGCGGCTGTGGTGCTGTCCCGCACCTCGATCCGGAAGTCCTTGGTGTTCCAGCTCGCGTTCTCGCCGCCCGCCGCCGCGTGCTTCACCACGAACCGGTTCAGCGCGCGGGACGAACCCAGGTCCACCTCAAGCCACTTGGCGCTCGTCGTGGTGCACCACTTGTCGCCGTTGCCGCCGGAGACGCTGCCGTTGACCGCCTTCGCCGGGGTCTCGGTGGTGTTGCACTGCCCGGAGGCGGTGGCGGGCCGGTTCAGTGCCAGGTTGCTCTCGGTCGTCGCCGACCAGGACACCGTGGTGCTCGCGGCGGCCGAGCGCCCGAACTCCGTGGACACCGCCTCGACATCGAGGGTCGTCGTGCTCTCGGTGCCGACCCGTTCCAGCTTCGGCACGAACCAGTTCACGTTCGGGGTGGCGCCCAGGAAGGTCCGGCCGCCGTCCGGGTTGCGGCGGTACACCTCGTAGTGGTGCACGTCCCCGGTGGCCGACGCCGTCCACGCCATCCGCAGCGAATTGGTGGCCGCCCCGGTGTCGGCGGTGCCGAGGACGGTCGGCGCGCCCGGTGCCGAAGGTGCGTCCACCGTCCCGTCGTACACGGCGAGTTGGCCCACCTTGATGTCGTAGGAGGCGGCCGTGCCGGTGGTCTGCAGTCCGATCTGGGCGATGGTCCGACCCGCGTACGGGGCGAGGTCGAGGGTACGGCGCTCCCAGCCGGCCGTCGTGGTGCTGCCCAGGTCCAGGGTGGTGAAGGTGGTGGGGGAGTCGGTGAACGACACCGCCGCCCGCAGCCGGGTCGGCCCGGCCGCCGGGGTCTTCACCACCACGGACAGCTTGGTGTCGGCGGCCACCGGCAGCCGGGACTGGTAGAGCCGCACCGTGTTGACCGCGTCGAGCGCACCCGTGAGCCGCAGCGTCGAGCCGCCCTCGTAGGCGTCGGAGAAGTCGTAGGCGGCCTTGAGCCGGGTGCCCGAGGACTCCACCCGCCAGCGGTAGGTCGGCGGCACGTCCTGGAGCGACAGGTTGTTCCAGCCGGACGAGGAGACCCGTACGCCGGCCGAGTGGTAGAAGTCGCCCTGGCCCGCGTCGAAGGAGGTCACGAACGGCTTCGCGGTGACCGGAGAGGACTCGGCGATGTAGTGCGCGAGGCCCTTCCAGGAGCTGCTGGTCGTGGTGTCGGCCGGATCGCCGTTGGCGCCGTCCCAGTAGCGCGCCTCACGGGCGTACGAATCGGCCCGGTCGGTCGAGGAGTTGTGGGTCCACTCGGGCCGGTAGAGGCCGAGCGAGGTGGTGTGCGGCTGCCCGTCGGGGAACACCGAGCTCCACGGGGCGCCGGTGTTGTAGCCGTTGGCCTCGGTGTCGATCCCCGCGAACAGCTCGTACTCGCTCCGCCCGAGGTTGCGGGCGTTGGTCCGTGAGGAGGTGAGCTGCGACGAGCCCCAGCCGAAGTCGAGGAACATCGAGTCGCTGGTGCGCTGCGAACCCTCCTGCAGGAAGGCGTCGTTGGCGCTGGTGAGGGCGTCCTGCCAGCTCACCGAGCCGGACTCGGTCATCGCGTCGTACCACATGAACTCGACCGGGCCGAGGGTGCGGGCGTAGCGCAGCGTGTTGCGCATCTCGGTGGCGAGCGTGCTGTCGCCGCCGGCCGTCTCCTGGTTGATGAACCAGCCGTCGAAGCCGTACGTCTGCGCCACCTGCGCCAGCTTGTCGGCGACCGGGTACCGGCCGCCGGACTTCTGCGTGAAGTCCCGCACCCACTGGATCTGGCCGCCGTAGGCGGTGGGCGGGAAGAACACCGTGCCGTACACCTTCACGCCGTTGCGGTGGGCCGCGTCGATGACGGTCGAGTTCGGCGCCAGGATCAGGCCCTCGCTCGCCGAACCGCCCCAGAACACCAGCTTGTCGATGTACTGCCAGTGCCCGAAGGCGTAGTAGCGCGGGTCCACCGACCCCTGCGAGGGATTGTTGGACGTCGGCCCGAAGGAGACGAGCGACACCACCTTGCCCTCGCCCGCCCGGGCGTTGGCGTTCGCCTTCAGGGCGGGATCGGAGACCCGCGCCTTCAGGGGCACCCGGGAACGGTTGAAGGGGGCGTCGGGGTCGGTCGCCGGATCCCAGTTCAGGATCGTGCTGGGGTGCCAGTAGGAGGCGTACGGCTGGGTGCCGGTGGCGGCGGCGGCCGCCGCGCCACGGGAGGCACCACCGACAACGTTGTCCGACGGCGGTGCGGACGGCAGCGCGGACGGCAGTGCGGACGTCGGTGCGGACATCGACGACAGGGGCGACGCGGATGCCGATGCCGACGCGGACGCCGACGCGGAGGGGGTGGCCACGAGGCCGAGGGCGGTCGCGGACAGCGCCGCGGCCAGGAGGCAGTGCAGGGGTCGTCTCATCGGAGCTCCGGATCCAGCGGGAGGGGGGAAGGGGCTGGCGGTGCCGGTGGCGCGACGGTGCGGGGACCGGGCGGCGGTGCTGCCGCCGCCCGGTGCCGGAGACTAAAGGGCTTTAGCGAGCCCGGTCAAGAGGGCGTGATCGGCGGCGCGGTGCTCTCCCGGACGGTCAGCCGAGGGGTCGGGTTCTTCACGTCACGGGCCGACGCCGGGTCGTCGAGCAGCGCGAGCAGGGCGGTCGCCACCTGCTCGCCGAGCGCGAAGGTGTCCCTCGACAGCGCGGTGAGCGAGGGGTGCACGATCCGGGCGAGCGCCGAGTCGTCGAAGGAGACCAGGGAAAGGCCGTCCGGCACCGCCACCCCCATCTCGGTGGCGACCCCGAGCCCGGCGACCGCCATCACGTCGCTGTCGTACACGATCGCCGTAGGCCGCTCCCGGACCGGCCGGGCGAGCAGCGCCCGGGTGGCCGCCGCGCCCTCGGCGTCGCTGAAGTCGGTGGGCACCGACACGGCCTCGGTCAGGCCGAGGCGGCGGGCCGCGTCGCGGACGGCGCGGATCCGGCGCTGGGTGTGCTGGAAGGCGGGCAGCCCGGCGAGATGGGCGATCCGCCGGTGGCCGAGGGCGGCCAGGTACTCGACGATCGAGGTCATCGCCTCCCGGTCGTCGGCCCACACGGCGGGCAGCCGGCCGTGCCGTCCCGGGCCGCCGAGCACCACCGTCGGCACCCCGAGCTCCTCGAGCACCGGGACGCGCGGATCGCGCACCTGGAGGTCGACCAGGACGAAGCCGTCCACCCGGTGCTCCGAGGTCCAGCGCCGGTAGACGTCGATCTCGGCGTCGGTGTCCTCGACGACGAGCAACTGGAGCGCGGTGCCCCGGGTGGACAGGGCCGCCTGCAGCCCGGAGAGCAGTTGGCCGAAAAACGGTTCGAGACCGATGGTCCTGGCAGGCCGGGCGAGGACCAGTCCGACGGCTCCGGCCCGGGCCCCGCCGAGCGCCCGGGCGGCGCTGTGCGGGCGCCAGTTCATCCGGTCGGCGACCCGCAGGATCCGGTCCCTGGTCGCCTCGCTGACGCCGGGGCGCCCGTTGAGCGCGAAGGACACGGCGCCCTTGGAGACCCCCGCCTCCCTGGCGATGTCGGCGATGGTCGGTCTGGCCAACGGGCGCCCCTTCCCTGTCCCGGCGGCCATGTCCCCATGGCTGCCGCGTCTGGCCGTTTCCGTACGGTCCCTTGACACCGGAGTTTAGCCGGGAGCATAGTCCCGCATCGCTAGACCGGTTTAGTTGAGCGTGTTCTCAAGGCTGTGTTCCCGCAAGGCTGTGTTCCTGCAGACCGTGATTCCACAAGACCGTGATTCCGCAAGGTCGCGAGTCCGCAAGGTTCCGTGCGCCCCCGAGCAAGGAGACCCCTCGTGCGACACCCCAAGCGAAGCCCCTGGGCCCGGTGGGCCGCCGCCGCCGTGGCGGCCGTGACCCTGGCGGGCTGCGGCCTCGGCGACACCGGCGACTCCGGCGCGCCCGGCCCGGTCGTCACCGGCGAGGTCAAGGGCAAGGTCTCCCTCCAGACCTGGGCCCTGAAGCCGAAGTTCACCACCTACATGGAAGGCGTGATCGCGGGCTTCGAGAAGCAGCACCCGGGCGTCGAGGTCGACTGGCTCGACCAGCCCGGCGACGGCTACTCCGAGAAGGTCCTCAGCCAGTCCGCGAGCGGCACCCTCCCCGACGTCGTCAACCTCCCGCCCGACTTCGCCCTCCCGCTGGCCGAGCGCGACCTGCTCCTCGACATCGGCGCGGCCGACCCCAAGGCCGCCGCCGACTATGTGAAGGGCGGCCTCGACGCGTACCGCTTCGCCGGGAAGACCGGCGTCTACGGCTACCCCTGGTACCTCAACACCGACGTCAACTACTGGAACGGCGAGCTCCTCACCCGCTACGGCCTCGACCCCAAGAAGCCGCCGGCCACGCTCGACGAGCTGGTCGCCGCCGCCCGTACCGTCAAGGCCAAGTCCGGCGGCCAGACCTATCTGATGAGCCGCAAGCCCAATCTGATCGACCTCGCCAACGCGGGCGTCCCGCTCATGTCCCCCGACGGCACGCACTTCACCTTCAACACCCCCGCCGCCGCGGCCGTCCTCGACACCTACCGGGCTGCCTTCCGCGAGGGCCTGCTGCCCAAGGACGTGCTCACCGAGACCTACGCGGGCAACACCAAGCTGTTCAGCTCCGGCACCGCCGCCTGGACCACCGCGGGTGCCAACTACATCACCAGCCTCGCCGTCGACAATCCGACGCTCGCCCCGAAGGTCGTCTCCTCGCCCGCGATCGGCACCCCGCCGCTGTACGTCCAGGGCCTCGGCATCCCGAGGACCACCAAGAACGCGCCCGCCGCGCTCGCCCTCGCCCGCTGGGTGACCAACGCCGAGAACCAGGCCGCCTTCGCCCGCGAGACCAGCATCTTCCCGTCCACCACGGCATCGGCCACCGACCCGTTCTTCAGCCGCGGCGACGGCAGCAACGCGGGCGACGCCAAGGTGACCGCGTTCCGGTCGCTCGCCGCCGCGAAGGTCCTGGAGCCGGTGCGGGCCAACGACGCGATCAAGACCGTGATCAACCAGCAGATCGCGCTCGCCATCAGCGGCAGGACCGGGTCGAAGGAAGCCCTCGACACGGCGGTCCGGCGCGCCGACCAGCTCCTGAAGGACTGACGGACTGAAGGACTGACGGACTGACGGACTGTCCGTCCGATCCGTCCGACCCGTCCGATCCGTCCGACCCGGCTGAAGAACCCTCCCGCCCCGCCCCCTCCGGAAGGCCCCCCATGACCCACCGGCGCTGGTTCACGCCCTGGCTGCTCGCCGGTCCCGCGCTGCTCTGGCTCGCCGTCTTCAATCTGTGGCCCGCGGTCAACACGGTGATCCTGTCCTTCACCAACGCCCGCCCGCTCGGCGGCGGCCGGTTCACCGGCCTGGAGAACTACCGCCGGGCGCTCGACGACGAGCAGCTGACGGACGCGCTCCTCAACAGCGTGATCTACCTGCTGGTCTGTCTGCCGCTGCTCACCCTGCTGCCGTTGCTGCTGGCGCTCCTCGTGGAGCGCAAGCTGCCCGGGATCGCCTTCTTCCGTACCGCCTTCTACACCCCGGTCGTCGCCTCCGCCGTCGTCGTCGGCCTGGTCTGGGGCTGGGTGCTCGACGACCGGGGGCTGCTCAACGGGATGCTGCACCAGCTCGGCCTCGCCGACCGGCCGGTCTCCTTCCTCACCGACCGCTGGCTGCTGCTCTTCAGCGCCATCGCGCTCACGGTGTGGAAGGGCCTCGGCTACTACATGGTCATCTATCTCTCCGCGCTCGGGAACGTCGGACGCGAGCTCCACGAGGCCGCCGCCGTCGACGGCGCCTCCGCGCCCCGCCGGTTCTGGCACGTCACCCTGCCCGGCGTCCGGCCCGCCATGCTGCTGATCTCCGTGCTCATCTCGGTGTCCGCGCTGCGGATCTTCTCCGAGCTGTACGTGCTGTCCGGCGGCACCGGCGGACCGGGCGGGCGCGACATGTCCGTGGTCATGCTCATCCAGATGTACAGCCGCGGCTTCACCGGACACATCGGGTACGCCTCCGCCCTCAGCGTGCTCCTCTTCCTGCTCACCGTCGGGCCGATGCTGGTCCTCGCCCGGCTCAACCGGAAGGCGGCCTGACCCCCATGCCCACCCAGGGCCGCACCCCGCGCCGCACCCTCGGCCGCCCCCTCCGCGGCGGCTCCCCGTCCCTCTCCCGGTCGCCGTCCCTCTCCCGTGCCCCGGGCTCCGCCTCCTCGGCCGGCGGGGTCGCCACCCGCTATCTGCTGCTCGTCCTGGTCCTGCTGCTCACCATCGGACCCTTCCTGTGGCAGCTGTCCACCTCGCTGAAGGGGCCGGGCGAGGACATCTACTCCCGGACCCCCGGCTTCCTCCCGGCGGACCCCACCCTCGCCAACTACGCCAAGGTCGCCGACACCATCCCGGTGTGGACCTACGCCGCCAACTCCCTGACCGTCGCCGCGATCGCGGTCGTCGGCAACGTCGTCGGCGCCACCCTCGCCGGGTTCGCCCTCGCCCGGCTGCGCTTCCGCGGCGCCCGGCTCGTCCTCGGCCTCTTTCTGGCCAGTCTGGTCCTGCCGGGCGAGGTCACCATCGTCTCCCAGTACGTGACGGTGCGCAGCCTCGGCCTCACCGACACGCTGCTCGGCGTGGCCCTGCCCGGCGCCGTCGCCGTGCTGAACGTGCTGCTGATGTACACCGCGTTCCGGGCGGTGCCCGCCGAACTCGACGCCGCCGCACGGGTGGACGGCGCGAACGTCCGCCAACGGCTGCTCCAGGTCGCGCTGCCGAATGTACGGGGGATGCTCAGCGTGGTGGTGATCTTCACCTTCATCGGCGCCTGGGACGACTTCCTGTGGCCGCTGATCGTGCTCAACGACCCCAGCCGCTACACCCTCACCGTCGGCCTCCAGTACCTCGACGGGACCTTCACCGCCAATCCCCGGCTGATCGCCGCGGGCACGATGATCGCCTTCCTTCCGGTGGTCGCCGTGTTCGCGGTGCTGCAGCGCTTCTTCTTCCGGGGGGTCGAGGAGGGCGCGATCAAGGGCTGACGGCGCCCCGCCCACCGACCTCCCGTCCCCTGTCTCCCGTCTCCTGTCTCCCGTCTCCCGTCTTCCGCCCCGCCCTGTGTCCGTCGATTCCCCGCCCGCCGCCGGCCGGCCCGGCGCCGTCCGGCCTCCACGAAGGAACCGCACCGCACATGACGTCTCGTCAGCATCCCGTCGAGCGGGCCGCGGGCCCGCGCTTCGGCGTCAACTACACGCCCAGCCAGGGATGGTTCCACCACTGGCTCGACTACGACCCGGGCGCGGTCCGGGCCGATCTGGACGGGATCGCGGAACTCGGTCTCGATCACATCCGGGTGTTCCCGCTCTGGCCGTATTTCCAGCCGAACCGGAGCCTGATCCGGCCGCGTGCGGTCGAGGATCTGGTCGATCTGGTGGACGCCGCTGCTGAGCGGGGTCTGGATGTCAATGTCGACGGCCTTCAGGGGCATCTGTCGAGCTTCGACTTCCTGCCCGCCTGGACCCGCACCTGGCACCGCAGGAACCTGTTCACCGACCCGGACGTGATCGAAGGGCAGGCCGCCTACCTCCGGACCCTCGCCGCCGCGCTCGCCGACCGGCCCACCTTCCTCGGCATGACCCTCGGCAACGAGATCAACCAGTTCTCCGGCGACCCCCACCCCGACCCCGACCGGATCACCCCGGGCGAGGCCGAGGAGTGGCTGCGGCGGATGCTCGCCGCCTGTGCGGAGGGCGCGCCCGGACGGCTCCATCTCCATGCCGCCTACGACGCCGCCTGGTACCTCGACGGCCATCCCTTCACCCCCGGGCACGCGGCCCGGCTCGGCGCCGCCACCGCCGTCCACTCCTGGGTCTTCAACGGCACCGCCCAGCGCTACGGCACCGACTCGGTCGCCGTCGCCCAGCACGCCGCCTACCTGGTCGAACTCTCCAAGGCATGGGCGGACGACCCGCACCGCCCCGTCTGGCTCCAGGAGGTCGGCGCCCCCGCCCCGCACGTGCCGCCGGAGCGGGCGGCCGAATTCACCCGGACGACCGTCGCCGCCGCGCTCGACTGCCCCGATCTGTGGGGTATCACGTGGTGGTGCTCCCACGACGTGTCCCGCGACCTCGCCGACTTCCCCGAACTGGAATACGGCCTCGGCCTGTTGACCAGCGACCGGACCGTGAAACCGGCCGGGCGCGCACTCGCCGACGCCGTCGCCGAGGCCCGGGCGCGCCCTGTACCGGCCGCGCCCCGCACCACCGCGCTCGTCGTCGACGGGGACCCGGCCCGCCGCTCGGCCTGCGCACCCGGCGGCCCGGTGTTCGAGGCGTTCATGCGGCTCGCCGCGGCCGGCGCCCGCCCCACCACCGTCCTCGCCGAGCGCGCCACCGACCCGGACCACCTCGCCGCCCGCGGCATCACCGAACTCGTCACCGCCGACGCCCTCGGCCCCCGCCGGACCCCGACCGGCTGAGCACCGACCCGCTGAGCCCCTAGGGCGTGTTGCGAAAGTCCCGCCTGCCCCGCGACGCCTGGCACGCGCGCTCGCCGCGTTGTCGGGATCGTCCGAGTACGCCCGGTACGAGGACGACCCTCCGCCTTGCGATCGCACGCACCAGACGCCGCGGGGCCCGCCCTTCGGGCGGACGGCGCTACTTTCGCAACACGCCCTAGCGGCCCCGGCTCCCCACCCGCACCGCCCGGCCCCGCACCCCTTCGGACATCTCGGAGAGTCCCGTATGCATGACGACCGCACCCTCGTCGAGTCCCGGCTCCGGCGGGTCCTGGACGAACGCGTCCGCCCCGCCGTGTACCCGGCGTCCGTCCCGCTCGACGTGAGCGTCTGGACCGCCCCCGGCGAACCCGTCCCGGTCGCCGACGGCCTCGCCGCGCCCCGTACCCCGATCGCCGTCGGCGACGCCTGGGGCGCGCCCTGGAGCACCTGCTGGCTGACCGTGTCCGGGGCCGTCCCGGCCGAGTGGGCCGGGAAGACCGTGGAGGCGCTGCTCGACCTCGGCTTCGACGAGAACATGCCGGGCTTCCAGTGCGAGGGCCTGGTCTACCGACCGGACGGCAGCCCGGTGAAGGGCCTCAACCCGCGCAACCAGTGGGTGCGGATCGCCGCGCCCGCCGTCGGCGGCGAGGAGGTGCTGCTGCACGTCGAGGCCGCCGCCAATCCGGTGATTCTGGACTACCACCCCTTCCTACCGACCGAGTTGGGTGACCTGGACACGGCGGGCGACCGGCCGCAGTACCGGCTCGCCCGGATGGACCTGGCGGTCTTCGACGAGACCGTGTGGAACCTGGTGACCGACCTGGAGGTGCTCGGCGAGCTGATGGCCGAGCTGCCGGTGGAGGGCGCCCGCCGCTGGGACCTGCTGCGCGCCGTCGAACGGGCCCTGGACGCGCTGGACCTCCAGGACGTGAACGGCACCGCCGCCGCGGCCCGCGCGGAACTCGAAGAGGTCCTCGCCTCGCCCGCCGAACCCTCCGCGCACCGGATCAGCGCCGTCGGGCACGCCCACATCGACTCCGCGTGGCTGTGGCCGCTGCGCGAGACGGTCCGCAAGGTCGCCCGCACCACCGCCAACATGACCGCGCTCCTGGAGGACGAGCCGGACTTCGTCTACACGATGTCCCAGGCCCAGCAGTACGCGTGGATCAAGGAGTACCGGCCCGAGGTGTACGCCCGGGTGAAGAAGGCCGTCGCCGAGGGCCGGTTCGTCCCGGCCGGCGGCATGTGGGTCGAGTCCGACACCAACATGCCGTCCTCGGAGGCGATGGCCCGTCAGTTCGTGCACGGCAAGCGGTTCTTCCTCGACGAGTTCGGCGTCGAGAACCAGGAGGCGTGGCTGCCCGACACCTTCGGCTTCGCGGGCGGACTGCCGCAGATCATCAAGGAGGCCGGCTCGAAGTGGCTGCTCACCCAGAAGATCTCCTGGAGCCAGGTCAACTCCTTCCCGCACCACACCTTCTGGTGGGAGGGCGTCGACGGGACCAGGATCTTCACCCACTTCCCGCCCGTCGACACGTACAACTGCTCCATGAAGGGCAAGGAGATCGCCCACGCCGTCCGCAACTTCAAGGACAAGGGCCGCGCCCGGCATTCGCTCGCCCCGACCGGCTGGGGTGACGGGGGCGGCGGCACCACCCGCGAGATGATCGCCAAGGCGGCCCGGCTGCGCGACCTGGAAGGATCGCCGACCGTACGCTGGGAGCGCCCCGCCGAGTTCTTCGCCAAGGCCCAGGCCGAATATCCCGAACCGCCCGTGTGGGTGGGTGAGTTGTACCTCGAACTGCACCGGGCGACGCTCACCAGCCAGGCCCGCACCAAGCAGGGCAACCGGGGCAGCGAGAACCTGCTGCGGGAGGCCGAGCTGTGGGCCGCCACCGCCACCGTACGGACCGGACTGCCCTACCCGTACGAGGAGTTGGACCGGATCTGGAAGACCGTCCTGCTCCACCAGTTCCACGACATCCTGCCCGGCTCGTCCATCGCCTGGGTGCACCGCGAGGCCGAGGCCACCTACGGCCGGATCGCCGAGGAACTGACCGCCGTCATCGACCGTGCCCAACGCGCCCTCGCCGGGGACCCGGTGGCGGACGGCGGCGCCGAGGTCGTCTTCAACAGCGCCCCGCACCCGCGCGCCGGGGTCCCCGCGGGCGGCGCCAGGCCCGCCGCCGACCCGGCCGACCGTGCCGTCGGGCGCTGCACGGTCGCCCGCCGTGCCGAGGGCGGCCACGTCCTCGACAACGGACTGCTCCGGGTCACCGTCGACGGCCGCGGGCTCGTCGTCTCGCTCCTCGACCTCGACAGCGGCCGGGAGGCCGTCGCCCCGGGCGCGGCGGCCAATCTGCTCCAACTCCACCCTGATTTCCCGAACATGTGGGACGCCTGGGACGTCGACCGCTTCTACCGCAACACCGTCACCGACCTGACCGACGCCGACGAGGTGACCGTCGTCACCGACACCCCCGGCACCGTCACCGTGCGGGTCACCCGCTCCTTCGGCTCCTCCACCGCCGTCCAGACCCTCACCCTCGCCGCCGGGGAGAAGCGCCTCGACCTCGGCACCGAGGTCGACTGGCACGAGACCGAGAAGTTCCTCAAGACCTCCTTCCCGCTCGACCTGCACACCGACCGCTACGCCGCCGAGACCCAGTTCGGCCATCTGCACCGGCCCACCCACACCAACACCAGCTGGGAGGCGGCCAAGTTCGAGGCGTGCAACCACAAGTTCGTGCACTTCGAGGAGCCCGGCTGGGGGATCGCCCTGGTCACCGCCTCCACCTACGGCCATGACGTGACCCGGACCGTCCGCGCCGACGACGCCGGGACCACCACCACCACCGTCCGGGCGTCGCTGCTGCGCGCGCCCCGGTTCCCCGACCCCCGCACCGACCAGGGCGTCCACCGCTTCCGGCACGCCCTGGTGCCCGGCGCGAGCGTCGGCGACGCCGTCCGCGAGGGGTACCGGATCAACCAGCCCGAGCGCCGGGTCCCCGGCACCGCCGAGGTGCGGCCGCTGGTCACCGTCGCCGACGAGGCCGTCGTCGCCAGCGCCGTCAAGCTCGCCGACGACGGCAGCGGCGACGTCGTCGTCCGGCTCTACGAATCGCGCGGCGGCCGGGCCCGCACCCGGCTCACCGCGGGCTTCGACCTCGCGGGCGCGAGCCGCTGCGACCTCCTGGAACGGGTCCGCGAGGGCGCCGACGGCGAGGTGCGGGTCGACGGCGCCGACGTCCTGATCGAGCTGCGCCCCTTCCAGCTGGTCACCCTGCGACTCCGGCGCGCCTGACCCCGGCCCGTACGCGTGGCGGGCCCAGCCCTGGCCCCGGCCGCGCCCACCTCTGGGCAGCGGCCGGGGTCAGCCCCTACTCTTGCGCCCTGATCAGCCCGGTCCGCGTGGAAGGACCGGGCACGGGACCGGGGAGCTGGGCGCCATGGGAGTACTGCCGGACGGGCTTGACACGGCGATACGCGACACCGCGCGCGAGATCGCCGACCTCGTGCTCGCCGCCCCCGGCACCGGCGGTCCCGTGCCCCGCTCGGCCTGGACCTTCGGCGAGGCCGCGGCCCATCTCGGGCAGGCCAACCGGCTGATGGCCGACCTCGCGGCGGGCGAGGCCCGCCCGTACGGCGACGGCACCCCGCAGAGTCTCGCCGCCGCCAACGAGGTCGCCCTCGCGGCCTTCCCCGAGCGGTCCGCCGGGCCGCTCGCCGAGCTGATCCACGACCAGGCCCTCGCCTTCCTCGACGCTGTCGAGAACGCCGGACCCGAAGCGGCGGACGAGGTCGTCGAGACCCCGCTCGGCCCGCTCGACCGGGCCCGCCTCGGCGGCTATCTGCTCACCCACATGCTCGGCCACGGCTACGACCTGGCCAGGGCGCTCGGCCGCCGCCACATGCTCGACCGCGCCCGGGTGGAACTGACCCTGCCGTTCATGACCACCGTGATGCCCCGGGTCACCGACCCGGCCGCGCTCGCCGGACTCACCGCCCGCTACCGGGTCCGGCTGTGGGGCGGCGCCGAGTTCGGCGTGGTGATCGCCGACGGCGCCGTCGCCGCCGAGCCCGGCCCCTTCGCCCGGCCCGACTGCACGGTGCTCACCGAGCCGGTGGCGTTCCTCCTGATGGCCCTCGGCCGGATCGACCCGGTCCCGGTGATGGCCACCGGCCGCGCGCTCGCCTGGGGCCGCAAGCCCTGGCTCGGCCCACGCTTCCCCCGCCTCTTCGTCGCCCCCTGACCGGTCCGGGAGAGCAGCAGGACCGGCCCCGGCACCGGCCGGACAAGCCCTAGGCCGCCGCCCGCGCCTGGGCCACCCGCAGCTGCAGGGTCACGAGATCCATCAGCGGCGTCGGTACGCCCAGCCCCCGGGCCCGGTCCACCAGATCGCCGAAGAGGTGCTCGACCTCGGTGGGCCGCCCGGCCACCAGGTCGCGGTAGAGCGACGGCACCATCGGCGAACCGGGCGCGGTCAGCACGCCGAGGCTCGCCCCGCGCTCGGCCTCCGACAGCGGATGCCCGGCCGCCCGCGCCACCGCGGCCGACTCGTCGAGCAGCGCGGTGGCCAGCTCCGTACCGCCCGGCACCGCGTTGGCCTCGCCGACCGTGCCCCGGGTCAGACTGGTGACCGCGCCGAACGCCGTGATGAACGCCCACTTGTGCCACATCGCGGTCACCGCGTGCTCCGGCACCCGCGCGTCGATCCCGGCGCCCGTGAAGATGCCCCGCAACTCCCGTACCCGCGCGCTCTCCACCCCGTCCTGCTCGCCGAACTCCAGCTGGGCGAGCGGCGCGAGCCGCAGGATGTCCCCGGTGGTGTCGTCGAGCGTGGTGACCACCTTCGCCACCCCGGCGAGCACCCGCGCGGGCCCGAACCGGGCATTGAGCACGTCGAGATGGGCCAGGCCGTTGAGCTGCGGCAGGATCACGGTGTCCGGACCGACCGCCGGGGCGAGGTCGTCGAGCGCCGCCGCCAGCGCGGTCGCCTTCACCGAGAGCAGCACGAGATCGTACGGGGCGGGCGCGGCGGCCAGCTCCGGCGCCGTCACCAACTCCGCCTGGATCCGCCACTCCTCGTCCCGGCCCACCACCCGCAGACCCCGCTCCCGCAGCGCGGCCGCGCGCCCCGCCCGGACCAGGAACGTGACGTCCTGCCCGGCGCGGGCCAGCATGGCGCCGAAATAGCCACCGGTCGCGCCGGCTCCGACGACCAGAATCCTCATCGCGATACTGCCTTTCCCCAGGTTGGTGCGGTGCGGCCCCGAGCCTAACCCGAAAGGTTCGATGAATGAACCTACTGATGCGGTACGGGTCGTTCCGCCCCCACCGCGGTTAGGCTCTGCGCACCATGAACAGCCGCAGCCACCAGGACCCCACGGAGCCGAGGGCCGACAAGGCGGGCATTCGCCGCCGCAACCTCAGCCTCGTGCTGCGCACCGTCCACGACAGTGGCGAGATCACCCGCGCCGGGGTCGCCGCACGCGTCGGCCTCACCCGGGCCGCGGTCTCCTCGCTCGTCGAACAGCTCCTGGCACGCGGCCTCCTGATCGAGTCGGGCAAGACCTTCAGCGGCCAGGCCGGCCGCCCCGGCACCGTCCTGCGGGCCGCGCGCACCGGACCGGCCGGACTCGGCGTCGAACTCAACGTCGACTACGTCGCCGTGTGCGTCGCCGACCTCACCGGCGCCGCCCGGATGCGCCGTACCGTACCGCTGGACAACCGGGCCCTGGCGCCCGTCGAGGTGCTGCGACGGGCCGCCACCGTCGCCGCCCGGGTGCTCGACGAGGCCGCCGCCGCGGACCTGCGGCCCATCGGCGTACGGCTCGCGCTGCCCGGCCTGGTCTCCCGCGGCACCGTGCAGCACGCACCCAACCTGGGCTGGAACCGGGTCGACGCCGACACCCTGTTCGCCCGCGCGCTCACCGCCGCCCGCCCGGCGGGCGCCCCCGCGCTCCCGGTCGGCTCCGACAACGAGGCCAACGTCGCCGCCCTCGCCGAGCTGTGGTTCGGCGACCTCGCGGGCATCCACACCTTCCTGCACGTCACCGGGGAGACCGGGGTCGGCGGCGCGATCGTCCTGGACGGCGAACTGCTGCGCGGCGCCCACGGGTTCGCGGGCGAGATCGGCCACCTCCCGGTCGTCCCCGAGGGCCCCCGCTGCCGGTGCGGCTCGCACGGCTGCCTGGAGCGGTACGCGGGCCTCCCGGCACTGCTGCGCGCGGCCGGCGCACCCGGCCTCGACGCCCTGGTCCGGCGCGCCGAGGAACGCGACCAGCGCACCCTCGCCGCCCTCGACCAGGCGGGCCGGATGCTCGGCGTCGCCCTGGCCGGAGCCGTCAACCTGCTCGACCCGCAGGCCGTCGTCCTCGGCGGCGGCTACCCCCGGCTCTTCCGCTGGCTCGCCCCCGCCGCCTCGGCCGAACTCGCCGACCGGGTCGTCTCGGGACTCTGGAACCCGGCCCGCACCCGGCTGCGCCCCGCCACCATGACCGCGGACGCGGCCCGGGGCGCGGCGGCCCTGGTCCTGCGCGAGGTGCTCGCCGACCCCTTGGCGTACGGCCGGGACTGACACCCTGTCGGACGGCCGGGACCTGACCTCCGTCGGTATCCGGTATCCAACATCCCGGATCCGACATCCGACATCCGACATCCCGGATCCGACATCCGACATCCGACATCCCGGATCCCGGATCCACCATCCGTATCCAACGTCTCGGATCACGTATCCAACATCTTGGATCACGTACCAACATCTCGGATCCAAGATCCAACATCCCGGATCCGGCGGGCGCCTTCAGGGACTCTCATCGCGCTCTCACCCGGGCCTTATCCGGCCATCACCCGCCGCTCCTACCGTCGCGCCCATGTTCTTCACCTACCTCCGGCGCGAGCTGCGCCGCCGCAGAAAAGCGGCGCTCGTCGTCGCCTCCGGGCTCGCCCTGGGCATCGCGCTGGTCATCGTCGTCAACTCGGTCTCCGCCGGGATGACCAGGGCCCAGGGCAAGGTCCTGGAGTCGCTGTACGGCCTCGGCACCGACCTCACCGTCACCAAGGCGCGTGCGGAACCCAAGGCCGGACAGCAGGCGCAGCGCCCCCGGTTCGAGTTCAAGGGGCGGGACGACGGCGCGTCGCAGAGCAGCGACCGGGTGATGGTGCAGGGCTTCCAGAGCCTCGCGGACACGACCGTGGCGACGGTCGCCGAGCAGGCCGGGGTCGCCAAGGCGGTCGGCGGGCTCAGCCTGATCGACCTCAAGATCAACGGCGACTTCAAGCGCGGTGAGATCCGGCGCGGGCAGTCCGAAGGCCAGAGCGGCGGCGGCCGGGCCACCGGGCCGGGCGGTGGCTCCGGCGGGCCCGGGGACACGGTGACCGGCGGCGGTGCCGCCTTCGACGTCAACTCCTTCACCCTGTACGGGACCGACGTCACCGCCCCCGACCTCGGCCCGCTCACCACCTCGCGGATCACCGCAGGCCGCGGCTTCGCGAAGACCGAGACCGACGCCAAGGTCGTCGTCCTCGACAGCGCCTACGCCAAGCAGGAGGGCCTCGCCGTAGGCAAGGACCTCACCGTCAAGGGCGTGAAGTACGCGGTGATCGGCGTCGCCACCGCCGACAGCGGCCAGGCCAACGCCCAGGTCTACCTGCCGCTCCGGCAGGCCCAGACCCTCGCCGACGCCCAGGGCAAGGTCACCACGGTCTACGTCAAGGCCACCGACTCCACTCGGATCGACGCGGTCAAGGCCGCCATCGAGAAGAACGTGGCGGGCACCACGGTCACCACCTCCGCCGACCTCGCCAAGACGGTCTCCGGCTCCCTCGACACCGCCGCCGGGCTCGCCGGCAGCGTCGGCCGCTGGCTCTCGTACACCGTGCTGCTGGCCGCCGTCCTGGTCGCCGGACTGCTCACCTCCGCCGCCGTGAGCCGCCGGGTCCGCGAATTCGGCACTCTGAAGGCGCTCGGCTGGAAGAGCGGCCGGGTCACCCGCCAGGTCGTCGGCGAGGCCCTTGTCAACGGACTGATCGGCGGCGCCCTCGGCATCGCCGTCGGTCTGGCGGGCGCCTATCTGATCACGGCCGCCGCCCCCACCCTGACCGCCCAGCTCGGCATGGGCGCGGGCACCTTCGGCGGCCCGGCCGGAGGCGGCGGCGGTCGGATGGCGATCGGCGGCGGGCCGGGCGGCGGCGGAACCCAGGCGCTCGGCAAGACCCTCGACATCGCCCTCACCGCCCCGGTCAGCCTCACCACCGTCGGCCTCGCCGTACTGCTCGCCCTCGGCGGCGGCCTCGTCGCGGGCGCCTTCGGCGCCTGGCGCGCCGCCCGGCTGCGCCCCGCCGACGCGCTGCGCCGCGTCGAGTAGCCCGGGCGGCCGCACCGCCCGGCCGCGCACCGCCCGGGCCCTCGCCGAAATCCCCACCCGTACCCAGGAGTCACCCAGTCATGTATCAACTCACCGGCGTCACCAAGCAGTACCGCCGAGGTCAGGAGAGAGTCGACGCGCTCGACGGCGTCGACCTCACCATTGCCGAGGGCGACCGGCTCGTCATCCAGGGCCCCACCGGCGGCGGCAAGTCGACCCTGCTGCAGATGCTCGGCGGCCTCGACCGGCCGACCTCCGGCAGCGTGCTGCTCGACGGCACCGACCTCGCCACCGTCTCGGAGCGGCGGCTCACCGATCTGCGCAGCCGTCTCATCGGGTTCGTCTTCCAGAGCTTCAACCTGATCCCCACCCTCACCGCCGAGGAGAACGTGGAGACGGCGCTCGTGCCGCTCGGCGTCCGGACCGCCGAACGGCGGCTGCGCGCCGCTGCGGCCCTGGACTCGGTGGGCCTCGGCGAGCGCGCCGGTCATCTGCCGTCCGAACTGTCCGGCGGCCAGCAGCAGCGGGTGGCGATCGCCCGGGCCCTGGTGAAGGAGCCCAAGGTGCTGCTCGCCGACGAACCCACCGGAAACCTCGACGAGTCGATGCGCGACGAGATCGTGGACCTGCTCGAAGGGCTCTGGAAGGAACGCGGACTGACCTTCGTGATGGTTACCCACGACAGCGCCATCGCCCGCCGGGCGCCCCGCCTGGCCACCTTGCGCAAGGGTCGGATCACGCTGAAGGAGAACCTGTCGGCGACGGAGCACCCCGCGCCGAAGGAGAACCTGTCCGCGTGATCCGGTGCGCCGCGGCGGCCCGGGCGGGGGGACGGGCCGCCGCGCGGTCGTCAGACCCGTACGCCGTGCCCGCGCAGATACGCCAGCGGGTTGACGTCCGAACCGAACGACGGGGAGGTCCGCACCTCGAAGTGGAGGTGCGGGCCGGTCACCCGGCCGGTCGCGCCGGACCGGGCTATCCGCTGCCCGCCCGACACGCTCTGCCCCGCCGACACCTCGATCCGGGAGAGATGGGCGTACTGGGTGTAGCGCCCGTCGGCGTGCCGGATCACCACCTCGTTGCCGTAACTCCGGTTGTAGCCGGTGTGTACCACCCGGCCGGGCCCCACCGCGCGGACCGTGGTGCCGGTCGGCACCGCGAAGTCCTGCCCGGTGTGGTAGCCCTTCGACCAGGCGCCGCGCTGGCCGTAGTAGCCGGTGAAGACGTACGAGGAGACCGGCGTCGTCCAGCCCCGGGTGACCGTGCCACCGGTGTTCCCGCCCCCGCCGCCGGGCCGGTTGCCCGGCTTGGCCGTGCCGGAGTCGCCCCCGCCGCCGTGCCGGCCGGTGCGCTGCTCGTACTTCGAGCGGTGACTCGTCCAGTACCAGTGGCCGCCGCTGCGGAACCAGTAGACCCGGTCCGTGGCGTCCCAGCCCTGCTTGCCGCGGAACACCGGCTCGCCGGTCCGGCCGCCGCCGGACTTCCCGGCCGGGCGGGCCGCCTGGGACCCGCCCGCGGACGCCTTGGCGCCGCCCGCGCGCCGCTCGTACACGTCCCGGTGGCTGGTCCAACGCCAGGAACCCGACTCGCTCTTGAACCAGTAGCGGGAGCCGTCCCAGCCCGCGTGGGACGGCGCGGGCTCGGCCGCCGCGGTGCCCGCGCCGGTGCCCGCGAGCGCCACCGCGCCCACCGTCGCCACCACCGCGCAGCGCACCCCGCGCAACGTGGCGGGCGCGCCGCCGCGCCCGGCGCGGGCGGCGGCCCGGGCGGCCGCGCAGCCGGGACAGTCGCAGCCGGCCGCCGCCGTCTCGTCGGTGAAGCCGGGGACCCGCAGTTCCAGCGTGTCGCCGTCCCGGCCGGATGTCCCGATCGTGTCCTCGCTCGCGTTGCTGGCCGTGTCGTTCACTGTCACTGTGCACTCACTCCTGACTCTGATCGGACAGTCCGCCCCGTCGGGTGTAGAAGGCCACGGTCAGGTCCTTGACCAGGGCCTGCCGTTCGAAGTCGTCGAGATCGACCAGACCGCGGCTGGTCAGCCGGGTCACCGTGTCGTCCACGGCGTCGATCACACTGGTCAGCACCGAGTCCCGGTGCTTGGCGTCGAGGGCCGCGATCTGCCGCCGCCGCATCGCCGCCGCCACCTCCGGCGCGTACTCGATCCGGGTCGGCTGCGCCGAGAACACGGCGACGCCGACCGGACGGCACTCGGCCGCGAGCAGCCGGGTCAGCCGGGCGCCGACCGCCTCCGCGTCGCGCAGCGTCGGCCCGTCGCCGCGGAACGCGTCCGCGGGCAACTGGGACAGCACGCGCGCGGTGGCCGCCTCCACCTGCTCGCGCAGATAGTCGAGATGGTCGTCCACCGAGAGCAGCGCCCGCGCGGTGTCCCGTACCGACCACACCACCAGGACCACCACCCGCAGCGCCGCGCCCTCCGCGTCGACCACGGCGATCGGCTCGCTGCGCCAGTGCCGCAGCCGCACGTCGATCCGGCGGCGCAGCACGAAGGGGCTGATCCAGACCAGGCCGGTGCGCCGCACGCTGCCCCGGTAGCGGCCGAACAGGGAGAGCACCCAGGCCGATCCGGTACGGCCCCGGGTCAGGCCGCCGAAGGCGACCACGGTGACCACGGCGCAGCCCGCGAGCGCGCCCCACTCCCAGGGCAGCAGCCGGTCAGCGCGCGGCGGACCACCGGTCCGCCACAGCATGGCGGCGGCCGCGCCGACGGCGGTCAGACCGACGAGCACGGCGCACCAGCCGGGCAGGGCGGCGCCGCCCCGTTCCGTGAGGTCGGGCTCCTCGGGCGGCGGCCGCAGCGGCGGCCCGTCGCCGGAACCGGCGGAACCGCCGGAACCGCCGGAACCGCCGGAACCGCCGGAACCGCCGGAACCGCCGGGGTCGGTGGCCCGGGTCCGTTCCGGCCGGGACCTCTCGGCCGGAGGGTGGGGGACCGCGTCCAGGGTCGCGGTGGGCGCCGCCGGGTCGGCGCGGAACAGGTCGTCCATCGGTATGCCGTCGGCGTGGAAACGCACGCGCACGGGCAGGGGCCGCTTCGGTCGCTCGGTCATGAGGCCCTTCCGGTTGTCCCTCGCCCCGACGGAACGGAGGTGACGACGCGTCGGATGATCATCGGATCTATGTTCACAGGGGTTAATGTCCGGAATGCGACGACCAAAGTCCCGAATCGGACGGACTTTGGTCCCTGTCCGGCACCGGTCCGGACTGCTCACGACCCGCCCCGGGACCGGATCAGGAGGCGTTGTCAGTGGCTGCCCCTACCGTTTCGCACATGACGACGAAGACCTATCTGGAGCTGTCGCAGGACGACGGCGGCGCCCACAAGTTCTACGAAGTGACGGTCGACGGCACGGTGGTGTCGGTCCGTTACGGACGGATCGGCGCGGCCGGGCAGACGCAGCTCTCGACCTTCCCCACGCACGAGAAGGCGCAGGCCGCGGCGGCCCGGAAGATAGGGGAGAAAGTCCGTAAGGGATACGCGCCCGCGGTCCAGGGACAGCGCGCGCCGCGCTCGGTCACCCGGCGCGCCGTAGCCTCCGCGCCCTCCACCGCCCGCGCCGTCGCCCCGGTCCTGTGGCGCTTCCGCACCGGCTCGGCCGCCTTCGGCATCCACGTCGACGACGACCGGCTCTGGGTGGGCAACCAGGCGGGCGACGTCTTCACCCTCGGCCACACCGGCGAGGTGCTGGCCCGCTACAGCCTGCCCGACGGCGTGAAGTGCCTGGTCGCGGACGACTTCTGGATCTACGCGGGCTGCGACGACGGCCGGGTCTACGATCTCTCCGGCAAACTGCCCTTCGCCGCCTACGACATCGCCGCCGACGTCGACATCTTCTGGCTCGACATCCACGAAGGCGTGCTCAACGTCGCCGACCGCTCCGGCCGGCTCACCGTCATCGACCACGAGGACGAGCACCAGTGGTCCCAGGGCGGCCGCGGCGAGCACGCCTGGATGGTGCGCGCCGACGGCACCGCCGTCTTCTACGGCGACAGCCGCGGCGTCACCGCCCACGCCCCCGAGGGCGGCCGGGAGCGCTGGCACACCCCGCTGGAGGGCGGCGTGCTGTTCGGCTGGCAGGAGGACACCGCGGTCTACGCGGGCACCGGCCGCCGCGCGGTGCACCGCCTCGCCAAGAAGGACGGCGCGACCGAGGCGGTCTACCGCTGCGACAGCGTGGTCTACTCGTGCGCCACCTCGCCCGGCGGCCGGTTCGTCTTCGCCGGGGACAGCGCCTCGTCCGTCTACTGCTTCGCCGAGGACGGCACCCGGCTGTGGAAGCTGGGCACCGGCGGCGGCTCCGCGCTCTCCATGCAGTACCACGACGAGCGGCTCTACCTGGTGACCACCGACGGCTCGCTGGTCTGCGTGGACGCGAGCGAGGCCGCGATCACCGCCGCCCAGCAGGGCGAGGTGCCGGTCGCCCAGGACATCAAGCTCGCCGCCGCCCTGCCGGTCCACACGCCCGCCACCACCGTCGCCGCCGTCGACGCGGTCAGCGCCGCCCCGGCCGGATCGGTCGTCGTGGAGTGCTTCCAGGACAGCGGCAGGACCCGGGTGCGGGTGCTCAGCGACGGCTACCAGCAGGGCTGGTTCGTGCAGTTCCCGCGCGCCATCAGGGAGCCCGGCGCCCGCTATGTGGTGGACGCGCTGCACCCGGCGTCCGGCGGCTTCTACCGGGTCCGCGGCGACATCCGGCGCCTGCTGTGAGCGGCACCTTCACCGCGGCGACCGGCGAAGGACCACCGCCACCGGGGACACCGGAAGCGGCCGACCAGCGCTCGCGCGAGGTGCGTGCCGCGCTCGAAGGGCTGCTCCAGATCCGGCGGCTGACCCACCGGCAGGGTGGCGGCGATCCGGCCGCCCACCCCGCCGAATGGGAACTCCGCCAGCCGGTACGGGCGGTGGCCCTGGCCCTCGAAGCGGCGAAGCAGCCGCCCTCGGCCGTCGACGCCGCCGGCACCCGGGTCGCCACCGGCTACCGGGTCACCCCCGGTGAGCGCCCGGGCACGACCGTCGTCGGCTGGGTCGGCCCACCCGGCTCCGGCGCCGCCCACCAGGCGGACACCGCCCTCACCGCCTGCGCCGAGGCCCTCGCCCCGCTCGGCTGGGACGCCCTCCTCTACCGGGGCCCGGGCCACCGCCGTTACCTGGAGGTGGAACCGGCCGGGCCGCCGCGTAGGGTGCCGGGATGACCGCACTGCCGCAGGAGTTCGTACGGAGCACCGTCGACCGCGAGGGGGACGCGGGCGCGGCGTGGCTCGCCGAACTGCCCGGGATCGTGGCCGACCTGCTGGACCGCTGGGGGTGTGTGCCGGACGGCACGGTCATGCACGGCGGCGTCGGCGTCATCGTCCCGGTCCGGCGGCGGACCGGGGAGAGCGCCGTCCTCAAGGTGTCGTTCCCGCATCCCGGCAACGTCCACGAACCGGACGCGTTCGCCGCGTGGCGCGGGCGCGGTGCCGTCCTGCTGCACGAGCGCGCCGACGAGCGGTACGCCATGCTCCTGGAGCGGGTCCGGCCGACGACCCTGGCGGAGGTCGAGGACGGCGACGAGGTCGTCACGGTCGCCGCCCGGCTGGCCCGGCGGCTTGCCGTCCCCGCGCCACCCGGCCTGCCCCGGCTGCGGGACCAGGCCGGCGCCTGGGAGGAGGAACTGCGCGCGGACGCCGGGGAACTGCCGCACACCCTGTCGCGCCAGGCGCTGGACGCCGCCCTGGCGACCGTCCACGACCTGGGCAGGACCCAGCCCGACACCCTGATCCACGGCGACCTGCACGCCCGCAACATCCTGCGGGCCGACCGTGAGCCGTGGCTCGCGGTCGACCCCAAGGGCCACGTGGGGGATCCCGCCTACGACGGCGGCACCCTGCTGAAGTCCCGCGCGCTGACCCTCATCGAGGCGGACGACCTGCGCAAGGCCGCCCACCGCGTGGTGGACGTCTTCGCCGAGGCGGCGGAGCTCGACCGCGAACGCGTCCGGCGCTGGGCCCAGTTCCACGCCGTCCGGGCGTCCTTCTGGGGCCGCCGCCAGGGGTTCCGGGTCGCCCGCGGCGGACCGATGCTCGACTGGCTGACCGGCTTCACCGACCGGCTGGCCGAGGTGCTCACCGACCGCCGGTAGGAACGACGCGATGGACCACGAACTACGCGATGGACGCGGAGACGATCGCCGCCACGGCCAGGTTGCACGAGGCGGTCACCCAGACCGCCGGGTGCGGCTCCGGGTCGACCAGGGTCGCGCCCAGCTTGCCCGGGGTCACCAGGTCGACCACCAGGAACGCGACCGCCATCAGGACGAGCCCGAGCAGGCCGAACGCGGCGGTGGAGACCAGGCCCTTGGCGAAGTCGTCGTACGTCGTCCAGATCGCCGTGAACACGATGCCGCCTATGCCGAGCAGCGCGGAGCTCAGCAGGATCGAGGCGTTGCGATTGCGATCCTCCCAGATCTGCCGGCCGAGCTTGCCCGGGGTCAGCAGGTCGACGAGGAGGATGCCGAGCATCAGCAGGACGACGCCGACGGCGCCGTACGCGGTGGTGCGGCCGAGGCCGTTGAGGATGTCGCTCATGGGGTGCCGGCTCCGGGAGGGAAGGATCGTGGCTGATCGCGGTCAAGGACCGGCAAAATGTAGCGCAGCGCGGCGCGGCCGGACCCCGCCGGGCCCCGACCGCCACCGGCGACAGCCGCCCCGCGCCCCGGACACGACGAGGCCGGACACGACGAGGCCGGACACGCCGACGCCCCGGCGGGGGAGCCGGGGCGGGGCGGACGGGCCGGGCGGCGCGGGGGGCGGGGTCAGACGCCGGGCGGGATGTGCTTGGCGCGCGAGCGGACCTGGAAGGCCGTCACGATCTCGACCACGCCGACCGCCAGCAGCCAGATCCCGCCCATCAGGGTCAGCACCGCCGCCGACTCCAGCGGCGACACGATCAGCACCACACCCGCGAGCGCGCTCACGATGCCGAGGAAGATCTGCCAGCCGCGCGCGGGCATCCGCTCGTCGGACGCCGCCGCCACGGTCTGCGTGATGCCGCGGAACAGCCAGCCGATCCCGATCCACAGCGCGAGCAGCAGGATCGACTGCATCGCACCCCGGAAGCAGAACAGGCCCAGCAGGATCGACAGGGCGCCGCTGATGAAGGCCATCACCCGCAGCGAGGTCCTGGCGTGCGTGCCGAACGCGGCGATCAGCTGCATCACACCGCTGAACAGCAGATACAGGCCGAACAGCACACCGGCCACGACGAGCGAGGCGCCCGGCCACACCAGCACCAGGACACCGAGCACGAGCGCGGCGATCCCGGCGAGCAGCAGCGCCTGCCAGGCGTTGCCCGCCAGCATGCCGAGCGGTCCCGGCGGCAGGTCGTCGTCGCGGGCGCCGCCCGACGGGCCGTCGTGCGGGGGGCGCTCATGGGTCTCGGTCATCACGGTCCTCCACTGTTGCCGCTTGTCTTGCCGCGCACCCGTCAGAGCGGGGTCGCGTACGTGCTCAGGAACAACGCCTCGGTCAGCGCCATCCGCTCGATCTCCTCCGGGTCCACGCTCTCGTTGGGCGCGTGGATCAGGCAGCCGGGCTCCTCCACCCCGATCAGCGCCAGCTCGGCGTCGGGGAACTGCCCGGCCAGCACGTTGCACAGCGGGATCGACCCGCCCTGCCCCGCCGTGACCATGTCCTTCCCGTACGCCGCCCGGAAGGCGGCGGCCAGGGTCCGGTACGCGTTGCCGTCGGTGCGCGCCCGGAACGGCTGGCCCGCGTTCTCCGGCGTCACCTCCACCCGGGCGCCCCACGGGGCCGCCGCCCGCAGATGCTCGGTGAGCGCCGACCGGGCCTCGTCGGCGTCCATGCCCGGCGGCACCCGGAGGCTGACCCGGGCCCGTACCGACGCCTGCACCGCGGCCGACGAGCCCACCACCGGCGGGCAGTCGATGCCGAGCACGGTGACGGCGGGCCTGGCCCACAGGGCGTCGGCGACCGTGCCGCTGCCGAGCAGGGCGACCCCGTCGAGCGCGCCGACGTCGGCCCGGAACTGCTCGGCCGGATAGTCGACGCCCTCCCAGATGCCGTCCGACGCGAGGCCCTTGACGGTGGTGTCGCCCGCCTCGTCGCGCAGGCTGTCCAGGATCCGGATCAGCGCGGCGAGCGCGTCCGGGGCCGGGCCGCCGAACATGCCGGAGTGCATGGCGCCCTTGAGCGTGGACACGGTCACGACCACGTCGGTGAGGCCGCGCAGCGAGGTCGTCGCGGTCGGCAGCCCGCGCGCAAAGTTGCCGGTGTCGCAGATCAACAGACAGTCCGCGGCGAAGAGATCGGGCCGCTGCGCCACCAACTCCTCAAGTCCGCCGGTGCCCTGCTCCTCCGAGCCCTCCGCGACGAACTTCAGCGAGACCGGGAACCCCCGGTCCGGGCCGCCGTCGCCGCCGCCGAGGGCCCGCAGCGCCGTCAGGTGCATGGCGATGTTGCCCTTGCAGTCGGCGGCGCCCCGCCCGTACCAGCGGCCGTCCCGCTCGGTGAGTTCGAACGGCGGGGTCCGCCAGGCCGCGTCGTCGAGCGGCGGCTGCACGTCGTAGTGGCAGTAGAGCAGCACGGTCGGCGCGCCCTCGGGGCCCGGCGCGTGCCCGACCACCGCGTCGCTGCCGTCCGGCGTGGGCACCCGGCGCATGTCCCGCAGACCCGCCTCGGTGAACGCGTCGACGAGAAGGTCGGCGGTCCTCGCGCACTCCTCGGGCGGGAACTGACGCGGATCGGCGACCGAACGCAGCGCCACCAGCCGGGCCAGGTCCTCCTTCGCCCGGGGCATCAGCTCCCTCACCCGGGCACGCAGCGCGGCGGTCCCGGGCGGCTCTGCGGTTCCAGCGGTCATCCGTCCCCACACTCCTTCGCGTCGCCGAGGCACCGATCGGCCCGTGATCGGCGCTCTCACTCAAGCAGCACCGGACGTACGCCGCAAAAGATGACCTGTATGGACGAACAGCGCGAAGGGTTGTCCGGCGGTACGGAGCAGAGTGGAGGAGCAGGACCGCGCCGGACGCGCACCGGACGCCCCCGCCGTACGGGGCGCGCCCGCCGCGACCGGACCGCCCGCACCCGGCACCCCGTGCCCGTACCGCCGTACCGCCGACCCGGGAGACCCCATGACCGCTTTCAACCGCCGTGACCTCGGGCTGCTCGTGCTGCGGGCCGGCACCGGGGCCGTCCTCGTCGCGCACGGTGCCCAGAAGCTGTTCGGCTGGTTCGGCGGCGGAGGAATCGAGGGCACCACCCGCTCGATGGAGGCGATGGGCTTCCACCCGGGGCGGCAGAGCGCCGTCGCCGCCGGACTCGGCGAGGCGGGCGGCGGCGCGCTGCTCGCCCTCGGCCTGGCCACCCCGGCGGCCGGAGCCGCCGCGGCCGGGGCGATGGCCGGAGCGGTCGCCGTGCACGCCCCGGCCGGGTTCTTCGCGATGGGCGGCGGCTACGAGTACCCCGCGTTCCTCGGTTTCACCGCCGCCGCGATCGGGATCACCGGCGCGGGGCGGCTCTCGCTCGACCACGCCACCGGGCATGTGGTGGACCGCCCCTGGGTGGTCGCCACGGCGTTCGTCGGCGCCGCGCTGGCCGCCGCGGCGGTGGTCGGCCGCCGCGCCGACGCCGTACGCGCTCCGGAACCCGAGGAACCCGAACCGCAGCACACCACCGCCCGCGAGACGCCCGGGCCCGCCGCCACGAACGGCCACGACCGGACGGCCCGGCACCCCAAGAGCGGCGCCACCGACGACCACACCTCGGACGACCACACCACGCACGATCCCGCCGCGCACGAGCACGGCACCGACCCGCGCGACACGGAGGACTGACCCGGTGAAGGCCATCACACTGCCGTCGTACGGGGGCCCCGACGCCCTCGCCCTGACCGAGCTGCCCGAACCCAAGGTGGCCCCCGGCGAGGTCCTGGTCCAGGTCCGGGCCGCCGGGGTGAACCCGGTCGACTGGAAACTCGCGGCCGGCGGCCTCGACCCGATCATGGTCAGCCACTTCCCGATGATCCCCGGCTGGGACATCGCCGGGGTGGTCGGCCGCAACGGCCTCGACTCGACCGAGTTCGCCCCCGGCGACGAGGTCATCGGCTACATCCGCAAGGACAGCGCCGAGCACGGCGGTTACGCGGAGCAGGTCGCCGTCCCGGTCCGGATGCTGGCCCGCAAACCGCGCTCGTACAGCTGGGCACAGGCCGCGGGCCTGCCGCTCGCCGGACTCACCGCGCTGCAGTCCGCCGACCGGGTCGGCGCCGGACCCGACGACACCGTCCTGGTGCACGCCGCCGCCGGCGGCGTGGGCTCGCTCGCCGTCCAGCTTCTGGTGGCCCGCGGCGCCCGGGTCATCGGCACGGCGAGCCCCGCGAACCACGAGTTCCTGCGCGAACTGGGCGCCGAACCCGTCGCGTACGGCCACGGGCTCGCGGAGCGGGTCCGCGCCCTCGCCCCGGACGGGATCGACGCGGCGCTCGACTTCGTGGGCGGCGAGTCCCTCGACGTGTCGGTCGAACTCCTCGGCTCGGCCCGGCGGCTCGCGTCCATCGCCGACCACCGGGCGGCGGCGCTCGGCGGCCACTACGTCTGGGTGCGCCCCGACGGCATCGGGCTGGCGACCCTGGCCGCGCTCGCGGACGAGGGCCGCCTGACCGTCTTCGTGGAGCGGGTCCTGCCGCTCGCCGAGGCGGCCGAGGCATGGCGCCTCAACAGCGAGGGCCACACCCGGGGCAAGCTGGTCCTGGCGGTCTCCGAGTCCTGAACCCGGTGCCCGGGACGAGCGCCGCCCGGAACCTGAGTAGTGTTCGGAGAAGATCCCGATCAGGGAAGATTCCGCGCCGCTCGGGGCTTGACGGGAGAGCGGGGCGAGCCGCGGACGCGGGCATGCGACGGAAGGGACCGGTGCCGGTCATGAAGATCGATCTCACGGACACCAACTCCAGCAAGATCAACAAGGCGATCCTGGAGGCCCGCCGCGCCGTCGGCACGCCGGCGGTGGGCATGGTCCTCACGCTCGTCATCGTGACCGACGAGGAGAACGCCTACGACGCGGTGAAGGCCGCGAACGAGGCGTCCCGCGAACATCCGTCCCGCACCCTGGTGGTCATCACCCGGCACGCCCGCGCCCCGCGCGCCCGCAACGTCACCCGCCTCGACGCCGAGGTCCGGGTCGGCACCGACGCGGGCGCGGGCGAGACCGTCCTGCTCCGCCTGCACGGCGAGGTGGCCCGCCGCGCCGACTCCGTGGTCCTGCCGCTGCTGCTGCCGGACGCCCCGGTCGTCGTCTGGTGGCCGGTCGACGCGCCCGAGGTCCCCAGCCGGGACCCGCTGGGCTCCCTCGCCCAGCGCCGGATCACCGACGCCTACGCGATGGAGGACCCGATCGCCGCCCTCGCGACCCGCGCCGCCTCCTACGCCCCGGGCGACACCGACCTCGCCTGGACCCGCCTCACCCCCTGGCGCTCGCTGCTGGCGGCGGCACTCGACCAGGCAGGCGCGACGGTGACCTCGGCGGCGGTGGAGAGCGAGGCGGAGAACCCGAGCGCGGAACTCCTCTCCCGCTGGTTCGGCGACCGCCTCGGCGTACCGGTGGAGCGGGTCGTCACCGACGGCCCCGTCGTCACCGCCGTCCGCATGGGCACCCCGGACGGCGAGATCCGCATCGACCGCCCCGAGGGCCCGGTCGCCCACCTCTCCATCCCGGGCCAGCCCAGCCGCGTGATGGCCCTCAAGGTCCGCACGACGGCCGAACTCATCGCGGAAGAACTCCGCCGCCTGGACCCGGACGACGCCTACGCCTCAGCCCTCCGCCACACCCCCTGACCCCAACTCACGCTCCCCGTACGACGAACGGCCCCCACCCACCCCAGCCAGCGGTGGACGGGTCCCCACCCACCCCCTTCCCCACCCACCCTCACCCTCCCCGTCCGGCGGGGCGGGGGCCCACCCACCCGGGCCCGGTTGCCAGGGGTCCGGCGGGAGGGGGTCGGGGTCGGAGTGGGGGTGGGGGTGTCCGGACGTAAAGGCGAGGGAGCTCGTGCGCAGCACGGCGGACTCGACAGTCCGGACACCCCCACCCCCACGGAGGCCCCGACGACCCGCACCACCGACGACCCGCACCACCGACGACCCGCACCACCGACGACCCGCAACCCGCACCCGCACCGCTTCGCCATCCCCCGCAAAATCCCCTCCCGCCGCGTCAGTTCCTCCGCCGGATCCGCCAGCCGCAGATCCGGGAACCGCCGCAACAACGTCCCCCACGCGACCCGCGCCTCCACCCGCGCCAACGGCGCCCCCAGACACCACGACCCGGCGCGCTTCGACCACCCCTCCGAGCTGCGACTCGACCGCGCGCCCAACCCGCACCTCGGGTTCGGCCGCGGCGCCCACGCCTGCCTCGGCGCGTCCATGGCGATCCGGCTCGCCGGATCGGTCCTCGGGACCCTCGCCACGGATCACCCCGGCGCACGGGCGGTCGCGGAACCACGGCACCGGCGCAACCTCACCCTGCGCGGACTCGACCGCTTCGAGGTGACGCTGCGCGCCACCACGGGGGAGGACGTACGGACATGAAGTACTGGCACTGAAGTGAGCGCCGCGGGGCCCGCCGCTGAGGCCGCCCCGCGAACCGTCCCATCCGGCCCCGCGCCCTCATCCGGCGCGGGCCGGCCACGCCCCGGCCCTGCCCGCACCCCGTCGGCGCGGGGGCCGGCCACGCCCCGAAGCCCCCCGCGCCCGCCCCCGGCAACCACCAGCCCTCCCCGCTCAGTCGGGCGGGATGACCGAGGTCGAGGTCAGGATCACGATCCGGTCCTCCGGGGCGTAGCTGATCGTGGCGGTCATGTCCGGGTTCAGCCGGACGCCGTGGTGTGGCGGCTCACCGACGTGGCGGGCGAGGCGGTGACCGATGGCGAGGTCGCCGTGGCCCCGGACGGACTCGATCACGGTGCCGAAGCCGACCGGCCGGCCGAGAGGCACGAAGTCGGCCGCGGGGCGCAGCGTGATCTGGCAGCCGGTGGGGGCGAAGAGTTCGTCGAAGACCCGGTCGAGATGCGGGTTCTCGGAGATCTGGGCGAGGCGCAGGCTGAGCAGGTTGCTGCTGACGATCAGGTCGTCGGGCCGGGCGGCCTGGGCCAGGACACGGTTGCGGTCGTCCGTCATCTCGGTCACCAGGGTGTACGGCGGGGGTTCGTCCCCCGCCAGGTCGCGCAGGTTGAGCAACGTGGTGAGCGTCCCGGCGTCCGCCCCGCGCGGGTCGTGGTCGTCGGGGCCGAGAACCATCACATGGTCGTACTTCTCCACGCGGAGGCCCTCCAGGACGTGGCGCCGAGTGGTGTCCGCCCGTTGGGTCGTCAGTTCCAGACCGGCCTCGTAGGCGTCGTCGACCGGGTCCGGCGCGTCGGCGACCACATGGACGCGTGACCCCGTCGGCAGATGGGCGGCGAACTGTTCGACGATGTCCGTGAGCCGGTGGTTGTGGCCGAGGACGAGGACGCTGCGGCCGCTGCGCGCGGCAGTGGGCACCCCGGGGCGCGGCACCTCGGGCAGCTCGGGAACCTCGGGCAGCAGGGCGATGCTGGTGGCGGTCTCGCTGATGAGGACGATATCGTCGCCCGCGCCGACGCGGGTGTCCCCGGCGGGGTTCATCAGGATGGTGCCGTCCGGCCGGAGCAGCCCGATGACCGTGGAGGCGCGGAAGGCCCGCAGGATGCCGTCGAACCGGCGTCCGGTCAGTTCCGGATGGCGGCTCGTGTACAGCTCGTGGCCCGCGAAGTCCAGCAGCTCGGTGTAGACGTCGGACAGTCCGGACTGCAGGCTGCTCTGCACCATGAGCCGGGCGATGAAGCCCTGGGTGCTGACGACCCGGCAGCGGCGGCCGCCGGCCAGGCGCGCGGCGGCGAGGTTCTGGTGGTCCTCGATCCCCGTGACGACGAACGGGCCGGTGTCCGGCTCGTGCCGGGCCCTGGCCACGGCGAGCAGCGACCTGATGACGCCGAGGTCGGGACGGTCCTCCTCGGCCGCCAGGACGATCACGGAGCGGGCCCGCTGGGGATGCATGAGCGACACGTCCTGGGGGTCGGCCGGGTCCCCGGTCCGGCAGACGACCCGGGTGCCGCCGAGGGCGGGGACCCGCTCCCGGATCTCGTTCTCCATCCGGGTGCGGTCCCCGGCGGCGAGGACGGCGATGCACGAGCGGCGCCGGCGGCCCCGGTCGGCCTCGACGAGCTCGGCGATGAGCACATGCACCTGGGAGGACCAGCCGAGGATCACGGTGTGACCCGATTCCACGACGGGGGACCTTCCGGCGTGCAGCCGGGCGAGCTGGTTGTGCAGACCGGCGTTGATGACCGGGATGAGAGCACTCATCAGCATGATGCCGCTGAAGGCCATCACGACCGCGAGGGCGAGGTACGGGGCCGATCCCCGGTCCTTCACCAGCAGAGCCGGGCTGAGCACTCGCAGGAATCCGGCCCACACCGACGAACGCGCGCCCGCGGGCCGGATGCCGTCCGGCGCGAACAGGAGCAGCGTCAGGCCGTTCAGGACGGCGAACAGACAGCACAGGGCCGCCAGCACGAGGAACAGGGCGGGGGCGCCCCGTCCCATCACGGTGTCGACCCGGTAGCGGAACCGCTGCAGCACAAGCACTCCCGATCCTCCCCGCTTCCCCACTCACGCGGCCGGCCGGCGACCGGCGGCGGGGTCATGATGCGATCCCGGCCGGGACGAGCGGGGAAGGCAGGCCGGGCACGCCGCGCACTTCACACCTCGGCCGCACGGCGGACGCGACGGCGGCCACGTGGCGGTGAATTCCGGACGCCCGTGTGTGTCCCGCGCGGCGGGGCCGTCGCCGTCGCCAAGAGTGCGGGCATGCACACACCGTTCACCCGGCGCGCCGTGGTCGCCACCACCGGCGCCGCCGCCCTCGTCACCGCGCTGTCCGGCGCCTCACCGGCCACGGCCCTGCCCGGCACGCCTCCGGGGCGGCCCGCTCCGCAGGCTCCCGCCGCCTCCTGGGAGACGTGCCTCGCCGTCGCCCGGGCCATCCTGGTCCTTGACGAGCACGACGCACCGCTCGTCCCGGGCTACGCCAGGATCCTGCTCCACGACGGACTCCCGCGCGGGCGCCGCCGCAAGAAGGTCCTGATCGTCGGCGCGGGGCCCGCGGGCCTCGTCGCGGCGGACCTGCTCCGGCGTGCCGGACACGACGTGACGGTCGTCGAGGCGAACGGCAACAGGGTCGGCGGCCGCATCAAGACCTTCCGCACCGGGGGCCACGAGGGCGCCGCGCAGCCCTTCGCCGACCGCCGCCAGTACGCGGAAGCAGGCGCGATGCGCATCCCCGAGAGCCACCCGCTGGTCACCGGCCTGATGGACGGACTCGGGCTGCGCCGCCGCCGGTTCTACCTCACCGACGTGGACTCTTCGGGCAGGCCCGCGAACCGGACCTGGATCCAGGCCAACGGCGTCCGCGTCCGCCGCTCGGAGTACGAGCGGCGGCCCCGGACCCTGAACCGCACCTTCGGCGTGCCGGAGAAGCACCTGGACACCACGGCGGCCGAGATCTACCGGGCGGCGCTCGGGCCCGCGCGCTCCCTCATCGAAGGCAAGCAGGGCCGCGCCCTGGTCGAGGGCTGGGCCGCCGTGCTCCAGCGGTACGGCGACTGGTCGATGTACCGGTACCTCACCGAGGAGGCCGGACTCGACGCACGTACCGTCGACCTCGTCGGCACCGTCCAGAACGTCACCTCCCGGCTCCACCTCTCCTTCGTCCACAGCTTCCTGTCCGCCGCGCTGATCAGCCCGGACACCGCCTTCTACGAGCTGCCCGACGGCACGGCGACGCTGGCCGACGCGCTGTACGCGAAGGTGGCGGACGTCGTCCGCCTGGACCGCCGCGCCGTGCGGGTCGAACACGGCGCGCGCGGCGGGGTCACCGTCCACACGGTCTCCGAAGGGCGCGACGGCACCGTCGTCCGCGAGTCGTTCACCGGCGACGAGGCCATCATCACCGTCCCCTTCGCGGGCCTGCGCCACGTCACCTTCACCCCCGCGCTCTCGTACGGCAAGCGGAGGGCCGTGACCGAACTGCACTACGACGCCGCGACCAAGGTGCTGCTCGAATTCTCCCGCCGCTGGTGGGAGTTCGACGAGGCGGACTGGAAGACCGAGCTCGATGCCATCAGCCCCGGCCTGTACGAGCGGTACCGGCGCGGGGCCACCCCCGGCGACGGCTCCCTGCTCGGTGCTCACCCCTCCGTGCCGCCGGGCCACATCACCGCGGGCCAGCGCGCGCACTACGCCGCCCACCGGTCCGCCCTACGCGACCAGCCCGAAGCCGCCCAGGTCATCGGCGGCGGCTCGACCAGCGACAACGCCAACCGGTTCATGTTCGAGCCGTCCCACCCCGTGCCCGGAAGCCCCGGCGGCGTCCTGCTGGCGTCGTACAGCTGGGCCGACGACGCCCTGAAGTGGGACGCCCTCGACGACGAGGAGCGCTACCCGAAGGCGCTCGGCGGGGTCCAGGACGTGTACGGGCAGCGCGTCGAGGTCTTCTACACGGGCATGGGACGCACCCAGTCCTGGATGCGCGACCCCTACGCGTACGGCGAGGCGTCCGTCCTCCTGCCCGGCCAGCACACCGAACTGCTGCCCGACGTCGCCACCGCGGAAGGCCCGCTGCACTTCGCGGGCTGCCACACCTCGGTCAAACCGGCCTGGATCGAGGGAGCCGTCGAATCCGCCGTCCGCGCCGCCCTGGAGGTCCACACCCGGGAGACCGCGCCCCGCCCCTGAGGGCGGACCGGCCGGGGCGATCGCCGTCACTCACCCCACGGACAGCTCGCCGCCGCCAGCTCAAGCCCCGTCACACCGTCCGCCGCGCGCTCCCGGAGCAGTTCGCCGGGCAGTGCGTAGCGCGGCGCCGCCGCGTCCGAGCGGGCGGCGCGCTCCACGATCGCGTCGACCAGGGAACGCACCATGGTGAGCCGCGGATAGGCATGGTGGATCGCGGCTTGGTGCTCCTCGGCCACGTCGGCGCGGCGGCCGAAGTCGATGCCCACACCTTCCCGTGTGAGGTAGCTGAGCAGACCGCGCCGCTCGGCGATGCCGGGCGAGGTGTGCAGCGCGATCGCCTCCCACACCCGGTCCACGTCCGCCTCCGGGACCTGGTGACGGCGCAGCAGCTCCGCCGCCAGGTCCGCGCCCTCGACCTCGAAGCGGGCCGCGCCCTTGGCGAGCGTGCCGGTGCCGAGGTCGTGCAGCACGGTGGCGGCGAACAGCAGCTCACGGTCGTACGCGGCGTCCGTCAGGCATCCCTCGCGGGCCGCCAGGATCTCGGCGAAGAAGAACGTCCGCACGCTGTGGTTGGCGACCGGAAGGGTCTCGGTCTCGCGGACGGTGGTGAGGACGGCCTCGGCGAGCGGTCCCGTGGGCAGTTCGAGTGTGAAGTCCATGCCCGAACGATAGGAAGCGGGCCGTCCGCCCCGACAGTGGCACGCGGGCCGGTCATCGCTAGCATCGTGCCATGCCGACCCCCGCGCCCCGCCGCCCGACCGCGCCCGCGCCCAGGCCCCCGAGCGACAGCGAATCGGCGGCCGTCCCCACTCCCCACCGCGTCGCCGTCCTCGCGCTCCCGGGTGTCCTCCCGCTCGATCTCGGCATCCCGGTCCAGGCGTTCGGGAGCGGCACGCGGTACGAGGTGACCGTCTGCGCCGACCCTTCGGCCGGGCCGGTGGTCAGCGGCGGGTTCACCGTCGGCGCGCCCGCCGGGCCCGAGGCGTTGCGGGTGGCCGACACCGTCGTCGTACCGGGGTACGAGCACCCCGAGGCACCCCTGCCCGCACCGGTCCTCGCGGCGCTCCGCGCGGCACACGCGCGCGGGGCGCGCCTCGTGTCCATCTGCACCGGGGCGTTCGCGCTTGCCGCCGCCGGACTCCTCGACGGCCGCCCCGCGACCACCCACTGGGAGTACGCGGCCCGGCTGAAGGCCCGTCACCCGCGCGTCGACGTCCGGCCCAACCAGCTGTTCGTCGACGACGGCTCCATCCTCACCTCGGCCGGGGTGACCGCGGGCGTCGACCTCTGTCTGCACATCATCCGGTGCGACCACGGCGCCGCCGTCGCCAACGCCCGGGCCCGCGACCTGGTCGCCCCGCCGCAACGCCCCGGCGGGCAGGCCCAGTTCATCGACCGCTTCCGGCCCCCGGAGCGCGGTGACGAACTCGCCCCGCTGCGGGCCGCGTTGCTCGGCGAACTCGCCGTACGCCATGGTGTCGACGAGCTGGCGGCGCGCGCCCACATGTCACGGCGGACGTTCATCCGCCGCTTCAAGGAGGAGACCGGCACCTCCCCGATGGCCTGGCTCACCGCCGCCCGGATCGACTGGGCGCGGGAACTCCTGGAGACCACGACCACCCCCGTCGAACGGATCGCCCGGCTGTCCGGCCTGGGCAGCCCCGCCGCGTTCCGCGCCGCCTTCCACCGGCACGTCGGCACCTCGCCCGCCGACTACCGCGCCACCTTCCGTGTGACCGTGACCGGCCTCACAGGGAACCCCTGAGTCCCGAAGTGGCAGAGGTGGACATGGATCCAGGTTTCAGAGCCCGCGTGCGCGGCGGCGACGAAGGCGCGTTCAACGTGCTGTTCAGAGAACACGGCAAGGCCGTGTACAACCACTGCTTCCGGCTCGCCGGTGACTGGGCGACCGCCGAGGACTGCACGTCGCTCGTCTTCCTCGAAGCGTGGCGGCTGCGCCACAAGGTCGACCCCGAGGGCGGCAGCCTGCTGCCCTGGCTGCTCGGCATCGCCCACCATGTGATGCACCGCCGGTGGCGGGTGACCCGGCGGCACCAGGCCCTGATGGAGCGGATGCCCGCTCCCGAGCTGCTGCCCGACTTCGCCGACGAACTGGTCGGACGCCTGGAGGACCAGGAGCTGATCGCCGCGGTGAAGCAGGTCATGGACCGGCTCTCCCGGGGCGACCGCGAGGTCCTGGCGCTGTGCGTGTGGGCCGGGCTCGACTACGCGGGGGCCGCAGAGGCGCTCGGGGTGCCTGTCGGCACCGTACGGTCGCGGCTGTCCCGGGCCCGTCGGCGGCTGGAGAAACTGGCCCGAAAAAATCTTGTCCCGAACCTGGAACCCGTCGCCGTGGAACGGCAGACAGCTGATGACCGCACCGAAGCGGTCAAGCCGAACGAGAGGGGAGCGCGATGAACCGGAACGAGGACGACGACCTGCGGACGCTGCGTCGGATGCTGCCGGTGCCGGAAGCGCGCGACTTCCCGGCCGGCCGACGGACCCAGCGTGAGGACCATCTGATGACCAGTCTGCTTTCCCAGTCGCACCAGGACGAGACGGTGAGGCGGCGCAGGCGCCGTGGCGTGCGCATCGCCGTACCGGCCGGAATCGCCGCCGCGGCCGGAGCCGTCGCGCTCACCCTGCTGCCCGCCGGGACGGCCGCCGCCTACACCGTGGAGCAGGTCAAGGACGGCGGGGTCAAGCTCACCATCGCCCAGCCGGACGCCAAGCTCGACATCAATGCCCTGGAACAGGACATGGCGAAGGCTGGTGTCCACGTCCAGGTGTACACGGGCGACCCGAAGTGCACCGTCCCCTGGGAGAACTTCCCCGGCCCGAAGAGCGGCAAGCCGCCGCTCGGCACGCCCACCGTCCCGCCGGGGGCCAAGAACCTGCCGAACCCGCCCGCTCCCCCCGCGCTTCCGAAGGGCTCCGTCCCGACGGAGGACCCGGCGACGATGGCCACGCGGCTGGCGAAGGAGAACGGCAAGACCGTCCTCTTCATCAAGCCCGACAAGATCCCCCGGGGCCGGAGCATCATCATCGGATTCCCCAACGCCGAGCGCGGCAAGCCCGGTTCGTTCGACGTGATCAAGCCGGTCGTCCCCAAGGGCCCGATCCCGCCCTGCCTGCCCGCCGGGCTGCCCGAGCCGCCGCACCCGCCGACGCCGCCCGCGCCGGCCGCCAAGAAGTGACCCGGGCGGCCCGGTCCGCCGGGCCGCTCAGGCCGCCGGGCGCTTTCCAGTGTCCGTGCGCGGACACCAGCCGGCCGTCGACCGTGGTGGCGGCGAGCAGTCCGAGCATCATTGGCAGGGTCGCCAGCCCGGCGACGGCCGGTGCGTGACCGCGTGCGTCCTGGAAGTACCGGGTGAGCAGGGCGGGCGCGGCGAACATCGCGGGCCCGAGCGCGAACGAGGCGACCACGGCCGGTGTCAGGGTCCGGTCGCGCAGCAGCCGTGGCGGTACCACCGGGTCCGCGGCCCGGAACTCCACGGCCACGAAGGTCGCTCCGAGGACGGCGTCGGCCACCCAGGCCGCCGCCGTCCACCCGGACGACCAGACGAGGGACCGCCCCACGGCGGTGGTTCACCACAGCAGCACCGCCATCTGCGCGACGACCTCGGCCGCACCGAGGAACAGGTCCGCCGCCCCCTGCTCCAGTACGGCCGCACCAAGGGCTTCAGTCATGAGCTGATCACCCGTCAACTCAGCCTGGACAAACGCATCCACGTCGACCCGGAGGCCCTGTTCCTCACCCTTCGCGCGCTGCGCCGCGACGGCCGGGACGTGCTGCTCTCCGTCAGCCCCGCCTGCATCGGCCTGACCGGCGCCGCCCGGCTCCTCGACCTGCCGGTCGTGCCGGTCGTGCCGGTCGCGGAGGGCCCCGACGGCATCGACCTCACCGACCTCGCCGAGCGCATCGCCAAGGCCCGCGCCGACGACCTGCGCCCCCGCGCGCTCTACCTCGTCCTCGACCACGCCAACCCGTCCGGGCTCCCCCGCCGCCCCCGGGTTCGCGGGACTCGGCAAGAGCGACCGGACAACCCTCTAGGGTTGCGGACATGGCTGTCATGGATGTCCACAACGGTTCCAAGGGCTGGCTCGTCATGTGGCTCGAGCCCCTGGGCGAGGATCGATGGCTGAGGCCGGACGAGACGTTCCGCGTCCGATCCGACTACAACGGCGACGAGTTGGCCTTCTCCACCTCCTTCTGGGTGGACGACGACGACCGGGCGGCGGGGATCGAGAACGTCGCCGTCTGGATCGAGAACGGTGAGTGCTTCGCGGAAGTCGTCGACCGGGCGGGCAACGTCGTCGAGTGCGGCCACCAGCGGCCGGTGGAAGGCGCCAGGCGGTGGCAGGCCGGGCTCGAAGAGGCGCAGCGGCGCGTGGATCAGGGGCGCAGGGCGTAGCAGCGCAGGACGTCGAGGTCTGCCGTGCGGACGGTGGACCAGCCCGCGGTGAGCAGTTCGGCCCGGGCCGGGGTGATGCCGTGGTCCCGCACGGGGTCGTCGGCCTCGCGGCGGCCGGCGATCTCGGTGACCACCCAGAACGTGCCGCCGGGAGCGAGGAGGCCGCGCACGCGGTCGAGGAAGGCCGGCAGGTCGTCGATCCACCGGACGACCAGACGGCAGGTCACCACGGCGTAAGCGGGCTCCGGCAGCGCCCCGAGGTCGTCGGCCACGAAGTCCAGGCACCGCCACACCGGTTCGCCACCCGTCCCCGTCCCCGCCCCCGGGCCCTGCGCGGCGGCGAGCGCGAGCGCGCTCGGGGAGCAGTCCACACCGGTCGTCCGGTACCCGCGCCCGGCCAGCTGCCGGGCCAGCGCACCGTCACCACACCCGATGTCGAGCGCCGCCCGGCCGCGCCCGGGGCCGAGCCGGTCCTCCATCAGCCGCGCCTCGGCGTCGCCGAGCCGCCGATAGCGGCGGCCCCGCGACCAGAGCGGCTCCCAGTACGTGGCGGCGGCGGTGGTGGACGTCGTGGTCACGATGCGACTCCTCGGCGCGGTGAGGGGGACGCCCCCACGGTGCCGGAACGGACGCGACGCCCGCAGGCGAACCCCCACTTGTTCCCCCGGACGTCGCCTCCCGCCCGCCCCGCGGGCTCCCGCAGCGCCGCACGGGGCCCGTGCGGTCGGATCAGGTCGGAAGTCCCGCCGGACCAGCCCCGGACAAGCACCGCCCTGTAAGCTGGGCGACCGCACTTGACCTGCAAAAACGCAGGCAGGGAGCCTCACTCAGGAGCGATTCCATGTTCCGCACCATGTTCAAATCCAAGATCCACCGCGCCACCGTCACCCACGCCGACCTGCACTACGTCGGCTCCGTCACCGTCGACGCCGACCTCATGGACGCCGCCGACCTCCTCCCCGGCGAGCTCGTCCACATCGTCGACATCGACAACGGCGCCCGTCTGGAGACGTACGTCATAGAGGGCGAGCGCGGCTCCGGCGTGATCGGGATCAACGGCGCCGCCGCCCATCTGGTGCACCCCGGGGACCTCGTGATCCTCATCAGTTATGCCCAGGTCAGCGACGCCGAGGCGCGGGCGCTCGTGCCCCGTGTCGTGCACGTCGACGCCGAGAACCGCATCGTGGAGCTCGGGGGCGATCCCGCCGAGCCCACACCGGGCGGTGGCGCGGTGCGCCCGCCGTACGCCGTAGCGCAGGGGTCCGCGCCGTCCGCGCGGGCCTGAGAGCCCGGACGCCCGACCGTCCGGACGCACAGGGAGGCCCACACATGGCTGACGCAGCAGGGACCGCGGGGGCGGACCGGCGCCTGACGATCCGGGACGACCGGGCGCAGGGGCGGCTCGAAGCCTTCGACGACGGCGACTACGCCGGGTTCGTCGGCTACTTCGTGCTCGACGCCGAGGGCCTGCCCAAGGCCCTGGTCGCCGTCCACACCGTCGTCGAGGCCACCCACGAGGGCAAGGGCGTCGCCGGGGCGCTGGTCCGGGAGTTCTACCGGACGGCCGCCGCCGAGGGCGTCCCCGTCGTGCCGCTCTGCCCGTACGCCGTGAAGTGGGCCGAACGGCACCCCGACGAGGCCCCGGCCGCGCCCGAGGACGTCGTACGGGCCGCCAAGAGCCAGCTGAAGGCCAGCCCGGAACTCTGGTGAGCGCCGGGACCCATGCGTGCGGGCGCCACCCGAACGCATGGGTCCCGCGCGCGGGGGTACCCGGACGGGGGGACGCTGGAGCCGGGCCGGCCCCGGCCGTCCCGCCCCCGCCGGGCGCCCCGCCCGCCGGGCCCCGCGTCCGCCACCACACCCCGGGAGGCACACCATGACCCAACCCCCGATCCCCGACCCGCTGCCGTCGCCAGGACCGGTGCCGCCCGGGCCGCCGTCCCCCGTACCGCCGCCCTCGCCGCCGCCGGTCCCGCCGCCCAACCCCGTACCCGTACCGGATCCCGAACCCCAGCCGCAGCCCGGCCCCTTGGGCGGATCAGGGGCCTGACCGGCCCGGCTGCGACCGGACTCGCCGAAGCCCTTGTCACGCACCGTTGCCAGCCCCTACCGTGGGCGACTGCCGATGCGTTCGAGGGGGACCCCATGGCCGTACGTGGGAAGCACCGCCGCCACCAGCCGGGCCGGATCAACCGCGCCTCGCTCGTCACCGCCGGTGGTGCGGGCATGGCCCTGCCGCTGATCGGCGCGGGCCCCGCGCACGCCGCCGCGCTCGACGTGTGGGACAAACTCGCGTCCTGCGAGTCCTCCGCCAACTGGCAGATCAACACCGGCAACGGCTACTTCGGCGGCCTGCAGTTCTCCCAGTCCACCTGGGAGGAGTACGGCGGCACCCACTACGCCCCGCGCGCCGACCTCGCCTCCAAGGACCAGCAGATCGCCGTCGCCGAGCGCGTCCTCAAGGGCCAGGGCCCCGGCGCCTGGCCCGCCTGCGGCCCGCGCGCCGGCCTCGAGCGCGGCGGCGCGGCCCCGGACCTCGCCCCGCAGACCGAGCGCTCGCGCCCGCTGAGCGACACCCCGCGCGCCAAGAAGGCCGCGTTACCCGCGCAGCGCACCCCCGCCTCCGGCGCCACGGCCACCTCGGTGCCGACCGTCCGCGAGATGTACACCGTCGCACCCGGCGACTCGCTGTCGAAGATCGCCCGCGACGAGCAGGTGCGGGGCGGCTGGCCCCGGCTCTACGCCGCCAACCGCACCGTCGTCGGCGACGACCCCGACCTGATCCTGCCCGGCCAGCGCCTCACCCTGCGGATGACCGCGCCCGCGCCCGCCCCGGCGAAGCCCCCCACCGCGAAGCCGCCCACCGCGAAGCCCTCGGCCAAGCCGCCGGTGAAGTCCACGGCCAAGCCGCCGGTCCAGACCCCCGTGAAGCCGCCCGCGACGAAGCCCGTCCCGGCCAAGCCGCCGGTCGCCAAGCCGGTGACCAAGCCCGTCGCCCACCCGGTGACCAGGCCCGCGGCAAAGCCCGTGACGAGGCCCGCGAGCAAGCCCGCCGCCAAGCCGGTCAGCAGGCCGAAGCCCGCGCCCGCCCCCGAGCGCGACCGGTTCACCGCCCCCGTCGCCGACACCGACATCGGCACCCGCTACCGCAAGGCCGGTTCCTCCTGGTCCAGCGGCTATCACACGGGCGTCGACTTCCCGGTCCCCACCGGCACCTCGGTACGGGCCGTCGCCGAGGGCAAGGTGGTCTCGGCGGGCTGGGGCGGTGCGTACGGCTACCAGATCGTCATCCGGCACGAGGACGGCCGCTACAGCCAGTACGGCCACCTCTCGGCGCTCAGCGTGCGCGAGGGCCAGCGGGTCGTCAGCGGCCAGCGGATCGCCCGCTCAGGGTCGACCGGCAACAGTTCGGGACCGCATCTCCACTTCGAGATGCGGACGGGACCCGGGTACGGGACCGACATCGACCCCCTCGCCTACCTCAGGGCCCGCGGCGTCTCCATCTGACTCCCGGGCCGACCCCGACCCCGACCCCCGGGCCGACCCCTGGGGGTGCTCGCCCGCGTCGGCACGGCCCAGCCGGTCCAGGGTCAGCTGCACCAGGCCGCCCGCCGCCACCGCGCCGCAGATCAGCGCCGCGACGGTGCCCGCCGCCCCGTACCGGAACGACTCGCCGAACAGGGTCAGGCCGACCGCCGCCGCGACCACCGGGTTGACCACGGTGACCGTGGCGAGCGGCGCGGCGAGACCCGCGCCCCGGTAGGACGCCTGGGACAGCAGCAGGCCGGTGACCGCGAGCGCGGACAGCGTCAGCAGGCTGGTCCACTCGGCGAGCGGCGCGCCCGCCGTCCACTCCTCGGCGACCGCCTTGGTGAAGACCGAGGCGATGCCGAACGCCACCCCGGCCGCCGTCGCCAGGATCACGCTGCGCAGCACCGAGCGGCCCACCACCCGGGCCAGCAGGAACAGCACCGCCACCGCGCCGAAGGTCACGAGGGCGAGCAGCCGCCGGTCGGCGTCGGCCAGTGGATGGCCGTCCGAGCCGCCGGTCAGGCTCAGCAGCCCGGCCAGGCCGACCGTCGCCATCACCGCGCCGCGCCACGCCGTCCGCCCCACCCGGCGGCCCACGAACAGCGCCGCCATCGGCAGCGCGAACACGATGGTGAGGGCGCCGAGCGGCTGCACCAGGCTGAGCGGGCCGTACGCGAGGGCCGCCACGTGCAGCGCCGCGCCGAGGCCGTTCAGGAGCACCGCGCCCCACCACGCCGGTCGGCGCACCGGCGCGTACCGCGGGCCCTCGGCCGACGCCGCGACCCGCTCCTGCACGATCGCCGCGGCCGCGTACGCGACGGCGGAGACCAGGGAGAGGAGAACGGACAGCAGGAGGGGGCTCATCTCTCCACGATCGCTCTTCGGGGGCGTTCCCGTCGTCGTCCCTGGGGACGCGATCGGCCGTACGGCGAACGCAGTACGCGCGGCCCGCGTACACCCCCGGATGTACGCCGTCGCAGGTCAGACAGGGTGGAATGCGCCGTTAACGGCGCTCGCGGGCGGCGCGTGCCGGGCCTTCGCACGCTCCTGGACGGCACGATTCCGAGCCAGTACGCCACCGGGCCGGGCCACATTGGCCCGTACCCTGTCGTCCATACTCTGGCGTACGGCATCTAGGGGAGGACCGTTGGTGGACCTGGCCGAGAGCGCACGGATCGGCGGCTTCTTCGCCCTGCGCACCACCCCGCCCGCCCCCGGCACCACCGCCCACCTCCCGCTCGCGCGGGTGTACGCGGCCGGGGACCCGGACGCGGACGGCGCCGCCGCGCTCCGGGCCCGGGTCGACCGGGTCACCGCCCGGCTCGGCGCCCGCGAACGCCGGGTCGGCGCCTCCATCGCCCAGCTCGGCCTCGCCGCCCGCCTCTGGTCCACCGCGCTCGGGCCAGCCGCCCTGTACGGCCGCTTCCCCGACCTGTCGCCCGCCACCCTGCACTGGGACGGCGCCCTCACCTCGCCCGACGACCTCTGGTGGGCGGGCCCCGGCGACGGCGCGGCCGATCAGGAGAACGTGCCCGATCAGGAGTGCGTGCCCGGCCAGGAGCGGGGCACCCGCCCCGCCACCGTCGCCGAGCTCCGGGCCGCCGTCCAGGAGGCCCACCTCGTGCCCCTGCACGCCGCCTTCGCCCGCTCCACCGCGATCAGCCCGCGGCTGCTGTGGGGCAACGCGGGCTCCGCGCTCGCCGGGGCGCTGCGCGAGCTGACCCGCTGGGCCAGGGCCGAGCGGCGGCCCGAGGTCGCCGAACGGGCCGCCGCCCTGGTCCAGGGACTCTTCGAGGACCCGCTCCTGGCCCGTACCGTGCGCGGCCCCGCGCTGCGCCGCACCAGCTGCTGCCTCTACTACCGGACACCGACCGGCGGCCTGTGCGGCGACTGTGTGTTCGACCACGCCCCGGGATCGCGTTTGGAGCGGCGGCCCTCGGCTCCGTAAAGTTGCGTCTTCGAAACCCGTCCGTGAATCCGGTGGCGGCGCGAACGATCGAGGAAGCACGAAGGCCATGACGGTGACCGAAGAATCCCAGGACCACGGGCCGGGCATCGACCCCGAGCGCCTGGCCGTCTGCCTCGCGGTGCTCGACGAGCTCGACAAGATCGAGGTCGACCACCCCGACGCCATCGCCGTCCGCCGCGCCACCGCCGGGATCTACCGGACCGTGAAGCAGCGCCGCCGCCAGGAGCGCAGGGCGTCCAAGACCGCCCACGACAAGGCGGTCACCGAGGCCACCGCGACCGGCTCCGCGCAGCGCATCGACGACGAGACCGAGGGCATCCTGCCGTCCTCGATCACCGAGGCGGGCCGGATCGCGGGCATACTCCAGCGCCCCCGCTCCTGCTACACCTGCAAGAGCCGCTACGTCGAGGTCGACTACTTCTACCACCAGCTCTGCGCGGACTGCGCGGCCCTGAACCGGGCCAAGCGCGACGTCCGCGCCGACCTCACCGGCAAGCGCGCGCTGCTCACCGGCGGCCGCGCCAAGATCGGCATGTACATCGCGCTGCGGCTGCTCCGCGACGGCGCGCACACCACCATCACGACCCGCTTCCCCAAGGACGCCATCCGCCGCTTCAAGGCGATGGAGGACTCCGCGGACTGGATGCACCGCCTGGAGGTCGTCGGCATCGACCTGCGCGACCCGGCGCAGGCCGTGGCCCTGGCCGAGCAGGTCGCCGCCGCGGGACCGCTCGACATCCTGATCAACAACGCCACCCAGACCGTGCGCCGGCTGCCCGCCGCCTACGCGGCCCTGGTCGACGGCGAGTCCGCGCCGCTGCCCGCCGGTGAGCTGCCCGCCCACCAGGTGATCGGCGCCTTCAACTCCGGCGCCGTCGACGGCATCGCCGCGCTCCCGCTGGGCACCAGCGGCCTGGACGCGCAGGCGGTCGCCGACCTCGCGCTCGTCGCGGGCAACGCCAGCATCGAGCGGCACCTGGACGGCACCGCGATCGACGCGGGCGGCCTGGTCCCGGACGTCGTCGACACCAACACCTGGGTGCAGACCATCGACCAGATCTCGCCGATCGAGCTCCTGGAGACCCAGCTCTGCAACTACACCGCGCCGTTCATCCTCATCAGCGCCCTGCGCCCGGTGATGGCACGGGCCGCGGCCGAGGCGAAGAGCGGCCGGGCGTACGTGGTGAACGTCTCCGCGATGGAAGGCGTGTTCAACCGCGGCTACAAGGGCGCCGGGCACCCGAACACCAACGCCGCCAAGGCCGCGATCAACATGGTGACGCGGACCAGCGCGCAGGAGATGTTCCAGAGCGACGGCATCCTGATGACCTCCGTCGACACCGGCTGGATCACCGACGAGCGCCCGCACTATGACAAGCTGCGGCTCGCCGAGGAGGGCTTCCACGCCCCGCTGGACCTGGTCGACGGCGCGGCCCGGGTCTACGACCCGATCGTGCGCGGCGAGGTCGGCGAGGACCTGTACGGCGTCTTCATGAAGGACTACGCGCCCGGCAAGTGGTGACCCGGACTCCGGTCCCGCGCTCTCTGGTGACGACGGGGCCCCGGCGACGGCCGGGGTTCCGGTCCACCGTTCCCGAGCAGGGGAAACGGGCCAGAGTCACCCGATCGCGTCACACTTTTGTGCGCCATAGAGCGCTGGCGCGCTCATCTGGTTAATCTGATGTCCACGGTCGGTCATCGGGGTTTCACCGAACCCCCTGAAACCGGCCTGGGGACTGGCCCGACACGGCCGCGCATCCCGCCCGCAGAACGGCGCCACCGCGACCGAACGGCCCTTGACCCCCATTGGCACGCGACACAAAGGAGTGCGCGGTGACACCAGAGACCAAGCAGGAGCAGAGCCCCGTCGAACCCACCGTCCGGACCGCCCGGACCGGCCGGTCCGGCGAGCTGGGCAGCCTGGAAGTGTGGGCCCGCTCCGCACCGATCCGGCTGGCCGGTTACGAGGACGACCTCGCCGAGCCGCACATCCTGCAGGGCATCGACTGACCGTCCGCCGCCGACGGCCGGCCGCCCGCCGACCGCTCCCCGGCTGAGCTTCACCGTCATCGCCCCGTGCCCCCGTGCCGCCCCCGAGCGGCCGGGGGCACGGGCGTGCCGCCTCACGGGTCGCGCAGGTCGCGCAGCCGTACCGGCGGCAGATACTCCCGTACCGGCGTGCGGTGCCACCACGCCCCGGTCGCCCGCAGCTCCGCCCAGGTCGTGTACCGGTAGCGGTAGAGCCGGCAGCGGATGTACGTGGGCGGCGCGGCCGCGAACGGGTTGTGCCGCAGCAGCCGCAGGGTGTCCCGGTCCCCGGCGAGCAGCCGCTCGACGAACGGCCCGAACCAGTCGCGGGCGTAGCCGGGGGACAGCGCCGCGAACCACATCAGCCAGTCGAGCCGCAGATGGTACGGCGCGAACTGCCGGGGCAGGCGCCGGGGATCGCCCGGTTTCCCCTTGAAGCCGTACTCCCGCCACACCGTGCCCGGGTGCGGCGCCGTCACCTCGTCGGTGCCCTCGATCACGATCTCCTCGCGGATCCGGCCGACCGAGCCGAACGCGCCGTACGCGTTGACCAGGTGCAGCGGGTCGTACGAGCGGTTCATGGCCTGGTGGCGGGAGAGCAGGTTGCGGGCCGGGCGGCGGCTCAGGAAGAGGATCAGGGCGGTGGCGGCGCACACCACGACGACGTACCAGAGCGGTGCCTCGCGGTGGGCGGCGGCCGGGACGGAGCCCGTGCCGGTGAGCAGGGTGGTGTCCACGGCGGACAGCGCGAGGACGATGGTCAGCCAGTTCAGCCAGGCGAAGTTGCCGGAGAGGACCAGCCACAGCTGGGTGGCGATCATCAGGCAGGCCGCGAAGGTCGCCACCGGCTGGGGGGTGAACAGGAGCACCGGGACGCCGAGCTGGACGACGTGGTTGGCCGCGCACTCGACCTTGTGCAGCGGCCGGGGGAGGTGGTGGAAGAACCAGCTGAGCGGTCCCGGCATCGGCTGGGTCTCGTGGTGGTGGTAGAGACAGGTGAGGTCACGCCAGCAGCGGTCGCCCCGGATCTTGATCAGACCCGCGCCGAACTCCACCCGGAACAGCAGCCACCGCAGCAGGAACAGCACCAGGACCGGCGGCCCGGTGTCGTCGTTGCCGAGCAGCACCGCGAGGAAGCCGGTCTCCAGGAGCAGCGACTCCCAGCCGAAGGCGTACCAGGTCTGCCCGACGTTCACGATCGACAGGTACAGACCCCAGAGCACCAGCCAGAGCAGCATCGACACCGGCAGCGGCACCGCGTCGCCCGCGCCCGCCGCGAGGGCGAGGGCGAGTCCGGCGCCGCCCCAGGCGACGCCCGCGAAGAAGCGGTCGGAGTAGTGCAGCCGGAACAGGCTGGGCGCCCGCCGGGCCGGGACCCGCCGCAGATGGTCCGGGACCGGCAGCATCCCGCGCGCCCCGATCAGCGCGCGGAACTGCAGCGCGGCCGAAAGGAACGCGACGGTGTACAGACCGGCGAGCCCCCGTTGGAACACGATCCGGCTCAGCCACTGGTCGGGTGCGGTGAACCACTCCATCGCGTCCGGCGCCGTACGCCGTCAGGGCAGAGGTGGGCGCGGGGGCGGGACGGCGGCCGTCAGCTCTTCTCGTCGCCGTCGTCCGCCGACCGCTCCCCCTCCGCCTGGGACGGTGTGGTGCGAGTGGTCATGGGATGGAGATGCGACTTCTGGGCCGCGTCCATGTCCTCTTCGAGGCGCTCGCCCTCGGCCTGCGAGGGGCTGGTGTACTCGTCGTACTGGCTCATTCCCGCCTCCTGGGGATGGCTTACGGAGGTACAGAAGGAGCCTAACGCCGGGCGGCCCGACCGGCCCGGCTTAGGGCGTGCCCTATCCCCGTCCGGCTTCGGCCGTCCGGACCAGCCGCGCCAGGGTGCGGCCGAGCCTGCGGGCGTACCCGAGCTGGAGGGCACGCACCACGGGGCCGCCGAGCCGGGTGTACCAGGCGGCGGCGCGGCTGAAGGCGGTGACGGTGAACCACACCGAGCCGTCCGGGCGCAGATCCACCACGAAGGACTCCTCGCCGCACTCGGGGTGGCCGTCGAGCGTGCCGTACGCGAAGCCGGTCTCGCTCTCCGTGTACGCGGTCCAGATCACCCGGCAGGGCGCGACGAAGTGCACGGGCCCGAGGCCCATCGAGACCTCCAGGGTGACGCCGGGCGCGGCCCGCCGGGCGCGGCTGGTCACCGTGGCGCCGCTCGCCCGGTGCATGGCCCAGGTGGTCACGGCGTCCCCGGCGGTCGCGTAGGCGGCGGGCCCTTCACCGACCCGGACGCTGTGGTGCAGATGGTGATAGCCGCCGGGCAGCGGCCGCACCCGGCTGGCGCCGACCTCGCGGTAGTTGAGGTCGCCCGTGGCGGTGGCCGGAGCGGGGACGTCCGAGAGGCTGCGGATGAGACGGGTCATGCCGGGAGCTCCGTTCGGTGAGCGGTACGAGCGGTACGAGCGGTACGAGCGGTACGGGCGGGGTCAGCAGTACAGGTGGGGCGCGTCGTACGGGTGAGGGCGGTGATGCTCCCGGTGCGGGTCCAGGCGAGCAGCGCGCAGAGTGCGAAGCCGAGCGCGTTGCCGAGGCCGTGGGTGGCGGCCATCCAGGTCAGGCTGGGGTGCGGGAGCCCGGTGGCCTCGCCGAGCGCCCAGCTGAGCGCGAGCAGCATGGTGGCGACCAGGATCGCGGCGGAGGTGCCGAGCAGAGCCCGGGTGGTCCGGTCCGGCGCCCCGGGCCGCAGTTCCCGCCAGGTGACCAGGGCGACCGCCCACATCCCGGTGGTCAGCACCACCGCCCCGGCCAGTTCGGCCCAGTCGTCGACGAAGTAGCCGAGCAGGACGAGCAGGGTGCCGAGCGGCACGCTGAGCGCGGCGAACCGGGTGGCCCGGCCGTCCGCCGCCCGGCAGACCAGACCGGCGACGAGGGCCGCGGTGAAGCCCGCGAAGTGGAAGTGCGGGACGGTCAGCGCGAGGATGCCGGGCTCGAAGCCGAACAGCGTGTGCCCGCCGCGCTCGGCGACCAGGGCGAGCCCCGCGACGGCCGGGGTGGCGAGCGCGGTGAGCGCGGCGATCTCGGCCGGGGCGAGCGAGCGGGTGCGGGCGAGCCGGACCGGCGCGTGCAGCGCGAGCGCCAGGGTGGCCAGGGCGTAGCAGCCGGCCAGGGCGACCGCGAGCGGGCCGCGGGGCAGCCAGAGCGAGACCGCGCCGGGCAGGGCGAGCAGCGGCCAGGCCCGGCCGAGCAGCCGCAGGCTCGCGGGGCGCGGCCCGTCGAGCAGCCGCAGGCCCAGCGGCACGATCACCAGCATGCCGAGCAGCACGATCAGGCCGACCAGGACGGACATGGACCGGCACCCCCCCCGGGACGAAGCGGAAACCCGCCGACACCCGCCGACGCGCTCCTTTGAACGCGTTCAAGGCTGTCGTGGCTGAGCCTAGAGGCTTCCCTGAACGTGTTCAAGTGGGCTTTCGGGGCGCGCCGGGCGCCGGATGGACGCGCCCCGATTGCGGCCGGGCGCCCACTGCGGCAGACAGGAGAGAACGACACCTCCGAGAGAACGACCTCGCGGCGACCGGTGGGAGCTTCAGTGCGCGACGCATCCAGACGACGGACCTCACCCGGGCCCGGCGCCCCGCGTCGCGCCACGCGCCGCCACCGGCCCCAGGACCGGCCAGGACCCGCCCCCCGCCCCCTCCTCGGCACCTTCGCCGCGCTCGCCGCCGCCACCCTGCTCCTCGCGGGCTGCTCCGGCGGCGACCCGGGCGAACCCGGCGCCGAGCAGAACCCCGCCGCCGCACCCGCCCGCGAGGTGCTGCTCCAGCCCGCCGGGTCCCAGGGCCCGGCCCCCTTCACCGCGTCCACCGCCCAGGAGGGCGTCCCGGTCAGCCAGGAGGCGCCGCCGGTGACCGGCGTGACCGACCCGGTCCCGGCCGGACGCACCCTCACCGGCGCCACCCCCGGCCTCTACGGCGGCACCCGCTCCGTCGCCAGCTGCAACGTCGACCAGCAGGCCGCCTACCTCGCCGCCGAACCCGCCAAGGCCCGGGCCTTCGCCGAGTCCGCCGGGATCCCCGAGAACAACCTCGGCGGCTGGCTGCGCGGCCTCACCCCGGTCCTGCTCCGCGCCGACACCCGGGTCACCGGACACGGCTTCGCCGACGGCCGGGCCACCGCCTTCCAGACGGTCCTCCAGGCCGGCACCGCCGTCCTCGTCGACGAGTACGGCACCCCCCGCGTCCGCTGCGCCTGCGGCAACCCGCTGCGCTCCCCGGCCGCCACCGCCGAGGGCGCCGCCGCCACCGGCGAGCCCTGGGCGGGCTACCGCCCCGATCGGGTCGTCGTCATCACCCCCACCACCGGCGTGGTCGGCAGCCTGGTCATCGCCAGCGCCGCCGACAACACCTGGCTGGAGCGCAGGACCGGCTCCGACGGCGAGCAGGACCGCAGGCCCGATGTGCTCCCGCCGTGCGACCCGGCCTCCTGCGACCTGGTCGCGAACCCGCCCGATCCGGTGCCCGACGGCGATCCGGCCCCGCGGCCGCCCGCCACCGGCGGCCACCCGCCGGTCCCGCACCACACCCCGGCCGCGCCCCGCGAGCCGCAGCGCTCCGAGGAGCCCGCCGCCCCGCCCGTACCGGACCACGGGACCACCGCGCCGCACCCCGACGTGCCCGCGGTGCCCGACCCGCCCGACGCCCCGGCCGTCCCCGACGGTCCTGGCGAGCCGCCGCCGCCCGAGCCGCCGCCGTCCTTCGACGAGGTGCTGCCGGGCGACCCGGTGCCCCAGCAGCCGGAGACCTTCGAGGGCTGACCCGCGCGTTGTTGCCAAGCTGTGCCGATCTTCGCCGTGCGAGCGGGCGTACGGGCGCCTAGTTTGGCCCCATGACTGCGGGCAGAGGGGGCGGGGAGACGGCCGAGGGGTGCTGCTTCCTGCATGAGTTCGGCCAGGAATTCGGGATGGGCAGCTTCGACTGGGACCTGCTCACCGGCCGGATGACCATGGACGAGGGTGCGCTGAACGTCTTCGACATGGAGCCCGGCGAGTACGACGACGACCCCAGCACCCTCGGCAGCCGCGTCCTCACCGACGAGAGCCGCCGCCTCGACACCCTGGTCACCCAGGCCCTCAAGGACGGCAGCGAGCGCTACGGCGCCTACTTCCGTATCCGCACCCGCTCCGGCGTCCAGCGCTGGACCCACACCCAGGGCCTGGTCAAGCGGGACGCCACCGGGCGCCCGGTCCGTATCGTCGGCATCGTCAGGGACGCCTCCGAGGAGCTCACCGAGTCCGCCGCCCGGCTCGGCCTTGACGAGGGCAGACGCCAGCGCACCAGCATCGTCGAGGGCATGACGGCCGCCCTCGCGCACGCCCGCACCGTGCAGGACATCATCGACCTGCTCAACGACTCCCAGGGCATGGACCACTTCGGCGCCGCCAGCCTCGTCATGGGCCTCCTGGAGGCCGGCCGCATCCATCTGGTCGCCGAGGGACCCGACGGCGCGTTCGTGCCGGGCACCCGGTTCACCCGGGTGGACGAGCCGTACCCGATGAGCGAGGTCGTCCGCACCCTGCGCCCCCGCTTCATCGACTCGCCCGAGGACTTCGCTGCCTCCTACCCGATCCTCTGGCCGCACATCAGCGGCCTCGGCATCACCTCCGCCGCCTATCTGCCGCTGATCGCCCAGGCCCGCCCGATCGGCGCCCTCGGCCTGCTCTACAGCGACCGCACCGGCTTCAGCGCCGACGAGCGCAACCTGCTCGTCGCCCTCGGCAGCTCCATCGCCCAGAGCCTTCAGCGCGCCATGCTCTACGAGCAGGAGCACGACCTCGCCGAGGGCCTCCAGCAGGCCATGCTGCCGCGCCGGATCCCCGAGGTGCCGGGCGCCCAGATAGCGGTCCGCTACCGCTCCGCCCGGCTCGGCCGGGACATCGGCGGCGACTGGTACGACATCATCCCGCTGCCCGGCGGCCGGGTCGGCGCCGTCATCGGCGACGTCCAGGGCCACGACACCCACGCCGCCGCCGTCATGGGCCAGCTGCGGATCGTGCTGCGCGCCTATGCCGCCGAGGGCCACACCCCGGCCACCGTGATGGCCAGGGCCTCCGTCTTCCTCCACGAGCTCGACACCGAACGCTTCGCCACCTGCACCTACGCCGAGGCCGACCCCGGCACCGGACTCGTCCAGATCGTCCGGGCCGGACACGTCGACCCGATGGTCCAGGACCGCGACGGCAGCGCCCACCGGCTGCCCGTCGACGGCGGCCTGCCGCTCGGCCTGTCCGCCGAGTTCGGGCGGCTCGACTACCCGGTCAGCACCGTCGAGCTGGACCCCGGCCAGACCCTGCTGCTCTACACCGACGGTCTGGTCGAGAAGCCCGGCGCCGACCTCGACGAGGGCCTTCAGTGGCTGTCGTCACTGGTCAAGCGCGGCCCCGGCGACCTCCAGGAACTCGCCGACCACCTGTGCGAGGTGGTCGACGAGCGCGGTGGCGAGGACGACGTGGCCATCCTGCTGCTGCGCCGCGAGGGAGCCCTGCCGCAGACCGGCGGACGCCTCCAGCAGCACGTCGGACAGAACGACCCGGAGGCGCTGAGCTCCGCCCGCCACATGATCAGGGCCGCCGTCCGCGCCTGGGGCGCGGGCAGCCGCTCCGACGAGATCGAGCTGGTCGCCGACGAACTCATGACCAACGCCCTGATGCACACCGACGGCGGCGCCATCGTGACCCTGCGGATGCTCGCCGGGCCCGAACGGCGCCTCCGGGTCGAGGTGGAGGATCGTTCCAGCGCCCTGCCGCGCCGCCGCGAGGCCGGGGAGTCCGGCGTCTCGGGGCGCGGCCTGCTGCTCGTCGACCGGATCTCCGACCTGTGGGGCGTCGAACCGCGCGGCGGCGGCAAATGCGTGTGGTGCGAGTTCGCCACCGAACCGCCGGAGCCGGGCCTGCCGCCGGAGCCGGGGGAGTAGCGGGGCGGCGCCCCGGGGCGTCCGGCGCGCGGGCGCCCCGCCCGTACGGCAGGGTGGGGACATGCCGGAGCTGCCCGAGGTCGAAGCACTGCGCGAGTTCCTGGACGCGCGGCTCGTGGGCAAGGAGATCGCCCGCGTGCTGCCCGTCGCGATCAGCGTGCTCAAGACGTACGACCCACCCGTCACCGCGCTCGACGGGGCCCGGGTCACCGAGGTCGCCCGGCACGGCAAGTTCCTCGACCTCGGCACCGAGGGCCCGGCGGGCGCCCTGCGCCTGGTCACCCATCTCGCCCGGGCCGGCTGGCTGCGCTGGCAGGACGTGCTGCCGTCCGGGCCGCCCAAGCCCGGCAAGGGCCCGCTGGCCCTCCGGGTCGCGCTCACCGGCGGCGACGGCTTCGACCTCACCGAGGCGGGCACCACCAAACGCCTCGCCGTGTACGTGGTGCGCGCCGCCGCCGACGTGCCCGGCGTCGCCCGGCTCGGCCCCGACCCGCTCGCCGACGACTTCGACCTGGCCGCCTTCACCGCCCTGCTCGCCCCCGAACGCCGCCAGCTCAAGGGCGCGCTGCGCGACCAGAGCCTCGTCGCGGGCATCGGCAACGCCTACAGCGACGAGATCCTGCACGCGGCGAGGATGTCGCCGTTCAAGCCCACCCAGAACCTCACCGCCGACGAGACCGCCACCCTGTACCGCGCGCTGCGCGACACGCTCGCCGAGGCCGTCGCACGCTCCCACGGGCTGGCCGCCGGGCGCCTGAAGGCCGAGAAGAAGAGCGGTCTGCGGGTGCACGGACGGGCCGGTGAGGCATGTCCGGTGTGCGGCGACACCATCCGCAGCGTGTCCTTCAGCGACAGCTCGCTCCAGTACTGCCCCACCTGCCAGACCGGCGGCAGGCCGCTCGCCGACCGCCGCCTCTCCAAGCTCCTGAAGTAGCCCCGTGAGCCGCGTGCGCGACGCCCCGGACGGGCGCCGCCCGGCGCTGAAATAGACTCCCGCGCATGCTGCGCGTACTGGCCGTCGACGACGAGGCGCCGGCCCTCGGGGAACTCCTCTACCTCCTGCGGGCCGACCCCCGGGTGCGCTGCGCCGAGGGCGCGGGCGACGCCACCGAGGCGCTGCGCAGGATCGGCCGGGCGGTCGGCGCGGACCCCGGCGCCGACGAGGGCATCGACGTCGTCTTCCTCGACATCCACATGCCGGGCCTCGGCGGTCTCGACCTGGCCCGGCTGCTCGGCGGCTTCGCCCGGCCGCCGCTGATCGTCTTCGTCACCGCCCACGAGGGCTTCGCCGTCCAGGCGTTCGACCTGGAGGCGGTGGACTACGTGCTCAAGCCGGTACGGCGCGAGCGCCTCGCCGAGGCCGTACGCCGGGTGCACGACCTGGTGCACGCCGCTCCGGCAGCGGGGACCGGCCTCGGGACCGGGCCCGGTGCCGAGCCCACGGGCGGTCCGGTGGCGGGGGAGCCGGCCGGTGGCGCGGCGCCCGAGCAGATCCCGGTCGAACTCGGCGGTGTCACCCGCTTCGTGGCCGTGGCCGACATCGCGTACGTGGAGGCGCAGGGCGACTACGCCCGGCTGCACACCGACCAGGGCAGCCATCTGGTGCGGGTGCCGCTCTCGGTCCTTGAGGAGCGCTGGGCCGCGCACGGCTTCGTCCGGATCCACCGCAGCCATCTGGTCGCGCTCGGCCGCATCGACGAACTGCGGCTCGACGCCGGGGCGACGAGTGTCCGGGTCGGCGACACGGTGCTGGCGGTCTCCCGGCGGCACGCCCGCGAGCTGCGCGACCTGCTGATGCGCCGGGCCCGCGGCTGAGGGGCCCGGGCCGAACGGCTGACGGACCCGGGCCGCACGGCTGACGTACGTCAGCACAGATGCAGTGCCAGGTGGCTCAGGGCCACGCCCAACTGCCAGGCGGGGAGCCAGACCTGACGGTCCTCGTCCACCGCGCCGAGCCCCGCGAGCCCGGCCAGGTCGGCGGCCCGCAGCTCGGTGTCGCGCAGCCGTCGCCAGGTGTCCCGGGCGAGCGCCAGATCGGGCTCGGCGAGGCCGGGCGCGAGCCCGGGCCCGGGCAGTCCGGTGGCGGCCGCCGCCAGGCGTTCGTCCACCCAGGAGGACCAGGGGTGGTCGTGCGCGGTACGGCGCAGCCAGCCGTCCGGGCCCGCGCCGCCGAGCAGCACGGTCAGGGCGAGGGTCTGCACCCCGGCCCGGAACTCCAGCGTGCCGGGCGTCACCAGGCCGCTGGCGCGCAGCACGTCGTCGGCCACGTACTCGGCGCACAGCCAGTCCATCGGGACGGCGAGTCCGCCGCCTCCAGCGGCGCCGTTCGTGCTTTCGGGCAGCACCGTTTCCACCTTCTCCCGGACGTGTCTGGCGAGGCCCCGTGACGAGCCTCCTCCGAGAAGGGCGCGCGCGGGGGCAGTTCGCTCAACTGGCCCGGGTGGATTCGGACACGTTCCCCCGGCGCATCGGTGCTGGTGGGAGCCGTGTGACAGGGGTGAATCGGGGAACGTGGCGGGATGAGGGCGAACGCCGAGGTTCCGGCGGCCGGGGCGGTGCCGTCGCGGACCGCTCGGTTCAGCCGAGCAGCGCGTACACCGCCGTGGCGTGCGCGGCGGGCTCGTCGGAGCCCTCGGCGGTCATGGTGATGTCCGCGAAGGCCATCCGCTTGCCCGCCTTGGTCAGCCGGGCCAGGACCAGGACGTCCGAACCGGTCACCGGGCGCTGGAAGCTGATGGACTGCTGGACGGTGGTCATCGGCACGAACCCGCCCCGGGCGGCGGCCACCGCGAGCACCGTGGCGGTGTCGGCGGCGGCCATCAGGGCCTGCCCGCAGAGCCCGCCGCCCTCCCGGGCCAGCCGGTCGGACCAGGGCAGCCGCAGCACGGCCCGCTGTCCCTCGACGGAGGCCACGGACAGGCCCAGGTCGAGCACCCAGGGCGCGAAGTTGTCGGCGAGGATCTTCTCGGCGGCGGCGAGGGTCAGCGGCGCCTCGGGAGTCGGTGTCACGGGCGTCATTGTGGGGCGCCGGTGGTGACCCGGGCAACGGGGCCGCGACGGCCCGACGGCCGGTAGCCGGGGAGCCGGTGGCCGAGCTGGCGCAGCGCGTAGTGGGAACGGGACTTGACGGTCCCGGCCGGGATGCCGAGCTCGGCGGCGGCCTCGTTGACGGTGAGCCCGTGGAAGTAGATCCGTACGAGGACCGCCCGGTGCTCGGGGCGCAGGCCCCGTACCGCCTCCCGGACGTCGAGCGCGGCGACGGCGGACTCGGTCACGTCGGCCGGGTCGGGGGTGGTGGCGAGCAGGTCGTCGCCGATCTCGTTGGGCCGGGAGAGCCGGGACCTGCGGGCGTCGATGGCGAGGCGGCGGGCCACCGTGAACAGCCACGGGCGCATCGACTCGTAGGCGGAGTCGAAGACCTCGGGGTGCAGCCAGGCCCGCACCAGGGTCTCCTGCACCAGGTCCTCGGCGCGTTGCCGGTCGCCCTGGGTGAACCCGAGCAGGAAGGAGAACAGGGCCGGGCCGTGCTCGCGCTGGAGCGTCCGCATGGCCCGCTCGTCGGCGGTGGGAGCGGTGGCCCGGGCGGCGGCGGGGGCGGTGGCTCGGGCCGCCGAGGGCATCGGCGGCGCCGTCGGTGCGGTCGTCATGCGCCGTATGTGAACGCATCCCGGAGACGGGCGACAGGGCGCCGACCGCGCCGTGCGACGAACGGTCGAGCGGAGCGCCGAGCGGTGCGCCGAGTGGTGCGGCGAGCGGGTGGGCGGAGGAACTGCGTCCGATTCAGCGGGTTTCGCGTCGAATGCGGCATTGGCCCTTGACTGGGGCTTTTCTTCGCTGTCAATTCACAGGAACAGATGTTCATCCTACGAACCAGCGGAGTCCCGGCAGATGACCCCTCGCACCCGTACCGGCACGGCCGCGCTCGCCGTCCTCCTGCTCACCGTGACCGCCGGCTGCGCCGGTGCCGACCGCGCCGCGCAGGACCGGCCCGCGGCCACCCCCGCCCGCTCCGGCGGGAGCCCCGCCGCCCAGCGGCCCGCCGCGCCCGGGGGAGCCTCCGCCCCGACCCCGTTCACCCTGGTGGCCTCCGGCGACGTGCTGCCGCACGACTCGATCATCCGGCAGGCCGCCGCCGACGCGGGCGGCTCCGGCTACGACTTCCGGCCGATGTTCGCGGGCGTCAAGTCCGTCGTCTCGCAGGCCGACCTGGCGATCTGCCACATGGAGACGGTGTACGGCGAGGAGGGCGGCCCCTACACCGGATACCCCGCCTTCAAGTCGCCGCCGGAAGTCGCCGTCGCGCTCAAGGAGACCGGCTATGACTCCTGCTCCACCGCCTCCAACCACACCCTGGACGACGGCGCGGGCGGCCTGCGGCGCACCCTCGACGCCCTCGACAAGGCGGGCGTCAAGCACGCGGGCTCGGCCCGTACCGCCGCCGAGGCCGCCCGGCCCACCCTGCTCAAGGCCGGGCACGCCACCGTGGCCCAGCTCGCCTACACCTACGACACCAACGGGTATCCGCTGCCCGACGGCCAGCCCTGGGCGGTCAACCTGATCGACCAGGACAAGATCGTCGCCGACGCCCGGGCCGCCCGGAAGGCCGGGGCGGACGTCGTCGTGGTCTCGATCCACTGGGGCACCGAGTGGCAGCCCGAGCCCGACGACCGCCAGCTGACCCTGGGCCGGGCGCTGACCGCGTCGCGGACCGGCGGCCGCCCCGACATCGACGTCATCATCGGCACCCATGCCCATGTCCCGCAGCCCTACGAGAAGGTCAACGGGACCTGGATCGTCTACGGCATGGGCGACCAGATCGCCGGAGACATGATCAACTACGCGGGCGAGCACGACGGGCGCGGCAACCAGGGCTCCATCGCCCGCTTCACCTTCTCGCCGCCCGCCACCCAGGGCGCCCGGTGGCAGGTCACCAAGGCCGAGTTCGTGCCGCAGTTCTTCGACACCGGCCGGGGCCGGGTGGTCAACCTCAACGCCGCGATCAAGAAGGGCGAGGAGCGGTACACGGAACCGCGCGACGCGATCCGGCGGGTGGTCCTGGACCGGGGCGCGGCGAAGGACGGCCTGGTGATGGGGGAGTAGCGGGCGGCCGTACGGGCCGGGTCACGGCGGGCCGGGGCGGCCGGGTGCTACGGGACGACCGTGACCGGCCAGCGGCCCGCCTTCACCAGGCGCACCGCCACCGAGCCGATGATCCGGTGCCCGGCCGACTCCGACGCGCCGACCACCACCGCGTCCGCCTTCAGCTCGTCGGCGGCGGTGACGAGCCCCGCGTAGGCGTCACCGCGGAAGGTGTGGAACTCCCAGCGGACCTGGAAGATGTCCTTGACCCGCTCCGCGGACTCCCGGATCTCGGCCACCAGGCCGTCCGCGATCTCCTCGGTGGCACCGGCGATCGGCGCCCCCATCGACTGGCCCGCCGCGAGCACCGGCTGCACGTACACGAGTGCCAGGAGCGCGTTCTGCCGCCGGGCGAGCCCCGCCGCGTACGACGCCGCGCGCAGCGAGGACGACGAACCGTCGACCCCGGCGACGATCACCTTCGGACCGTCCGTACCTCGTTCGAATCCACTCACGCCCCGAGGCTATCGGCTCATCAGGTGTTTTCGGTTCACGGGCCGGTGTCGCTGCGGGGCGGCCGGGGTCCACCGTTCGCACCATTGGTCATGAAAAAGGATGAGCAGACCACGGGGCGCCGGTCGCTGCTGCGGATCGCCGCCGCCCTTGGCGCCACCGCCGCCGTCGGGGTCTTCGCCACCGACCGGATGAGCGCCCCCGGGGCCGCCCCGGAAGCCGCCGCGGGCCCCGGTCCTGGTCCCGGCGCCCCGCCCGTACGGCCGAGCGCCCCCGCCGCAGGACCCCAGGCGCAGAGCCAGGCCCAGGCCCAGGCCCAGGCGCGGGCCCAGGCGCAAGCCGCGCGGCTGCGCCCGGCCGCGTACCGGCTCCAGCCGATGACCGGCTACGCGCCGCCCGCCTTCCGGCGTGCGGTCCCGCCGGTCAGGACCCGGCCCTTCCTCCATCTCACCGGCGTCGGCCGTTCGATGGTGCTCACCTTCGACGACGGACCCGACCCCCGCTACACCCCGGACATCCTCGCCACCCTGCGCCGCCACGGCGTCCGCGCCATGTTCTTCGTCTGCGGCGAGATGGCGGTCGACAACCAGGACCTGCTCAAGGAGATGGCGGCGGACGGCCACATCGTCGGCAACCACTCCTGGTCCCATCCGCTGATCCCCAAACTGCGCCCGTCCCGGATCCGCCAGGAGCTCGGCGCCACCAGCGACGTCGTCGAACAGGCCCTGGGCGCACCGCCGTTGTGGTACCGCGCGCCCTACGGGGCGTGGAACCGGCTGTCGTTCGAGATCGGCGCCGAACTCGGCATGGAGCCGCTCGCCTGGACCGTGGACACCCTCGACTGGCAGGAGCCGCCCACGAACAGCATCGTCCGCCGGGTGCTCGACGGGGCGGGCCCCGGGGTCGTGGTGCTCAACCACGACGCGGGCGGCAACCGTTCGCACACCGTCGCCGCGCTGAACCGCTATCTGCCCCAACTCCTCGACCAGGGCTACAGCATCACCGTCCCGCGCCGCTGACCGTACCCACGGCCCGCACGCGATGGCCCCGACACCCTTTCGGTGTCGGGGCCTTCTTCCTGTGGCTCGGTTCGCCTCCGGGCGCCTCAGCGTGTGTCGACGGTCGACCGTGCTCGGTCCCTCGTACCTCGGGACCTCCGCGCGCTCTCCCTTTCGACACCCACGGCGCCCTTCGGCTCACTCGCCCGTACGGGCGGACGTCCGCCGCTAGCGCGAGCCCACCATCCGCGCGTACACCACCACATTGCCGTCGTAGCCGCGCGACCGCGAGTAGCCGCCGCCGCAGGTGATGACCCGCAACTCCGGTTCCCCGGTGTCCGCGTAGACCTGCACGCCGGGGAAGTCGTTCTTGTCGTAGACCTCGACCCCATAGATCTCGAACAGCGCCACCCGCCCGTCGTACCGGTCGACCTCGATGTGCTGGCCCTTCTCCAGCGAGCCGAGGCCGTAGAACACCGCGGGCCCCGTCATGTTGTCGACATGGCCGACGACCACCGCGGTGCCGCGCTGGCCGGGCGAGATGCCGTTCTGGTACCAGCCCGCCAAGTTGCGGTCCTGGGGCGGCGGCGCGGCGATCCAGCCGTTCTGGTCCAGGCCGACGTCCATGATCGGGGCGGCCACCCGGATCGCCGGGATCCGGATGCGCGAGGCCGGCGCGTACGGCAGTGTCTGCACCGCGGCGGCCGTCGCGGCGGGCGCGACCGGCCGGGCGACCGGACGGGCCGCGGCGGCGGGCTGCGGCGGGCCCGCGTCGAAGCCGGTGCCGTTGCGCATCATGGCCAGGCCGGACAGCATGACGAGAGCCAGCGCGCCCCAGGGTTGGCGTCTTCTGGCGGCGTCGAACAGGCTGAAGTCCTTGGGGCTCATCGTTCTCCCTTGGTGGCGTCACCGCGTCACGGGAACGGTAAGGGCGTCGCGCCGAACCGGCGCTCCGGGCGGAGCGAACGGGTGTCGGCCGTCGCGGGGGCCGGGGAACGGGTGATCAGCCATCCGAGTCATCATCCGATCATCGTTCTGACCCGGTGTGACCTGCGGGTCCGTCAGATTCCACCCCCCGTTCGGCCGGTGCCCGGGCTCACCAGGGTGGCCCAGTTCCGAAATGCGGCGATCCTCGCCACTTGTGATGGTTCGTCATGGAAGGCGTACTCGTCGAATCTCCCGGAGCACCGCTTTGGGGCGTCTTCCACTGGAGGTTCCACCATGCGTGCTGCACGCACTCTGGCGGTGACGGCGACCGCTTTCGCGGCGCTCGGGCTCGCGGCCCCCCTCGCCACCGCCACCAACGGGCCGACCAACGTCACCGTGAATCCGTACGACGTGCATGCGGGTTCGACCATCACCATCACCGCCAAGGGCTGCGGGCACGGCGGCACGGTCACGTCCAACGCGTTCCCCGAGACCAGCCTCTCGGTGAACTCCAACGGGCTGTCCAGCGGGATCGCCCGCATCTTCAACAACGCCACCCCCGGCCAGTACAACCTGGCCGTGAAGTGCAGCGACAACAGCAGCGTCGTGACCCACCCGTTCCGGGTCCTGCCGGGCCGCGGCGCGCAGGGCGGTCTGGGCGGCGCGCTCGCGCCGAGCTCCACCGAGATGGCGGTCGGCGGCAGCCTGGTCGCCGCCGCCGCGCTGGGCGGTGGCGTGTTCATCGCCCGCCGTCGCCGTACGTCCGGCGCCGGGGTCTGACCGCTCGGAACCGCCCGGCCGGCCCGACCCCGGCCCGTCACGCCCGTCGCCCCCGAACCCTGTGCAGGGTCCGGGGGCGACGGGCGTACCGCGAGCCGGGTACGGGGGAGCGGGCAGGCCGGGTCAGTGGCGGCGGCCGTCGGACGACGACCTGCGGCGGACCACCACGGCCACCCCGGCCGCCGCGGCGAGCACCATCGCCCCGCCCGCGGCGAAGGTCCAGGTGCCGGCCCCGTCGAAGGAGCCGCCGAGGCCGCCCTGCACCCCGCGCGGGGTGGTCAGGACCGTCGAGCGGGCGGTGGGCGTCGGGCTGGTGCCGCCGCTGATGGTCAGGTCGACGGTGCCCTGGCCGCCGCCGGTGCAGTTGAACGACACCGTGTAGACCGCGCCGCGCTTGGCGTCCGCGTCGACCGTGGCGGTGACCGCGGAGCCCGGCGCGATGGTGGCGGTGTCGAAGATGCCCGCCGACGCGGTGGCGGTGCTCGAACAGCCGGGCGCGCTGAGCGTGATCCGGCCGCCGGGCGCCACCGTCGACGGCGAGACGGTGAAGTCCCCCACCGCCTTGGCGCGGGGCGCCGGGGCGCCGTCGACGGCGACGGCGGGCACGGCGAAGGGGGCGGCCAGGGCGAGGCCGGCCGCCCCCAGCAGAGCGGTGGAAGCGGCACGTATCGCGCGCATGGTGGATCCTCCGGGTCCCCGAGGAGCAGCCGCGGACCGGATATCCACGGCAGAGGCAGGACATGCCCCTCGTTGCCCGAAACGCTAGGAGCGCACTATCACAGCCGCGATCCCAGACGTGCGAATGGGGCACCAAGGTCACCCGCGCGGCGCAGTGCCGTGTCGGGCCTCAGCCGCTGATCTGCGGGAACAGATCGACGAACGGCGCCGATGTGGCCGCGATGCCGCGGCTGAACGGTGAGTCGAAGTCCCAGATGAGGAACAGCAGGAAGGCGATCAGCGCGCTGAACAGTCCGGCGAGCAGCAACTCCCGTCCGGTGCGCCTGATCTGGAGCGTGAAGATCAGGCCCACCGTCACCAGGGCGCCGATGATCAGGCCGAACCACACCACCCCCGGCATGGTGGCCCCGGCGTTCTGCCCCCGGGAGCCGCGGGCGTCGTCGGCCACCCCGACCTGGTCCACCAGCGGCTGGTACGCCTGCCCCTCGAAGTCGTTGGCGGGCTGGTAGTCGGTGACGCTGCGCCGCACCTTCTGCAGCAGCTCGGTGCCGCGCTCGCTCAGCTCACCGTGCTCCGACATGTACGGGAACTCGTCCTGGACCACGTACCGGACGTACGCGTCGACGTCGGCCCTGATCCGCTCGCGCGGCGCGAGCGGGTACACCTCGACCCGCTCGGACACCTCGTGCAGCGCCTGCGCCTCCTGTCGGACGGTCTCCTGCGCGGCGCTGCGGGCCTCCCAGACACCGGCGATGGCGAGGCCGAGGACGATCGCGTAGACCACGCCGATCATCATCGTCATGTACTCGATGACGTCGGGTGTCTCGTTCGGATCGTCGTCGTCGGGGACCCGGCGGTTGTTGATGACCACGATGGTCAGCACGACGGCGCACGCCGCGGCCATCGCGAGGGTGAGCACTACCCATTCGGACAAGGGATTCCTCCGGAAGACCTGGGCTCAACGGGAGCGGGGGCGCAGGATCGCGGTCGCGAGCACTGCGGGGGCGGTGATCAGCAGGGTCGTGGAGAGCACGTCGGGTGCCCTCTTCGGCTTCACCCGGGTCGCCCGCCGGTAGTGCGGCAGGGCGACGGGGGTGGCCGGACGCGGCCGCACCGTGGGCGCCGGAGCCGGGTTCGGCGGCTCGGGCTCGGGTGCGGGCGGCGGTGGCGGTACGGGCCGGGGTGGGGCCGGTACGGGCTTCGCCGGGGGCGCGGGCACCGGCCGGGGTTTCGGCGGTGGCGGCGGCCTGGTGGGCTCGGGCGTCGGCGGCGGCTGGGTCGGCACCGGGGTCCTGCTCGGGCTCGGTTTCGGCGTGGGAGTCGGCGACGGGGTCGGGGTGGGGGTCGGTGTCGGCTTGCACGTCTCGGTCGGCTCGGGCGTGGGCTCGGGCGTCTTGGTCGGGTGCGGATGCGTCGGGTGCGGCGGATGAGGGTGGTGGTGCGGGGGCCGCGGGCAGTGCCCGTGGCCCGCGACCGCCACCGCGCTCACGCCGCCGGGGCCGGTCGACGCCGAGGCGCAGGCGTCCGCGGTCGCGGGTTCGGCGGGCGCGGTGAGCAGCCACACCAGCGCGGCGGCCGCGAGCGGCCGGACGAGGCGCGCCGCGCGCCGGGCCGGCCGGCGGCGGGCGGGCCCGGGGCGGGCGGAGCCGTTCTGAGGCAGGAGGGACACGCCGAGCAGCCTCGGCATCCGAGGGGCGGACGGGGGCCGGAACGGCCCCGGATTCCCCGGATGGAGCGGATCTCGGGGTGCATTGGTTTGACGTTTCCTCCGAGCGTGTCGTGTCACGCGCTGCCCAACGCGCCAAGGCCCGGACCGTTGCGGGGGATTGACTGTGAATCGGCTGACGTCGCCGCACGATCGGTTCAATGTGCGACAACTGGCCGGTTGTCAGCGTCCGTTGGGGCCGCCGAAGCCCTTGTCAGGGCCTTCCGGCTGCGGCGTAAGGCCCGTGCGGGATCCGCACGACCATATGCACGTGAATTTGCACGGCCTGAAGGCGTGAACTCTTCCTTACCCCGAGCACGTGCCAATGGCGTGTGACCAAGAACGGATCGCCAATTTCCGTTTCTGCTCGCTCTCTCGGCGGGCGATCAGTAGCCTCAGCTCGAACGTAGGCCGCGAACACCTGGCCGCATCCCCACGGCGACTTGTTGGAGACTTTGATGGAGCGTCCCGCCTGGGCTCCGCCCGGCATCGATATCTCGGTGCCGAGCGTGTCCCGAATGTACGACTTCTATCTGGGCGGCTCGCACAATTTCGAAGTGGACCGGGAAGCGGCCCGCAAGGCGATGGACTTCCTGCCGGGGCTGCCCAAGATCATGCAGGCGAACCGTGCCTTCATGCGCCGCGCCGTCCGGCACGCCGTCGGCCAGGGCGTCACCCAGTTCCTCGACATCGGCTCCGGCATACCCACCTTCGGCAACGTCCACGAGGTCGCCCAGGCCGCCAGCGACGAGGCCCGCGTGGTGTACGTCGACCACGACCCGGTCGCCGTCGCCCACAGCCGCGCCGTGCTCGACGGCGACCCCCGCTCCACCGTGGTCGCCGCCGACCTGCGCAAGCCGCGGGAGATCCTGCACAGCCCCGAGACGGCGGAACTGCTCGACCTGGACCGCCCGGTGGCCCTGCTGCTCGTCGCCGTCCTGCACTTCCTGGAGGACGCGGACGAGCCCTACCAGGCCGTCGCCGAACTCCTCGACGCGCTCGCCCCCGGCAGCCTGCTGGTCCTCACCCACGCCTCGTACGAGGGCATCCCGGTCTCCCAGGAACGCGCCGCCGGCACCGTCGGCGTCTACCGCGACATCCGCAACCCGCTGGTGATGCGCTCCCACGACGAGATCGCCCGCTTCTTCACCGGCACCGAACTCCTCGACCCCGGAGTCGTCGCCATGCCGCTGTGGCGGCCCGAGAGCACCGACACGGACGAGGAGGAGGACCCGTTCGCCTTCTCCGGGTTCGCCGGGGTGGGGCGCAAGGCGTGAAGGTCCCCTCCCAGCCCGCCGCCCCGGTGGCCGACGCCGACGGTCCCGAGGACAGACTCAGGCGGTTCGTGACCATCTGGAGCCGGGCCGTCTACCCGGTCACCGCCACGTCGATGACCCGGCAGGAGTTCGAGCGGCACCTGCTGCCGCCCGCCCGCGAGCTGTGCGCCGCGCTGCACGCCCGCCCTTTCGACACCGCGCCCGCGCACCGGGTCGGCCAGGCCCTGGTCGCCGCGCACTGCACCGACCCGGACGCCCTGGCCCGCAGCCTCGGCGTCGTCGACGCCTATCTGGTGCTCTACTGCGGCGACGAACAGGACCATTCCGCCGAGGAGTTGCGGGCCCGCTGCGCCCGGCTCCAGCACGCCGTCGCCGCCGGTTTCGCCCAGGCGCTGCGCGAACGCACCCTGAGCGAGCAGGAGTCCATAGCCCACTCGGCGCTCTCCGCCCGCAGCGCCGCCGAACTCGCCCTGCACGCCACGGAGAGCCGCTTCCGCGCGGTCTTCGACGGCGCCGCCATCGGCATCGGCGTCGCCGACCTCGCGGGCAACGTGCTCGAGGTCAACGAGACCCTCACCCGGATGTTCGGCGGCCTCGAACAGACCGTGCTCACCCGGAACATCGTCGAGTGGGTGCACCCCGAGGACGGCCCGCACGTCTGGCGCCTGTACGACGAACTCGTGCGCGGCGAACGGGACTCGTACCGGGTGGAGAAGCCGTACTACCGCGCCGACGGCACCGTCCTGTGGACCAACCTCACCGTCTCGCTGCTGCGCGACGCCGCCGGGGCGCCGCAGTACCAGCTGGCCCTCCTGGAGGACACCACCGAGCGGCGGCTGCTCAATCTGCGGCTGCGCTACGAGGCCACCCATGACGCGCTGACCGGGCTGCCCAACCGGACGCTGTTCTTCGAGCGTCTGGAGAAGACCCTCGGCCCGTCCGGCGACGACCGCTTCGGCCTGTGCTACCTCGACCTCGACGGCTTCAAGGTGATCAACGACAGCCTCGGCCACTCGGCCGGCGACCGGCTGCTCGTGGAGATCGCCGACCGGCTGCAGAGCTGCGTCACCGCCCCCGGCGAGATGGTCGCCCGGCTCGGCGGCGACGAGTTCGTCGCCCTCACCACCGGACCCGGCAGCGAGCGCAAGGTCGCCGAACTCGCCGACCGGATGCTCGCCTCCCTCGCCACCCCGGTCCGGGTCGACGGCCGCGAACTCACCGTCCGCGGCTCCGTCGGCGTCGTCGAGGGCCCGGCCCGCGAACGCACCCCGGCCGAGGTGCTGCGCAGCGCCGACATCACCATGTACCGGGCCAAGTCGGCGGGCGGCAACCGCTTCGAGTACGCCGACGAGGAGGCCGACGCCCGGGCGATCACCCGGCACGGGCTCACCACCGCGCTGCCCGCCGCCCTGGAGCGCGGCGAGTTCTTCATCGAGTACCAGCCGCTCGTGCACCTCGGCGACGGCAGCGTGCACGGCGCCGAGGCGCTGGTCCGCTGGTGCCACCCGCAGCACGGGGTGCTCGGCCCCGACCGGTTCATCCCGCTCGCCGAGAACACCGGCCTCATCGTGCCGCTCGGCCGCTGGGTGCTCCAGGAGGCGGTGCGGCAGGCCAGGTTCTGGCAGGACGAGGCGCCCGGCGGGCACCCCGCCACCGGACCGCTGCGGATCAACGTCAACCTCTCGCCGACCCAGCTGCACCACCCGGGCCTGGTCGCCGAGACCGTCGACGTCCTGGAGCGCTCCGGGCTCGAACCCGGCGCGCTGTGCCTGGAGGTCACCGAGTCGGCGCTGATCGGCGCCGACGACGACCTGCTGAAGCCGCTGCGCCAGCTCGCCGAGATGGGCGTCGACATCGCCCTCGACGACTTCGGCACCGGCTACTCCAACCTGGCCAACCTGCGGCGGCTGCCGGTCAGCGTGCTCAAGCTCGACCGGTCCTTCACCCAGGGCATGCAGCAGCACCCGGCCGACCCGGTCGACATCAAGATCGTCGAGGGCATCGTGCAACTCGCCCACAGCCTGGAGCTGGCCGTCACCGTCGAGGGCGTCGAGACCGGCGCCCAGGCCCAGCAGCTGCGCGAGCTGGGCTGCGACACCGCCCAGGGCTGGTACTACGCCCGCCCCGGCGCCCCGGACCGGATCCGCACACTGGTCCTGGCGGACGCGGTGTAGCGGCCCCGGGCCGGGGCGGCCCGGGCCTTTCGGGCTCAGGCCCCGGCGACGGGCCGCCTGGAGGCCGTCAGGAGCTTCTGCAGCTCCCGGGCGGCCCGGGGCGGCGCCACGTCGCTGCGGTGCGCGAGCGCGATCGTCCGGCGCAGCCCCGGCCGGGCCAGGGCGGTGACCCGCAGATCGCGGCCCGCCCGGGCGGCCACCATCGCCGGGACCACGGCGAGGCCGAGCCCGGCCCGTACGAAACCGAGCACCGCGTCCAGCTCGCCGCCCTCCACCGTGAACGAGGGCTCGAAGCCCTCCGCCCGGCAGGCCGCCACGGTCAGCTCCCGCAGGTCGTAGCCGTGCCGGAACATCACGAGGGGCTGGTCGCGCAGGTCCGCGATCCGCACCGGGCGGCGCGGCGGCGGCGCCGAGGACGAGGAGACCACCACCAGGTCCTCGGTCAGCAGTTCCACCGTGGTCAGCGCGGGCGACGGGGTCGGCAGCGGCAGCACCACCAGGGCCAGGTCGAGCGCCCCGCGGGCCAGCTCGCGCACCAGGTCGTGCGAGCCGCCCTCCTCGATGAGCAGCCGGATCCCCGGGTGCAGCGCGTGGAACTCGCGCAGCACGTCCGGCAGCAGCCCGGTGCACAGACTGGGCGTCGCGCCGAGCCGCACCCGGCCCCGCTTCAGCTGCACCAGCTCCTGCACCTCGTGCCGCGCGGTGTCGGTGTCGGCGAGGATCCGGCGGGCCAGCGGGAGCAGCGCCTCGCCCGCGTCGGTCAGCGCGATGTTGCCGCGGGCCCGGCTGAAGAGCTCCGCGCCCAGCTCCTGCTCCAGGGCCTTGATCTGCTGCGAGAGCGAGGGCTGCGAGACATGGACGCGCTCGGCGGCGCGGGTGAAGTGACGGGTCTCGGCGACGGCCACGAAGTACAGGAGCTGCTGGAACTGCATGACACCAGGCTACCTCGCTTCATAGTCCTGACCTATCGAGATGAGCCGAACCATGTCTTGGACCACTCGGGCCCTTCGGCCCTACCGTCGCTTGCATGGCTCTGGCAACCAAGTCCGGACGGACGACCGCACCACCACCCGCCCCGCCCCGGCGCGGCTTCTGGGCGTCGACCATCGGCAAGAAGACCGTGATGGCCGTCAGCGGCCTGCTGATGCTCGCCTATCTGGTCGCCCATGTCGCGGGCAACCTGAAGGTCTTCTTCGGCCCCGAGGAGTTCAACGGCTACGCCCACTGGCTGCGCGTCATGGGTGCGCCCGTGCTGCACCACCAGTGGGGCCTGTGGATCGCCCGGATCGTGCTGCTCGCGGCCGTGGTGCTGCACGCCGTCTCCGCGTACCAGCTCAGCAGGCGCGACATCAGGGCCCGCCCGGTCGCGTACGCGCACCGCCGCAGGCGCGCGTCCTACGCCACCCGCACCATGCGCTGGGGCGGGATCATCGTCGGCCTCTTCATCGTCTGGCACGTCCTCGACCTGACCACCGGCACCGTCCACGCGGGCGGCTTCGAGGACGGCAAGCCCTACCAGAACGTCATCGACACCTTCTCCACCTGGTACGGCAACGTCATCTACATCGTCGCCATGCTCGCCGTCGGACTCCACGTCCGGCACGGCTTCTGGAGCGCCGCCCAGACCCTCGGCGTCGGCAGCGCCCGGCGCGAGCGCGCCCTGAAGTTCCTCGCAGACGCCCTCGCGGTCACGCTGACCGCGGGATTCATCGCCGTACCCGTCGGCGTCATGACCGGAGTGGTGAACTGACATGACCGACACCGACTACGTGCTCGGCGCCCCGCTCGCCGACACCGCCGCCCCCGCGGGACCCATCGCGGACCGCTGGGACACCCGCCGCTTCGAGGCCAAGCTGGTCAACCCGGCCAACCGCCGCGGCCACCGGATCATCGTCGTCGGCACCGGCCTGGCCGGCGGCTCGGCCGGTGCGACGCTCGCCGAACAGGGCTACCAGGTCGTCCAGTTCTGCTTCCAGGACTCGCCGCGCCGGGCCCACTCCATCGCCGCGCAGGGCGGCATCAACGCCGCCAAGAACTACCGCAACGACGGCGACTCGGTGCACCGCCTCTTCTACGACACCGTCAAGGGCGGCGACTTCCGCGCCCGCGAGTCCAACGTGCACCGCCTCGCCCAGATCTCCGTCGAGATCATCGACCAGTGCGTCGCCCAGGGCGTCCCGTTCGCCCGCGAGTACGGCGGGCTGCTCGACACCCGCTCCTTCGGCGGCGTCCAGGTCTCCCGCACCTTCTACGCCCGCGGCCAGACCGGCCAGCAGCTGCTGCTCGGCGCCTACCAGGCGCTGTCGCGGCAGATCGCCGCGGGCAACGTCGAGATGCACGCCCGTACCGAGATGCTCGACCTGATCGTCGTCGACGGCCGCGCCCGCGGCATCGTCGCCCGCGACCTGGTGACCGGCGAGATCTCCACCCACTACGCCGACGCCGTCGTCCTCGCCACCGGCGGCTACGGCAACGTCTTCTACCTGTCCACCAACGCCATGAACTCCAACGCCACCGCCGTGTGGCGGGCCCACCGGCGGGGCGCGTACTTCGCCAACCCCTGCTTCACCCAGATCCACCCCACCTGCATCCCGCGCACCGGCGACCACCAGTCCAAGCTCACCCTGATGAGCGAGTCGCTGCGCAACGACGGCCGCATCTGGGTCCCCAAGGCGCACGGCGACACCCGGCCGCCCGGCCAGATCCCCGAGCACGAGCGGGACTACTACCTGGAGCGGATCTACCCCTCCTTCGGCAACCTCGTCCCCCGGGACATCGCCTCCCGCGCCGCCAAGAACGTCTGCGACGAGGGCCGCGGCGTCGGCCCCGGCGGCCAGGGCGTCTACCTCGACTTCGCCGACGCGATCCGCCGGATGGGCCGCGCCAAGGTCGAGGAGAAGTACGGCAACCTCTTCGACATGTACGAGCGGATCACCGCCGAGAACCCGTACGAGGTGCCGATGCGGATCTACCCCGCCGTGCACTACACGATGGGCGGACTCTGGGTCGACTACGACCTCCAGACCACCGTGCCCGGCCTGTTCGCCATCGGCGAGGCCAACTTCTCCGACCACGGGGCCAACCGGCTCGGCGCCTCCGCCCTCATGCAGGGCCTCGCCGACGGCTACTTCGTGCTGCCGGCCACCATCAACGACTACCTGGCCCGCCACCCGCACGCCGAGCCCGTCACCGACGACCACCCGGCCGTACGGGACGTCCTCGCCGAGACCGAGGACCGCCTCCACCTCCTCCTCGCCGTCGACGGCGACCGCACCCCCGACTCCTTCCACCGCGAACTCGGCGAACTCATGTGGGAGTTCTGCGGCATGGCCCGCACCGAGGAGGGCCTGCGCAAGGCGCTCCAGCGCATCCCCGAGATCCGCGAGGAGTTCTGGCGCCGCATCAAGGTGCCTGGTGTGGGCGAGGAGTTCAACCAGTCCCTGGAGAAGGCCAACCGGATCGTCGACTACCTGGAGCTCGCCGAGCTGATGTGCCTCGACGCGCTGCACCGCGCCGAGTCCTGCGGCGGCCACTTCCGCGAGGAGTCGCAGACCCCGGACGGCGAAGCCGCCCGCCGCGACGAGGAGTTCAGCTACGCCGCCGCCTGGGAGTTCGGCGGCGACGGCGCCCCGGTGCTCCACCAGGAAGCCCTCACCTTCGAGTACGTCCACCCCACCCAGCGGAGCTACGCATGAAGCTCAACCTGCGCGTCTGGCGCCAGAAGAACGCCGACGCCGACGGCACCATGGCCACCTACGAGGTGGACGGCGTCTCGCCCGACATGTCCTTCCTGGAGATGCTGGACACCCTCAACGAGGACCTCATCCTGCGCGGCGAGGACCCGGTCGCCTTCGACCACGACTGCCGCGAGGGCATCTGCGGCGCCTGCAGCCTGGTCATCAACGGCGACGCCCACGGCCCCGAGCGCACCACCACCTGCCAGCTCCACATGCGCTCCTTCCGGGACGGCGACACCATCGACGTCGAGCCCTGGCGGGCGGCGGCCTTCCCGGTCGTCAAGGACCTGGTGGTGGACCGTACCGCCTTCGACCGGATCATCCAGTCCGGTGGCTACGTCAGCGTCCCCACCGGCTCCGCCCCGGAGGCCCACGCCACCCCCGTCCCCAAGGCCGACGCCGACTTCGCCTTCGAGCACGCCGAGTGCATCGGCTGCGGCGCCTGCGTCGCGGCCTGCCCCAACGGCTCCGCGATGCTCTTCACCTCCGCCAAGATCAACCACCTCGGCGTCCTCCCGCAGGGCGCCCCCGAGCGCGAGACCCGCGTCCTCGACATGGTCGCCCAGATGGACGCCGAGGGCTTCGGCGGCTGCACCCTCACCGGCGAATGCGCCACCGCCTGCCCGAAGGGCATCCCGCTGCCGTCGATCGCCGCCATGAACAAGGAATGGCTGCGCGCCCAGCGCACGGCGGGCCGCCGGTAGCGCCTGGGGCGGCCGGCCGGGGGCGGACGGCCGGGGCGGTTCAGCCGTCGAGCCGGGCGGCGAGGTAGCGCGCGGTACGGCTGCCCGCCGACCGCGCCACCTCGCGCGGGGTGCCCTCGGCCACGATCCGGCCGCCCGCCGCGCCGCCGCCCGGGCCGAGGTCGAGCACCCGGTCGGCGGTCGCCACCACGTCCATGTCGTGCTCGACCACCACCACGGAGTGCCCCGCGTCGGCCAGCCCGTGCAACTGCTCCATCAGCACCTCCACATCGGCCGGGTGCAGGCCGGTGGTCGGCTCGTCGAGCACGTACAGGGTGTGCGCCCGGCGCGGGCGCTGGAGTTCGGCGGCCAGCTTGATGCGCTGCGCCTCGCCGCCCGACAGCTCGGTGGCGGGCTGGCCGAGCCGCAGATAGCCGAGCCCCACGTCCAGGAGGGTGCGCAGCACCCGGGCCGCCGTCGGGTCGTCGGCGAAGAACGCGGTCGCCGCCTCCACCGTCAGGTCGAGCACCTCGGCGATGGTCAGACCGCGCAGCCTGACCTCAAGGGTCTTTGGGTTGTAGCGGGCACCGTGACAGTCCGGGCAGGGCGCGTAGGTGCTTGGCAGGAACAGCAGCTCGACCGAGACGAACCCCTCGCCCTGACACGTCTCGCAGCGCCCGCCGGGCACGTTGAAGGAGAACCGGCCCGCCTTGTAGCCGCGCGCCCGCGCCTCCTCGGTGGCCGTGAACAGCTTCCGTACGACATCGAAAAGACCCGTGTACGTCGCCAGGTTGGAGCGCGGGGTCCGGCCGATCGGCTTCTGATCCACCGTCACCACCCGGGCCACCGCCGGGTCCCGCCCCGCCCGCTCGGTCAGCGCGCCGACCAGGGTCGACTTTCCCGAGCCCGAGACCCCGGTGACGGCGGTGAGCGCGCCGAGCGGGAACCGGGTCTCCAGGCCCCGCAGGTTGTGCCGGGTCACCGGGCCCACCGAGAGCCACCCCGACGGGGTGCGCGGGGTGCGCTCCGGCACCGGCGCCCGGTCGAACAGGAAGCGCCGGGTGGCCGATCCGGCGACCTCGGCGAGGCCCTCCGGCGGGCCGCTGTGCAGCACCAGACCGCCGTGCACCCCGGCCCGCGGGCCCACGTCCACCAGCCAGTCGGCGTGCCGCACCACGTCCAGGTGGTGCTCCACCACGAACACCGTGTTGCCGGCCGCCTTCAGCCGGTCCAGGACCACGAGCAGCGCCTCGGTGTCCGCCGGGTGCAGGCCCGCGGACGGCTCGTCGAGCACGTACACCACCCCGAACAGACCGGCCCGCAGCTGGGTGGCGAGCCGCAGCCGCTGGAGTTCGCCGTTGGACAGGGTCGGCGTCGCCCGGTCCAGGCTGAGGTAGCCGAGGCCGAGTTCGGTGACCGTGCCGATGCGCGCCACCAGGTCCTCGGTGAGCACCCGGGCCGTCTCCGAGCCCCGGTGGCCGGTCAGGATCTCGGCGAGCCCGGTCAGCGGCAGGCCCGCGAGCTCGGCGATCGTCCGGCCCGCGAACGTCACCGCCAGCGCCTCCGGGCGCAGCCTGCCGCCCCCGCACACCGGGCACGGCGCGCTGCTCAGGAACCGCTCGGCCTTCGCCCGCAGCGTGGCGCTCTTGGAGTCGGCGAAGGTGTGCAGGACGTAGCGCCGGGCGCTCATGTACGTGCCCTGGTAGGGCCGTTGGATGCGTCCGGCGTCCCGGACCGGGTGGACCGTGACGACCGGCTGCTCGTCGGTGAACAGGATCCACTCGCGGTCCTTCGCGGGCAGCTCGCGCCACGGCCGGTCCACGTCGTGCCCGAGGGTGTCGAGCACGTCCCGCAGGTTCTTGCCCTGCCAGGCGCCCGGCCAGGCCGCGATGGCGCCGTCCCGGATCGACAACCCCGGGTCGGGGACGAGGAGTTCCTCGCTGGTGTCGTGGACCCGGCCGAGTCCGTGGCACGAAGGGCAGGCCCCGGCGGCGGTGTTGGGGGAGAAGGCGTCCGAGTCGAGCCGCTCCGCGCCCGGCGGATAGGCGCCCGCGCGGGAGAACAGCATCCGCAGCGAGTTGGACAGCGTGGTCACCGTGCCCACCGACGACCGCGCGTTCGGCGCGGCCCGGCGCTGTTCGAGGGATACGGCGGGCGGCAGCCCGGTGATCTCCGCCACCTTCGGCGCCCCCACCTGGTGGATCAGCCGCCGGGCGTACGGCGCCACCGACTCGAAGTAGCGGCGCTGCGCCTCCGCGAAGACCGTCCCGAACGCGAGCGACGACTTGCCGGATCCCGACACCCCGGTGAAGACGGTGAGCGCGTCACGCGGGATGTCCACGTCCACGCCCCGCAGATTGTGCTCCCGGGCGCCCCTGACCCGGACGAACGGATCATGACCGCCGCCTGCGGGACGATCGCCCGGCGCGGTGCCGGGGCGGGCGTGCGGGGCGGGGGTCTCGGGGTGGCGCATCCGCCGATTCTACCCGCCGGTCACCACGTTCGTGCTGGTCAGACCCGCCAGCCGGGCGAGCTCGCGGTACGAGCGGAGCAGCGCGTCCCGGTCGTGGGTGCTGGTCGTCACCAGGACCTCGTCGGCGCCGGTCCCGGTCACCGCCCGGGCCAGCTCGGCCGCGACCCGCTCGGGAGTCCCGTACACATGCCCGCGCAGCCCCGCCTCGTAGAACCCGCGCTGCTTCTCCGAGAGCCCGGACCCCTCGGGCCCCTCGGCCCGCTCGAACCGTTCGATCGCCTCCGGCGGCAGCAGCGGCGGGAACACCCCACGGGTCCGCGACCACGCCATCGACCAGGCTTCCGGCTTCAGCAGCCGGGCCGCCTCCGCGTCGGTGCGGGCGACCAGCACGGTGCCCGCCACGATCACATACGGCTCGGCGGACCAGCTGGAGGGCGTGAACGCGGACCGGTAGCCCTCGATCGCCTCCTGGACCCGCGCCCGGCCGCGCAGATCGCCGATCACCAGCGGCAGCCCGGCCTTCGCCGCGATGGCCGCGCCCTCGCCGGTGGCGAGGACGTACGGCGGCACCCGCAGGCCCTCGGCGGGCCGCGCGTGCACCTGCGGATGGGCGGTCTGCCCGCCGGTGAACCAGCCGAGCAGCTCGTCGAGTTGCTCCCCGAACCGGTCCGCGTCGTCCTTGTCCCGGCCGAGCGCCCGCCGGATGCCGTCGGTGAAGCCGACGGACCGGCCGAGCCCCATGTCGATCCGGCCCGGGAACAGCGACTCCAGGACGCCGAACTGCTCGGCCACCACCATCGGCTGGTGGTTGGGCAGCATCACCCCGCCCGTGCCCACCCGGATCCGCGAGGTCGCGGCGGCGACGGCGGCGGCGAGCACGGTCGGCGCGGACCCGGCCACCCCCGGCACGCTGTGGTGCTCCGCGACCCAGAACCGGTGATAGCCCAGGGCCTCCGCCTCCTTGGCCAGCGCGACCGTGGCACGCAGCGCCACGCCCGGGTCCTCGCCGTCCCGGGTGCGGGAGCGGTCGAGGACCGAGAATCGGATGCCGGCCAGGGGGTTCGTCGTCATGGGGCTCACACCAGGGTTCAACGTCCCGGGGCGGCGAGGATTCCCGCCCGGCCCCGGCTGCCTAGGCTGGGGGAGTGACCCGACCCGAACCCGTACGTGCACCTGTACCAGCGTCCGCGACCGCATCCGTACCCGCATCCGAGGCCGGATCCAGGCCCGTGGCCGTCTTCGACCTCGACAACACGCTCGCCTCCACCGCCCACCGGCAGCACTTCCTGGAGGGCAAGCCCCGCGACTGGGCCGGATTCTTCGCCGCCGCGCCCGCGGACCCGCCGCTCGCGGACGGCGTCGAGCTGTGCCGGGAGTCCGGCACCGACTGCGACGTCGTGTATCTGACCGGCCGGCCGGAGCGCTGCCGCCGTGACACCCTCGCCTGGCTCGCCGCGCACGACCTGCCCGAGGGCCCGGTGCACATGCGGCGCGACCGGGACTTCCGCCCGGCCCGGCAGACCAAGCTGGAGGTGCTGCGACGGCTGGCCAGGGACCGGGAGATCCGGTTCCTCGTCGACGACGACGAACTGGTCTGCGACGCCGCCGAGGAGGCGGGCTTCACCGTGGTGCGGGCCCGCTGGGCGGCGAGCTCCGAGGCGCTGAAGGACGCGCAGGAGAAGGACGGCAGGACCTGATCCGCCCCGACCGGGCCGGGGGCGGCCCAGTCGCTCAGTCGCCGTCCTCCAGGCGGAAGCCGACCTTCAGGCCCACCTGGTAGTGCTCGATCGCGCCGTCCACGATGTGGCCGCGCACCTCCGTCACCTCGAACCAGTCGAGGCCGCGGAGCGTCTGCGCGGCCCGCTCGACGCCGTTGCGGATGGCCTGGTCGACGCCCTCCGGGGACGTGCCGACGATCTCGGTGATGCGATACGTGTGGTTCGACATGGGAGCAGGACTCCTCGGGTGGTCATCGGGGCGTGCTCGGTTTCCCTCCACCGTGCCCCAGGGCGGCGGACCGCGCGACACGTCCGCGTCCGTGGCCGCGCCGCGCGGGGCGTGGCAGAGGACTTGACCATCCGCTTTGGTCCAGACCAGAATCCAGGCCACATACCCGCGCGAACCTCCCCTCAGGTCCCCCCCAACACGTCGGGTCGACACCCCATGCCTGGTCCGTACCGGACTCCACGCACTGGAACGCTGAAGGTGACCCACGTGAACAACCGTCGTCTCGTCTGCCCGCTCGCCGTCGTCTCCGCCCTCTCCCTGGCGGGCTGCGGACTCCTCCCCGGCGGCGGGAGCACGACCCGCACGGTGAACATCTGGCTGATGCGCGACAGCGTCAGCGACGACTTCCTCCAGCGCTTCACCGCCGCGTACGAGGAGGAGCACGACGGCGTCGAACTGAACGTCACCATCCAGGACTGGACCGGCATCGGAAAGAAGGTCACCGAAGCCATCAAGGGCGGCGGCGGCCCCGACGTCATCGAGGTCGGCAACACCCAGGTCGCGCAGTACGCCGACACCGACAAGCTCTACGACCTCACCCTGGAGTCGGTCCGCGACCTCGGCAGCGAGGACTGGCTGCCCGGTCTCGCCCAGCCCGGCAGCATCGACGGCGCCCAGTTCGGCATCCCCTGGTACGCGGCCAGCCGCATCGTCATCTACAACAAGGACCTGTTCGCCGAGGCCGGGGTGAAGCCCGCGAAGAACCGCGACGCCTGGCTCGCCGACACCGAGAAGCTGAACGACTCCGACACCCAGGGCATCTACCTCGCCGGACAGGACTGGTACACCCTCTCCGGCTTCATCTGGGAGGAGGGCGGCGAACTCGCCGTCGACAAGGGCGGCGCCTGGGCCGGGGCCCTCGACAGCCCGGCCGCCCTGCGCGGCATGGACTTCTACAAGCGCCTCCAGGCCCTCGGCAAGGGCCCCAAGAACGCCGACGAGCAGACCCCGCCGCAGGCCGAGATGTTCGCCAAGGGCGACGTCGCCCAGATCATCGCCGCGCCCAGCGCCATCGCCGCCATCACCAAGGCCAACCCGGGCCTCAAGGACAAGCTGGGCTTCTTCCCGATACCCGGCAAGAAGGCCGGCCAGCCCTGCGTCGTCTTCACCGGCGGCTCCGACCTGATCATCCCGGAGAACGCCCCCCAGCGGGCCGCCGCGCTCGACGTGGTCAAGGCGCTCGCGGGCGAGAAGTGGCAGGGCGAACTGGCCCGCGCCATGAACTACGCGCCCAACAAGGCATCCCTCGCCTCGGTGGTTTCCGGCCAGGAGGCCACCGCCACGATGGCCGCCGCGACCGCCCGCGGCCGGGCCACCCCGAACTCCCCGCAGTGGGCCGACGTCGAGGCCGACAACCCGATCAAGCCCTACATGACGGCCGTCCTGTCCGGCGAGAACGCCAAGCGCGCAGCTCAGGACGCCTCCGAGCAGATCACCGACGCGCTCGCCGAGTAGCGGGCCCAGGCGGCGCGGGCCGTACCGGCCGCGCGCCGCTCAGCCCACCATTCAGCACCCCCACACCCATCGGCCCCCGTCCGGTCACGTCGAATCAAGTCGGTCACGGAATTAGTAAAGGGCCGGGCCACCGCTCGCACGGCCCGGCTCAGACCGTCCCCGTTCGTACCGTCGGAGGAGCCCGTCATGGCCGCCGTACCCGTCGCTCAGCCCATCGCCGGACCCGCTCAGGCGACGCTCACCGCCGTCCCGGCCCAGCCGCGGCCCGACACCGCGCCCGAGCCCCGCTACGTGGTGGGTCTGGCCACGACGCAGGAGGACGTGCGGGCCGCGCAGCGGCTGCGGCACCTGGTGTTCGCCGGGGAGATGGGCGCCCGGCTCGACGGCCCCGAGCCCGGCCTCGACAGCGACGAGTTCGACGCCTACTGCGACCACCTCCTGGTCCGCCAGGAGGACACCGGCGAGGTCGTCGGCACCTACCGGGTGCTGCCGCCCGAGCGCGCCGCGATCGCCGGCCGGGTCTACTCGGAGAGCGAGTTCGACCTCGCCCGGCTGGCCCCGATCCGCCACGACATGGTCGAGGTCGGCCGCTCCTGCGTGCACCCCGCGCACCGCAACGGCGCCGTGATCGCGCTGGTCTGGGCCGGGCTCGCCCGCTACATGACCCGCACCGGGCACAACTGGCTGTCCGGCTGCTGCTCCGTCCCGCTGGCCGACGGCGGCACCCTCGCCGCCACCACCTGGGAGACGGTCAAGGCCAAGAACCTCGCCCCCGAGGAGTACTGGGTCACCCCGCACCGGCTGTGGACCCCGGACGGCGCCGCCCCGGCCGCCGGCGGCCGCGCCGACCTGCCCCCGCTGCTCCGCGGCTACCTGCGGCTCGGCGCCTGGGTCTGCGGCGCGCCCGCCCACGACCCCGACTTCGGCGTCGCCGACCTGTTCGTGCTGCTCTCGCTGCGCCGGACCAACCCCCGCTACCTCCGCCACTTCCTGTCGCTCGCCCCGGCCCAGTGAGCACCGCGACCGCTCCCTCGCCGTGGCTGCCCACGGCGCCCTGCACCCCGGACCGGTGCGCCGCCCACCCCGGTGCCGACGCCCCGCGCGCCGGCACCGCCGCCGGGGTGTTCCGGCTGGTCACCGGGCTCACCACGGTCCTGACCGGGGTGCTGCTCGCCCCGCTGACGGCCCCGCTGCCCGCCGCCGCGCGGCTCACCCTGGTGCGCTTCTGGTGCCGGGCCGTGCTGCGCGCCTTCGGGGTGCGGCTGCGCGTCACCGGCCGTCCGGTGCCGCCCTCCGGGCCGCTGCTCGTGGTCGCCGACCACATCTCGTGGCTGGACATCCCGCTGATCGCGGCCGTGCTGCCGGGCCGGATGCTCGCCAAGCGGGAGGTGCGCGGCTGGCCGCTGCTCGGCGCGCTCGCCGCGTTCGGCGGGACCGTCTTCATCGACCGCGACCGGCTGCGGAGCCTGCCCGCCACGGTGGCGACGATGACCGGCGCGCTCGCGTCCGGCGGCCGGGTGATCGTCTTCCCGGAGGGCTCCACCTGGTGCGGCCGGGCCCGTGGCGCGTTCCGTCCGGCGTCCTTCCAGGCGGCGGTGGACAGTGGATCCGATGTCCAGCCGGTACGGATCGACTACTGGCCCGTCGGTCCGGCCGGGTTCGTCGGCGAGGACTCGCTCGGGGCGTCGCTGTGGCGGATCGCGACGACGCGGGGACTGGTCGCCGAGATACGGATATTGGATCCGATATCCGCGATCCAGTATCCGGACCGGCGCACCCTCGCCCGCGCCGCCGAAGCCGCCGTCGCCCTGACCCTGGCTCCGGCGCCGGCTCCCGTTCGCGCTTCGGATCCGGTTCCCGTTCCCGTTCGCGCTCCGGATCCCGTTTCCGCTCCGGATACCGTTCCCGCCGTGGCCCACCGGCTCCCGGCGGCCCCGCCGACACCCGTCGCCAGGGCCCTGCCCGGGATCCCCGCTCAGCCGACCGCCGCCAGGGACAGCGCGAACCGTCCCGCCGTGTCGGTCCACCAGCACGCGAGCGAGAAGCCCGCGTCCGCCAGCTCGTCGCGCACGCCGTCCTGACGGAACTTCGCCGACACCTCCGTCCGCAGCTCCTCACCCGCCTCGAACGGCACCAGCAGATCCAGCTCAGGGATCTTCACCGTGAGCGCCTGCCGGGCCCGCAGCCGCATCTCGATCCACTCGTTCTCGCGGTCCCACCGCGCCACATGGTCGAAGTCGTCCGGGTTCGCGTCGGCGCCGAGCTCCCGGTCGACGACGGCCAGCACGTTCTTGTTGAACGCCGCCGTCACCCCGGCGGCGTCGTCATAGGCGGCCACCAGCGTCGCCTCGACCTTCACCAGGTCCGTGCCGAGCAGCAGCGAGTCGCCGGGCGCGAGCACCCCGCGCACCCCGCGCAGGAACTCCCGCCGCTCCGCGGGCAGCAGATTGCCGATGGTGCCGCCGAGGAACGCCACAAGGCGCGGCCCGGCCGTCTCCGGCAGCTCGATGCCCTGGGTGAAGTCGGAGAGCAGGGCGTGCACCCGCAGCCCCGGCCGCTCCGCGACCAGCGCCTCGCCCGCCCCGCGCAGCGCCGACTCGCTCACGTCCACCGGCACGTACACCTCAAGGCCCGGCAGCAGCGCGTCGATCAGATGGCGGGTCTTCTCCGAGGAGCCCGAACCCAGCTCCACCAGGGTCCTGGCGCCGGTCGCCGCCGCGATCTCCGGGGCCCGGGCGATCAGGATCTCCCGCTCCGCCCGGGTCGGGTAGTACTCGGGCAGCCGGGTGATCTCGTCGAACAGCTCGCTGCCCCGCGCGTCGTAGAACCACTTCGGCGGCAGCTCCTTGGGCGTACGGGTGAGGCCGTGACGCACGTCCGCGCGCAGCGCGGCCTCCATGGCGTCCTCGGCGAGGGTGCGGGTCAGCTGGAACGGGCTCACGGGGCGTGCTCCTCGATCGGGGTGAGGGTGACGCCGTCGCGGTCGGCGGTGAGGACCGTGCGGTCCGGCACCTCGGTCCAGCGCGGATCGGCGTCGTACGGTTCCGAGGCCACGACCGTCCGGCCGGGCCAGGTCAGCGTCCACAGCGAGTTCCCCCACGTGGTGGCGGCGATGACGGCGCCGTCGGTGAGCAGCAGATTGAGCCGCGCGCCGGGCGCCGCCCGGTCCACCTCCCGCACGGTGGCGGCGAGCGCGGGCCCCGGCGCCGCCCCGGCCCGCAGCCGGTGCAGCACCACCGCCCACACCAGCGCCGAGTCGGTGCGCGCCGCCAGACCGAGCAGCTCCGCCGCCGACAGCGTCGCCGCCACCGGCACCAGCGCGTCCGGCCACCCCGGCACCGCCCCGTTGTGGCTGAACAGCCACCGGTCGGCGGCGAACGGGGCCGCCGCGGCCTCCCCGTCCGCCCCCGGCAGGGTGGCGCCCCGCACCGCGGCGAGCAGCGCCCCGGTGCGCACCACCCGGGCCAGGTCGGCGAACGACAGGTCGCCCCAGATCGGCGCCGCCCGCCGGTAGCGGGCCGGCACCGGATCCCCGGCCGCGTACCAGCCGACGCCGAACCCGTCGGCGTTCACCACCCCGCTGCTCTGCGTACGGGGCGCCCAGGACTGGTGCTCCAGGGAGTGCGGCGGCTCGAGCAGCAGCTCCCCGATCGCCACCGGTGGTCCCAGGTAGGCGAGATGACGGCACATCAGGCGGGCTCCGCGTCCCGGGCGGTGCGGAACCCGGCGAAGATCTGCCGCCGCACCGGCAGGTCCCAGTTGCGGAACGTGCCCCGGCAGGCCACCGGGTCCACCGCGAAGGACCCGCCCCGCAGCACCTTGTGCTCCGGCCCGAAGAACACCTCCGAGTACTCCTTGTACGGGAACGCCCGGAAGCCCGGGTACGGCAGGAAGTCGCTCGCCGTCCACTCCCACACGTCACCGATCAACTGCCGCACCCCGAGCGGCGACGCCCCGGCCGGATAGCTGCCGACCGGCGCGGGCGCCAGGTGCCGCTGGCCCAGGTTCGCGTGCTCGGGCCCCGGCTCGGCGTCACCCCACGGATAGCGCAGCGACCGGCCGCCCGCCGGGTCGTGCCGGGCGGCCTTCTCCCACTCCTCCTCGGTCGGCAGCCGCCGCCCGGCCCAGCGCGCGTAGGCGTCCGCCTCGTACCAGCTGACGTGCAGCACCGGCTCGTCCGGGTCGACCGCCCCGGTCACCCCGAACCGGCGGCGCGTCCACTCGCCGCCGCCCTCGCGCCGCCAGAACAGCGGGGCCTCGATGCCGTGTTCACGGATCTGCGCCCAGCCCGCCGGGTCCCACCAGCGCTCGTCGCGGTAGCCGCCGTCGGCCATGAACGCCAGATAGGCGCCGTTGGACACCGGGACCGTGTCGATCAGGAACGACGGCACGATCCGGGTGTGCGCCGGGCGTTCGTTGTCCAGCGCCCACGGCTCGTCGGAGGTGCCCATCGTGAACGGACCGCCGGGGACGAGGACTTCGGACGCTACGGGCGGATCCACGGCGACCGGCGGGGGAGGGGCGGACAGCGCGGCCGGACCCGTACGGAGCTGATGGGTGATCAGCATCGTCTCATCGTGCTGCTGTTCGTGCTGGGCGATCATCCCGAAGGCGAACGCCGACTCCACCAGCGGACGCCCCTCCAGGCGCGTCCCGTCGAGGACGCCGAGCACCCGGTCCCGGACGTCCGCCGCGTACGCCCGCGCCTCGGCGGGCGCGAGCAGCGGCAGCGTGGGCCGGGTGGCCCGCGGATGCTCGAACGCGTCGTACATCGAGTCGATCTCGGGGCGCAGCGCGGCACGGCCCGCCACGGCCCGCCACAGCCACTGCTCCTCCTGGTTGCCGATGTGCGCCAGGTCCCACACCAGCGGGGACATCAACGGCGAGTGCTGCGCGGTGAGTTCGCCGTCCTCCACGCAGGAGGTGAGCAGCGCGGTGCGGTCCCGGGCGGTGCTCAGGGCGGCCGTCGCCCGCTGCCGCAGCGCCGCCTCGTCGGGAGCGTCGGTGGACTCCGGCGCGGCCGTGGTGTCCGGCGCGGTCATGACGCGACCTCCAGAAGTTCGTCGGCCGGGCAGCCGCCCGGCAGCACGTACCGTTCGTGGAACGCGGCCACCGCCGCCACCACCTCGGGCGTCGCCCCGGTCCGCGGCAGCGCCTCCAGGGCCGCCTCGAACGCCGCCACCGCCGTCGTGTGCAGCGCCGGACGGGCCAGCCCGTCCCTGGCCGCCGCCATCCACAGCGGATTGCGCGGTGCGGGCCGGTCCCCGGCGAGCGCCGCGAGCGGGGCCACCGCCCGCTGCGCGGCCTCCGTCGCCCGCGGGTCCTCGAACAGCGCGGTGGTGACCGCGAGCGGCACCATCCAGCCGTCCGGGCCCGGCTGCTGGTCGATCATCCGCAGCTCCAGATGCCCCCGTGGCCGTACCGGCGGGAACAGCGTGGTCAGGTGGTAGCGCAGATCGTCGGCGTCCGCCGGACGCGGCAGACCGGTGCGCAGCCACTCCCGGAAGGTGAGCCGCTCCGGCACCGCCCACGGCCCCTCCGGGGTCCGTACGCACAGCACCGGCGTGTCCAGGACGTGCGCCGCCCACTCGGCGCGCGGCTCCCCGTCCGGCGGCGGCGCGAGCGCCCGCCGCGGGTCGAGGTCCGTCCACAGCGCCTGCCGGGTCGACCGCCAGCCGGTCCGTCGCCCGCCGTGCACCGGGGAGTTGGCGAACGCGGCCACCAGGACGGGACCGAGCAGATGGGCGAGCCGCCAGCGGCTGCGGTAGCCGAGCGGCCCGTCGTCGTCGAGACCGGCGTCCAGACAGATCTGCACCGACGCCGACTCGCACATCATGGCCCGGCCGGAGGGCCCGGTCCGGCCGAGGGCCAGCTCCATGGCGTCGTACCTCGGCTCCCGCAGCACGCGCGCGCGTGGCGCGTGCCAGGGGTCGACCCCGTAGCCGCTGAGGCCGAGTCCGAGCGGGGCGAGCGCCGCCCGCACCGCGCGCAGATCGGCGGCGAGCGAGTCCAGGCACTCCATGAGGGAGGCGGCGGGCGGCGAGCTGAGCTCCAGCTGCCCACCGGGTTCGAAGGTGAGGGCCGCCACCAGTGGCAGCGCCCGTACGGTGTCGATCGCCGCGGCCAGCCGGGACGGCGGGACGGGGCGGCGGGGGTCACGCAGATCGTGCACGAGCCATTCCAGCTCGGCACCCACCACACGCGGCGGGCCGGTCTTGAAACAGATACATCGCAGCAGGTCCTCGGCGTGCTCCTCGGTCAGAGGAGGGCCACCCCGGGGTATGCCGCCCGACGACGGCGTCGTCATCGCTCCACCTCCTGGGAAAGCGTTGCTTCCACCTAAAGCCACCCGGCACGGGCGTGCAAGAGCGCCTCGTCCGGCGCGCCCGTGAACGCGCGGGGACACGGCGGAAAATGCGTTGCCGCCGCCCACCGGCGGCGATCATGCTTCCTGGACATGAGCACCCGACTGCGGGCCCTGGCCCGCGAGAACGAGCGGATCGTCGCGGACGGCCGCTACACGGCGCCCGACGGCCGCACGGTGAGCCTCGCGGAGCCCCTCGCCGCCGCACTGGCCGGAACCCGGCTGCACGGCCCCGACCCGGTCCCCGTCACCCCCGGCACCGACGGCGCGGGCCGCCTCACCGTCACCGGCGAGAGCAGCGTCGCCGCCGCCCGCCGGATGCTCGGCGAGGACCCGGGCACGCCGGTCGCCGTGCTCAACTTCGCCTCCGCGCGCAACCCCGGCGGCGGGTACGTGAACGGCGCCCAGGCCCAGGAGGAGGCGCTCTGCCGCTCCTCCGCGCTCTACGCCACCCTGCTGCGCGCCCCCGCCTACTACGAGCACCACCGGGCCGAACGGGACGCCTTCTACACCGATCGGGTCATTCACTCGCCCGGGGTACCCGTGTTCCGCGACGACCGGGGCGTCCTGCTCGACGCCCCCGTCCTGGTCGGCTTCCTCACCTCGCCCGCGCCCAACGCCGGGGTGATCCGCCGCCGCACCCCCGAGCTCGCCCACCGCGTCCCCGGGGCCCTCGCCGGCCGCGCCGAGCGGGTCCTGGAGACCGCCGCCGCCCACGGCTACCGCAGGCTGGTCCTCGGCGCCTGGGGCTGCGGCGTCTTCCAGAACGACCCCGTCGACGTGGCCGGCGCCTTCAAGGGGCTGCTCACCGGCGACGGACGGTTCGCCCGCCACTTCGACGAGATCGCCTTCGGCATCCTCGACCGCTCCCCGGGCCGGACCGTCATCGAGGCCTTCCGCCGGGTCCTCGGCCAGGAGGAACAGTCGGCTCAGCTCCAGCCGTAGCGTTCGACCAGCCGGGTCACCACCCGGTCGAACCGCGCCCGGTCCAGGGCACACGCCTCCCGCCGCATCCCCGACTCCCGCACCCGCAGCACCCGGTCCAGGTCCACCCAGGACTCCCGCCGCTCCGCGTCCCACGGCCCGACGCCGATCGCCACCCACTCCCGGTCGTGGTCGTGCCGCTTGCTCGACAGCTGGACGGCGAGCAGCGTGCCCTCCGGTTCCCGGGCGACCACCAGGACCGGCCGGTCCTTGCCCCGCCCGTCGTTCTCCTCGTACGGCACCCAGGTCCACACGATCTCCCCGGGATCCGGGTCGCCGTCGTGCGCGGGCGCGTACGAGGTGCGCACCGGACCGATCGCGTGCGGGTCGATCTCGGTCGTGGAATTCATCGGCATCGGCATCGTCATCCGGGCACCGTAGCGTCTGAACGGCCCAGCACGCCGGGCGTGTCGCGCACCGGATCCGCAGGCTCGGACCCATGCGCACCACCCTCGCCGCCGTCCTCGCGGCCCTGCTCCTGCCGCTCGCCCCGACCGCCACCGCCACCGCCGCTCACGCGACCGCCGCCCCCGCCGCCCCGGACCCGGACGCCCCGGCCGCTCCCGCCGCCGTCCCCGACCCGGCGCCCGCCCGGCGCACCGTCTCCGCCTGGCTCCCGTTCTGGGACCAGGCCGTCGCCTACCAGGACGCTCTGCGCCACGCCGACCAGCTGCACACGGTCAGCCCGTTCTGGTACGAGGCCCAGGCGGACGCCACCGTCGCCACCCACCCCGGCGCTGAGGACCGGACCGTCGTCGACGGGCTCCACCGGGCCGGGATCAAGGTCGTGCCCACCGTCAACGAAGCCCTCGGCAAGGGCGTCCTCGCCGCCGTCGTCACCGACCCCGCCCGGCGGGCCGCCCACGCCGACGCGCTGCTCGCCACCGCCGCCCGGGGCGACTACGACGGCCTCGACCTCGACTACGAGACCTTCACCACCGCCGACGACGCGACCTATGCCGCCGTCCGCGACGGCTACGCGGCCCTGGTCACCGACGTCTGCGCCCGGCTGCACGCGCGCGCGAAGACCTGCGTCGTCACCGTGTCGCCGCAGACCCGCGTCAGCGGCCGGGTCTGGGACTACCCGGCCCTCGGCAAGGCCGTCGACCTGCTGCGGATCATGGGCTACAACCTCCACTGGGCGAGCGGCGGCCCCGGACCGCTCTCCTCCACCGCCTGGTACGAGGAGGTGCTCGCCCACGCCACCAAGCTGGTCCCGGCCGACCGCATCGAACTCGCGCTGCCCTCCTACGGCTGGGACTGGGCGGTCGCCGCCGACGGCACGCGCGCGGGGCGGGCCGCCCACGTCACCTGGCAGGAGGCGGAGACCTTGCGGCGCGCCCGGAAGGCGCCGTACCGATTGGATCCGGTATCCAGTAGTCCGTATTTCGGATACACCGACGACCGCGGCCGCAACCGCCAGGTCTGGTACCAGGACGCCCAGGGTGTCGCCGGCCAGCTGCCCGTGCTGCGCCGCCACGGCGTCACCCGTACCGCGCTCTGGGCGCTCGGCTGGGAGGACCCGGCCCTGTGGCCCGTGCTCGCGCGGGGAGCACCCGCCCCCGCTGCCTGACATGCAGCTTTCGTACCCCCGTGCGAGCCTGGGACGAGAGCCAAGAGGAGGCACGATCGTGGCCAAGAAACAGACCCGGGTCAACAAGGGTGCTCGCACCGGAGGCCATGGGTACCAGGAGCGCACCGCTCCGAAGGAGTCCGGCGGCTCCACGGCACCCGAGGCGCCCCGCCCGGTGATCGACGTCCCGTCCCACCGCAAGGAACGGAAGTTCGGGCACAACTGATCCCGACCCGGACGACCCCCACGACCACGACCACGACCCGACGAACGCGAACGACGCGAACGGCGTGGTGACACGAGCGGGCCCGGTGCGCCATGCGCATCGGGCCCCTCGCCTTCCTCGCCTTCCTCGCCGTCAGGCTGTCACGCGTCGCCGCCGACCGTGATCTCCTCGGTGCGCGGCGCGGGCACCGCGGCCGGTGCCGCCGCCGGAGTCGCGCCGGGAGCCTGCGGGCCCATGGTGGCGAGCAGCTGACGGGCCAGACCGAGCCCCGTACCTCCCATGGTCAGCGCCTTGGCGAACATCTCGGACATCCCGTCGGCGCCGTTGAGCAGCACCATCTGGTCCACGTTGCCGAACGCCGCCGCACCCGCCCCGACGATCTCCGGCCACTTCTCGGCCAGTTGCTGCGCGACGACCGCCTCCTGGTTCTCGGCGAGCGCCGCGGCCCTCGCCTTGATCGACTCGGCCTCCGCGAGCCCCTTCGCCCGCGTCGCCTCGGCGACCGCGAGACCCTTGGCGTGCGCCGCCGCGGCCTCCGCCTCACCCGTCAGCCGGGTGGCCGCGGCCGCCGCCGCGCTCGCCAGCTCCGTCTTGCGGGCCTCGGCCTCGGCGGCCAGGATCCGCGCGTCGCGTTCGGCCGCCGCCAGCGTCCGCTGCTCGTACGCCTGCGCGTCGGCGGGCTTGCGGACCTCCGCCTGGAGCTGCTGCTCCTTGCGGTCGGCCTCCAGCTCGGCCACCCGGGTCTCCTGGACCACGACCTGCTGCCGCGCCGCCGCGTTGGCCAGCGGCCCGGCCTGCCGGGCCTTCGCGGCGGCCTGGTCGCGCTCCGCCTGGTAGCCCGCCTGCAGGATCTCGCTGTCCCTGGTGGCCTCCGACATCCGTGCCGCGGCCTGCTGTTCGGCCTCGGTGGCCCGCCGGTTGGCCTCCGCCTGGGCGATCCGGGCGTCCCGCTGCACCGCGGCGGCGTGCGGGGCGGCCAGGTTCTTGATGTACCCCGTGGGGTCCTCGATCTCGTGGATCTGCAGGGAGTCCACGATCAGACCCAGCTTCTCCATCTCCGTGCCACAGGCCGAACGCGCCTGCCCGGTCAGCTTCTCCCGGTCCCGGATCATGTCCTCGACCGTCAACCCGCCCACGATGGCGCGCAGATGACCGGCGAAGACGATGTGCACCCGCTCCGACATCAGCTTCTGCTGGTCGAGGAAACGGCGGGCGGCGTTGGCGATCGACACGAAGTCGTCGCCCACCTTGAAGATGACGACACCCCGCACCTTCAGCGGGATGCCCTGGTGCGTGACGCACTCCACCGACAGCTGGGTCTCGTTGAGGTCGAGCGACAGCTTGCGCACCGCCTGGACGCCGGGCGTCACGAGCGTGCCCCGGCCGGTGACGATGCGGAAGCCCATGCCTTCGCCGAGGCCCTCCGTCTTGTGGTTCGAACCCGAGATGATGAGCGCCTCGTTGGGCTCGGCGACGCGCCACATCATTTTGAACAGACCGATCAGAACGACGACCGCGCCGACCGCGGCGCCCGTCAGCATCCAGAGGGTCATGGACAGGTCCCCCTTCACCGGAGCCGTGCGGTTCCGGTGAAGGGAGTGTGCGCCCGGTGCGGCCGGCGCTCAATGGATCGGTCAACTGTCGTACAGGGCTGTGACATAGACGGTGCGCGGCGGCAGATGCTCCACCACCGTCACCACCGTGCCGGTCTCGATCCGCTCCTTGGCGGAGGCCGGGTAGGCGAGGAAGTGCTCGGCGCCGCCCCGGATCCGGACGATCACCTCACCGACGAGGCCGGGCCCGACGGTGCCGGTCACCCGGCCGAGCAGTCCCACCATCGAAGCGTCGTCCATGCACCGAACGGTACGTCAGAACCCGCTGTCCCGGGGCCTGTCGTACCGTTCGGAGTGCCGCCGCCCGGGGCCGTACCGTACGGGCTACGGCCGTTGGGATCAGCGCACGCTGCGGATGGGCCGCACGGCGAGCGCGCCGAGCACCGAGAGCACCGCGGCCACCAGGAACAGCGCGGTGTAGCCGCCGCTGATCGAGACGATCACCGAGGCGACGAACGGCGCCACGATCTGCGGACCGGCGTTGGCGATGTTCAGCACACCCATGTCACGGGCGGCGTCCTCGGCCTTCGGGAGCACCATGGTCACAAGCGCCGTGTCCACCGCCATGTAGCAGCCGAAACCGAGGCCGTTGACGGCGGAGAACGCGATCATCGCGGGCCAGCTGGAGGAAAGGGCCGGGATCAGGAGCGCCACCGCGGCGAGCGCGGCGGAGGCGCCGACGAACAGCTTGCGGCGGTCGTAGCGGTCGGAGAGCCAGCCGCCGAGGACCGTGGAGACCACCATGGCGAGGCCGTTGATCGGCGTCAGGAGGGCCACCGCCTCCTCCGGCGAGAGGCCGGCGGGCAGGTCGGTGTGGTCCTTCAGGATGTACAGCTGGAATCCGGCCACCGCGAAGTAGCCGAGCACGAGCAGCGCACGGCCGATGAAGGCCCAGCGGAAGTCATGGCTCTTCAGGGCGCTGCCGAAGGCGGCCAGCTGCGCCTTGACCGGCAGCGGTGCCTTCGGGGGCATCGGCGTCTCACGGGCGCAGGTGGTGAAGAGGACGGCGGTGGCGGCCACGATGACGCCGAAGACCAGGTAGCCGGTGCGGTAGTGGTCCGAGAAGGCGGCGCCGACCAGGGCGCCGATGGTGGAGCCGATGGGCAGGCCGAGGCCGACGGCGGCGGACGCCTTGCCGCGCGAGGCGACCGGCACCCGGTCGGGCACCACCGAGGTGATGGCGGCCTGGTAGACGTTCATCACGGCCTGGCCGAGACACCAGGCGATCATCACGAGCAGCACCGTGTGCACGCTGCCGAGCAGGAACATCACGGGTATGGCGAGCAGGCCGCCCGCCAGGATCCACGGGTTGCGGCGCCCCGAGCGGTCGGAGAGCGCGCCCGCCACCGGGTTGAAGACCGTCGCGAAGATCGCCGAGACACCGGAGATCAGGCCGAAGTTGGCCACCTTGTTCGCCGGGTCGATGTCCTCGATCTGCAGCGCGAGCAGCAGTCCGGGGACGCCGATGTAGAGCGCGTACATGGCGGTGTTTCCGGCCAGCAGCAGCGGGAGCAGTCCCCGCGTGGGCCGGCCCGCCGCGGGGGAGGCGGAGCCGTCGCTGTCCGGCGTGGTGCCGGGAGACGTGCCGGGGGAGGAAAGGGCCACGGTGCCCTCCTGGGGTGATCGCCCGATGCGGCGGGCGAGAGCGGAAGATGAACGAGAACTGCGAAAGGAGCAAGAACTGCGAAAGGAGCGAAATGAACGAAAGGAACTAAAAGCGCCGAAACGTACGAGACGTACGAGACGAGCGACGTGAACGTGTGGTGACACGTGTCAGCAAGGTGTGTGAACCTTGTGTAGCACTCGAATCCGGCCATCCGCCAGACCCTGAGCCGGATCGTTCTGGAAAGATGCCGGATCGATGAGCCAGTCACCCAAGCAGTCCGCCGGACACTCCGTCCCCACCAGCGCCGACGTGGCGCGGCTCGCGGGGGTCTCCCGGGCCACCGTGAGCTACGTCCTGAACAACACCGCCGCCGTGCGCATCAGCGAGCCCACCCGCCGCAAGGTCCGGGAGGCCGCCGAGGAGCTCGGTTACGTGCCCCACGCGGCGGCCCGCAGCCTGCGCGCCGGCCACAGCCGGATGGTGCTGATGCCCACCGCGCACGTGCCGATCGGCCCGCTCTACAGCCGCTTCTTCAACGAGCTCCAGTGGGCGCTGCGACGGCTCGACTACACGGTGGTGCAGTACGGCAGCATCGGCCTCGACGCCGAGGAGGCGGCCCGGGCCTGGGCCGAGCTGCGCCCGGTCGCGGTGGTCTCGCTCGGCCAGGTGGAACTGACCCCGCCCGGCGTCGAACTGCTGCGCCGCTCCGGCGCCCGCGCGGTGATCACGGTCGGCCCGCAGGAGGTCGCGGGCACCCACGCCCTGGTGATGGACCAGACCCAGGTCGGCCGGGCCGCCGGCGCCCATCTGGTGGAGCGCGGCTGCCGCGCCGTCGGGGTGGTGATGCCCGAGGAGCCGGGCCTGGAGATGTTCTCCGTACCGCGCCTCGAGGGCGTACGGGAGGCCGCCGGTGCCGCCGGCGTCAGGGTCGTACCGCTGCCGCTCGGGTACGAGGAGGAGCCCGCCGCCGCACTCGCCGAGAAGTGGCGTGATCTCGCCCTCGACGGGGTGTTCGCCTACAACGACGAGTACGCGATGCTGCTGATGCGCGCGCTCCAGGACGCCGGGATCGACGTGCCCGGCGAGACCGCCGTCGTCGGCTCCGACGACCTGGTCATCGGGCGGCTGCTGCGGCCCCGGCTCAGCACCGTGCGGATCGACATGGTCGGCGGCAAGGAACTCGCCGAGCTGGTCGACCGGGTGGTGCGGGACCCGGACGCGGCGCCGGAGCGCCATGAACTCCTCGCCTCCGCCGTGGTCCACCGCGAGTCCAGCTGAGCGCGGTGCGGCCGGTCGGCTTAGCGTCGGGGCATGAGCACACACCCGAAGCGGTTCGAGATCCTGCTGGTCCCGGCGCACGTGGAGAACCGCGGCGACGCCTCCGTCGCGGACAGCGCCGTCCGCTCGGCGGTCGTCGAGGCGACCGGCCGCACCGGCGAGTCCGGCTACCCGATCTACGAGGGGCACGGCCTGATGGCCGACATCGACCCCGACTCCGGGACGGTGGAGGCGCTGCTCGTCGACGGGCGCGAGCTGGACTACGGCCTGACGGCGCTGACCCGGCAGCCGCGGCCGGCCTGAGCGGTGCCGTCCGAGGGGCCGTGGGACCCCGGGGGCGTTGACATGGGGCGTTGACAGGAGGCGCGGGGCGGGCGGAGACTCGGTGGCGGCGGGGATGAAGATTTCTTCACCAGGCGAACAAGCCTCTCCGTCCGACCGTTCCGACACAGGTCACGTGGGAGAGAACCGATGAGCATCCGCGACGTCTACATCGTCGACGCCGTCCGCACCCCGATCGGCAAGTTCGGCGGTGCGCTCTCCTCCGTCCGCCCCGACGACCTCGCCGCGCACGTGGTGCGCTCGCTCGTCGCGCGCACCCCGGCGCTCGACCCGGCCCTGGTCGACGACGTCTACTTCGGCGACGCCAACGGCGCGGGCGAGGACAACCGCGACGTGGCGCGGATGGCCGTGCTGCTCGCCGGACTGCCCACCTCGGTGCCGGGCGTGACCGTCAACCGGCTCTGCGGCTCGGGCATGGAGGCCGTCATCCAGGCCGCCCGCGCGATCGCCGTCGGCGACGCCTCGGTGGTCCTGGCCGGCGGCGTCGAGTCGATGTCCCGCGCGCCCTGGGTGCTGCAGAAGCCCGAGCGGGCCTTCCCCGCCGGACACCAGCAGCTGCACTCCACCACCCTCGGCTGGCGGATGACCAACCCGCGGATGCCCGCCGAGTGGACCGTCGCCCTCGGCGAGGGCGCCGAGCAGGTCGCCGACAAGCACGCCCTCAGCCGGGCGGACCAGGACGCCTTCGCCCTGGCCAGCCACCGCAAGGCCGCCGAGGCGTGGGCCAAGGGCCTGTACGACGGCGAGATCGTGCCGTACCCGGGGATCGAGCTCGCCCGCGACGAGTGCGTCAGGGACACCACCTCGATCGAGGCCCTGGCCAAGCTGAAGCCCGCGTTCCGCCCCGACGGCGGCACCGTCACCGCGGGCAACGCCTCCCCGCTCAACGACGGGGCCGCGGCGCTGCTCCTGGTCGACGAGGCGGGCCTGCGCGAGACCGGCCGCGAACCGCTGGCCCGGATCCGGGCCTCCGCCGTCAGCGGCATCGAGCCGCAGCTCTTCGGACTCGGCCCGGTGGCGGCCGTCCGGAAGGCGCTCGGCAAGGCGGACCGCGGCTTCGCCGACCTGACCACCTTCGAACTCAACGAAGCCTTCGCCGCACAGGCCCTCGGCTGCCTCGCCGAGTGGCCGGAACTCGACCCCGAGGTGGTCAACCCGCGCGGCGGCGCCATCGCCATCGGCCACCCGCTGGGCGCCTCCGGCGCCCGGATCGCGGGCGCGGTCGCCCACCAGCTCGCCGCCGCGGGCTCCGGCACCGGCCTCGCCGCCCTCTGCATCGGCGTCGGCCAGGGCCTCGCGCTGGTCCTGGAGCGCTGAACGCGGCCCGGCGCCGCCCGGCCCGTCCCATACGGAAAGCCCCGTGCGGGGCCGCCGGTACGCGAGAGGGCGGCCCGCCGACCCGGCGGACCGCCCGTACACCCACGGACTCACCCTGACGACAGGACGCCCATCGGGGCATCTGCCCATCGGCGCATCTGTACGGGGTGGTCCCGGGGTCACTGCTCCTTGCTCTGGCCCGCCTGCGCCTCGGCGACCGACTTGCGGACCTCGTCCATGTCGAGCGCGCGGGCCTGGCCGATCACGTCCTCAAGAGCCGCCTCCGGCAGCGCGCCGGGCTGGGCGAAGATCGCGACCTTGTCGCGGACGATCATCAGCGTCGGGATCGAGCGGATCTCGAACGCCGCCGCCAGCTCCTGCTGCGCCTCGGTGTCGACCTTGGCGAACACCAGGTCCTCGTGACGCTCGGACGCGGCCTCGAAAACCGGGCCGAACTGACGGCAGGGACCGCACCAGGAGGCCCAGAAGTCGATGAGAACGAACTCGTTCTCGTCCACGATCTGGTCGAAGTTGTCCTTGGTGAGCTCTACGGTGCTCATGCTTCCTACCCTTCGGTCTCCTGGCGGTTGCCTCACGGTCCCCTGGGGACTCGTCCCGCACAACGGTGGAACGAGCCGCGCTATTCCACGGTGTGCCGTGCCGATCGGCGCGTACCCCCGCAGACTGGTCCCCATGACACGAGCGGTGGAGAATCAGCGGACGCACGAGCGCGCGTACGACGTGGTGGTCCTGGGCGCGGGACCGGTGGGCGAGAACGTGGTGGACCGGGTCAGGGCCGCCGGGCTGACCGCCGCGGTGGTGGAGGCCGAACTGGTCGGCGGGGAATGCTCGTACTGGGCCTGCATGCCCAGCAAGTCGCTGCTCCGGCCCGGCATCGTGCGTTCCGAGGCCCGCTCGATGCCCGGCCTGCGCGCGCGGGCCGAGGCCCCGCTCGACGCGGCCGAGGTGCTCGCCCACCGCGACTGGGTCGTCGGCGACTGGAAGGACGACGGCCAGGTCGACTGGATCCGCTCCACCGGCGCCGACCTCTACCGCGGCCAGGGCCGCCTGGCCGGTGAGCGCACTGTCGTCGTCGAGGGCCCGGAGGGGGACCGGCACGTCCTGACCGCCCGGCACGCCGTCGCCGTCTGCACCGGCACCGGCGCCGTCCTTCCCGACCTGCCGGGCCTCGACGGCGCCCGGCCGTGGACCAGCCGCGAGGCCACCAGCTCCGAGGCGGTCCCGGAGCGGCTGATCGTGGTCGGCGGGGGAGTGGTCGGCGTCGAGATGGCCACTGCCTGGCAGGCCCTCGGCTCCCGCGTCACCCTGCTGGTGCGCGGCGGCGGCATCCTCGACCGGATGGAACCGTTCGCCGGCGAGCACGTCGCCGCCGCCCTGAAGGAGCGAGGCGCCGACATCCGTACCGGGGTCAACGTCACCGCCGTCGTACGGGACGGCGGCACCGGCCCCGTCACCGTCGTCCTGGACGGCGGCGACCATGTCGAGGGCGACGAGGTGCTGTTCGCCACCGGGCGCAGGCCGCGCACGGAGGACATCGGCCTGGAGACGGTCGGCCTGAAGCCCGGCTCGTGGTTCAGCGTCGACGACAGCCTGCGGGTCGACGGCTTCGACTGGCTGTACGCGGTCGGCGACGTCAACCGCCGGGCGCTCCTCACCCACCAGGGCAAGTACCAGGCGCGGATCGCGGGCGCGGCGATCGCGGCCCGGGCCACGGACGGCGAGGCGGCGGCCGACGGCGCGCCGTGGGGCCCGTACCGGGCGACCGCCGACCACGCGGCCGTCCCGCAGGTCGTGTTCACCGACCCGGAGGCGGCGGCCGTCGGGCTCTCGCTCGCCGAGGCGGAGGCCGCCGGGCACCGGGTGCGGGCCGTCGACGTCGACATGAAGGCGGTCGCCGGGGCCGGGCTGCACAGCCCCGGCTACCGGGGCCGGGCCAGGATCGTGGTCGACCTCGACCGCGAGGTCCTGCTCGGCGCCACCTTCGTCGGCCCCGGCATCGGCGAACTGCTGCACTCGGCGACCGTCGCGGTCACCGGCGAGGTCCCGGTCGCCCGGCTCTGGCACGCCGTGCCCGCCTATCCGACGCTGAGCGAGGCGTGGCTGCGGCTTCTTGAGGCGTACCGGGACGGCGCGGGCCAGGGATGACCCCCGGGGAGCGTGCCAACGAGTACGACGCCTTCTGCGCCCGCTGCGGCGGCCCGGTCCCGGCGGGGACGGGGCTGCTGCGGCACGGCGCGCACGGCTGGGAGGTCTTCCACCTCGCGCACGCTCCCACTCCTGGTCCGCCCCCGCCGGGTGATCATCAGGGCTGGCACCGGCGGCTGTTGCTGTCATTGGACATTGGATCCACCGGGCATCGGCCGGGGATCGACCGGATCCGATCGGCGGCGCTGCGGGGGAGCGACGGGACGGCTGTGGACTGGATGTTGGATATCGGATCCGAGATCCAGTATTCGGATGTTGGATCCAACATCCGGGGTGCGAGTACTGGATCCGACGTCCAGGATCCGCGTACCGGATCCAACATCCAAGATCCGCGTACCGGATCCGACATCCTGGATCCGAATACTGGATCTCGGATCCAACATCCGAATACTGGATCCGGTATCCAGCCCGCCGCCGGCCCGGCGCCGACGATGGGATCCAGGATCCACCCGCCTCTCCCACCGCCCCCACCATCCCCACCCCCGTCATCCCCGCCGCCCAGGCCACCCATCGAGGCCCTCGACGAACTCGCCGGTCTCGTCGCCGCCCACCTCGCCGCCAAGCACTTGCTGGTCGTCTGGTTCGCGCCGCACGTCCTCGGCACCCTGCACGCCGAACTCCGCAGGCACGGCCTCGCTCCGCTCTCCGAGCGGCTGCCCGCCGGGGTCGCCCCGATCTGCGACCCGCTCGTCCTGGACCGGCACGCCGACCGCTATCGCCCGGGCAGCCGTTCGCTGCGCGCGGTAGCCGCCTGGTACGGCGTCCCGCACGAGCACCCCGGCGATCCCGCCGACGACGCTGCCGCGGCGCTCGCTCTCGCCCGCACGATCGCCGCGCGCCACCCCGCGCTCGCCAAGCTGTCCCGGCCCGCCCTGCACACCGAGCAGATCCTCTGGTACGCGGAGCAGACGGCCCGTCACCCGGACGCGCCCGGCTGGCCGTTCGACCCGGTCGAGCCGCGCGCCTGGGAGCCACCGCAGCCCTAGGCCGTGTCTTTTGGATCATGCCGGGCTCGCGGCGCCCGGCACGCACTCCCCCGTAGCCCTTCGGGCACGGGAGGTACCCCCAGCCGCGTTGTCGTCACTCACCAACGGCCCCCGCAGCCCTTCGGGCGCGGGGTACCCCCACCGCGTTGACTCCTCCCCCGCCGCCTTCGGCGCGGGAGGTACCCCCACCTCCGCCTTGCGAGCGCACGCACCGGACCCCGCTCACTGACCCGGCCTGACCCCAAAGACACGGCCCAGCCCGGCCCGCCGACCGGCTGAGTCAGGCGCGCGGCACCAGCAGTTCCGCCGCCGTGCGGGCCGTCGCGAGCGCGCCGCGTGCCACCTCGTCGCCGCCCGCCGGGGCGCCGAGCACCACTCGGGTGCTCAAGCCGTCGAGGAGAGCGAGGAGTTCGGAGGCGCGGGCGGGGACGTCGGTGGGGGCGAACTGGCCCCGGTCGACGCCCGCCGTGAGCAGCGCCTCAAGATCCCGCTGCCAGCCCTGGTCGAGCTCGCGCTGCGCGGCGCGCAGTTCGTCGTTGGCCGGGATGCGCGCCCACAGTTCGATCCACAGGGTCCAGCGCGGATCGCGCGGGCCGCGCGGCAGATAGAGCTGGAGGAACAGGTCGAGGCGGCGCGGCGCCCCGGCCCTGCGGGCGAGCAGCGCGCGGCGCTCCTCGGCCAGCGCGGCCTCGCTCCAGCGCAGCGCGGCGAGCAGCAGCAGGTCCTTGCTGCCGAAGTAGTACAGGATGTGCCCGCCGCTGGTGCCGAGCCGGTCGGCGAGCGCCGACATGGTGAGGGCGGCGAGGCCGTCCTCGGCGATCGCGGACATGGCCTCGTCCAGCATCCGCTCCCGCGTGATGCTGCCGTCCCGCCGCCGTCCCGTACGCGCCGCAGCTGCCACCGGTCCCGCCCCCGTCCTCTCCGCCTGTGCGCCTGTCCGCCCGCGTGCCGCGGCCGTCCGCGCACGGGTCGACCCTAACCGCAATCGTCCGGGGTCTTGACGTGGCCTGAACCCAGCCCCCATCTTGAATGCCGTTCAAAGAGTTAGAACGTCATTCAAGGAAGGTCGCCCCACGGGCGCCGTCCGAGAGGTGTCGTTCACGCATGCCACGCGAGCCCGGAGCGATCTCTCCCTCCGGATCTCCCCCTCCGACTCCCGAGATGAGGTGCGAGGTGCCAGGACCCGACACGGCGCCCGAAGCGGCCGCGCCCGCCGATCCCGCCGCCGCCCCCACGGCCGCAGTCGCCGCCCCCACGGCCGCCGCCCCCACCGCCCGCGACCAGGTCTTCCAGGTCGAGGGCCACGGCATCGACCCCATCCCCGACGCCGAACGCCACGGCGGCGCCAAGGACCTCTTCTGGCTGTGGTTCGGCTCGAACCTGACCTTCACCTACGTCATCAACGGCGCCCTCGCCGTCTCCTTCGGCCTGTCCTTCTGGCAGGCCACCGCCGCCGTCGTGCTCGGCGGCCTGTCCTTCTTCGTCATCAGCGCCGCCGGGCTCAGCGGCGTCCGCACCGGCACCGCCACCCTGGTCATCTCCCGCGCCGCCTTCGGCGTGCGCGGCAACTGGCCCGCCGGACTGCTCAACTGGGTGGTCGGCATCGGCTACACGGTGGTCAACACGGTCGTCGGCACCCTCGCCCTCGAAGCCTTCCTCACCGACCTCGGCCTGCCCGGCGGGCCCCTCCCGCGCGCCCTCGCGCTCGCCGTGACCCTCGCCCTGACCTTCGCGGTCGCCCTGTGGGGCCACGCCACCGTCCAGTGGGCCGAGCGCTGGATGGCCTACGTCCTCGCCGTCGGCTTCGCCGCCCTGATCGCCTTCCTGCTGCCCGGCGCCGACACCGCGGCGCCCGCCACCGGGCCCGGGGCGGCCGGCTGGAGCCTCGCCCTGGTCGTGATGTTCGCGGGCCCCTTCTCGTACGTCCCGATGCCCGCGGACTACACCCGCTACCTGCCCCGTACCACCAGCCTCAAGGCCCTCACCTGGAGCGGCGGCCTCGGCGGCCTGGTCTCCTCGGTGGTACTCGGCGTCGCGGGCGCCGCCGCCGCGACCCAGGCCGACATGACCGACGCCGTCGCGGGCGCCGAAGGACTGCTGCCCGGCTGGTTCCGGCCGCTGTTCCTCGCCCTCGTGCTCGGCGGCTCCGTCACCAACTCGATCATCACGCTCTACTCGTCCAGCCTGAACCTCCAGGTCCTCGGCATCCCCTGGAGCCGCGCCCGCGCCATCCTGGTCAGCGGGGCGGTCACCGCGGCCGGGTCGCTCGGCGCGCTGTTCCTCGTCGACTTCACCACCTCGCTGCTCTCCTTCCTCTCCCTCCTGATCATCGTGTTCGCCCCCTGGGGCGGCGTCTTCCTCGCCGACATGTGGCTGCGCCGCTGTACGTACGACGCCGCCGCCCTGCACGCCGGGCCCGAGGGCGCCTACGGCTACCGGCGCGGCTGGCACCCCGCCGGGCTCGCCGCGCTCCTCGCCGGAATGGTGTTCGCCGCCCTCACCTGCGACTCCGCGCTGTGGACCGGACCGCTGGTCGCCCCGCTCGGCGGCGCGGACCTCTCGCTGCTCGGCGCCGTGGTCGCCGCCGCCGTCCACCTCCTGCTGGCCCGCCGCACCGTCCGCCCCCTCACCGCCTGAGCCCACGCCCGGCCCCGTACCCCAACCCCCGTACCCCGCCCCCCGTACCCCGACACCCGCACCCCACGCACCAGGAGCACCACCCCATGACCCACCCCGCAGCGGCCCCCGTCGCCGCCCCCACCCCCACCCCCGCCGACCTCCTCCTCGTCCACGGCCGCCTCCACACCGTCGACCCCGCCCTCCGGGAGGCGGAGGCGCTCGCCGTCCGCGACGGCCGGATCGTCTGGGTCGGCGCCGACGCCGAGGCCGCGCGCTGGGCGGGGCCCGCCACCACCGTCCTCGACGCCCGGGGCAGGCTGGTGCTCCCCGGTTTCATCGACGCCCACAACCACGTCCGGCTCGGCTCCGACGACGCCTGCGTCCAACTCGCGGGCGCCCGCGACCTCGACGAGATCCACGCCCGGATCCGCGCCTGGCGCGCCGATCATCCGGACGCCGGCTGGATCGAGGCCGAGGCGTTCGACTACTCGGCCGTCCCGGGCGGCCGGATGCCCACCGCCGCCGATCTCGACCCCGCCACCGGCGACACCCCCGCCCTCGTCCTGTCGTACGACGTCCACACCGCCTGGCTCAACACCGCCGCCCTCCGCCTGCTCGACGTCCGCGCCGACCGCACCGACCTGCCCTTCGGCACCGCCGTCACCGACCCCGAGACCGGTCAACCCACCGGATTCGTCAAGGACTTCGCCGTCAAGGGGCTCTCCAGGGACGGCCATCGCGCGCTCGCCGCGCTCGGCGTGCCCTGGGCGTCGCCGGACCGGCAGTACGGGCGGCTCGCCAAGAGCCTGGACGACGCCATCGGTTACGGCATCACCACCGTCGTCGAACCGCAGAACTCGCTCGACGACCTCGCGCTGTTCCGGCGCGCCCGCGCCGAGGGCAGGCTGCGCTCCCGGATCGTCGCCGCGCTGTTCCACCCGCGCGGCACCACCGACGCCGACCTCGACGAATTCGCCGCGGCGGCCGTCGAGTTCGCCGACGACCGGCTCCGGGTCGGACCGCTCAAGCTCTACATCGACGACGTCGTCGAACCGCGCACCGCAGCCCTCCTCGAACCCTACGCGGGCTGCCGCCACCACCGCGGCGACACCTTCTACCCGCCCGAGGAGTTCGCCGCGCTGCTCGCCCGGCTCGACGCCCGCGGCTTCCAGTGCTTCGTGCACGCCACCGGCGACCGGGGCATCCGCACCGTCCTCGACGCCGTCGCCCACGCCCGCGCCGTCAACGGGCCGCGCGACGCCCGCCATCAGGTCGTCCACGTCGAATGCCTCGACCCCGCCGACACCCCCCGGTTCGCCCGACTCGGCGTCACCGCCTGCATGCAGCCCCGGCACGCCGCACCCGACATCGCGGGCCCCGGCCAGGACTGGGCCGAGAACATCGGCCCCGAACGCTGGCACAAGGCATGGCCGTTGCGCAGCCTGCACCGGGCCGGGGCGCTGCTCGCGCTCTCCAGCGACTGGAACGTGGCCGAGATGGACCCCATGATCGGCATCCACGCCGCCGTCACCCGCCGCGCGCCCGGCGGCGGACCGGCCTGGACGCCGGAGGAGACCCTCGACGTCGCCACCGCCGTCGAGGGCTACACCATGGGCTCCGCGCGGGCCAACTTCCTGGAGCACGAGCGGGGTTCGCTCACCGTCGGAAAGCTCGCCGACCTCGTCGTACTCTCCCGTGACATCCTGCGGGCCGACCCCGACGACATCCCCGGAACGGTCGCCGAGACCGTCGTCGTCGGCGGCGAAGTGGTGCACACCGTCACCGGCTGACGGTCCTTCACCCGGGCCGCGCAAATGGACTGGTGGCCTCACTTCCAAGATCGTAAAGTCGCCGACATGACCGAACAGCAGAACGATCAGGCCACCAAAGCTCCTTACGCACCCGTGCTCACCCGGCACGCCGAGGCCGAGACCTGCGCCGACCCCAGCAGCGTCATGACCCTCCTCGCCGACTCCGACGGCACCGCCGACGGCTTCACCAGCTACCGCTCCACCTTCGCCAAGGGAGCCGTCGGCGCGCCCGCCCACTTCCACACCAAGGCGAGCGAGCTCTTCTTCGTCATCAGCGGCGCCCTCCAGGTGCTCGTGAACGACGAGATCAAGATCCTCGAGGCGGGCGACTTCCTCGCCGTGCCGCCGCACACCCCGCACGCCTTCGCCGCCGCCCCCGGCAGCGAGGCGGACGTGCTGTTCGTCTTCACCCCCGGCATGGGCCGCTTCGACTACCTCCGGCTGCTCGGCAGCGTGATGCGCGGCGAGACCGACCCCAAGGAGATCGCCGCCTCCGCCGAGAAGTACGACAACCACTACGTCGACAGCCCGGTCTGGCGCGCCGCGCTCGAAGCCGCCAAGTGACGGCGACGGCCCGATGATCGACGCCGCCGCCCACATCCGGATCGCCCGTCCGTCGCGCGATCTCGTCGCCGCCGAGCGCTTCTACGCCGACGGCCTCGGCCTCGACGTCCAGTGGCGCGTGACCGCACCGGCGCCCGGGGAGCACCAGCTCCTGATGGTCGGTCCCGCGGGCGGCGGCTGGCACTTCGAGCTGACCCGCGACCCGGCCGCCGACCGGCCGGTCGAACCGGCCCCGACCGTCGACGACCTGTTCGTCGTCTATCTGGGCCACCCGGTCGACGAGTCCCTGGTCGAACGGCTCGTCGCGCACGGCGGCCGCCGCGTGCCCGCGCACAACCCCTACTGGGACGAGCACGGGGTGACCGTCGCCGACCCGGACGGCTACCGCCTGGTCCTCTGCTCCCGCACCTGGGGCTGACCGCGTCCGGTACGGGACCCGCGCCAGGTCCCGTACCGGGGCTCGTACACGATCCCGTGCCGGATCCCGCCGTCCAGAGGTCCGCCCGCCACCCGGGGGAGTGAAGCGCGTGTCCGCCACCTCACCACCCCTGGTCAACGGCGCTCCGGTCACCCCACCATGGCCTCGGCGGACCCGACCAGGTCTCCGCCCCCGCGCGCGGACGTAAGGCGGACCCCGGTGGCCGGAAGTCGAAGAACGCTCTTCGGAAGTCTGACGCTCAGTCTGTTCCTGGCCCTGGGCGGCCTGTTGCCGCCCGCGCACGCCGACCCGACCCCGGCCGCCCCGCGTGCCGCTTCGGGGGCCGACCCGCGCGCCGAGCGCCGTACCGCCGTCGACGTCCCCACCGTCTCGCACGACACCCTGCGCACCGGCTGGGACCAGGACGAGCCCGGCCTCGCCCCCGACCAGGTGTCCAGCTCCGACTTCGGCCGCCAGTTCACCACCACCGTCGACGGCCAGGTCTACGCCCAGCCGCTCGTCGTCTGCTCCACCCTGATCGCCGCCACCGAGAACAACAAGGTGTACGGGCTGGACGCGGCCACCGGGGCGGTCCGCTGGACCCGGAGCATGGGCGCCCCCTGGCCCGCCGCCACCGTCGACTGCGGCGACCTGGTCCCGAACATCGGCATCACCTCCACCCCCGTCCACGACCCCGCCACCGACACCCTCTACCTCACCGCCAAGGTGAACGACGGCCCCGACCCCCAGCACCCCGGCTGGTACGTCCACGCCCTCGACCCGGCCACCGGCGCCGAACGCTCCGGCTGGCCCGTCAAGGTCGCCGGGGCCCCGGCCAACGACCCCTCCCGCGCCTTCAACCCGCAGACCGCCGCCCAGCGCCCCGGCCTGCTCCTGATGGGCGGCTCGGTGTACGCGGCCTTCGCCTCGCACTGCGACCGCGGCCCCTACGTCGGCTACGTCCTCGGCGTCAACACCACCACCCGCCGCACCACCCTGTGGGCCACCGAGGACTCCTCCGCCAACGGCATGGCCGGCATCTGGATGAGCGGCGGCGGCCCGGTCTCCGACGGCCCGGGCCGGATCATCGTCACCACCGGCAACGGCGTCACCCCCGCCCCAGGACCCGGCACCCGGCCGCCCGGCCAGCTCTCCCAGTCCGTCGTCCGGCTCGGCGTCAACAGCGACGGCACCCTCTCCGCCCAGGACTTCTTCAGCCCCGCCAACGCCAACCAGCTCGACCTCAACGACACCGACCTCGGCTCCGGCGGCCCTGTCGCGCTGCCCGCCACGCCCTTCGGCACCAGCGCCCACCCCAAGCTCCTGGTCCAGATCGGCAAGGACGGCCGGCTCTTCCTGCTCGACCGCGACGCCCTCGGCGGCCGCGCCCAGGGCCCCGGCGGCACCGACCAGGTGCTCGGCACCTTCGGCCCGTACGAAGGGGTCTGGGGCCACCCCGCCGCGTACGGCGGCCAGGGCGGCTATGTGTACACGATCGGCTCGCGCGGTCCGCTGCGCGCCTTCGCGTACGGCCTGACCGGCGACGGCAGGCCCACCCTCAGCAACACCGGCGGCAGCGTCGAGAAGTTCGGCTACACCTCGGGCTCGCCGGTCGTCACCTCCACCGGCACCAACCCCGGCTCCGCCCTCGTCTGGGCGATCGCGTCGGACGGCGCCAACGGCGCCAACGGCCAGCTCCGCGCGTACGACCCGGTCCCCGTCGACGGCACCCTGCGGCTGCGCTGGTCCGCCCCGATCGGCACCGCCGCCAAGTTCACCGTCCCCGCGACCGACGGCGGCCGGATCTACGTCGGCACCCGCGACGGCCACGTCATCGGCTTCGGCCGCCCCGCCAACGCCGCCCTCACCAGCAGCCCCGTCGACTTCGGCAAGGTCGCCGTCGGCGCCTCCGGCAGCGCCGAGGCCACCGTCACCGCCACCCGCGACCTCACCCTCACCGCCGTACGCACCCCCGCCGACAGCGCCTTCACCGCCCGGCCCACCGGACTGCCGCGCACCCTGCGCACCGGCGACACCTACACCGTGCCGGTCGGCTTCGCGCCGACCGCGCCGGGACCCGACAGCTCCGTGCTCACCTTCACCACCGACCTCGGCGACAGCGCCGTCGGCATGAACGGCTACGGCACCCGGCCAGGACTGCTCGCCGCCCCCACCGAACTCGACTTCGAGACCGTCGCCACCAGCACCGAGAAGTCCCTCGGCGCCACCTTCACCAACACCGGCACCGAACCCGAGACCATCTCCGCGACCGGCCCGCCCGCCGCCCCCTTCACCGCCACCGGGCTGCCCGCCGCCGGTACCGTCGTCCAGCCCCAGCAGTCCGTCTCCGTACAGATCGCCTACGCGCCCACCGCGAACGGCGACGACACCGCGAGCCTCACCGTGACGGGGCAGCACGGCACCGCCACCGTCGCCCTCAAGGGCACCGCCGTCACCGGCGAGGCCCGGCTCACCGTCACCCCGACCTCCACCGACTTCGGCACCGTCAAGGTCGGCCGGTCCGTCACCAAGACCTTCGACATCAGCAACACCGGCAACATCCCCCTCACCATCACCAAGGCCAAGGCGCCCGCCGCGCCCTTCCAGGTCTCCAACCCGCTCAGCGAGGGCCAGGTCATCGGCCCCGAGGACGTCGTCCACCAGGCCGTCACCTTCGCTCCCACCGCCCTCGGCACCGTCAGATCCGCCTACCAGCTCACCTCCGACGACGGCCACGGCCCGCAGGACGAGACCCTGACCGGCACCGGCGCGGCGGGCACCGGCGTCACGATCCCCGGCCCCGACGCGGGCGGCTGGCGGCTCAACGGCACCGCCCAGATCTCCGGCGGCGACCTCCAGCTCACCCAGGCCACCGCGGACCAGCGCGGCACCGCCGTCTGGCCCGTCCCCGTCCTCACCGACGGCCTCAAAGCCACCTTCACCACCGTCATCGGCGGCGGCACCGGCGCCGACGGACTCTCCTTCGCCCTGCTCGACCCCGCGCGGACCACCCCCGCCGCCCTCGGCGCGGGCGGCGGCGGCCTCGGCTACAGCGGCCTGCCCGGCGTCGCCGTCACCTTCGACACCTACGACAACGGCGCCAAGGACCCCTCCGCCAACTTCCTCGGCATCGCCACCGGAGGCACCGCCGACGCCCTCACCTACGCCGCCACCACCACGAACATCCCGCAACTGCGCACCGGCAGCCACACGGTGAGCCTCGCCGTCACCGGCCGCACCCTCACCGTCTCGATCGACGGCACCCAGCGGCTCAGCACCTCCGTCGCCGCCCTGCCGCCGACCGCCCTGCTCGCCTTCACCGGCGCCAGCGGCGGCAGCACCGACATCCACGCCGTCCGCCGGGTCACCGCGACCTCCCCCGGCTACGCGGTGCCGCCACCGGGACCCAACGGCTGGACGTACAACGGCGGCGCCGCCCTCTCCGGCACCACCCTCCAGCTCAACACCCTCGCCACCGCCCAGCGCGGCACCGCGATCCAGGGCACCGCGATCCCGTCCGCCCGCCTCAAGGCCCGCTTCACCGCCACCATCGGCGGCGGCACCGGCGCCGACGGACTCGCCCTGCTGCTCCTCGACGCGGCCCGCGCCACCCCCAAATCCCTCGGCGCGGGCGGCGGCGGCCTCGGCTACAGCGGACTCCCGGGCGTCGCCGTCACCCTGGACACCTACGACAACGGCGCCGCCGACCCCTCCGCCAACTTCGTCGCCGTCGCCACCAGCGGCAGCGGCGGCACCCTCCGCTACGCGGCCACCAGCACCAAGGTGCCCAACCTGCGCTCCGGCAGCCACACCGTCGACGCCGTCGTCACCACCACCGGGCGGCTCCAGATCAGCGTCGACGGCACCCGGGTGATCGACGTGGCGGTGACCCTGCCGAAGAACGTCCTCGTCGGCTTCGGCGCGGCGACCGGCGGCCGCACCGACCGCCACGCCGTCACCGCCGTCCGGATCGGCTACTGAGCCCCGGCCTCACGAAGCGGCCGGCGCGCCGCCGGTCGCCATCCGCAGCGTGAAGGTCCGGCCGCCGTCGGCCGAGGCGTACACCCCGTCCCGGGTGGCCGCCAGGATCCGGCGGCCGTCCAGGACCGTCAGGGCCTGCGGCGCGCCACCGGGCAGCACGCCCACCCGCGTCCAGCGCGCGCCGCCGTCCGCGCCGCGCAGCAGCACCCCGTCCGGGTCCACCCCGAACAGGGCGTCCGGGGCGGCCCAGTCGACGTACGCGATCACCTGCGGCGACAAGGGACGGCCGAAGTTCCGCCCGCCGTCGGTGCTGCGCACCACGCCCCGGTCGGTGGTGGCGAGGACGGTGGCCGCTCCGGCCGGTGAGTCGGTACGGGATCCGGCTCGGGCTCCGGTACGGGCGGGGGTGGGCGCGACCGCGACGTCCAGGGCCTTGAGCGTGGCCCGCTCCTCCCACCGGACACCGTCCCGGCTCACCCGCAGCTTCGCGTTCGTGGCGTCGTAGCCGAGGACGGTGCCGTCGGCGGAGGTGTCGAGGGCGTGGAAGTCGACCTCACCGGCGAGCGACCGGGTGGTCCAGCTGACCCCGCCGTCGGTGGACTCGACGAGCCCGAGGTCGGCCGGGCCGCCGCTGCCGGGCGCCGGATGGCCGCTGGCCAGAAAACGACCGTCGGGGGCCACGGTGAACCCCATGAAGTCGTCGCGCCGCTCCCCGACGCGGACCGGCCGCCCGTCGGCGTCCGGCGTGTACAGGCCGTCGTGGGTGGCGACATAGAGCTTTCCGCCGGACTCGCCGACGCCGTGGATGTGGGCGAGCGGGCTGCCGTGCCCGTCATCCGCCGACGACCGCTCGCGACCTGAGCCGGAGCCGCAGGCGGTGAGGGTGAGGGTGACGGCGAGGGAGAGCGCGAGGGCGAGGGCCGCCGTGGCGGCGCGCGGTCGGGTGATGAGAGGTCGGGTGGTGCGGGGTCGGGTGGTGCGGGGCTTCGTCATGGCTGTCGTTCCAGGGGTACGGGGAAGGCGGCGGCCCCGCGCGGAGTGCGCGGAGCCGCCGTACGGCCGGGGCGGGCTCGGCTCAGAGCCGGTCGAGGATCTTCCGCAGCGCGGCGATCTCCGCCGCCTGGGTGCGCACGACGTCGTCGGCGACCCGCTTCGCCGCCGGATCGGCGCCGTCCCGCTGCTCCTGCCGGGCCATCTCCACCGCGCCCTCGTGGTGCGCGATCATCAGCTCGGCGAACTTCCGGTCGAAGGCCCGGCCCTTGACGGCGGCGAGGCCCTTCAGGTCCGCGTCGGACATCATTCCGGCCATCGCGTGCCCGCCGTGGCCCCCGGTCGGGGCCTCCGGCTCGCCCCAGGCGGTCAGCCAGGACCGCATCTTCCTGATCTCCGGGTCCTGGGCCTTCTCGATGTCCGCGACAAGCCGCTTCACCTCGGCGTCCTCGGCCCGCCCGGCGGCGAGCTTCGCCATCTCCAGGGCCTGCTCGTGGTGCGGGATCATCATCTGCGCGAACATCACGTCCGCGTCGTTGAACGTCCCGGCGGACGCGGATCCGGACGCGGATCCGGATGCCGACGCGGATGCCGACGCGGCGGGGTTCTTCGCGCCGTGGTCCATGCCGTTCGTGGCGTCGCCGTCCGAGCCGCCGCAGGCGGCGAGCAGCAGACCGGCCGCGCCGACGGCGGCGGTCAGGGCGAGCCCGCGGGCGGCCTTGCGGGCGCGGGGGTTCGTGGAAACACGCATGAGTGGTCACACCTCGTGTGATGTCGTTCCTGAAGGGTGGTCGTACGGCGGTGCGGCGGGCAGCGCGAGGCGCCCGTCCGCGACGGCGGTACGGCCTAGACCCGGAGGATCGACAGAGCAGCGAGGTCCGGTGGGCGGGGCGGCGGCGCGTGCGGGGCCAGGGCGCCGAGGAGCCGGACGAGCGGCGGGACGAGCAGGTCACGGTGGCGGCGCAGCGCGGCCCGGACGAGCGCGGCGAGCAGCCAGCCCCCGAGGACCGCCACGCACAGCGTGGTCATGTCCATCCCGGTGCCGTTCTCGTGCGACGAGGCGGGCGCGGGAGCGTGCCGGGCCTCGGACCCGGTGGCGGGGGAGTCCGCGCCGGGCCGTGCACCGGGTGCGGCGTCCGCCGTTCCCGGCCCGGCCATGGCCGCGTGGCTCATCCCCTCCGTACCGGCGCCGGAGTGCGCACCGTCGCCCGAGCCCTCCGGGTGGCCGACCGCGTGCATCACGAAGACGCCCATCGCGAGCACCACGACGAGCAGCAGATGCGCGAGCGCGCCGCCCGCGCGGACGCGCCGGAGGAGCCGGTCCTGACGTGAGGTCACGCCACCGACACCTCCTCCCGCTCGTCCGCCCGCTCGATCAAGTCCGCTTGATCAAGTCTGCTCGATCAGTCCGCGCCCGGCGGTCGTCACCGGGGCTCGCCCCGACCCTACCGAATACCCCACGTGGGTACCCAACCCCGGGTCCGGTGTCCACCCCGATGGCGTACGTCCGCCAGTCCCGTGACAGGTCCGGGCCCCGCCCACAGAACCGGCCCGGGCCTCGTCCTTGCGGGGCCCGGGCCGGTCCGGCGGCCGTTTGACGGCTCATCGACGGCTCATCGGCGGCTGTTCGACGGCGCTACTCGACGGCCTCGCCGGACATCGCCGCCGCGAGCCGCAGGTGCGGGACGGCCTCGTCCGCCCGGCCCTGGCGCTCCAGGGTCCGGCCCAGCATCAGCCGCGCGTAGTGCTCGACCGGGTCGCGCTCCAGGACCGCCCGCAGCTCCTCCTCGGCCTTGGACAGCTGGGCCGAGTGGTAGTACGAGCGGGCGAGCAGCAGACGCTGGGCCGTCTGGTCCGGGTGCTCGGCCACCAGACCGCGCAGGATCCGCGCCGCGGTCAGGTACTCCTTCGCCTCGAAGAACAGCTGCGCGCGGCCCCAGCGGTCGGCCGGCGTGCCGAACTCGTAGTACGTCTCGTCGCTCACTGTCCACTCTCTCCGTACTCGTGATCCGGCCGGTCCCCGGCGCTCCCGTACCCGGTCCCGGCTCCTACGGTCCTCACAACACCACCAGGTGGTTGAACATTCCACCAATATTCCGGCGTGGGTCCGCGCCCCTCCGCGCGCCGACGGGAATAGGTTGAGCGCCATGAGCAATCTCGACCGCCAGGCCACCCTCCAGGTCTGCGGAGGCCGCGGATTCGTCGTCGCCGAACCGGTGCGCGAGCTCCTCAGCCCCCGCCACGTCCAGCTCGGCGAATCGACCGAGGTCCGCAGACTGCTGCCGAACCTCGGCCGCCGCATGGTCGGCGCCTGGGTGTTCGTCGACCACTACGGCCCCGACGACATCGCCGACGAACCCGGCATGCAGGTCCCGCCGCACCCGCACATGGGCCTGCAGACGGTCAGCTGGCTCCACGAGGGCGAGGTGCTGCACCGCGACTCCACCGGCAGCCTGCAGGCCGTCCGCCCCCGCGAACTCGGCCTGATGACCTCGGGCCGGGGCATCTCGCACTCCGAGGAGAGCCCGAAGTCCCACGCCCGCTACCTCCACGGCGCCCAGCTCTGGGTCGCCCTGCCCGACGCCCACCGGAACGTCGCCCCGCACTTCCAGCACCACGCCGAGCTGCCCCGGGTCACCGCGCCCGGCCTCACCGCCACCGTCATCCTGGGCACCCTCGACGACGCCGCCTCGCCCGGCACCACGTACAGCCCCCTGGTCGGCGCCGACCTCGCGCTCACCGCCGGAACCGAGACCCGGCTGCCGCTCGACCCGGACTTCGAGTACGCCGTCCTCGCCATGTCCGGCGAGGTCCACGTCGACGACGTGCCGGTGCTCCCCGGCTCGATGCTCTACCTGGGCTGCGGCCGCACCGAACTCCCGCTGCGGGCGAGCTCCGACGCGGGCCTGATGCTGCTCGGCGGCGAGCCGTTCGAGGAGGAGATCGTCATGTGGTGGAACTTCGTGGGCCGTACGGACGAGGAGGTCCGCGAGGCGCGCGAGCAGTGGATGACGTCCGACCGCTTCGGCGAGGTCGTCGGCTACGACGGCGACCGCCTGGCGGCCCCGGAGGTGCCCGCAGTCCACCTGAAGTCCCGGGGCCGCGTCCGCTGACCAGGGGTGCCGTCGCCCGCGCGAAAGGGTCTCACCGGGCAGGACGGTCGCCGTGGTCGCCGTGATGGGCGTGATGGGTGTGGTCGACGTGCTCGGCGACGACCCGGGGCCAGGTCCACGCGTACCGCACGATCAGCGCGAGAAGGATCAGTTCCAGTGCGACGCCGAGGCCGTAGAACCACAGCCAGGAAGCGCCCACCACATTGAACGCCGTGACCGGGACGTACAGTGCGGCCACGACGAGGTTCGTGACGCGGTTCGCCCGGGCGGGCAGCGTCGTCGACAGGACGATCATGAAGATGGGGACGGCCATGAGGACCAGCGCCGAGGTTGAGAAGGTCTGGGAGAGGCCGAACTCGAAGACCTTGCCGTCGAGGATGTCCCTCACGACGCCGGGCGTGAAGAAGTTGAGGATGTCCACGTAGGCGTAGAGGAACATGAAGGCCGTCCACGCGGCGGCGAGCTTGGCCCGCAGCGGGATCCGCTGGTCTTCCAGTGCGGCGGCGGTGGTGGTGGGTTGACGTGTTCTCATCGTGGGCTCCGATGTCGCGGTGAGGACCGGCAGGTCCACGATCGCCGAGCCCGGCGGCGGCGCGCCTCGGCCCGGAGGCTCCGGTTCGCCCGGCCGACGGCATGATCCTCCTCTCGTTCTTTCGGCCGATACGCCGGGGTGCGACCATGCCTAGGCTGGTCCCGTGCCCACTTTCCGGCGCTCCCTCCGGCATGAGCCGCGGCCTCCTGACGTCCCACCCGTCGGTCGTCCCGACTGGATGCTGGTGGGCGTGTTCACGGTCGCCGTCCTGGTCGAGGGGATCCTGCGGCCGGGTCTGGCCTGGCGGCCCCTGGTGACGGTGCTCGCCCTGGCGCTGCTGCCCGCCCTGCTCTGGCGGCGGGCCCGCCCCCTCGTCGCCGTCCTGACCGGCTGGGGGGCCGCCGGGCTGCTCTCGGTCCTCCAGCTGACCGCGCACCCCGGCGACCTCGGCCTCCACGCCATGATGGCCACCCTGATCCTGCTCTACTCCCTGGTGCGGTGGGGCTCGGGACGGGAGATCGTCCTGGGGACGGCGTTCGTGACCGTCGTCGCCGTGCTCGGGATGTACGCCACCTCCGCGGGCCGGGCCGATGCCTTCGGCGGGAGCGTCCTCCTGCTGCTGCTCGTCGCCCTCGCGGTGGTCTTCCGCTACCGCGCGGACCTCTGGCGGCGCCGGCAGCGCGAGATCCGCAACCAGGAACGGGTGGCGCTCGCACGGGAGCTGCACGACACCGTGGCCCACCACGTCTCGGCCATCGCGGTGCAGGCGCAGGCCGGTGGCGTGGTCGCCGGCAGTCACCCCGAGAAGGCCGCCGAGGTCCTGGCCGCGATCGAGTCCGAAGCCTCCCGAACCCTTGAGGAGATGAGATCCATGGTCCGGGTGCTGCGTGAGGAGGAAGAGGAGGAAGCCGTCGCGTACGCACCGCAGCCGGGTCTCGCCGACCTGCCCGCTCTGGCGCGCGCCCACCCGGCGCCCACCGTCGAGGTCTCGCTGGACGGTTCGTTCGCCCGGCTGGCACGCCCCGTGGACACCGCGCTCTACCGGCTCGCGCAGGAGTCGCTGACCAACGCCGTACGGCACGCTCGGAGCGCGACCCGCGTCGCGATCGACGTACGCCGGGAGGGCGACGCCGTCCGGCTGCGGGTCAGCGACGACGGACGGACCGGCCCAGGACCTGCCCCGGAACCCGGGTTCGGCCTGCTGGGCATGGCTGAACGCGCCCAGCTCCTCGGCGGCTCGCTCTCCGCGGGCCCGGGGCCCGACGGCGGCTGGGTGGTCGAGGCCGTGCTGCCCGTGGCGGCATCGGCATGAGCGTCCGGGTGGTCGTGGCCGACGACCAGGATCTGGTCAGGACCGGTCTGGTGATGATCCTCGGCGCGCAACCCGGCATCGAGGTCGTGGGGGAGGCGGCGGACGGGCTCTCGGCGCTCGACCTGGCGACCCGGCTGCGTCCCGATGTCCTCCTCGTCGACATCCGGATGCCCGGGCTCGACGGCATCGAGGTGACGCGGCGCCTGGCCGGGCCGGAGATCACGGACCCGATGGCGGTCGTCGTGATCACCACCTTCGACCTCGACGAGTACGTCCTCGGCGCCCTGCGCGCCGGAGCCCGCGGCTTCCTGCTCAAGAACGCCGGGCCGGAACTCCTCGTGCAGGCCATCCACGCGGCGGCCGACGGGGACGCGCTGATCGCCCCCAACGTCACCCGCCGACTGCTGGCGGCCTTCGCCGACCGGGAGCCGGTGCTACCGGTCCAGCCGGTCAACCCGCTCACCGAGCGCGAGGAGGAGGTGCTCGCGCGGGTGGCACGGGGCCGGACCAACGCAGAGATCGCCACCGAGCTCTTCGTCAGCCTGAGCACGGTCAAGACGCACGTCGCGGCGTTGATGGCGAAGCTCGGCGCGCGCAACCGCGTCGAGATCGCGATGTGGGCGCACGACACGAGACGCGTGAGAGCGGACCAGCCTGCCGACCCGTGGTCGTGACGCACGTCACATCCTCCCGAGCGAACTTCCGCGAGCCCTGTCCGACCGTGCTCGTCGGCCACTCCTACGGTGGCGCGGTGATCACCGAGGCCGGGGGTCATCCGCTCGTCTCCGCGCTCGTGTACGTCGCCGCCTTCGCCCCCGACAAGGGCGAGTCCGTCAACACCCTCATCGCCGACCCGCCGCCCGGCGCCCCCGTCCCGCCGATCCTGCCGCCCGTCGACGGCTACCTCTTCCTCGACCGGGAGAAGTTCGCCGCCTCCTTCGCCGCCGACCTTCCGGCTGACGAGGCCCGCTTCCTCGCCGACTCCCAGGTCCCCTGGGGCCTGGACGCGCTCGGCGGCACCGTCGGGGATCCCGCCTGGCGCGCGAAGCCCAGCTTCTACCTCGTCGCCGGTGACGACCTGATGATCCCGCCCCCGGCCCAGCGCGCCATGGCCGAGCGGGCCGGTGCGACGGTCGTGGAGACCGGCGGCAGCCACGCCGTCTACGTCTCCCGGCCCGCCGAGGTCGCCGCGCTCATCGAGCGGGCCGCCGCCGCGACGGGCACCCGCGCCGACGACTGACGACCCCCGTGCCGGGCGGGCGCCACCCTTCAGACGCCCGCCCCGCACGGCAACAGGTGCCGGGCGCCCGGGAGTTGCCTCCCTGGCGCCCGCTCCGCCCGGCCCCTACCGTGGACGTCCGGCCCGCCCCGTACCTTCTGCGCCCCCGTCCCCTGCCCCGGGCCTCCCCGTCCCGACGACCGCCACGGAGGCGGACCACGATGCCGCCCTTCCCGCTCCTCACCGACGCCGCACTCACCCGCCGTGCCCAGGCCGGTGAGGCCGGTGCGCTCGGCCTGCTGCTCGCCCGCCATCAGGCGCCCATGCGCGCGGTCGCCCTCAGCCTGTTCGGCCAGGGACCGGACGCCGACGACGCCGTGCAGGACGCCGTGCTCACCGCACTGCGCCGGATCGGCGACGTACGGGACCCCGAGGCCGTCGGGGCCTGGCTGCGCGCCATCGTCCGCAACAACGCCCGGATGCGGCTGCGCGCCGCCGCGCGCGAGACGCCCGGCCTGACCGGTCTCGACCAGGCACTCCGCGTCGGGGCCGCCGCCCCCGCCCGGCCCGAGCAGATCGTCGAGCGGCACGCCCTGCGCGACTGGATCTGGCAGGGCATCGAGCAACTGCCCCCGCAGCTGCGCCTGGTGCTGATGCTGCGCCACTTCAGCGGCATCACCTCCTACCAGGAGATCGCCGAGGCGTGCGACATACCGGTGGGGACGGTACGCAGCCGCCTCAGCAAGGCCCGGTCGGCCATGGCCCGTACCCTGACGGCGACCGCCGAGCAGGCGTACGGCGACGCGTCCGCCGTCACCGACGAGAGCCGGGACGCGGCCGTCGCCACCCTGGAGGCCGCCGAACGCGGACCGCTGCCCCGCGAGATCGCCGAGCTGTGGCCCCGGGAGTCCGAGCTCGTCTTCCCCCGCTCGCACCGGCGTGACCAGGCCGTTCGTCCTTCATGACCGCTCCTCTCGGAGCGTGTGACGAACCGGTGACGAGCCTCCCGAAGGCCCGGTGGAGCGATTCCACTGGACCACATGAACCTCACGAACACCCCTCGCGGCAACCACGGCATCCGACGCATCCGCAACATCTCCAACATCCGCACCACCCGCATCGGCTGCGTCGCCGCCGTCGCCGTGCTCGGCCTCGCCGCCTGCCAGGGCGGCGGCTCCGGCGCCCAGGACGCCGGCACGAAGGACGTCGCCGCCGGGGACGCCGCCGCCAAGGGGTCCGGGACCCAGGACGGCAGCGCGCAGCCCGGCACCGGCGAGCCGCGCAAGCTGCTGTGGATGGGCGACTCCATCGCCGAGGCCCAGGCCCCGGCCCTCGGCGCCGCGATCAAGGCGGGCGGCACCGAGTTCCAGTCGATGGCCGCCGCGGGCGGCGGCGGTGTCATCGGCGAGATCGCCGCCCCGACCTGGGACGAACTCCCCAAGAAACTCGCCACGTTCAAGCCCGACGTGGTCGCCTACCAGATCACCACCTACGACTGGGGCGCCGCCGAGGAGCAGCAGGCCGGGTACGAACGCCTGGCCAAGACCGTCAACGACACCGGCGCCGAGCTGCTGCTCGTCCCCGCCCCGCCGTTCAAGATCGACGACTTCTACAAGAAGAACCAGGCCGCGATCAAGAGCGCCCCCGCCTCGGCCAAGGCGGTCGCCGACAAGCACCCGGAGACCGTCCACTACCTCGACGCCGCCGACCTCTGGGGCACCGACAGCTCCGCCGCCAAGGCCCAGCGCAGCAAGGACGGCATCCACTCCTGCCAGCAGGGCTCGGCCGCCTTCGCCAACTGGTTCGGCAAGGAGCTGAACAAGCGGTACGGCTTCACCCCGGCGCCCGCGGACAAGTGGGCCGAGGGCGCGTGGACCGGCGAGAAGGTCTACAACCAGCTCGGCTGCTCGTAGCCGCCGCGGCCCCAAGGCCCCGCCCCGTGGCCGACCGCCCGCACGCAACCGCCGTCCGCCAGGGGCCCCGGCCACCACCCGGTCGGGCCCCGGCCCTCCGATCCCCTCTCCCGTCCCTCCCGCCGCCCGCCCCACCCCACGAGTACGAGGCGACCCCTTGGCCACGCCGACACCGACCACCAGCCCGCACCGCTCCCGCCGCGCCCACCGCCACCGCCGCAACGGCAGCGGTGCCACGCTCGCCCTCGCTCCCGCCCCTGCCGCCACGGCGACCCGCGCCGGTCACATCGCCGCCCTCGACGGGCTGCGCGGGCTCGCGGTGCTCGGCGTGCTGCTCTTTCACGCCGGCCACTTCGGCGGCGGCTTCCTCGGCGTCGACCTGTTCTTCGTCCTGTCCGGCTTCCTCATCACCGGGCTGCTCCTGAAGGAGGCCGGGGCGCACGACGGCCAGATCGCCCTCGTCGCCTTCTGGGGCCGCCGGGCCCGCCGCCTCGTACCCGCGCTCGCCGCGATGATCGCCGGAACCCTGCTGCTCGCCTGGGCGTTCTGCACCCCGACCCTGCTGCGGCAGGCGCTCGACGACGCCCCCTGGGTGGTCGCCAACCTGGCGAACTGGCACTTCATCGCCGACCAGGCCGGGTACTGGCAGGCGTCCGACACCCAGGTGTTCAGCCACCTGTGGAGCATCGCCGTCGAGGAGCAGTTCTATCTGCTCTGGCCCCTGGTCATCGGCGCCATCACGCTGCCAGCCGGGCGGAGCCGCCGGACCGGCCGGGGTGGGCGGGGCGGCCGGGGCGGCCGTACGGGCTCGGCGGAGCGGTGGGTGGCGGTGGTGGCGGCGGCCGGTGCGGCGGGCTCGCTCGCCCTGATGATCGCCCTCGCCGACCCGGTCGACTCCACCCGGGTGTACGAAGGCACCGACACCCGCGCCTTCTCCCTGCTCCTCGGCGCCCTGATGGCCACCGCCCCCGCCACCCGCCTCCTGGGCAGGGTCGGCGAACGGGCCGCGGGCCTCTGCGGACTGCTGTGCGCCGCGGCCATCGCCGCCTTCTGGCTCCTCGCCGAAGGACAGCGCACCCCTGGCCTGTTCCAGGGCGGGCTCTTCCTGCACGCCCTCGCCGCCACGCTCCTCATCGCCACCCTGGCCCGCGCCCCGCACACCCCGCTCGGCCGCGCCCTCGGCGTCCCCCCGCTGCGCGGCCTCGGCCGGATCTCGTACAGCCTCTATCTCTGGCACTGGCCGGTCTGTCTGCTGCTCACCGAGGAGCGTCTCGGGCTCTCCGGCTGGAGCAGGACCGCCGTGCTCCTCGCCGTCGCCGTGGCCTCGGCCTGGCTCTCGAAGGTCCTCATCGAGGACCCGGTCCGGTTCCACGCCCGCTGGGCCCACGGCCGTACCGGCGCGGTGGCCTTCCTCGCCACCGTCGTCGCCCTCGCCGCGCTCTGGTTCCTGCTGCCGCGCCCGCAGCCCGGCGCGGGCTCGGTCGACCTCACCCAGCTGACGGCGGCGGCCGAGGCCGCACCGCCGGGATCCGGGCAATCAACCTGACGGATTCGGTCACCCACCGGATACGCGGCGCCGCGCAGCGCTACGCTCTGATCGGACCCCCGGCTCCCCCGTGCCGGGGGTCCACCCGTCCGTCCATGGCTGTCCGGCCCGCCGAACGGGCGTTGGATCAGCGGTTGTTGGGATCCTCGGGGCCGGTGGTGTTCGCTGCTGTACGGGCGACTCCGTCGCCGAGGGCGCGGCGCCCGGCGATCCGGTCGGTGCGGTGCGCTCCGAGCACCCCGCGCGTCCGCAGATCGTCGATGTCGGGGAGACGTACCCCAGGGAGTTCGGCGAGCAGATCGGCCTGGGCGGCGCGGACACCCGCGAGGTCCTGCGGCCCTGCGCCAAGGGAGCGGCGATTCGTCACCGCGTCATCGTACGGGTGGCGCCGGACGCGTCCGGGTGCGGGCCGTCAAACACCTTCTCCGCCGACGCGGTTGCTGCTCGCGCCGATACTGTTCTTGTCGCTGTCGCTGTCGAAGTCCGCCAGGGCGGTGGACAGCAGGTGTGCGGCGCCGTTCGCGAGGGCCTTCGCCGTCTCGGTGGAGCGGGGAAGCATGGTCGTCTCGTAGCTGCGGACGGCGTCGGCGACGGTGGCGGAGTTCGCCAGGGCCAGGGCGAGTTCGGCGGCGTCGAGCATCGCGAGGTTGACGCCGACGCCGAGCGGCGGCATGAGGTGGGCGGCGTCGCCGAGCAGCGTGACGGTCGGGTCGGGGGTCCAGGTGTGGGGGGCCGGGAGGGCGAGGATCGGCCGGTCGATGTAGGTGCCTTCGTTGTTGAAGATCATCTGTTGCAGGCGGGGCGACCAGTGGGCGAACTCGTCGCGCAGCAGGGCGCGGATGCCGTCGGTGTCCTCGATGGCCAGGCCCTCGGTGCGGAGCCAGTCGGCGGGCACCCGCCGGATGATGTAGACGCGGATGTGGTTCCCGCTGTTGCGCTGGGCGAACAGGGCGCGCTCGCCGTCGGCCGCGTGCGCGCTTCCCGCGCCGACGAGTTCGGCGAGTTCGGGGTGCCGGTCCTCGACATCGGAGAACCGGGCTTCGAGGAAGCTGATCCCGGTGTGCGCGGGGGTGGCGGGGGACAGGGCTGGGCGTACCCGGGAGAAGGCGCCGTCGGCACCGATGACCAGATCCGTCCCGATGCTGGTGCCGTCGGTGAAGTGCAGGCGCCGTGGCCCGGCGGCCGGACCGCTAATGGAGTCGAGCGCGCGGCCCCAGTGCACGGTGCCCGGCAGGAGGGAGCCGAGCAGCAGGTCGCGGAGCTGGCCGCGGTCGATCTCCGGTTTGAACAGCTCGTCGGGCGCCGGGAGTTGGTGGGAGAGGAGCGTCGCGTCAGGGTCGAGGAGTCGCATCTCCTGGCCCTCGGGGCGGGCCAGGGCGAAGAACTCGTCGAGCAGTCCGGCTTCCCGCAGGGCGAGCTGGCCGTTGTCGGCGTGCAGGTCGAGGGTGCCGCCCTGGTTGCGGGCGTGGGGGCCGGGGTCGCGGTCGTACACGCTGACCGCGATGCCGTGCCGCTGGAGGATCCGGGCGCAGGTCAGTCCGCCGGGACCGGCGCCGATGACGCTGATGGTGGCGTGGGAGGTGGGTGTGGGGGAGGTCATGGTCGTCCGTCCTGTCGGTCGGCGCGGAAGGGCGGAGGCGTGCGTCGCACTGGTGCCCATGGTCACCATGGAAGCAGAACAGCTATAAAAGTACAACGGTTCTACTTAGCGATCTGTTCGGCTGTCGGATACGCTCCCCTCATGACCACGCCTCCCGTCAGCCGCCGCGACCGCAAGAAGGCCGTCACCCGGCAGGCGATCGCCGACGCCGCCCTGCGGCTCTTCCTGGCACACGGCTACGACGACGTCGGCATCCGCGACATCGCCGACGCCGCCGATGTGTCGACCGCCACCGTCTTCAAGCACTTCAGCGGCAAGGAAGCCCTGGTCTTCGACCAGGACCAGGACAGGGAGGCCGAGTTGATCGCCGCCGTGCGGCAGCGGACCGCCGGGCAGAGCGTCGTCGACGCGCTCCGGCAGCACTTCCTCGATCTCCGCTCCTCGGTCGAGGAGCACCCGCAGGCCACGGAGTTCACGCACCTCGTGGAGTCCACGCCGGCGCTGCGCGAGTACGCCGAACGCATGTGGACCCGTCATGCCGCCGGTCTCGGCGCGGCCATCGCCGACGAGTTCGGCGTCGACCACGACGACCTGGCCTGCGCGGCCCTCGCCCGGTTCGTCCTCGACATCCCGGCCCTCGCCCGCGGCCGTCAGGACCGCGGCGGCGTCATCGAGGGAGTCTTCGACATCCTCGACCGAGGCTGGCGACCCCCGGCCGGGCGCCCCGCGCGGTGACCACCGCCCCGCCGCCGGACTGCGGCACCCCGCGCCCCTCCCTAGGCTGGATCTGGATCTGGATCTGGAAGCTGGAGCTGAGCCTGACGCCGACGTGACCGTCCGGAAGGAGGGCCGGTGGCATGACCAGTGCCATTGCGGTACGCACGGTACGACTGCCGGACGGGCCGCTGATCCCGTACGCGGATACCGGCGCGCCCGACGCCCCGGCGGTCGTCCTGGTCCACGGCTACGTCGATTCCTGGTGGACCTTCGAACCGCTCCTTCGCGCTCTGCCCGCCACCGTGCACGCCTACGCGCCCACCCAACGCGGTCACGGCGACGCCGAGAAAACCCCGGACGGCTATCTCCCCGAGGAACTCGCCGCCGACCTGGTCGCCTTCCTCGACGGGGTCGGCATCGAACGGGCCGTGCTCGTCGGCGGATCCAGCGGCGGCGTGCAGGCCCGGATCGTCGCCGGGCGGTATCCCGACCGGGTGACCGGACTCGTCCTGCTCGGCGTGCCGGTGACGCTCGCCGACAAACCGGCCGTCACCGGGCTGTGGGAGACCGTGCGGGGCTTCGGCGAGGGCCCCGTGGACCGCGCCTTCGCCGAGGAGTTCGCGACCGGACTGACGGCCGCGCCGGTCGGCCGCGGCTTCCTGGAGACCGTCGTCGCCGAGAACCTGAAGGCGCCCGCCCGCGTCTGGCGGGAGACCCTGCGCGGCCTCCTCGAAACCGACCTGAGCGCCGGACTGCGCGGCATCCTGGTGCCCACCCTGGTCTGCTGGGGCGACCAGGACCCCCTGCTGACCAGGGCGGAACAACAGACGATCCTCGACGCGGTGCCCCGCTCCCGGCTGCTCGTGTACGAGGGCGCGGGCCACCTCCCGTACTGGGAACGGCCCCAGCAGGTCGCCCGCGACCTCACCGACTTCGTCCACGCCCAACTCCCCCCTTCCCGTTCCCCCGTGAACCCGCACGATCCCGCGTCCCGCGCACCCCGCGCGCGGTGACCGGCCCGCCACGCGACGGGCCGGTCAAGGCGGGCCGTGCCGGGAGGACGGTCCGTCAGCCCGCGGGCGACGGGTCGAGCACCACGAAATCGGCCTGGGCCGTGTCCAGACAGACCGCGAGCCGCCCCACGCCCTCCGCGTCCGCCGGACCCATCTGCACCGAACCGCCGCGCGCCGCGACCGCCGCCGCCGCGGTGTCGCAGTCGTCGACCGCGAACACCGGGTGCCAGTACGGCCGCCCGCCCGCGAGCGCCAGGTCCTCCGCGGACAGCTCCAGCAGACCGCCCTGCATCCGGTCCTCGGGCAGTCCGGCGGGCGTGATCAGCGTGTACGTGCCTTCGCCGCCCGGCATCTCCATGTCGCTGAAGGTCCAGCCGAAGACCGTCCCGTAGAACTCCCGGGCCGCGGCGGCGTCCGTCGTGTACAGCTCCGTCCAGTTCAGCGAACCCGGCTTGTCGACCAGCCCCATGCCGGTGTGATCGCCCGGCTGCCACACCGCGAACTGCCCGCCCAGCGGATCGGTGAACTGCGCCATCACCCCCCACTCGCCCAGATCCCGCGGCGCGACCCGGACCGTACCGCCCGCGCCCTCGACGGCCTGCGTGGTGGCCGCCGCGTCGGCGACCGTGTAGTAGATCATCCAGGCCGACCGCGCGCCCTCCTCGGTCAGCTTGCCGAGCCCGGCGACGGTCTTGCCGTCCTTGCTGAACATCCCGCCCTCCATGTCGCTCCCGTCGCCGCCCATCGGCTCGTACGCCCAGCCGAGCACGGCCTCGTAGAACGCCGCGGCGGCGGGCACGTCGGGTGCGCCCAGGTCGATCCAGCAGGGAGTGCCGGGGACGAAATCGGTGGTGATCATGACGGTGCCCTTCCCAGACGCGTCGCATTCGCTCGGGTGGATCCGTACGGATTTCTCCGCACGACTTCAGCCTGGCACCCGCCACTGACAGTCGCCGCTCGACGGCCGGGGAACGGGCCCGGGAGGGGAACGGGCCCGGGAGGGGAACGGGCCCGGCGGGGCTCCGCCGGATCAGGGCGCGCAGGTGGTGCCGGGGCGCACCGGGGTCAGCCGGACCAGGTAGTCCTCGACCTTCCGGTCCACGCAGGCGTCCCGCCCGTACCCGGTGTGGCCCGGCGCCCTGAGCGTGAGCAGCATCCCGCCCGGGAACTGCCCGGCGAGCCCGACCGCCTCGGCGTACGGCGTGGCCGGATCGCCCGAGGTGCCCACCACCAGGACCGGCGGCACCCCGGGGGCGGCCACCCGGTGCGGGCGCTGCGGCCCGGCCGGCCAGTCCTTGCAGACCAGCTCGCCGGTCAGCCCGGTGGTGCCGTGCACACCCGCCGCCCGTTCGGCGGGCGCCAGGGCGTCCCAGTAGGCGCGCGCGTCGCGCGGATGGGGCACGTCGAGACAGTTCACGGCGATGAGGGCGGCCTCCGCGTTGTCGTCGGGGACACCGGCGTCGGCGTCCCCGGCCGCACCCGGGCCGGCGGAGCCGTCCACGTCCTCGCCCTCCCTCTCGCCGTCGTCCGCGCCCCCTTCGGTGTCGGATCCCTCGCCCTCCTCCTCGCCCTCCGCGCCGAGGGCGGCCAGCGTCGTCCCGTCGCCGCCGTCCGCGGCGGTCAGCGCCTCGGACAGCGGCCGCCACTGCTCCTCCGGCGTGTACATGGCCTGGCCGATCGCCGACAGCACACCGGCCGCGTCGAGACCGGTGTCCGAGCCGTCGACCGGCAGCGGCGCTCGCTGGGTGCGCGCGAGGAGCCGGTCGATCAGCGCGCGTATCGCCTCGGGCGAGGATCCGGGGCAGTCGTCGCCCACCTGGTCGGCGCAGGTCCGCGCGTACTCCTCGACCGCGTCGCGGAAACCACGGGCCTGGCTCAGCATGCGCTGCCGCCAGTCGAGCGACGGGTCGATCGCCCCGTCCAGGACCATCGCCCGCACCCGGCGCGGGAACTGCTCGGCGTACGAGGTGCCCAGGCTGGTGCCGTACGACCAGCCGACGTACGTCAGCCGCCGATCGCCGAGCGCCGCGCGGAGCACGTCCAGGTCACGGGCCGCGTCGACGGTCCCGACGTGTCGCAGGAGCGGGCCGCTGGCCTTCCGGCAGCCGTCTGCGGTACGCCGTGCGTCGGCGAGTGCGGCGGCGCGTTCGGCGCCCGTACGGGGGGTGAGCGGGAGGGGCGCGTCACCCGTACCGCCGGTCCCACCCGCTCCGTCGGCCTCGTCCGCTCCGTCGGTCTCGTCCGTCCCACCCGGGGGTACGCAGGTCAGCGCGGGCCTGCTCTCGCCCACACCGCGCGGGTCGAACGCCACGATGTCGAACCGGTCCCGCACCTCCTTGCCGAGCTCGTCGGCCAGTCCGTCCTTGAGCGCGCGGACCCCGCGCTCGCCGGGGCCGCCCGGGTTGTAGAGCAGCGAGCCGATCCGCCGGTCGTCGTGGGCGGTGGCCGCCTTCGCGACCGGCAGGGTGAAGGTCCGTCCGTCGCCGGGACGGGCGTAGTCCATGGGGACCTTCAGGGTCGCGCAGCGCAGTTCCCCGCACGCCTTCCAGGCGAGCTTCTGGCCATAGAAGGCCCGCAGATCGGCGCGGTCGGCCGGGTCGGACGGGCCGGACCGCTCGGCGGGCCCGGTCGGTGTGCCGGTCGGGGCAGGTGCGGCCGTGCAGGCGGCCGTCGAGACGGCGCCGAGCAGGGCGAGGGCGAGGACGAGGGCACGGCGGCGGTGCCGGGCGGCGGCGCGGATCACGAAGGGCTCCCCTGGGGTGGTCGGTCCCGACGAGCATCACGCGCGGATGCTGAGGTTTTCCTGAAGCCTTCAGGGGCGGGAGATCACGAGGTGATCTTCAGGACGAAGCGGGCGCCACCGCGCGGCCCCGGCCCCGCGGTCAGGGTGCCGCCGTGGGCGTGCGCGACCCAGGAGGCGATCGACAGGCCGAGACCGGTCGAGCCCGCGCCGCTCCGGAACCGCTCGAACAGCGCGTCCGCGAGCCCCGGCGGCAGGCCAGGACCCGCGTCGTCGACCGTGACCGTGCCGTCCCGGCCGACCGTGACGAGCACATCGGCCGGTTCGCCCGGCGCGTGGCCGTGCGTGAGGGCGTTGGCCACCAGGTTCGCCACCGCCCGGCGGACCAGATCGGGATCGGCGTCGACGACCGTGTCGGCCGCCTCGACCCGTACCCGGTGTCCCGCCGTCCGCACCCCGGCGGCATCGGGGTCCGACGCCTCGGCCACGACCGCCTCCACCAGCTGGTCGAGCCGCAGCGGCTGCCGGTCCGGTACGGCCGTCCCGGACATCAGCCGGGCCCGGGTGAGCAGCCCGTCGACCAGCTCGCCCATGCCCCGGGCCAGCCGCAGGGTGCGCCGGTGCACGTCCGCGCTGTCGGTCTCGCCGCGCAGCGCGGTCTCGGCGAGGGTCCGCAGGGCGGCCGCCGGGGTGCGCAGGTCGTGCGCCGCGTCCGCGAGGAACGCCTCCTGCTGGGCGAGCGCGGCGAGAGCGGGCCGTACCGCCCGCCCGGACAGCAGATGGCCGATCGCCGCCGAGAGGACCACGAGCAGCGCGCAGCCGCCGGTGACCAGCCACACCAGGCGCTGGTGGTCGGCCCGGGGCGCGGTGGCGTCCGCCATGGTGACCAGGACGCCCTGAGGGACGTCGGCGGGGGCGGCGGTCTCGTCGTCCGACGGGTAGAAGGGCATCGCGAAGACCCGTACCGGCGCGCCGCCCGTCGCCGTACGGTCGAACGCGCGGGACTCGCCCGCCGTCGCCGCGGCGCGCCCGGCGTCGAGGAGCACGGCGCGGTCCACGGTGACGCACGGGTGGGCGGCGGCGTGCCGGACGCTGAGATCGGTGGGGCCGGTGTCCTCGACGAGGAGCACGTGGAGCGGCGGGCAGGCGGTGTCGATGTTGTCCGCGAGGACGCTGGTGTCGAGGCGCCCGTCGGCGTCGGTCTCCAGGAGTCCGAGCGCCCAGCTCAGATCCGCGTCCATGGAGTGGTCCAGCTGTTCGCGCCACCGCGCGTCGTCGCTGCGCACGGCGAGCACGGCCATCGCGACCAGACCGATCGCGCTGGTCAGCGCGAACAGCACACTGATCCGGCGGCGCAGCCGCAGCACGCGCGCGGTGGGCGTCGGGGGCGCCGTCATCGGGACGAAGGCGGTGCGGGCGGCGTGAGCCGGTAGCCCACCCCGCGCACGGTGAGGATCGGCGGCGGATCGCCGAGCTTGCGGCGCAGCTGCGAGACGAGCACCTCCAGGACGTTGGACTGCGGCTCGGCCATCTCGTCCCAGCAGCTCTCGATCAGCTCGGCGCGGGTGACGGCCTGGTCGGCCCGGGCCGCGAGGACCTCAAGGACCGCGAACTCCCGGCCGGTCAGCGTGAGCAGCACCCCGGCCCTGCGGACCTGGCGCCGCGCGGTGTCGATCTCCAGATCGCCGACCCGGTGCACGGGCGGCCGTACGACGGCGGCCCGCCGGCCCAGGCTGCGCACCCGGGCGACCAGCTCGGGCACCGCGAACGGCTTCACCAGATAGTCGTCACCGCCGCTCGCGAACCCCTCCACCCGGTCCGCCACGGTGTCCCGCGCCGTCAGGAACAGCACCGGCACCGCCCGCCCGGCCCGCCGCAGCCCCTCGACATAGCCGACGGCGTCCCCTGAAGGCAGCATCCGGTCGAACACGGCGCAGTCGTACGCGGTGACGAACAGCGCCTCGTCGGCCGCGGGCAGATCGGCCGCCTCATCGACGGCGAGCCCGGCGGCCCGCAGCGCCGCGGCCACCCCGAACCGGAGATTTTCGTCGTCCTCGACGAGCAGAACGCGCACGTCGGACACCCTACGCGGCGCAGGCCGAGCCCTGGCACCGCGCGTGGCGGTCACACGTCGCGGCCCTCGCCGCATGGATCGACGACGGTCTATGAGTGAGCCCCCCCCGCCCCGCGACCCGCTCCGCACCCCGTTGTCAGACCCCCCTCGTACGGTCGGTTCCACAGGTCCAGGAGGTGTCCCGGGCCGTGGGAAAGCGGGATGCGGAGGAGCGGTCATGGGAGAGATCAGTGTGGACCGGCGGCAGCTCGATCATCTGCTCGCGGACAGCGCGAGCCGGTACGCGGTGCCCTATCAGGAGGCGTTCGCCGCGCTCGCCGTGTCGTACCAGGGGCGGCCGGTGGAGACGATCGTGCCGTTGCTGAGGGACGCCGCCGAGCGCGCCCTGCTCGGGTTCACCCCGGCCGATCTGGTCGATCAGGCCCGGGCGATCAGCAGTGGCGCGCCCTACGAGCTGCGGATCCGGGTCACCGGCAGATAGCCGGGGCAGGCGGGCGGACCGGTCGGCTCGGCCGGGCCACGGCTCAGGCGTACCAGCCGAAGCGTTCGGCGATCACCGGCAGCCGGTCGGCGACCAGGCCGTGCGCGGCGGCCCGGGGGGTGGTGGCGTCCGTGGCGGCGCGGTCGAGGACCTGGCCGACCAGGGTGCGCATGGCGCGCCGGATGTGGGCGAAGGCCGCGTCGGCGTCCGCCTCGATGTCGCCGAACAGGGTCCACCACCACCAGGCGTTGGTCGCCGAGTTGACCACCACGTCCGGCAGCACCGTGATCCCGCGCGCGCCGAGCAGTTCCTCGGCCTCCGCCAGGACCGGCATGTTGGCGGCCTCGACGATCCAACGCGCGGTGATCAGACCCTGGTTGCCGTGGTCGATCGCGTACGAGACGGCCGCCGGGACCAGCACCTCGGCATCGGCCGACAGCCAGGCGTCGCCGGGGAGTTCGATGTCGCCGGGACGCAGGGCGGCGCGGTCCACCGTGCCGAACGCGTCACGGGCGGCGAGCAGCGCCTCGACGTCCAGGCCGTCCGGGCAGGCGACGGTGCCCTTGACGTCGGCCACCGCCACGATCCGCAGTCCGGCCCGGGCCAGGAAACGCGCGGTGGCGCCGCCCATGGTGCCGAAGCCCTGGAGCGCCACCCGGGTGCCCCGGTGCGGCACCCCGGCCCGGTCGAGCGCGGTCAGGACGGACTCGGCGACCCCGCAGCCGCCCGCGAGCTCGTCGAGCCCGATGCCGTCGACCTCGACGGCGAAGGCGTCGGCCAGTCGCCGCCGCGCCGCCGCCTCGTCGTCGAGCAGCGGGAACACCGCCTGCACGGACGAGACCAGACCGGCCTCGGCCGCCGCCCGGTCCACCAGGTCCTGGGTCAGGCCCAGGTCCTCGCCGGTGGTCCAGAACCGCTCCACGTACGGCCGCATCGCCCGCAGGTAGCGGACCAGGACGCCGTACGCGGCCGGGTCGCGCGGGTCGCAGTCGATGCCGCCCTTGGCGCCGCCGAGCGGCACGTACCGGGCGCTCGGGTCGTAGTGCAGCGCCTCCTTCATCGTCATGCCGCGGGCGAGCCCGGCGACCTCGTCGAGGGTGCACCCGGCCCGCATCCGCAGCCCGCCGCTGGACACCCCGCGCACCAGGCGGTCGATCACCAGATGGCCCTGGCGCCCGGTCACATGGTCGGTCCAGCCGACCGACAGCAGCGGGGTGCCGGGCGCGGCGGGGCCGCCGGGGGCGTGGGGAGTGGTCATCGGGAGGGCTCCTCGGGGACGGTGACGATCGTGGGACCGGGGGTGGTGAGCGCCGCGGCGAGCGCCGACGCGAACTCCTCGGGCGACCGCACGACGCTGCCGCCGCCCCCGTACGCGCGGGCGAGCGCCGGCAGATCCACCGCCGGGAGGTCGACGGCGACCGGCGCGTCGCCGCGCGCGGTCATCTCCTCGCGGATCTCGCCGTACCCGCCGTTGTCGAAGACGACGACCGGCAGTGGCCGCCCGCAGGCCGTGGCCGTCGCCAGCTCCTGTACGGAGAACTGCAGCCCGCCGTCCCCGCTGAGCGCCACCACCTGCCGCCCGGGGAACGCGGTCAGGGCGCCGATCGCGGCGGGCAGCGCGTAGCCGAGGGTGCCGAAGCCGGTCGGGTGCAGATAGCGGCCCTCCGGGCCCAGCGGCAGATGGGGGAGCGCCCCGTAGTAGCAGCACTGGGCGCTGTCCGAGGTGATGATCGCGTCCTCGGCGAGCACCCGCCGCATCGCCTTCAGATACGGCTTCCAGCGCGCGTCGCGGCTCTGGGTCTCGTCGTCACGGGTGGTGCGCAGCGCCGTGACCAGGGCGCCGACGTCGGCCTCGTCGTCACGTCCGGCCGCGCCCAGGGTCGCGGCGTCCCGGGACAGCGCCCGGCAGGCCGCGAGCAGCGCGCCGAGCACCGCCGTCGCGTCGCCGGTCAGCGGCAGGTCCGCGGGGAGGCCCGCGTACATCTGCGCCGGGTCCACGTCGACCCGGATCAGCGTGCCCGCGAGCACGGGCAGCGGACCCCACACGTCGGACTCGGCCAGCTCGGTGCCGACCGCAAGGACGACGTCCCGGTCCGCCAGCCACTTCTGCACGGCCGGGCTGTGCAGCGACACCCCCAGCGACAGCGGGTGCCGCTCGTCGACCACACCCTTGCCGTTGGCGGTGGTGACCACCGGCGCGCCGAGCAGCGCGGCGAGCGCCCGGCACTCCGCGGCCGCCGCCCGGGCCCCGCCGCCGACCACCAGGGCCGGCCGCCGGGCGGTGGCGAGGGCGGCCGCGGCCGCCCGTACCGATGCGCGATCGGCGACGATGGGCTCGGCGGGAGGGGCGAGCCGGACGGGGCCGGCCGGTTCGACCGCCTCCAGCAGGTCGAGCGGGATCTCCAGGTGCGCGGGTCGCGGCCGTCCGCTCCGGAACAGCGTGAACGCCCGCGCCACCGCCGCGCCGATCTCGTCCACCGAGCCCACCCGGTGACTGAACGCGGCCACCCCGCGCAGCGCCTCCGTCTGCGAGCGCATCTCGTGCAGCAGCCCGGTGGACTGGCGGGGATGGCGCAGCGGCATCCCGGGCGAGACCACCAGGAGCGGCACGCTGTCCGAGTACGCCTGGCCCACCGCCGCCGCGACGTTCAGGAGCGCCGGGCCGGTCGTGGTGATCGCGACCCCGGGGCGGGCGGCGGCGCGGGCGTAGCCGTCGGCCGCGTACCCGGCGCCCTGCTCGTGCCGGGTCGTCACATGGCGGACGCCGTACGTCGCGAGGTGCCGGTAGATCTCCAGATTGTGCGTGCCGGGGATGCCGAACGCGTCGGTGACGCCGTGCGCGGCGAGCGCGCGGACCACCGCCTCGCCGCCGCTGAGGGCGGACTTCCGGCCGGTGGCGGGGTCGGCGGAAGGACCGGGGGAAAGGCCGGCGGAAACGTCGGGGGAAACGTCGGGGGAGAGGTCGGACACGGTGACTCCAGACACTCCTACTGACTGATTGGTCAGTCAGTATCGGAAGTCGGGAGCGGCACTGTCAACCCCCGCGGACCCCGGCCCGGCTGGCCCGGCGGGCCGTTCGGGGTGCGCCTCGGGCGGGGCGCGTCCGCGCGACGCCGCGCCCCGCCGATCCCGTAGGGTCGGAAGATGGCCAAGTACTTCGACGTCCACCCGCAGTCGCCCCAGCCGCGCACCATCGCCACCGTGGTCGACAGCCTCCGGTCCGGATCCCTGATCGCCTACCCGACGGACTCCTGCTTCGCGCTCGGCTGCCAGATCGGCAACCACGACGCACTGGACCGGATCCGCACCATCCGGCGGCTCGACGACCGCCACCACTTCACCCTGGTCTGCGAGAACTTCGCGCAGCTCGGACAGTTCGTCCAGGTCGACAACAACGTCTTCCGCGCGATCAAGGCGGCCACCCCCGGCAGCTACACCTTCATCCTCCCCGCGACGAAGGAGGTGCCGCGCCGCCTGATGCACCCCAAGAAGAAGACCGTCGGCGTCCGCATCCCCGACCACCCCGTGGCCCGCGCCCTGCTCGCCGAGCTCGGCGAGCCCATGGTGTCCAGCACCCTGCTGCTGCCCGACGAGGACGAGCCGCTGACCCAGGGCTGGGAGATCAAGGAGCGCCTCGACCACGTCCTCGACGCCATCCTGGACTCCGGCGACTGCGGCACCGAGCCGACGACGGTCGTCGACTTCTCCAGCGGCGCGGCCGAGATCGTACGGCGCGGGGCGGGCGACCCCGACCGCTTCGAGTGACGGCGGTGCCCGTACGGGTCGGGTGCGCGTACGGGTCGGGAACGGGTCCGGTACGGGAACGGGTCGGGCACCCGATACCGATACCGACACGGTGCGGGGCCCGGGCCTGACCGGCGCCCTGCCCCGACCGTCCCTGACGTCCCCGACCCATCCCCGGGCGGCCGGGCTCAGCCCGCGGCCAGGTCCCACCGGTCCCAGCGGTCCCGCCGCTCGCTCTCCGGGCGGCGCCTGGCAAGCACGTGCGCCAGCCGGGCCACCTCCCGGTACGGGCTGCGCGAGGAAGCCGCCCATTCCAGGTCCAGGGCCTCCTGGTACGCCGACTCGTCGGGCCGCCAGTCCTCACCGAGGTGGTCGTGGAAGACCCGGACTCCCTGCCAGGGCAGTGGCACGTGCCCCCCGGCCCGGCAGAGCCGGACCAGCTCCTCCGGCGCGTCGCCCCGGGTGGTGAGCCCGAGCCGCCCCGTGCTGCGGTCGGCGCCCGATTCGATCAGCCCGCGCGCCTCCTCGTACGAGCCACGCAGCGCCTCGCGCACTCCGATCGCCGAACTGTTCCTGGTCAGCACGCTGAGGACGCCGCCCGGCGCGAGCGAGCGGGCCAGCCGGGCCATCGCACCGCCCGCGTCCGGCAGATACATCAGCACCCCGTGACAGCACACCGCGTCGAACCCGCCACCGGCGAGCGGCAGGTCCTCGACACCCGCCCTGAGCAGGCGCACCGCGTCCCGCGCTGCGTCCGTGAGCACGGGGTCCGCGGCGATCCGCTCGGCCGCCGCGCCGAGCATCCGCTCCGACGGATCGACCCCGGTCACCCGGTGTCCGGCGGCCGCGAGCCGCCGCACCATCTCCCCGTCGCCGCAGCCTACGTCGAGCACTCGTGCACCGGGCGGCAGCTCGGCGAGCAGCCGCCGGGCGACCAGATCGTGCCGCAGCCGTCCCCGGGCGGACCGGGAACGGGCGGCGTAGGCGGCGCCGACGACGGCGAAGTCAGGGGATTCGGACGGCATCACGGCGCTCCTCGGGGCGACGGACGTACGGACACGAGGGCCATCCCTACCCCCGAGGACCCGCCCGCCAACGGAACCGTCCGCTCCCGTTTCCCCCGGCGCCTGAAACCGCCCCGCACCGGTCCGGATCCCTGTCTCAGCCGACCGGCAGCGCGAGCCCCGGGAAGGCGAAGCGGAACGGATGCCGGAACTCCGCCTCACCGCCCAGGATCAGATCGGCCGCCCGGGTCACCCCCGCCGCCCGCGCGGTGCGCACGATCAGATCGGCCGCCGCGCCCGCGTCGACCTCGCCGGGGCCGCCCGCGTCGAGCAGCCACGGCGCCTCGCCGTCCAGCTCGGCGGGCAGCAGCCCGGCCGTCGGGCGCGGCGGCCAGCCGAGGGCTGCCGCTCCCGCACCGCGCGCCGCCTCGGCGATCTCGTACGCCGTGAACTCCACGAACAGCCGGGCGTCCGAGACCAGGACGAAGAGCAGCGGGGTGTCCGTGCCGGGGATCCGGCCGTACAGCGGGAGGTTCTGCGGTATGCCGAGCGCTGTCGTGACCGCGGGGAGCGTGCGCAGGAACGCGGCGAGCGTCAGCCGCAGGTCGTCCCAGTCGGTCGGCACCTCGTGCCGGGGGTGGTCGAGGGAGAGCCCGGAGCTCTCCCGGACGCCGACGAAGCCGCGGCCCACGCTCTGGTACCAGGTCTCCCACGGCGCGCTCGGCTGGAGCACCGCCTCGGGTCCCTCGGCGCCCGCGCGCAGTTCGAGGGTGGTCTCGGCCATCCGCCAGCGCAGGAACGGCCGCCCCCAGCGGGGGTCGGTGGTGCGCCCGAAGGGCGCGGCGAAGCCGTGCGTCCCGAGGAACGCGGCCTCGCCGAGCGCCGCCCGCATGGCGTCCGCGACCCGGCGGAACTCCGCCGCCTGGGCCGCCGGGTCCGGCGCGGGCAGGCTCAGCGGGAAGACCAGCTCCGCCGGGTCCACGGACACCCGGACCCGTCCCGCGAGACGGCCGTCCGCCAGGCGCCCCAGGCGCTCGGCGAACTCGGCCGCGCCCGCCTCGGTCCAGCGCAGACCGGTCCCCTCGTCCTGGAGCGTGCGGGCCAGCGCTCCCGTCTCCTCAGTGGTGATCATGATTCATGGGTACCACCCACCACCGACAACGCCCCGTCGAGCACCCCGCCCGCACCCCGCCCCCAGCCGGGTGCCCAGCCCTGCCCGCAGCCCTCATCGTGCCCCGCCCGGCGCACCCGACCTGCTGCGTTGTCAGTGGGCCGGGTTAGTGTGCCTGTCGACGAAGCCGGACGAAGCAGTGCGGCGAGAACGACCGAGCGGCGACGAAACGGAAGAACGGAGGCCGACCATGGGCAGGACCCGTGCAGGCCGGCCGCCGGGCACCCGGATCAACCACGACGGGCTGACCCAGCGACAGCAGCAGATCCTCGACATCATCCGCTCCCACACCCGGCAGCACGGCTTCCCGCCGTCGATGCGGGAGATCGCGGCCGGGGCCGGTCTGCTCAGCACCTCCAGCGTGTCGCACCAGATCCGGGCGCTGGAGAAGAAGGGCTTCCTGCGCCAGGACCCGCAGCGGCCGCGGGCGTACGTCATCGCCGACGGCCGTTCCGACGAGCTGCCGGACGATGCGGCCGAGAGCCGTCTGGAGCGCGAGGGCGAGCGTCAGGCGGTGACCGTTCCGCTGGTCGGCCGGATCGCGGCCGGTGTGCCCATCACCGCCGAGGAGATGGTCGAGGACACCCTGGTGCTGCCCCTGCAGGTGGTCGGCGCGGGGCGGCTCTTCGCCGTGACCGTCGTCGGCGACTCGATGCGCGACGCGCACATCGAGGACGGCGACGTGGTGGTCGTGCGGGCGCAGGACACCGCCGACGACGGCGACATCGTGGCCGCGCTGCTGGACGGCGAGGCCACCGTGAAGCGGCTCGCCCACCAGGGCGGGCACGTCTGGCTGAAGCCCGCCAACCCCAGCTACGAGCCGATACCCGGCGACGAGGCCGCCATCCTCGGCAAGGTCGTCTCGGTCCTCCGCCGCCTCTGAGCGTGTTCCCCCTCCGTACTCACCCACCCTTTGAGTACGGACGCTCAGGAACGCGGACCGACCCCGCCCCTACCTTCTGATCATGGACAAGGAAACGGACGGCAGGACGTCGCACGGCTTCGGCTGCGCCGCGGCCGCGATCGTCGTGCTCGGCCTGGTCGCCCTCGGCGCCTGGTGGGTGCAGGACTTCGTGAAGGGCTTCGACGGCTACGGACAGCTGGAGCAGTCCGGCCGCTCCGGCAGCGTCGCCGACCCGCTTCCGGCGGGCGCCACCGCCGAGTACGAGGACGGGCTCGACGTCACGGTGAGCGTCCCCGGACGTGAGCCGGACGGCCGTACGTACCGGTTCACCGTGACGTACGAGAACGGCACCGACCAGACCTTCCGCCTCGGCGGCGACGACGTGCGGGACGCCGTCGCGACCGTGGCCCATGAGGCGCCCCTGGTGGTCAGGGCGGGGCGCTCCTTCATGGACGCGGCGAACGGGGAGTCCGTCGACTGGTCGGGCCAGGACATGCGGGTGGCGGAGGCCGCCCTGATGCCGCCGCTCGGCCCGGACGAGACCCGTACGGTGACGGTCCTGGTCCGGCCCGAGCGGGCGGGCACTCCGGTCACGGTCGAGGTGGAGCCGCCGGACGCGAGTTTCCGCGAGACGGCCTACTTCGAGTTCAGCCTCGGCTGAGCCCCCAGGCCGGGCACCCGCCCGGTGCGTCGGTGCGTCGGTGCGTCGGTGCGTCAGCGGGTGAGCGCGGCGGTGTTCGGCACGACGACGCCGTACAGGTCGTCCATGATCGCGAGCGCACCGAGGTGCAGCTGCTCGGCGGAGACCGCCGCACCGGTCGGGGCGAGCGCGCGGGTGGCGCACGCGTCGGCGACGACGGTCGGCCGGTCGCCGCGCAGGAACGCGCCCGCCGTGGTGAACGCGACGCACATGTGCGTCATGAACCCGGCGATGACGACGTCCTTGTGACCGGCCGCGTCCAGGTGCTCGGCGAGGTCGGTGCCGACGAACGCGTCGGGCACGGTCTTGACCACGACCGGCTCGCCGTCGACCGGCGCCACCCGCGGGTGGATCTGGCCGATCTCGGTGCGGATGTCGTACGGGGTGCCCTCGCCGCCGTCGTTGATCACGTGGACGACCTTGGCACCGGCGGCACGCGCCTGGGCGAGCAGATCGGCGGCGGCGTCCAGGGCGGCCTCCCAGCCGTCCAGCTCCATCACACCCTTGGTGTAGGTGTTCTGGTAGTCGATCAGGACCAGCGTCGAACCCGCGAGGGAGGCCGGGGTCTGGTCGAAGCCGTTCAGCTCGCGCAGGGTGGTGGAGGGCGTGGTGGTGGACATCGCTGCCCCTTCTCAGGGTCGGTTCATGGGTCGTGGACAGTCCGGTCCCGGGCCGTGAGCACGGCCCGGTGACTGTCCCTCCACGCTACGAACCATCCCTGGATGGCGGCAATGTCATGTGAGTTGCAGATCCGGACATCGCCGCTGCCGTCGCGGTGTCCGCGTCCGTTTCCACCGTTTCCACCGTTGCGATCGAGTCCACGACTTCTGCCGCTTCCACCGCTTCCACCGCGTCCGCCGGGGACGCGTGGGCGAGTTCCGGCGTACGGGACGGCCGGCGGCGTCCGTACCAGCCGGTGAGGCCGGTCGCGAGCGGCTCCGTGTAGCGGGCGGTGAGCGGACCCAGGACCACCAGGATCAGCACGTACGCCGTGGCGAGCGGTCCGAGCGAGGGCTCGATCCCGGCGGCGACCGCGAGTCCCGCGATGACGATCGAGAACTCGCCGCGCGCCACCAGGGTGCCGCCCGCGCGCCAGCGGCCCCGTACCGAGATCCCCGCCCGGCGGGCGGCCCAGTAACCGGTGGCGATCTTCGTCAGGGCCGTCACCACGGCAAGTGCCAGGGCGGGCACCAGGACCGGCGGAATGCTCGCCGGGTCGGTGTGCAGGCCGAAGAAGACGAAGAACACGGCGGCGAACAGATCGCGCAGCGGGCTCAGCAGGTGATGGGCGCCCTCCGCGACCTCACCGGACAGCGCGATGCCGACCAGGAACGCGCCCACGGCCGCCGACACCTGCAATTGCTGGGCCACCCCGGCCACGAGCAGCGTCAGTCCGAGCACCACGAGGAGCAGCTTCTCCGGGTCGTCGCTGGAGACGAACCGCGAGATCAGCCGTCCGTAACGGACCGCGAGGAACAGCACGAGACCGGCCACGCCGAGCGCGATGGCCAGGGTGAGACTTCCGGCGGCGAGCCCGACGCCCGCGAGCAGGGCGGTGACGATCGGCAGGTAGACCGCCATGGACAGGTCCTCGAGGACCAGGATGCTGAGCACCACCGGGGTCTCCCGGTTGCCGAGCCGCCCGAGGTCGCCCAGCACCTTGGCGATGACGCCGGACGAGGAGATCCAGGTGACTCCCGCGAGCACCACGGCGGCGACCGGGCCCCAGCCGAGCAGCAGCGCCATCAGGGCGCCGGGCAGGGCGTTCAGGGCGGCGTCGACCAGTCCGGCGGGGTACTGCGTCTTGAGGTTGGTGACGAGGTCCGTGGCCGTGTACTCGAGGCCGAGCATCAGCAGGAGCAGGATGACGCCGATCTCGGCGCCGATGGCCACGAACTCCTCGCTCGCGCCGAGCGGCAGCAGCCCGCCCTCACCGAAGGCGAGCCCGGCCAGCAGATAGAGGGGTATCGGGGAGAACTTCAGCCGTCCGGCGATCCGGCCGAGGAGGCCGAGACCGAGGATGATCGCACCGAACTCGATGAGGAAGACGGCGGACGAGTGCACGGATCACTCCCTTCCGAGTATCAGGGCGGCGGCGTCGACGCCTTCACGGGTGCCGATGACGATGAGGGTGTCGCCCCCGGCCAGCCGGAAGTCGGGGCCGGGGGAGGGGATGGCGTCCGCGCGGCGGAGCACCGCCACGATGGAGACGCCGGTCTCGGTGCGCATCCGGGTGTCGCCGAGCACCCGCCCGTTCCAGTGCGAGCCCGCGCCGAGCGCGATCCGCTCGGCCACCAGGCCGAGGTCGGTGGTCGAAAGCAGGGTGGGCGCGTGGTGATCGGGCATCAGCGCGTCGATCAGCGCCTCGGACTCCCCGGCGGTCAGCCGCACCGACAAGGAGCATTCATCGGGATCGTCCCGGTGGTACGCGCTGAGCACCCGGCTGCCGTCCCGGCCCGCGACCACCGACAATCGTCGGTCCTCACGGGTGGTCAGGTCGTAACGGACCCCGATCCCGGGCAGTGGGGTACGGCTCATGCGCGCGGCGGGCATGCGAAATCTCCTCAGGGCGGCTGCGGGCAGGCATGCGGAAGGAAGACGTCCGATCCGGCAGGGCGGCGTCTTGGTAATTACTTTACCCAGGCAACAAAGTGCCTCATTGGAGATCATTGGTCACGAATAGTGACCAACGGCGCCGATTCCTGGCCAAGAGATGACAACCGGTCGCGGAAACGCGCGATGCGCGCGGGCACGGCCTGAGCCGTGCACGCGCGCATCGCGGGGGAGAGAGGAGGGAGGGGCCGGGGCTCCCGCGTTCAGCCGGTGGGGCGGGTCGGGCCGGTGGGGCCGGTGGGGCCGCCGGGGTCGGTCCGCTCCGCGGTGCGCGGGGGCAGCGGCTCCTCGGACTTCACCTGGTAGGTGGCGACGGGCTCGATCGGCCGGTCGTCCTCGTCCCGGATCTCCCGGGACTCGCGCTTCAGGATGCGGCTCGACGTGCCCGCGCTGCGGACGAGGCCCGGCAGCTTCTTGATGCCCAGGAGGACGATGACCACGAGCAGCAGGATCGCTATCTCACTCATGCCGAACATGACTTCCGGTTCCTTCCGGCAGCAGGGGGGTGGGCGGGTGCGGTGCCGACCCTCATTCTTCGTCGGCCTCGTCGTCCTCGTCGTCCTCGAAGAAGTCGCCCACCTCGTCGACGACCTCCGCCGCGACCATACCCCCCACGAACCCGGCCGCCAGACCCGCGGCCCCGGCGGCGAAGCCGCCGTGATGTCCGTCGTGGTGTCCGTGGTGCGCGTCGGAGTGGTGTCCGTCGTGTGCGTCGGCGTGATGCCCGCCGTACGGCTGGGGCGCGGCGCGTCCGGCGAGTTCCTGGAGCCAGCCGTCGACGACCGCCACCCAGTCGGTACGGTCGACCGCGTCGTGACCGACCGTGAAGCGGGCCAGGGTGTCGTGCGCCCCCGCCTCCAGGACCACCTCCATCGCGGCGGCCCCCGCCACGAAGGTCAGCTCGACCTCGCGGAACCGGTGGGCGGAGCCGGGCGCCGGGGTCAGCTCGATCTCCTGGTAGAACGGCAGCCGCTGACCGGTGCCGCCGACCCGGCCCAGCTCCAGATCGGCCGAGCGGAAGCCGAACCCGAGCCGCCCGAACGCGTCGAGCACCGCCTCCTGGACCGGCAGCGGCCGGACCGTCAGCGGATCCAGGTCGCCCTTGTCGCGGGCCCCGGCCACGCCGAGCTCGGTGCGCACGCCCAGGACGATGCCGAGGCCCTGCCCGTACAGCTCGGTCGGCGGGGTCTCCCACGGCAGCGGGAAGGTGAAGGGGACGGCGGTGCGCTCGCCCTCGGCGAGGCGGAAGTTGCCGCCCGCGACGTGCTGGTGGAAGACGACCAGGCCCTCCGACTCGCCGTCGCCGTGCTCGGCCTCCACGCGCGCGACCAGTTCGAGCGTGACGTGCTCGATGGTGACGTCGCCGCCCCCGCCGGTCAGCAGCACCTGTCCGCCGAGCGGACCGCCGGGGGTCACCGGCCCCGGGTCGAGAACCGTGTCGACGGCGGGACCGCCGACGCCGAGCGAGCCGAGCAGCCTCTTGAACACCATCGTGGCGTCCACTCCTTCATGTCCTTCACGAGCGGGGCGAGCCGAACGTCCGCGGGGGATGTCCGCGGGGGATGTCCGCAGGGAATGTCTGCGGGGAATGCCCGCGCAACGAACTTCAACGAACTTCTACGTGACTGTAGAGCATGGTTCGGCGGCTCCGCACCGAACCGCTACGCTGCGCGCGTACCGGACAGCGGCGGAGGGAACGATCCAGCTCATGGGGCGTCAGCAGGGCACAGGCATAGCGGGATTGGCGGCGGTCGCGGTGCTCGTCACCGCCGTACTCACCGGCTGTTCGGGCGGAGTGGACGGTCCGGGCGGAGCCGGTGGCTCCGGTGGTTCCGGCGGCGGCTCGGCCCGCCCGGACGCCAAGGCCCCCAGTCGTACGGCGGCCCCGCGCACCACCGCCCCCGGCGGTGACAGCGGCGGCGGCACCGGTGGTGGCGGCGCCCCGGCCGGCGTCGAGGGGAAGCTCCCCGGGCTGCCGAGCGCCGCCCTCGCCCGTACCCGACTGGCCGCGCTGACCATCGCCCCGCAACGCTCGATGACCGGCTACAGCCGCGACAAGTTCCCCCATTGGGCCGAACAGGGCGACAGCTGCAACACCCGCGAGACCGTCCTCGAGCGCGACGGGACCGGGGTGCGGCGCGACTCCCAGTGCCGGGCCGTCTCCGGCAACTGGCTCAGCGTCTACGACGGGAAGACGTTCACCAAGGCATCCGGTCTGGACATCGACCACATGGTGCCGCTGGCCAACGCCTGGCGCTCCGGCGCCGACCGCTGGACCCAGGAGAAGCGCAAGGCGTTCGCCAACGACCTGGTCCACCCCCAGCTCCTCGCCGTCTCCGCCGTCACCAACCGGTCCAAGGGCGACCAGGGCCCGGACGAGTGGCAGCCGCCGTCGCGCGGCTACTGGTGCGTGTACGCGCGCGCGTGGACCTCGGTGAAGTCGACGTACGGCCTGACGGCGACCTCCGCCGAGGCGGCGACGCTCGGCCGGATGCTGGACACCTGCGGCTCCTGATCGCACGGGCCCGTATCCGCACCTGGGCCCGTACCCGTATCCGCACCCGGGCCCGCACCCGGGTGCCCCGCCCCCTGATCCCCGGCCCCCGGATTCCCGGCCGTCCGCGCGCTCGGATTATGGGGGCGGAACGCCCATGTGCGCTGCGCGGCGCTGGCGTTGACTGGTCTGGAGCCGAACGGCCGGCCGGTACGGACACCAGCGCGTGCGCCACGCGGCGCACCGGCACCCACCCGAGGAGATGAACCGCATGAGCAGCGTTCTCAAGCTCCAGAACATGGAGGCGGCCGCGACGACCCACCACGCGGCGATCATCAGCATCACCAGCTCCAGCAGCACCTGCTGCCAGGCGAAGCCGGAGTGATCCGACGGTGAGCCGTGCGGGGGCGCCGCGGGCGCGCCCCCCCACGGCCCACCCCCGTGCACCCGGCCGTCGGCGGGCGGCGGCCGCAGGACCGACGCAGAGGCTGGCTGAGGCTGAGATGCGCAACGAACGATGGGTGAACCGGTTCCTCTTCGCCTGGAACGACACGCTGTTCTTCGACCCGCTGGACGTCCACTACGTCCCGCGCGCGGACCACTTCCTCGCCGGGTTCGACGAGCGGATCCGGGCCCGGTTCGTCCGCAGCGGCATCTGGTGGAGCCACCGGCACGATCCGGAGCTGCCCGCGCAGGGCTGGAAGATCCATGTCTCGGCCGACCACCGGTCCGTCCGCGAGGTCGCCACCGCCGTCATCGGTCATCTCACCGAGCACGGCCATGACTTCAAGATCGCCCTGGACCTCAACATCTTCGAGATGCTCAACTCCAAGGGCATGTCCCGGGGCAGCGCCGGAAAACTCGTCACCGTCTACCCGCGCGACGAGGAACGCTTCCGCCTCTGCCTCGCCGAGCTCGGCCGGCTCCTGGCGGGCACCGAGGGCGCGTACGTGCTCTCCGACCAGCGCTATCGCCACCACAGATCGCTCTACTTCCGCTACGGGCAGTTCCTCGACACCCACACCGTCGACGTGCTCGGGCGCCGGGTCCCGTACATCACCGGACCCGACGGTGCCCCCGTGCCCGACGACCGGCGGCCCGGTGCCGCCCGACCCTGGTGGGTTGCCTGGCCGTTCACCGACTGGAAGCCGGACGCGTCGGACGAGGGTCCGGAAGAGGACCTGCTCGGCGGGCGGTTCCGGGTGACCGGCGCGATCCAGTTCTCCAACAGCGGTGGCGTCTACACCGCCGAGGACACCGCGAACGGCGACCGCAAGGTGGTCCTCAAGGAGGCCCGCCCGCACACCAATCCCAATCCGCGGCAGGACCACGACGCCGTCGGCATCCTCGCCCGCGAGTGGACCTTCCTCAACCGGCTCGCCGGGACCGGCGCCTTCCCCGCGCCCATCGCCCACTTCACCCACTGGGAACACCACTTCATCGCCGAGGAGTTCATCGACGGCTCCGACATCCGCGCGGTGCTCCTGGAACGCAATCCGCTGGCCCGCCCCGGCTACGACCTCCACGCCGCCAAGGACTTCCTGCGGATCTTCGTCACGGTCTTCCGCAGCCTCGCCCGCGCCGTGAAGGCCGCGCACCAGCGCCATGTCGTGCTCGGTGACCTGACCGCCGCCAATCTGCTGATCGACCCGGCGACGTACGAGGTGACCATCGTCGACCTGGAGGCATGCCGCCTCGCGGACGACGCCTACGCCGAGGCCGAGGGCGCGGCCGACGCCGAGGACGGGCGGGACCGGGACACGGGCACCGACGGTCCGGGCGGTGGCGAGGGACTCGGCGGTCTCGGCGGTCTGGACCGGCCGGTGGAGCTGTTCACGCCCGGCTTCAGCCTCTCCCGGCACACCTACGAGGCATTCGGCTTCGAGGGCGATCTGTTCGCCCTCGCCACCACCATGGCCTACTTCGTCTTCCCGGTCGCCGCCATGTCGTACCTCCGCGAGAACGTGCTCGACGGCTACCGCCTCTACTTCGACGGCCTCGGCTGGCCGCCCCGGCTGCACCGGCTGATCCTCGACCTGGCGGGCGCCCGGATCAGCCTCGGCGACGTCGTCGACGCGCTCGCGGACGAGGAGGGGCTGATCGCCGAGGTGCGGCAGCCGGCGCCGCGTCCGGGCGACCCGGCGGCGCTCGCGGCGGCCGAAGCCGGGGTGGCGGCGTTCGTCACCGCCGTCGCCGACCCGGAGCGCGCCACGCTGTTCCCGGCCGACCCGTTCACGCACGTGACCAATCCGCTGAGCCTCGGCTTCGGCGCGAGCGGGGTGCTGTGGGCACTGAACGCCTCCGGCATCGCGGTACGGCCCGAGTGGCGGGAATGGCTGCGCGAGCGGCTGGCCGGAATCGATCACCGGGCCTACCCCGACGGGCTGATGAGCGGCCTCGCGGGCATCGCCTGGGCCGCCGACACCCTCGGTCTGCGGACCGAGGCGGCCGAACTGCTCGCCCTGGCGAACCGCCGCGCCCTCACCGCCGCACCCGGCACCGGCACCGGAAACGGCAGCGGAGACAACTCCGGAGACGGCTCCGGCACCCCGAGCCCCACCGGCCTCGACCACACCTTCTACTACGGTCTCGCCGGACTCGGGATGACCAACCTCCGCTTCCACCTCCACACCGAGGACCCCCGCCACCTCGCCGCCGCCCGCGCCTGCGCCGACCGGCTGCACGCCACCGCCCGCCGAGACGACGACGGCGCCTACTGGCTCAACTCCTTCTCCGGATCTGGCCCGTTGACCGGGCTCGGCTTCGGTCAGGCCGGCGTGGCGCTGTTCCTGCTCCGGATGCACCAGATCACCGGCGAGGCCGGGCACCTGCGGCTCGGCCGGGCGGCCCTCGGCTGGGAGATGGCGCACGCCCGCCCGCTCGACGACCTCGGCGGACCGCTGATGTTCGAGCACGAGGGCACCATGGAGCCGTACGTGGAGGTCGGCTCCGCCGGAACGGCGCGGGTGCTGCTGCGGTACGGCGCGCTCGACGACGCCCGTGAGGTGCTCCGCGGCCTGGACATCGGCCATTCCGTGCTGCCCGGGTACTCGTACGGCATGAGCGGCATCGCCGACACCCTCCTGGACGCCGCCGAACTCACCCGCGACCGCTCCTACCGTGACATCGCGCTGCGCCAACTGGACTACGTCAGACGGGTGTTCCTCTTCGAACCGGCGGCGCGCTTCCGGGTGCCGCGCGACCCCGCCGGTGCCGCCCCGCTCGGTGTGCCCGGCGAGGGCCTGCTCCGCTGCGCCACCGACTACCTGACCGGCTCGGCGGGCGTGCTGCGCGCCCTGCACCGGGCACGGACCGGCGGCGGCGCCGACTTCCTCCTCGACGAGGTGGAGCGGTGAACCAGCTGTGGCGGACCCTGCGCGGCCACCGGGGCCCCTTCACCGCGATCCTCGCCGCCGAGGCCGCCACCGGCGGCATCGAGGCCCTGCTGCATCCGCTGCTGCTCAAGGCCCTGTTCGACCAGGCGATCCTCACCGCCGACTTCCGCAGGTTCCTGCTCCTCGGCGGCTGCTACCTGCTGCTCGGCCTCACCCTCAACCTCGCCGGGTACGCCGTCACGCTCTGGCGCAAGCGGTACGAGAACGCCTTCGTGCTCGCCGTGGAGTCCGAACTCCTCGACCGGGCCCTGGCGTTGGACGGGCGGCGGCTCGCCGAACCCGGCACCGCCTCGTACGTCAGCCGGATCCACAACGACGTCCGCGAGGGGGTGCTCCCGGCCGTCGACGTCGCCATCCGGATCGCCCGCCAGGCCGTCGCCTCGCTCGTCTTCCTCGGTGTGCTGCTCTACCTCTCCTGGCAGGCCAGTCTCATCCTGCTGGTGATCGTGCCGCCCCTGGTCCTCGCCAGCAACCGGCTCGCCAAGCACATCGCGAAGAACACCGACGCCGAACGCGAGGCCGAGGCCCGCTACGTCCACGTCCTCACCCGCACCCTCACCGCCGTCCACGCCCTGCGCGGACTGCCCGCCCTGCGCCCCGCCACCCGGGCGGCCAACCGGGACGCGCTCGGCGGCTTCCTCGGCATCACCTTCGCCAACCACCGGCTGACCCAGCGTCAGCGCACCCTGAGCGACCTGGTGATGAACCTCTCGGACACCGCGTCCATGGTCATCGGCGCCTTCTTCGTGTTCTCCGGCCGGATGACCTTCGGCAGCTTCCTCGCCTTCGTGAACTCGCTCTGGCGGGCCGTCACCGGCATCTTCGACCTGGTCAACATGATCCCGCAGACCCGGCGCAGCACCGCCGTCCTCCAGCGCATCGAGGCCCTGCGCGTGGCCCCCGGCATCCCCGCGCCCGAGCGGGGCGAGCTGATCGGGGTGCGCGGCGCCCGCGTCCGGTACGGGGCGGACGCCGGGCGCCCGGCCGAGGTGACGCTGCCCGACTTCGTCCAGCGGCCCGGCGAACGGGTCCTGCTGCGCGGCCCCAACGGCTGCGGCAAGACCACCCTGCTGCACGTCATCGCGGGCACCCTCGCCCCCGACACCGGCACCGTCACCCTGCCGCCCCGGGTCGCCGGACTCACCAGCCCGGTCGAACTGCCGCCGCTGCCGGTCCGCGAACTCGTCGCCGATCACACCCTGTTGACGGCCCTCGACCTCGACGAGGTCGCCGGACAACTGCCGGCCGACCTTTCCTCGGGGCAACGCCAGCGCGTCGGCGTCGCCGCGCTGCTCTCCGAGGACGCCGACGTCTATCTCGCCGACGAACCCTTCGCCAACCTCGACGCCTCCGGTCGGGCCCGCGTCCTGCGGCTGCTCCACGAGCGGACGGCCGGCCGCGCCCTGCTCGTCGTCCACCACGGCGACGCGGACCTCGACCGCGACTTCGACCGGGTGGTCAGGGTCGGCGCGCCCGACCGCGTACCCGGGTGACCGCACCGCACCCCCTGCGCGAGCGGTCCGCATCACGCACCGGGCACGGCAACGGCAAGGGGGGCGGGGCTGCGGCTACTGGCCGACCCGGCCGTCGATCCGCTCGCGCAGCAGGTCCGCGTGACCGCTGTGCCGCGCGTACTCGCCGATCTGCGCCACCAGGATGTCGCGCAGCGGCGCCTCCCCGGTCACCGCGCCGAGATCCGGATGGGCGGCGACGAACGCGTCGGTCAGCTCCCACTCGGCCCGCCACCGCCGCCACGCCTCGTCCACCACCGCCGGGTCGGCGACCGCCCCGTTCCAGTCGGCGTCCCGGTCCGTCGCGGTCCGGTAGATCCGCGGCGACGCCACCCCGGCCATCCGCCGGACGTGCCGCTCGTCCTCCGCCATGTGCCGCAGCAGGCCGAGCAGCGACATCGTGGACGGCGGCACCGAACGCCGCGCCAGCTGCTCCGCGTCCAGGCCCGCGCACTTCATCTCGATGGTGAGCCGGAAGTGCCGCAGCCCGTCGAGCAGGGCGCGCCGCTCGCCGTCCGCGATGCCGCCCGCGACGCCGTCCACGCCCGGCTGTCCGTCCCCGGCGTGGTCGGATGCGGACTCGCGCGGGTCGTCCGCCGGGTCCAGCCACATGTCCGGGTGGGTCGTCGCCGTGGTCCAGCGGTGCGTCGCCGCCCCCTCGGCGTCCCGCCCGCCACCGGTGCCGCCACCCGCCCTGTCGCCCTGACGCTGATCCGTGTCCAAGGAGTCCATGGCCGCATCATCCGTCGGTCCGCACCCGTCCCACCAGCGAATATCCCGGAGCATGGCGCGCATCGGCGGAGCGCGCGCGGCGGGAAGCGGTTCAGCGGGCCGAGCCCGGCACCAGCTCGTGCGCGGCGGACGCGAACGCCGCCCGGTTGGGGTGACCCGTCTTCTGCAGCAGGCTGGCCACGTGCTTCTCCACCGTGCGCGGCGAGATGTGCAGCCGGCCCGCGATGTCACGGTTGCCGAAACGCTCGGCGAGCAGCCGGGCCACCTCGAACTCGCGCACCGTGATCCCGTGACGGCGCAGGCCCGGCGGCACCCGCTCGGAGCCGGAGCGGCGCTGCCGGACCGGCGCGCCCATCCCGCGAAGCAGCGCCCGGCAGGCGGCGGCCGGTGCCGGGAGCCCGGCGCCGTGGAAGTACTCCTCGGCCTCGCGCGCCCAGTCCGCGGGCGCGCCCCAGCCGTCCTCGTACGCGGCGCGCGCCACGAGCCGCAGTCCGAGCCTGCGGGCCAGCGGGTACGGGGCGGCCGCCGCGAGCGCGGCCGCCGCCGCGCCGGTCGCCTCGGCCGGGCGGCCCTCACGGCCGAGCAGCACCGCGTCCGCGAGGCCCGCGAACGGGCGGTTCCAGCGGGCCAGCGCCGCGCCCGCCGCGAGCGCCCGGTCGTGGTGGCGCCGCCCGGTGCGGCCCGCGAGCACCCCGCAGAGCAGGGCGACGCCGTGCCGCCCGAAGTCGCCAGCGGCCGGGTTCTCCGCGTCGTACCCGACGGCCTGCGCGAACTCCCGCTCCGCCGCCTCGTGGTCCTCCCGCAGCAGCGAGTGGAACCCCCTGGCGAGCCCGAACTCCATCGCCCGCAGCCCCGGTGCCGTGTCGGCGTACGGCGCCAACCTCCCTAACTCCTCCCGCAGTTCGTCCCCCAGGCCCTGATGCGCCCGGCGTACCGCCGCCACCAGCCGCCAGTGCGCCACCGCGCGCGCCATGCCCCGGCGGGCCGCGTCGGCCTCGCCCGCCCGGATCAGTTCGCCCGCCGCGCCGAACGCGCCCCGCCGCACCTGGTCGAGGGCGAGCGCGAAGCCGGTGCCGTGCGCGACCGGCGCGAGTCCGGCGCGCTCCGCCTCCCGGCGGGTCTCCTCGACGGCGGCGGTCAGCCCGTCGTGCCGCATGGCCAGCCGGGCGAGCCCGGCGTCGGCCGCGATCCGCAGCGGCCCGAGGCCCGCCGCGAGCCCCAGCTCCCTGGCCCGGGAGAAGCAGGTCAGGGCGCCCGCCGGGTCCCGGTCCTGGCCGAGCCTGCCGAGCGTGAGCAGCGACTGCCCCTCGACGTCGGGGAGCCGGGCCCAGCGGGCCGCCTCCGCCGCCCGCCGGGCCGCGTCGGCGGCGGTCCGCAGCCGTTCGGGGGCCAGCCGGTACGGTTCCACCCGCGCCGCCGCCAGCTCCACCACGGCCACCGCGCGCGGGTCGGCGCCGCCGGGCGCGGCCAACAGCCAGCGTGCCAGGTCCAGTTGGCGCAGCGCCGCCATCGGGCGCCCCGCCAGCGCGTTCGCCTGCGCGAGCCGGGCGTGCAGTCCGGCCCGGCGCGGCGCGGGCAGCGCGGTGCGGTCACCGGTCAGGTCGAGCAGCCCGTCGAGGAGTCCTTCGGGCAGCGCGTCGAGCCGCCCGGACACGATCACCGTGTCCAGGAGCCGTTCCCGTACGTCCGCGTGGACGTCCGGAGGCAGCGCGGGGGTGAGCAGCGCGTGCGCGCGGCCGAGCAGCGTCAGGGCCCCGTCCGCGTCGCCCGCCGCGCAGGCGGCGGCCGCGGCGAGTCCGTAGTGGCGCACGGCCTCGGCCGGTTCCCCGGCGGCCGTGTGCAGCAGGGCGGCGCTGGCCCGCCACGGGCCCGGAAGTCCCGGACGGAGCTCCGCGAGCGCGCCGAGCGCCCGGTGCGCGGCGGCGGTGCGCCGGGCGGGGTCCAGGGCGTCCCGCAGGGCGCGGGCGGCCAGCGGGTGCCGGAACGCGGGACGCCCGGGGGCGGCCGGATCGGCGGCGAGCAGAAACACGTCGGCCGCCGCGGCGAGATCGCGCGCGACGGCGTCCCCGGAGCGCCCGCAGGCGTGGACCAGCTCCGGGACGAACACCCGGTCCTCGTCGAACAGGGCTGCCACACCGAGGAGTTCGGCGACCCCGGGCCCGGCGCGTCCGGCCCGCCGCAGCACGTCCGCCGCGACGGCCGCGGGCACCGGGGCCACGGGAGTCACCGGAGCCACCGGAGTCACCCGCGGCCGGTCGGCGTACGCGCCCGGCCCGCCCGGAGGTCCACTGCTCGGGGCGCCCGCCCCGGGTCCGGCCGTCGGTCCGGCTGTCGTGCGAGCCGCACTGCCGGCCGTCACGTCAGGCGTCACGTCGGGCGTCGGGGGCCAGGACGGATCGGCGTACCCGCCGCCCCCTTCACGTACCGGCCGCTCCGCCGCCCACTCCCGCAGCGGGAAGGGCAGCCCCGCGCACTCCCGTACCGCCCGCCCCAGCAGCTCCGGGGGCACCGACTCGACCGGCACCCGCCACGCGGCCGCCAGGAACCGGCGGACGTCCGGCGGGGCCAGCGGGGCCGGTTCGATCCGGTGCGCGGCCCGCGCGGCCAGGGCGGCCGTCGGCGTGTGGCCGGGCAGCGTGGTGGCGAGGAGCAGCACCGGCAGCGGGGCGAGCTGGTCGAGCAGCAGATCCACGACGGCGAGGGTTCCCGGGTCGGCCTCGTGCAGATCGTCCAGCACGAGCAGGAACCCCCGCCGTCGGGCGGCCACCGCGGCGACGGTGCGGAGGACCGCCGCGGCGGCCCGCAGGGGCGGTGGGCCGGAACCCCCCGTCGGGTCCGGGCCGCCCCTTCCCCCGAGCAGCCGGGTCAGGACCCGGCCGTGGCCGCCCGCTTCCCCAGGAGCGGGCGGCGGCTCGGTGCGGGCGAGGGCGAGCATCGCCTCGGCCAGCGGACGGTAGGGCACGGTGGTGCGCACCCCTCCCGGTCCGCCCCGGGCCGTGGCCATGCCCGCGGCTCTCGCCCAGGCGATCGCCTCGTCGGCCAGCCGGGTCTTCCCCACCCCCGGCTCGCCGCTCACGACGACCGCCCCGCCGCGCCCCGAGCGGGCGGCCCCGAGGGCCGTGACGAGGCGGCTCCACTCCTCGTCACGGCCCACGAGGCCGCCGGGGGCCGGAACGGTACAGGCGTACGGATCCGTCATCTGCCCACTCCGTTCCGGCTCCGCCCGGCGGCGGCGTGCCGGGCACGACGATAGGAAGTGGGCGGCCGCCCCCGGCAGCCGTCCGTTTGGGGGGCTTGCCCGGTGGGGTCAGCCGGCGTCCAGACTGTCCTCACGGACCCGGTGGGACAGGTCGATCTTCGTGTACGCGGGACGGCCGGCCTGCTGGTACTTGGCCTTGACCCGGTCCAGGTAGTCCTTCGCGGTGTGCACGGTGATCCCGGCGCGCCGGGCGGCGGACTTCAGGGTGAGGCCGGAGGCGTAGTCGAGCAGGATCTGCCGCTCTCGCGGTGACAGTTTGGGGCGGGTGGGGCTGGGGTCGTGCGCGCAGGCGAAGGCGAGTTCGGGGGAGTGGGCGCCGCGGCCCGCCGCCACGTCCTTGACGGCGGCGACCAGGGTCGGCAGATCGTTGTCCTTGGTCAGATAGCCGTCGGCGCCCGCCCGTACCGACTCGATGACCCGGTCCCGGTCGGGCACGGTGCTGATCATCAGGACCCGGCTGCCGCTGGCGAGCAGCCGCCGGATGTTGTCGACGGGGGCCGAGCCGTCCCGGAGCAGGAGGTCGAGCAGCACCACGTCGGGCGGCGAGTCCGGTGACGAGTCCGGTGGCGATTCCGACGTCGAGTCCGGTGGGTGGTTCGGAGGTGCGTCGGGTGGTGAGTCCGGAGGGGTTGCCGGTGGTGTGTCCGGTGGTGACGCACGGAGCGACCGCGGCGCCGACTGCCGCCGTTCGGCGAGGAGTTCGAGGTGTTCGTCGACGGTCGCGGCCGTGCTGAGCAGCCGGAGTTCCGGTACGGAGCCGAGCCAGGCGCGCATCCCGTCGAGCAGCATCCGGTCGTCGTCGACGACGGAGACGGTGATCACGCCGGCCATCTCAGCTCGACCCTGACCCCTTCGCCGGGCGCGGTGTCGACGACGGCACGGCCGCCGACCTCGGCCATCCGGGCGTGCACCGAACCGCGCAGGCCGAAGCCCGGCACATGGTGGTCGGGGTCGAAGCCGGGCCCCCGGTCGACGACCGTGACGACGGCGCCACCGCCGCCATCGGCGTCGCCGGTCGCGGTGAGATAGGCGTGCCCGGTGCCCGCGTGCCGCCGGACGTTGTTGAGGGCCTCGCGGGCGGCGTCGGCGAACGCGGCGGCGACGGCGGGCGGCACCTGCGGCAGCCCGTGGTACTGCGCGGTCACCCGCAGCTTCAGGCTCTCCACCGAGGAGACGGCCTCCTCCAGGGCCGCGCCGATCTCCGGGTGGTGCACCTCGTCGGCGGTCTGCTGGATCAGCCGCCGCAGATAGGCCGCCTCCCGGCCGCAACGCTCCCGCACCTCGGGGGCGTTGGCGTCGATCCCGCCCGCCGCGAGCGTCGTGAGGGTGGCGAGCACGGTGTCGTGCAGCGCCCGGTGGTGGCCGAGCCGCTCCGCGTAACGGGCCTTCTGGGTCTCGGCGGTGAGCGCGCGGGCGTTGGCCTCGTCGAGCAGCCGCCCCTGGCGGCGCAGGTACCACCACATCACCCAGGCCATCACGGCGGAGGACAGCAGGGAGTTGAGGTGCCCGCCCTGGACCGCGCGGCTGGCGCCGACCAGGCCGTAACCGACCAGATGGGTGGCGACGAGCAGGACGACGGCGAGCGGCACCTGGAAGCGGCGCAGCGCGATCGCGGCGGCGGCGCTGGCCGAGCCGCCGAGCAGCATCGCCCAGCCGATCTGCGGGGTCTCGCGGACCTCGCCCCAGGCGTAGAGGGCGTACGGCAGGAGGCAGCCGGTCACCAGGACGTCCGCCCACACCTGGCGCGGGTCGAACCAGCCGCGCCGCAGCGCGGTCCCGTACACCAGGACGCTCAGCGCCAGTGCGGTGGCGAGGCCCAGATACACCACGGCGTGGCCGTCACGCCGCTGGGCGACGCCGACCACGCCGACGGTGAGATGGCTGGCACGGTAGAGCAGGGTGGTGAGGATCATGAAGGACTGCGCGCGTTGCAGCGCGCCCATCCCGCTCCACCGCCGCAAGGCCCGTAACCGCCACACAGGTAAGGACGCCACCGCCACGATCATGCCTCTCGCATCGCCTTGTCCACTTGGGCCCCCGCCGCACCCGCATTCTGCCCGAGGCGGGATCCGTCGACAGGGCCGCTACCAGCCGTTTTGCGGGCGGTTTGAAGGCGGTGTGCGGCTGCTGTGACGGGCCGGGGGCCGGAGCGGGGGCGGTTCGCCGGGTGGCTCGGTGGGGGGTTCGGCGGGCGGTTCGGCGGGCGGGCTGCCCGGAGTCCGGCGCGGAGTGCGTACCCGGTGGTAACAGGCGGGTTCCGAAGGCTTGTTGGGGGTGGCATGTCCATGCTTACCTCGGGTAAGTCCACGTCGGAAGCCGGAAGAAGGAACCCCCATGCCCTTTCCCCGTACACCCGGCACCCTCGCCGCCGCGCTCGCCCTGCTGGCCGCACTCGGCGGCGCGGCCGCCACCGCGCCCGCCGCCGGTGCGGACGCCGGGACCGCCCCCGCCGCCCCCGCCTCGCGCGCGGCCGCGGACCTGCGTGAGGTGATGTTCGTCGGGAACAACTGGGACGGCACCGCCGATGTCATCGAGTCCCGGGGCGAGTTCCGCCGCATCGGCCGGGTGAACGTCATCCCCGACCGCGACGAACGGATGCGCGAGATCCACCTCGACCCGATCCGGCTGGCCTACTTCCTCGGCGTGCGCAGCGGCCCGGGCGAGGGCCACGACCAGTTCGTCGACGACATGTACGCCACCCCGGACGGCTCGGCCATGGTGGTCTCCCGGCCCAGCTTCGCCGACGTCGTCTCCATCGACCTGCGCACCGGGCGCGTCAACTGGCGCTTCCCGGTGTCCGGTTACCGCTCCGACCACATGGCCGTCTCGCCCGACGGCACCCGGGTCGCGGTGTCCGCCTCCACCGCCAACACCGTGCACGTCCTGGACATCGTCACCGGCCGCCAGCTCGGCTCGTTCACCACCGGCGACAAGCCCCACGAGAACGTCTTCACCTCCGACGGACTGCTCTGGAACATGTCCATCGGCGAGGTCACCACCGCCCTCGACGCGCCCTGGCTCGACTGGACCAAGGGCGACCGCAAGATCACCGTCGTGGACGCGGCCACCCTCAGGACCGTCCGGGTCACCGACATGCGCGACCGGCTCGACGCCTTCGGCCGGGGCGATCTCTCCGACGCCGTACGGCCGTTGGTGTTCACCCCGGACGAGAAGAAGCTCTACTTCCAGGTCTCCTTCTTCAACGGCTTCCTCGAGTACGACATCGCCACCGACCGGATCACCCGTCTGAAGACCCTGCCCGCCAACCCGGCGACGAGCACCGACCGCACCACCTGGGTCAACGACTCGCGCCACCACGGCCTCTCGATGAGCCCCGACGGCACCAAGCTGTGCGTGGCGGGCACCATGGACGACTACGCCACCGTCGTCGACCGGGCGACCCTCCAGGAGGGGCCGCTCGTCGAGACCTCCAAGCCCTACTGGGCGACGGTCAGCGGCGACGGCCGGTCCTGCGTGGTCTCCGAGAGCGGCGCCGACCGGGTCAGCGCCATCGAGTTCGCCACCGGACGCCGGGTGGCCTCCGTGTCGGTCGGCGACCACCCCCAGCGGGTCAGGATCGCCCATGTCCCCGCCGACTGGACGGGACCCGCCGCCGGTTGAGCCCCGGCCCGCCTCACGACCCCCGCGACCCCCACGAGCCCCGAAGAAGGACGACGTGAAGCGAACACTCCTGGGGGCCGCGCTCGCCGCGGCCCTCCTGGCCCTCGCCGCCCCCACGGCCGGTGCCGGTGCCGGCCCCGCGCCCGCCTCCGCGCCCGCCTCCGTGCCCGGCGTCACTCCCGCCGCCGCCCCGGCCACCGCCCTCGCCGACAGCTGGAATCCGCCGCTCTCCACCCGTGGCCGGTACGTCGTCGACGCCGACGGCAAACGGTTCAAGCTCAAGTCCGGCAACTGGCAGGGCGCGCAAGGCTCCTGGAACGGCTCCGGCGACCTCGCCGACCCCGCGAACCACCACGACGGCGAGAAGTCCGACCAGCTGCCGCTCGCCACCCTCCTCGCCGACTTCCACGCCCTCGGCCTCAACAGCCTCCGGCTGCCGTTCTCCAACGAGATGCTGCACGACCAGCGGCCGGTGCCGGACGCCGCCGTCGCCGCCAACCCCCAGCTGCGCGGCCGTACCCCGCTCCAGATCTTCGACGCGGTGATCGCCGCCACCACGGCGGACGGCTTCGCCGTCGTCCTCAACAACCACACCAACACCTCCCGTTGGTGCTGCGGGCTCGACGGCAACGAACGCTGGAACACCAGCCAGTCCACCGCCCAGTGGGAGACCGACTGGCTCTTCCTCGCCAAGCGCTACAAGGACAACAAGCGCGTCGTCGGCGCCGACCTCTACAACGAGGTCCGCCGCACCGTCATGGACGACGCCAACTGGGGCTCCGGCGACGACCACGACTGGTGGGCGGCGAGCCGGCGGCTCGGCGACCGGCTGCTCACCGAGGCCAACCCGGACCTGCTGATCATCGTCGAGGGCATCAACTGGCAGGGCATCCCCGCCGACGGCCTCTTCCACTGGCGGCCCACCCTGGAACCCGCCCGCACCCTCTCGCACACCCTCGTCAACGCCGACAAACTCGTCTACTCCGCCCACTTCTACGGCTACACGGGCCCCAGCCACACCGGCGCCACCGGCACCGGCGAGACCCACGACTGGCGCTACCAGGAACTCTCCCGCGACGAACTCTTCGCCACCCTGCGCCGCCAGGCGTTCTTCGTCGCCGCCGACACCGGACAGCACTACACCGCACCCGTCTGGATCAGCGAGTTCGGCATCGGCGCCGACGAGACCAACCCGCAGGGCCGCGCCTGGTTCGGCAACTTCGTCGACCGGCTCGCCGCCGACGACGCCGACTTCGCGTACTGGCCGCTCGTCGGCTTCACCGGACACGGCCGCTGGAAGCTGCTCGACTACGACACCCAGGGCCGCCGCTCCGGCGTCCTCGACGGCGGCGACTGGCGCACCCCGGACTGGCAGCGGCTCGTCGCCGCGCCCGCCACCACCGGAACCGTGCCCGTCGCCGACCACTGGGACCAGCTCGCCCTCGACCACGCCGACGCCGTCGAGTCCCTGCGGGCCCGCGCCGCCGGTGACTGGGACCCGGGCGCCCGCAAGGGCGTCTGCCCCGACGGCCAGCGCCTCACCGGTCTCGCCCACCGCGACGGCCGCGGCCTGTGCACCGACACCACGGCCCGCGGGCTGACCGCGGCCACCGGGGCGTTCACCACCGTCACCGACGAGCGGTACGTCAAGGACGGCGACTGGGCCTCCGGCTACACCAAACTCCAGTGCCCCCAGGGCCAGTTCGCCATCGGCTACAGCCTGCGCGGCCAGGCCGTCTCGGCCCTGCTCTGCGCCCCGGCGAGCCATGCCCTGCCGGTGACCGGCCGTACCCTCTGGTTCGACCGCGCCGACAACCGCCCCGCGGGCAACCCCGGCGGCGACTTCGCCGCAGGCGCGTACAAGGGTCAGTGCGCTCCCACCGAGTACCTCGCCGGAGTCGCCTTCACCGCCGCCTGGGCGAAGGGGAAGACCCCGGACGCGCTGCTCTGCCGGACGCTCTGAGCCGCCTGGCCGTCACGTTTCCGACCGGGGGCGCGGCGGCCGGTCCCAGTGCGATGCGCCTGAACCAGCCATCTCACCCGCACCACTGTCGGACCGATCACGGCTGTTCGATACTGCCGCTGTCCGTTCGGCGGACTCGATAGATCCGACAGATCCCGCAGATTCGACCGATTCGACACCGACGCTTCTTCAGGGGGACTCGTGAAGCGATCCACGCGCACACCCAGGTACGCCACCGCCGTCTGCGCCGCCGCGGCGGCGACGGTCCTGGCCACCGCCACGTCCGCGGCGGCGGAGACCGGGCCCGAGCAGGACGACTTCTTTCCCGCGATGGTCCATTCGATCATCCACCTGGACATCGACCCGCTGGGCGCCAACGACTGGAACTGCCGGCCCGGCGCCGACCATCCGCGTCCGGTCGTCCTGGTCCACGGCACCTACGAGAACCGCTACAACAACTGGTCCCGGATGTCCCCCGCGTTGAAGGCCCAGGGCTTCTGCGTCTACGCCCTCGACTTCGGTGACACCGACGACGCCGGGGTGGCGCTCGCGCCCACCGTGAAGGGGTACGGAGACATCCGGAAGTCCTCCAAGGAACTGGCCGCCTTCGTCGACAAGGTGCTCACCGCCAGCGGCGCCCGCCAGGTGGACCTGGTCGGCCACTCCCAGGGCGGCACCCTGTCCCGCTGGTATCTGAAGGCCGACGGCGGCGCGGACCCGGCCGACCCCGCGAAGAACAAGGTCAAGAAGATCGTCCAGCTCGGCGCGACCAACCACGGCACCACCATGAGCGGCATCGAGACGCTCGCGGACAGGCTCGGTCTCCAGGAGGCGGGGGAGAAGGTCCTCGGGATCGCGGGCGTCCAGCAGTACGAGAAGTCCGAGTTCATCAAGGAACTCAACGCCGAGGGCGACACCGTCCCCGGCATCGACTACACCGTGATCGCCACGAAGTACGACGAGATCACCACGCCCTGGCAGAGCACCTTCATGACGGCGGGCCCCGGCGCGACGGTGGACAACGTCACCCTCCAGGACGGCTGCGCCGTCGACCTCTCCGCCCACCTCAGCATGACGTACAGCCCCCGCGCGATCGGCCTGGTCACCCGCGCCCTGGACCCCACGGCCCCGCCCGCCCCCTGCACCCCGAGGCTGCCCGCCTTCTGATCCCGGACCCTCGTCCCCGCACGGCGAAGGGCCCGCCGGACAACCTGTCCGGCGGGCCCTCCCGTACGGGCTGAGCAGTCAGGTGTCAGGACCTGGCCACCGTCACCTCGTACAGCGAATAGCCCCAGCCGGTGCCCCGCTGCGCCCCGTGCACGCGGACGTAACGGGCCGACTGCGAGGGGAACTCGGCCGTGTCGAGGCCGCCGTCGCCGGCCTCCGTCGACCAGGCGGTGCGCCAGGTGGAGCCGTCGTCCGACAGCTCGATCCGGTAGCCCCTGGCGAAGGCCGACTCCCAGTCCAGGGTGACCCGGCCGACCCGGTGCGCGCTGCCCAGGTCCACCTGCCACCACTGGTCGTCGGACCACTCGCTGGCCCAGCGGGTGCCGGTGTTGCCGTCGGTCGCCAGGCCCGGCGAGTAGTCGACGAAGGGGTTCCACCACTGGGTGGTGGACGCCGAAGTGGGCCTGCCCGAGGCCAGGTTGACGCCCATCTCGTGGTTCTCGGTGGACTTCCAGGTGGTCAGGTACGACTCCGCGCCCTTCGCCATCTCGTTCACCACCGAGGGCCCGCCGGGCGACAGCCGGATCTGCTCCACCCAGTCCGGCACCAGGCCCACGTGCGCCCCGCCGTCGGTGTTGAAGTCCCAGGTGCGCTGACCCGTGACCTGCCGGTCGAGCGTGGTGCCGCCGTCGAAGCTCTTGAACGGGTACTTCACCGCGTTCGGCGCGTCCGCGCCGACCGGCGCGGGCCAGCCGCCGACACCGTTCATGTCGGTGCCGTAGCCGAGGCCGACCCCGTACTTCTTGCGCAGCTCGGCCTTCTGGCCGGCCTCACCGATGTAGCCCTGGGCGCCGCTCATGTACTGGGCGATGAAGCCGCCCAGCTTGTAGACGCGCTCCGACCAGTCCAGGTCCATCCAGCTGTGGCTGGAGATGACGCCCGGGTACTCCTCGGCCTCCAGCATGTCGAGCGCGCGGCCCGCGGCCTTGACGCTCATGTGGTCGAGCTCCAGCATCATCCCGCGCTGCATCATCCCCTTGACGGCGTACTCGCCGAGCCGGGTCAGACCCCGGGTGTTGCATTTCGCGTCGGACGCGTACGAGGGGACGGCCACCCCGGCGGGCAGCTTCTCCGCCATCGCGGGCGGCGCGGCGGCCAGGCCGATCGGGTTGTCGTGCTGCGGCCCCGCGCACTTCTCGGTCGCCCAGAACGTGCCGGTCGACAGGAACTGCCCGATGTTCACCGCGACACCCGTGGTGCCGCTGTCGAAGCGGACACCGCACAGCGCGTTGTCGAACTTGTGGCACAGGAACATGCTGCGCACGCCGAGGCCGTACAGCTCGTCCAGGCCCTTGTCGATGTCGGCCTGGTCGCACTGGGCGACGTCGAGGATCATCTTGCAGCCGAACGGCTCCGAGGTCTCCACGCCGAGCACCACCGCGAGCTTGCCCTGCTCGACCACCGAGCGGGCCTGCGCCGCGTCGGTGACGATCCGGAACCAGCCCTTGCCGGGGCCGCCGTACATCCGGTCGACGTAGTCCTGGAGCTCGTAGCTCTTGCGGGCCTCGAGCCGGATCGCGTCCATCTCGTCGCAGCCGCGGTCGCGGGGCAGCAGCGAGCAGATGAGGCCGTTGGTGACCAGGTCGTTGACCAGCACGCGCTGGCCGCCGCGCCAGGCGCGCTCGACCCAGGCGTAGTAGTTCTGCTGGTGGCTCAGCGACTTGTAGGACGGCCAGTCCTTGAAGGTGGGGTAGCCGACCGGGTCGTGCTTGCCGTTGTCGCCGCCGGTCAGGTGCTCGAAGAGGGCACCGGAGCCGTCGGGGTAGTGCTCGGGACAGTCCTTGAGGGCGTCGGCGATGCCCGCCTGGGAGAAGGTCTGGCCGCAGATCATGCGGCCGCCGAAGCCCTCGTTGGACATCAGGTGGTCGTGCGCGTCGACGAAGCCGCGCACCTTGCCGTCCGCGTCCGTCCCCTTGAACGGCGCGCCCGTGGCGTTGATCTGCGAGTCGGCCGCGGGCCTGGCGGTGGGTTCCCACCAGGAGCCGCCGGCGTCGGCCGCGGGCACGGGGCCCGCGCCGAAGACGACGGTGGCCAGCGCGATGAACAGCGTGACGAGGGCGAACCGGCCGCCCGCCGCTCTCCGTGTTGATGCTCGATTCATGGTCAGCGATGCCTTCGGTCATGGGGGATACCGGGCTCGAACCGTCCTCGGTGTATCTGGCGGTAACAGGGCGGCTCGGGCCGAGGATCGCGGTGATCGAGGAGTGAGTCAATAGTCCGGGTCAAATGACCTGTTGACGATCGCTCAGGGACCGCTCAGCCGTCGATGAGGGTCACGAGCTGGTCGGCGAGGGTGTCGAGCAGTGCCTCGGCGGCGCGCTCGTCACCGAGCACCAGGTACTGGAGCGTCAGCCCGTCGATGGTCGCGGCGAGCACCCGGGCGATCATGTCCACCGGCATCTTCGGGGTCACCTCGCGCACCGCGCACACCTCCCCGACGAGCACGGCCGCGGAGGCCACGTACTGCTCGTACTGGGCGCGGGCCAGCCGCTCGAAGCCGTCCTCGCGCAGCGCGTACTGGGTGAGTTCGTAGGTCAGCATGTGCTCGGCCGGATGGCTGGTGACATGGTCCCAGTACGTGCCGAGCGCGCCCCGTACGGTCTCGCGCAGCGTCGCGCGCGGCTCGACGGCGGACATCACGCGGGCCACGTAGTTGCCGGTGATGGAGCCGATGGCCGCCTCCAGGAGCTCCTGCTTGGAGTCGAAGCAGTAGTGGAAGACGCTCAGCGAGACATCGGCCTCGGCGCAGATCGCCCGGGTGGTGGCCCGTGCCACCCCGTCCCTGGCCATGACCCGGACCGCCGCCTCCACCAACTGCCGGCGTCGTTCCGCCGACGGCATCCGTGCCATGCTGCCTCCTCGCGTCGGCCGCCAGGGTAACCGCCCACCCCGCCGCACCCCCGCGCACACCACCGGCCGCGCGGGTTCGTGCCGCGATCGGGGTTCGTCAGGAGAACTCATTCGCGCACAGACCTTGTCAGTGCAATTTCACATTACTATGTTACAGCTCACGCGGTGAGTTCGAAGACCGTCAACTCCCTTGTGAGCCAGGGGAGTTCGCCGCGCATCCCCACCCCCACCCCTCCCCACAGGAGCCCAGGTGTCCCAGCACAGAGCCGTGCGTACCTCCCTCCTCGCCACCGCCGTCGCGGTGACCCTCCTCGCCGCCGCCGGGCAGGCCGCCACCCAGGCCGCCGACCGGCCGACCACCGCCCCCCGGGCGGCCACCCCCCAGGTGCCCGCCACCTTCGGCGCGCCCGGCGCTCTCGGCGCGCCCGCCGCCAACCCCTTCGACGAGGTCGACCACCTCGCCGATGCCAAGACCGCCACCCCGGCACCGGCCCCCGCGCCCGGCGGCACCGCCGCCAAGCCGCGCGTCCCCGGCCCCGCCAAGGCCACCGGCACCACCCAGAAGCAGGTACAGGCGCAGGCCAGGGCGCTCGAAGCGGCCGGCGTGCCGTGCACCCTCGACGGCATCAGCGGGCTTTCGCCCGAGCAGTTCGCCGACTTCCTCGCCGACCCCGCCGTCACCGCCGACGGCTGTCTGCGCGGACTGATCTGGACCTGGGACGCCCGCCTCGCGCCCGTCATGTCCGACGCGCACGTCCAGGCCGTCGCCCGCCGCATCTCCACCCTCGCCGCCGCCCACGACGGCCGGAACACCACCCACCTGGAGGAGATGTTCACCTACCTCCACGCGGTGGCCTACCACGACTTCTCCCGCACCGAGATCGACATCACCGACGCCCCCACCGTCGACGTGGTCCGCCGCGCCATCGCCGACTTCGGCAGCGCCGCCCGCACCTTCGACGTCACCGCCGCCAACGCCCGCACCCTGCGCGAGGCCCTCTACATCGGCAGCGCCCCGGGGCTGCGCCAGTACCAGCTCGGCCTGATCGTCAAGGTGCTCGCCACCATGGACGCCGCGCACCCCGCGACCAACCAGGACCCCACCTGGGCGGGCGCCGCGCTCTCCGCGCTCTCCGTCAACTACCTCGGCGTCTACCCGGGCAATCAGGACACCGCCTTCCAGGCCGCCGCCAAGGCCGACCCGGCCTACCGCGCCGCCTTCAAGGCGTTCGCCGGATACGGCCACCTCAAGAACGGCGGCAACGCCTGGGTGGTCCGCGACGCGCTCTCCGAGTACGGCCGCTTCGGCCAGATATCCGGCCTCCAGAGCGGCATCGTCGCCGACCTCGGCGGCCTCGTCGGCAGCGTCGAGTCGGCCTTCGGCTACGGCAGCGCCCCCTGGGGCTCCGTCGTCAACTGGCTGAACTACTACAACGCCTGCGCCCCCTACGGTGTCTGCAAGGCCGACATCGAGAGGCGCCTCTTCCCCAACACGTACAGCTACGACAACGGCGGCATCAAGGTCCGCACCGCCCTCGACCGGGCCACCGTCGACCAGCTCTACTACGCGAGCAAGCAGGTCAAGGCCCAGTACCACCGGGTGCTCGGCACCGACCAGCCGCTGGCCGGCGACCCCAACACCACCCTGAACATCGTCCTTTACGCCTCCCGCGCCGACTACGAGAACTTCCACCCGATCCTGACCGGCTACTCCACCAACAACGGCGGCATCTACATCGAGAACGGCGCCACCTTCTACACCTACCAGCGCCGGGTGCCGCAGGACTCCAGCCTCACCCTGGAGGAGCTGTTCCGGCACGAGTACACCCACTACCTCAACGGCCGGTTCGCCGTACCCGGGTTCTTCGGCGAGGGCCCCTGGTACCAGGACGACCGCACCACCGCCATGGACGAGGGCACCGCCGAGTTCTTCGACGGCGCCACCCGCGACAACGGCATCGCCGTCCGCAAGTCCCTGGTCCGCGGCATCATCAGCGACACCGCGGGCGGCGGCCCCCGGATGTCCGTCCGCCAGCTGCTGCACGCCACCTACGACGGCGACGGATTCCGCTTCTACAACTACGCGGGCACCTTCTTCGAGTTCCTCTGGACCGAGCGCCCCGGCCTGCTCCGCGAGATGTACGGGCGGCTGCGCGCCAACGACGTGGCCGGGTACGACGCCTGGCGCGACCGGCAGAGCGCCGACGCGGGCCTGCAGGCGGCGTACGACCGCTTCCTGGACACCCAGATCGCCAAGGTCAACGACCTCTACGTGCCGAACACCAGCTTCACGCCCAACGAGCAGCTGCGCGACAGCACCGCCGCCGCCGTCCGCTCGGCCTTCGCCACCGCCACCTACAACACCCCGGACTGCGTGGAGAACGGCGACCCCGGCAAGAAGCGCTTCGTCTGCACCGGCCGGATCACCGCCAACCTGGCCAACTGGGCCAGCGAGGACCAGGTCTTCAAGGACATGTCGGAGACCGTCGACTACTTCATCCTGGACCGCGCGGGCGCGGCCTCGAACAACCTGGCCGACATGAACTGCTCCTTCGGCCCGGTGGAGATCTGGACCAACAAGGTCGCCGGAACCTCCTCCTTCCGCTGCGAGGGCCCGCTCCGCGGCTGACCCTCCGTCAACACGGTGCCCAGGGGCCACCACCCCTGGGCACCCTCAGAAGAATGTGACATATTACTGCCGTGCCCAAGAGACACTCCCTGGACGCCGTGATCATCGGCGCCGGCGTGATCGGAGCAGCCTGCGCCTATTACGCGGCCCGCTCCGGACTCACCGTCGCCGTCGTCGACCGCGGCCCCGTCGCGGGCGGCACCACCGGTGCCGGGGAAGGCAATGTGCTCGTCTCCGACAAGGAGCCGGGCCCCGAGCTCGACCTCGCGCTGCTGTCCACAAGACTCTGGCGCGAGCTGTCCGCACAACTCCCGCGCGGCATCGAGTACGAGCCGAAGGGCGGGCTCGTCGTCGCAGCCGACGAGCCCGCCCTGAAGGCGCTCCGCGCGTTCACCGAAGGGCAGACCGCGGCGGGCGTCACCGCCCACGAGATCGCCGCCGACGACCTCGCCGACCACGAACCCCACCTCGGCCCGGGGCTGGCCGGCGCCTTCCACTACCCGCAGGACGCCCAGGTCCAGCCCGCCAGGGCGGCGGCCCACCTGCTCGCCGCCTCCGGGGCGAGGGCGTACCTCGGCGAAGAGGTCACCGGGATCCTCCGCGACCGCTCCGGCGCCATCACCGGACTGCGCACCCCGCGCCGCGAACTCCTCGCCCCGGCCGTGATCAACGCCGCGGGCACCTGGGGTGGCGAGATCGCCGCCCTGGCCGGGGCGCACCTCCCGGTGCTGCCCCGCCGGGGCTTCGTCCTGGTCACCGAACCCCTGCCGCCACTCGTGCGGCACAAGGTGTACGCGGCGGACTACGTGGCGGACGTGGCCAGCGGCTCGGCGGCCCTGCAGTCCTCGGCGGTCGTCGAGGGCACCCCGGCGGGCCCCGTCCTGATCGGCGCCACCCGCGAACGCGTCGGCTTCGACCGTACGCTCTCCCTCCCGGCGCTGCGCCGCCTCGCCGCCCAGGCGGCGGCGCTCTTCCCCGTGCTGGCGGACGTCGACGTGATCCGCGCCTACCACGGCTTCCGCCCGTACCTCCCGGACCACCTCCCGGCGATCGGCGCCGACCCGAGGGTGCCGGGCCTGTACCACGCGTGCGGCCACGAGGGGGCGGGCATCGGCCTGGCCCCGGCGACGGCCCACCTGATCGCCGCCCAGCTCACCGACCGGCGACCCGCGCTCGACCTCGCCCCCTTCGACCCGTCCCGCCCCTTCCCGCGCCAGGAGCCCGCATGATCACCTTCGACGGCCGCCCACTCCCGGCCCGAGAGGGCCAGTCCATCGCCGCCGCACTCTGGGCCGCGGGCATCCTCACCACCCGCACCACCCGCGTCGCCCGCGCCCCCCGCGGCGTCTTCTGCGGCATCGGCCAGTGCTTCGACTGCCTCGTCACCGTCAACGGCCGCCCCAACCAGCGCGCCTGCCTCCGCCCCGCCCGCCCCGGCGACGTCGTCACCACCCAGGAGGGCACCGGCCATGCCGTCAACGACCGCTGACCTCGCCGTCGTCGGCGCGGGCCCGGCCGGTCTCGCCGCCGCCGTCACCGCCGCGGACCTCGGCCTCACCGTCGCCCTGATCGACGCGGCGGACCGCCCGGGCGGCCAGTACTACCGCCACCCGGCACCCACCCTGACCGGCCCGCAGGAACCCCCGCACCCGCACGACTGGGCCGCCTTCGCGACCCGCCAGGACCGCCTGACGGCGCACCGGCGAAGCGGCCGCATCACGTACCACCCGTCCCACCAGGTCTGGACGATCGCCCGCACCGCCCCCGGCTGGACCGTCCACGCCCGCGACACGGGCACCGGCACGGACGACGCTTCCGGCGGCGACACGCCCACGACGGTCACGGCCCGCGCCCTCCTCCTCGCCACCGGCGCCCACGAACGCCACCTCCCCTTCCCCGGCTGGACGCTCCCGGGCGTGATCGGCGCGGGCGGCGCCCAGGCGATGCTGAAGAGCGGCCTGGTGCTGCCCGGCCGCCGGGTCGTCGTGGCGGGCAGCGGCCCGCTGCTCCTCGCCGTCGCCGCCGCCCTGGCGGGGGCCGGCGCCCGCGTCCCCGCGGTCGTCGAGGCGAGCGCGTACACCGGCTACGCCCGCCACACCACCACCCTGCTGCAGAACCCGGCGAAGCTCGCCGAGGCCGCCCGCTTCGGCACGGCCCTCGCCCGCCACCACACCCGGCTGCTCACCCGGCAGGCCGTGGTGGCGGCGCACGGCACGGACCGGGTGACGGCGGTGACCGTCGCACGCCTCGACCAGGACTGGCGCCCGGTCCCGGGCACCGGCCGCCGCATCCCGTGCGACGCGCTCGCCGTGGGCCACGGCCTGGTGCCGGAACTGTCCCTGGCCACCGCACTGGGCTGCGCGACCCGCGCCACCCCGGACGGCACCCTCGCCCTCGACCTCGACGAGGACCTGCGCACCTCGGTGCCGGGCATCTGGGCGGCGGGCGAGACCGGCGGCATCGGCGGCGCCCAACTGGCCCTGGCGGAGGGCGAGCTGGCCGCCCACGCGATCGCGGGCCGTACCGCCCCCGAGGCGCTGCGCCGCACCCGCACCCGGCTGCGCGCGTTCGCCGACGCGATGGCCTCGGCCCACCGCCCCGGTACGGGCTGGCCGGGCTGGCTGACCGACGCGACCGACGTGTGCCGCTGCGAGGAGGTGACGGCGGGGGAGGTACGGGAGGCGCTCACGGAACTCGGGGCGCGCGACGCCCGGACGGTCAAGCTGCTCACCCGCGCGGGCATGGGCTGGTGCCAGGGCCGGATGTGCGGCCCGGCGGTCGCGGCCCTGTGCGCCCGGGCGGGCGGCGCCGCCACCGACACCGCGCCGACCCCGGACCGCCGCCCCCTCGCGGCCCCGGTCCCGCTGCGCCTCCTCGCGGCGCTGCCGGATCCCGCCGAACCCCCGAGCCGCACCCGGGCCCCCGGGTAGCGCCCCCGGCCGGCCCGCGCCGCGCCCAACTCCCCGAGTGAACGCGCCGGATGGGCCGCAAAACCCCTCGTCACCCCCTTGTCCTGACTCACACCCATCAATAAAATGTCACACACTACTAAGGAGTCGCAGATGAGCCAGACCGCCACCCACTGGAGCCCCAGCCGCCCCTGGCGCGGCATCATGGTCGCCACCGCCCTCCCGCTCCGCGAGGACCTCTCCGTCGACCACGACGCCTACGCCGAGCACGTCCGCTGGCTGATCGACAACGGCTGCGACGGCGTCGTGCCCAACGGCTCGCTCGGCGAGTACCAGACCCTCACCGCCGAGGAGCGCGCCCAGGTCGTCCGTACCGCCGTCGAGGCCGCCGGAGACGGGGCCAGGGTGATGCCCGGCGTCGCCGCCTACGGCAGCGCCGAGTCCCGGCGCTGGGCCGAGCAGGCGGCGGAGGCGGGCGCAGGCTCGGTGCTGCTGCTGCCGCCGAACGCCTTCCGCGCCGACGAGGCGGCCGTCCTCGCCCACTACGCGGACGTGGCGAAGGCAGGGCTCCCGGTCGTCGCGTACAACAACCCGATCGACACCAAGGTGGACCTCACGCCCGCACTGCTCGCCCGGCTGCACGCCGCGGGCGACATCGTGGCCGTCAAGGAGTTCAGCGGCGACGTCCGCCGCGCCTACGAGATCGCCGAACTCGCCCCGGACCTCGACCTGTTGATCGGCGCGGACGACGTGCTCCTCGAACTCGCCCTGGCGGGCGCGGTCGGCTGGATCGCGGGCTACCCCAACGCGCTGCCCACCGCCTGCGCCGAGCTCTACCGGGCCGCCGTCGAAGGCGACCTGGCCACCGCCCTGCCGCTCTACAAGTCGCTGCACCCGCTCCTTCGCTGGGACTCGAAGACCGAGTTCGTGCAGGCCATCAAGCTCTCCATGGACCTGGCCGGACGGCCCGGCGGCGCCACCCGCCCGCCCCGGCTGCCGCTCACCGGCGCCGCCGAGGCCGCCGTGCGCGCCGCCACCGAGAAGGCCCTGGCCGAAGGCCACCACTGAGATCCGGGGGGAGAAGAACCGTATGCGTACCCGTCACGTCTACCACGCGGTCGACTCGCACACCGAGGGCATGCCCACCCGGGTGATCACCGGCGGCGTCGGGGTGATCCCCGGCGCCACCATGGCCGAGAAGCGGCTGCACTTCCTCGACCACCTCGACCACCTCCGCACCCTGCTGATGTACGAGCCGCGCGGCCACGCCGCCATGAGCGGCGCCATCCTGCAGCCGCCCACCCGCCCCGACGCCGACTACGGCGTGCTGTTCATCGAGGTGTCCGGGCTGCTGCCGATGTGCGGCCACGGCACCATCGGGGTGGCCACCGTCCTGGTCGAGACCGGCATGGTGCCGGTGACCGAACCGGTCACCACCGTCCGGCTCGACACCCCCGCCGGGCTCGTGAGCGTCGACGTCCACGTGGCGGACGGGGCGGCCACCGCCGTCACCCTCACCAACGTGCCCGCCTTCAGCGTCGGCCTCGACCTCAAGGCCGAGGTCCCCGGCCACGGCACGATCACCTACGACCTCGCCTACGGCGGCAACTTCTACGCCTTCGTCGACCTCGACGCGCTCGGCCTGCCCTTCGACCGCGCCCACAAGGACGAACTGCTCGCGGCCGGACTCGCCCTGATGGACGTGGTCAACGCGGGCCAGGACCGCCCGGTGCACCCGGAGGACCCCGCCCAGGGCGGCCTCAAGCACGTCTACCTGGCCGCCCCCGGATCCGACGCGCGCCGCTCCCGGCACGCGATGGCCATCCACCCGGGCTGGTTCGACCGCTCCCCGTGCGGCACCGGCACCAGCGCCCGGATGGCCCAGCTGCACGCGCGCGGACAGCTCGCGCTCGGCACCGACTTCGTCAACGAGTCGTTCATCGGCACCGAGTTCACCGGGCGGCTGATCGGCGAGACCACCGTCGCGGGCCGGCCCGCCGTGGTGCCCACGGTCACCGGCCGCGCCTGGATCACCGGCACCGCCCAGTACTTCCTCGACCCCACCGACCCGTTCCCCGCCGGATTCCTGCTGTGACGCCCCCGGACACGCGCCCGGACCCGGTCACGGACCCGGCCGCGTACGCCCACGGGGTCCGCACCACCGACTACCACACGGCCGGGGAACCCTTCCGGATCGTCGACCTGACCGACGGCGGCGGCTGGCCGCCACCGCCCGGCGACACCGTCGCCGAACGCCGCGCCACCCTCCTCGGCCCCGCCGGGGAGGGCACCGCCCCGCGCCCCGGCCGCCACGACACCCTGCGGCAACTGCTCGTCCGGGAGCCGCGCGGGCACTCCGGGATGTACGGCGGCTTCGTCGTCCCGCCGGACGACGACGGCGCCCATCTCGGCGTGCTCTTCTGGCACAAGGACGGCTACTCCACGGCCTGCGGCCACGGCACCATCGCGCTCGGCGCCTGGGCGGTGGACACCGGCCGGGTCAGGGCGCCGGAGGACGGCGCGGCCCAGGTCCGGATCGACGTGCCGTCCGGCCGGGTCATCGCCACCGTCCACCGCGCGGGCGGCCGCACCACCGCCGTCACCTTCCGCAACGTGCCCGCCCGGGTCACCGCCCGCAAGGTGCCGGTCACCACCTCGTTCGGCACCGTCGAGGCCGACCTCGCCCACGCCGGCGCCTGCTACGCCTCCGTCCCCGCCGGGGCCCTCGGCCTCGCCGTCGACCGGGCCGACCTGCCCGCGCTCACCCGCGCAGGACAGGAGATCAGGGCCGCCCTCGCCGGACACCCGGCGACCCGGCACCCCGGCGACCCGCTGCTCTCCGGGGTGTACGGGGTGATCCTGCACGACGAACTCCCCGGCCACCCGCGCGGGCCGCACCAGCGCAACGTGACCGTGTTCGCCGACGGACAGATCGACCGCTCGCCCTGCGGCTCCGGCACCTCGGCACGGCTCGCGCTGCTCGCCGACGACGGGCGCATCGGCACCGGCGAGACCCTGCTCCACACCTCCCTGGTGGGCACCGAGTTCACCGCCCGGGTCCTCCCGGCCGGACCCGCCGGTTATGTCACCGAGGTGACCGGCAGCGCCCACCGCACCGGAGAGCACCATTTCGTGCTCGACCCGCACGACACGCTGGGCACCGGATTCACCCTGTGACCGCAGAGAGCACCATGGACGACATGACCGACACCAGCAACGACACCCACACCAGCGACGGCGGGCTCCGCACCCTCGACGCCGCCGACGTGTTCCGGCTGCTGCCCCCGGCCGCCGCCGCGGACGCGCTGGCCGACGCGCTGCGCGCCGGACTCGACCCGGAGCGGGCCACGCCCCGCATCTCGGTCCCGGCGCCGGACGGCAACGAACTGCTCCTGATGCCCGCCACCGCCGAGGCCACGGCGGCATCCGGCTCCTGGGCCGGGGTGAAGATCACCGGCATCGCCCCCGGCAACCCGGCCCGCGACCTGCCCCGGATCACCGGCTCCTACCTGCTGCTCGACGGGGCAACGCTGCTCCCGGTGGCGCTGATGGACGGCGCCGCGCTCACCTCGCTCCGTACCCCCGCCGTCTCCGCCCTGGCGATCCGTCACCTCACGCCCGCCGAAGGACCGCTTCGGCTTGTCGTGTTCGGCACCGGACCGCAGGCGTACGCGCACCTCGACGCCGTGTGCGCCGAACGGGAGGTGGCCGAGGCCGTGGTGGTGGGCCGCGACCCGGCGAAGGCCCGGCCGCTCGTCGCGCACGCCGAGGCCCTCGGTGTGCCGAAGGCCCGTACCGGAACCGCCGACGACGTGGCGGACGCGGACCTGGTGCTGTGCTGCACCACCGCCCGCACCCCGCTCTTCGACGGCCGGCTCGTCGCGCCCGGGGCGACGGTCGTCGCCGTCGGCTCGCACGAACCGGACGCCCGCGAGACCGACTCCGCCTTCGTCGCCAGGTCCACCGTGTACGTCGAGTCGCGGGCCGCGGCCGACCGCGAGGCCGGCGATCTGCTCGTCCCGCTGGCGGAGGGCGTCATCGGGCCCGACCACGTCGCCGGCACCCTGGCCGACCTGGCCAACGGCCGGGCCACCCCGCCGCCCGGCGTCCCGCGCTTCTTCAAGAGCGTCGGCATGGCCTGGGAGGACCTGGCCGTGGCGGTCGCGCTGCACCGGGCCGCGCTGCGCGAAGCAGGGGGTGTCAGCGAAACGTGACATTGTACGCTGTGCCTCGGCGAGTTATCGGAGGATCAGCGTGGGTGACCTGAAGCAGCACAGTCTCATCAAGGCCCAGGAGCGGCTTCGCGACCAGGTCGGCCACGCCCTGCGGGCCGCCCTGATAGCAGGTGAACTCCGGCCGGGCAGCGTCTATTCGGCGCCCGGTCTCGCCGCCGAACTCGGCGTCTCGGCCACCCCCGTGCGCGAGGCGATGCTCGACCTCGCGCGCGAGGGCCTGGTGGAACCGGTCCGCAACAAGGGCTTCCGGATCACCGAGGTCAGCGAGCGCGAACTCGACCAGTGCACCGAACTGCGGATGCTGATCGAGGTCCCCACCGTCGGCCGGGTCACCGAACTCGCCGAGCGGGAGCAGCTGGAGGCGCTGCGGCCGCTCGCCGAGGAGATCGTCGCCGCCGCCCGCCGCCACGACCTCATCGGGTATCTGGAGGCCGACCGCCGCTTCCACCTGACCCTGCTCGGCCTGGCCGGGAACGACCGGCTGGTGGAGACCGTCAGCGAGCTGCGCAAGCGGTCCCGGCTGTACGGCCTCACCGGGCTCGACGAGGCCGGGAAGCTGGTCTCCTCGGCCGAGGAGCACGTGGAACTGCTCGAACTGATGCTGTCCGGCGACCGGTCCGGGGCCGAGGCGTGCATGATGCGCCACCTCGGCCATGTGCGCTCGCTCTGGGCCGAGGCCCGGGACGAGCCCGTCGAGCGCCCCGGTGTGCGGCTCGGCCCGGTCCGCAAGGGCTGACCGGGCCGGACCGCGAGCAAGCCGGGCCGCGAGCAGTCGGGCCGTGCGCGGCCGGGCCGGGACACCCCGGACCGGCCCGCCGGGTCAGCGCACCGCGGGCTCATCCCCTCGCGGGCAGCACCGCGTTCGTCACCGCGAGCGCCGTCACCGCGCTCGCCAGGCCGAGCACCGCACCGGCCGCCACATCACCCGGATAGTGGACCCCGGTGTGCACCCGCGAGTAGCCCACCGCACCGGCGAGCAGCCCGAGCGGGACGGCCATCGGCGGCAGCACCACGCCGACCGCCGTGGCGAACGCGACCGCCGAGGCGGTGTGCCCGGACGGGAACGACGCCGAACGGGGCATCGGCACATGCCGGTCCACCGTCACCCGGGCCGACTCGCGGTCCGGCCGTGGCCGCCGTACCAGGCGCTTGCCGAGCAGGTTCGCCGACGCCGAGGCCACCGCGATCGCCCCGATCCCGGCCACCGCCGCCCGGCGCGGCCGGTCGCCCGCGAGGGCCAGGGCCGCCGCCACCGCCACCGAGATCTTCGAGTGGTCGGCGGCGGCCGACAACCGCCGCAGGCCCCGGTCGAGCGCCGGGGTCGGGGTGGCGGCGACCGCCGCGTACAGGGCGCCGTCGACCGCGTTGAGGTCGGTGAGCACCGCGCGCAGCGCCGACGGGCGGCGGCCCGTCCGTCGGTGTCCGAGCGGGGCCCGCGGCGCGGTGGACGGGGGAGTGGTCTCAGCCATGGGACGTTCCTCCAAGGCGGCGGCCGAAGGCGAGCACGATGATCCGGCGCCAGTTCAGGGGTGGTGCGGCGGGCACGCCGGGCCGGTCCCGGGGGACCAGGACCCGCAGCGCCCGCGGCCGTACGGTGCAGACCACGGGGGTCGGCAGGGAGAGCGCCTCGCCGTCGACCGCCACCGGAAGCTCGGCGGCCTCGGCGGTCACCTCGACCCGGCGGGCGGAGAACACGTTGAGCCCGGTGGACAGCGCACCGCGCACCGCGAGGTCGGCCGCCTGCGCGGCGCCCTCCACCCGGACCCCGACCACACCGAGGGTGCCCCGGTCGAGCCGGGGCCGTCGCGCGCCGCCGAACGGGTCGGGCGAGCTGTACGGGTTGTTGCTGACGAGGAGCGCCTGCTGGGCGGGCAGCCGGTTGTCGTCCGCGACCGCGTCGAAGCGCCGGCCCTGACCGCCCGCGAGCAGGTCCGGCATCACGGTGAGCGCCGTCTCCGCCTTCGCGTCGCGGTACTCGGGGCGCTGCACGACATCCGCGTACACCCCGAAGGAGACGGTGTTCACGAACGGCCGCCCGTCGACGTCGCCGAGGTCGACGCGGAGTTCCTCGCCGTCCCTGAGCGCGTCGAGGCAGCGCGACGGGTCCTCGCGGTCGAGCCCGAGGTCCATCGCGAAGTGGTTGCGGGTGCCCGCGCTGATCACCAGGAAGGGCAGGCCGTGTTCGGCGGCGACCGCCGCGACCAGCGCCTGGGTGCCGTCGCCGCCCGCGACCCCGAGCAGATCGGCGCCGTCCGCGACGGCGGCCCTGGCGAGCTCGGTGACATCGGCGAACTCGCCGTCGGGACCGGTGGGACCGAGCAGTTCCACCCGGGCGCCGAGCGCCTCGGCCTTGCCGACCAGGCCGAACTTCTCGACCTTGCCGCCGCCGGACTTCGGGTTCATCAGGAGCACCGGCCGCCGGGGCGGCCTGGCGGGCCGGGTCCGGTGGCCGCGCCCCGGCCGGTGAAGCGCGCGCCGGGCGCAGGACAGTGAGACGACCCAGAACGCCAGGGCGGTCAGCGCGGCGGGCCACAGACCGCTGTCGACGTACAGGACGAGGACCGCGACCGGGGTGCCGACGGCGAGCAGCGCGCCGAGCAGCCGGACCGGACCCCGGTGGGCCAGGAACCACCAGACACCGGCCGCGGCGAGCGCGAGGCCCACCAGACCGCTGCCGACGACGAGCAGCCCGCCGCTCCCGAACGGGACGAACAGCGAGACCACGGCCGCCGCGGCGGCGAGCACCGCGCACCGCGCGAGCAACCGGGAGCGCGCCACGGTCCTGGTCCGGTCCGGATCCTCCGTGCTCACCGTCTGCCTCCCCTGTCTCCCGTGCCACTACGGTCCGTCCGGCGAACCCTGCCCCCGTTCCGACAAGCCAAGCGTGCTGGCCGGAGGGGTCCGGCACCGCCCGACGCGCCCGTTCGGGTGAGCGTCCCGCGCCGTCGGCACGATGGCGGCGGGGGTCCGACCGGATACCGATTGTGGCACGGGCCGTTTGGCGACAAGATCGTTCGGGTGCGTGATGATGCGAAGCTCTCGGACGGGGTCGTCACCCTGTCACCGCCCGGCCCCGACCACCCCGAGCAGCCCGGACACCCGGAACCGGACCCGCTGTCCTGGCGCCCGCACGGCCCCGCCGTGGTGTTCGGGATCCGGGCCGGGCGGCTGCTCGGCACCCTCGAACTGCGCCCGGCCCGCACCGCCGACGGCCTCGCCGACGGCGACGTCGACCTCCGCTACGCCCTCGCGCCTGACGCGCGCGGCCGCGGCCTCGCCACCCGCGCGGTGCTCCTCGGCTGCGCGCACGCCCGCGCGGCGGGCGCCCGCCGGGCCGTCGCCGCGACCCCCGTCGACGACCCGGCCGCGGCGGCCGTCGCCCGGCGGGCCGGATTCGTCCGGCGCGGCCAGATCAGCCGCGCCGACGGCACCGCGCACGACTGGTGGGTACGGGACCTCGACCGGGACTGACCCCTGGGGGCCCGCAGGGACCCTCAGGCCATGATCCCGCTGCCGTGCGGCGCGTACAGGTCGAGCAGCCGCACCCGCGTCACCTGGAGCCGGTGGGCCAGGATCTGGCCCACCCAGAACGTCACCGAGGCGCCGAACTCCGCGTCCGTGCGGCACATCGACCGCACGGCCGCGCCGTCGAACTCGTACGCCCTGACCGGGGTCATCGCCTCCGCGCCCGACTGGCACAGATACGGCGGGAACAGCCACGACAGGCCCACCAGCTCACCGTGCCGCAGCGTCTCGATGACCGGCGAGCCACGGCCCGGGACCTTGGCGTCCAGGGCCACCGCGCCGGTCTTCACGATCCAGAACCGGTCGGCCCGCTGCTGCTCCTCGAACAGACGGTCGCCCGACTCGAAGTACGCGTCCTCGGCGTACGCCATCAGCCGTTCCCGGTGCTCCGGCGGCAGGGTGCTGACCTTGGGTGCGGCGGTGTTCATGGCGGGCCTCCTCGGCGCGGCGACGGCGGGCGTCCCGGACGGCGTGCGTCCCGACTCCAGTGTCCGGCCTGCCCCGGATGTCCGCCCACGCCGCACACGTCCGGTCACACGGACGCCGTACCGCGTTGCGCCACCCCGTCGAACCGCCCGTACGGCCGGTGGCGACCCGGTCACCCTCCGTATAGCGTGACCGTGTCCCGGGGGACCCCGCGCGGAACGGTTGCCTTCGCATGGCGGACAAGCCCTCGATCGTCCTCGTCCACGGCTTCTCCGCGTCCACGGCTTCTCCGCCCGCGAGACCGCGGGCTGATCGCGGTTCCGGCCCGCCCCGACGGCCGATCGGGGCGGGCCGGTGGCGTCACACGGCGCCGGGAGCCGGGGTCCCTACGGGGCGCCGTCGCCCTCGCCGCGCACCAGACGCCCGTACGCCTCCGCGAGCAGCTTGGTGGTGCCGCCCACCGTGAACTCGCGCGCGTCGACCGCCCGTACCGGCTGCACCTCGTACGCCGTGCCGGTGAGGAACACCTCGTCGGCGACGGCCAGTTCGGCCGGGTCGATCGCCCGCACCCGGACCGTCAGACCGAGTCCGGCGGCCAGCGCGATCACCGTCTGCCGGGTGATGCCGTCCAGGAAGCCGTCCGGCACCGGGGTGTGCAGCTCCCCGTCGATCACCAGGAACAGGTTCGCCCCCGTCGCCTCCGCCAGGTTGCCCCGGTGGTCGAGCAGCAGCGCGTCGTCGAAGCCGTCCGCCTCCGCCTCGTCCCTGGCCAGCGTCCCGATCGCGTACAGCGACGCCGCCTTGGCCCGGACCGGCGCCGACTCCGGCGACGGACGGCGCCAGCGCGAGGTGCGCAGCCGGATGCCCGACTCCTGCGCGTCGTCGGAGAACACGTGCGGCCACTCCCACGCCGCCACCGCCACATGCACCGAACTGCCCGCGCCCGACACGCTGATCTGCTCGCTGCCGCGCCACGCCACCGGCCGTACATAGCCGTCGGTGATCTGCCCTCGCGACACGATCTCCCGTGTGACGGCGTCGAGTTCGGCCGCCGACCAGGGCAGCTCGAAGTTCATCTCGCGGGCCGAGGCGCGCAGCCGCTCCGCGTGCTCCACCGACTTGAACGGCTGCCCGCCGTACACCCGGACGCCCTCGAACACGGCGCCGCCGTAGTGCAGTCCGTGCGAGAGGACGTGCAGCCGGGCCTCCCGCCACGGCACGAACGCGCCGTCCACCCAGATGGTGCCGTCCCGGTCGTCGAACGGTATGGACGTCATGCCCGGGCCTCCTCGGCCTCGTCGTGGCCGGCCGCGTGCGCCGACTCGGCCGTGTACTCGGTCGCGTACTCGATACGGACGGCCCGCTCAAGCTCGGCGTGGAACGCCTCGGCCTCCGGCGTACTGTCGTGGCGGGAGATCACGAAGGCCGGGTAGCCGGTGAAGTCCGGGTACGGGCGCACCACATCGCCCGGGAACAGCATCTGGATCAGGTGGTCGACCCGCGGATCGGCCGCCACCTCGGCGAGCCCGTGCACGGCGCTGATCCGCCCGTGGCCGCCGCACGGCACGATGTAGTTGGCGGCGGCGCCGACCGGCTCCGCGAGCCCCTCGGCCGCCGGGTCCGACGGCGCGCCGCCCACCGCGAGCCGCAGCGCCTCGGCCGCCAGGTCCACCCCGCTCACATGCGAGGCGACATAGGCCGAGACGCCGGAGCCGCCGATCCTGGCGCCCATCTCCAGGAGATAGGGCCGGGTGCCGCCGCGCAGCCGCAGCTCCGTGTGGGTGGGCCCGTCGGTGATCCCCAGCGCCGCGTGCGCCGCCGTCACCTCGCGCACCACCGCGTCCCGCACGTCCGCCGGGAGCGCCGCGGGCGCCCGGTAGACGCTCTCCTCGAAGTAGGGGCCCTCCGGCTCGCCCTTGTAGCCGATCGACAGGACCCGCACCCTGCCCTGGTACGCCAGCGACTCCACGGCGAACTCGGGCCCGTCCAGGTACTCCTCGACGACCAGCGCCGCGTCCCGCACCCCCAGCTTCGCCGCGCACACCGCGCGCACCTCGGTCACCGTGGTGCGCAGCGCGGCGGGCGAGTCGGCGCGGGTGACGCCCAGGCTGGAGAAACCGTGCGCGGGCTTGACCACCACCGGGAAGGTGAGCGCGTCGGCGGCGGCGAGGCCCGGCTCCGGGTCGGGACCGTCGATCCGCGCGAACCGCGGCACGTTGAGCCCCGCCGCCGTCAGCCGCTCCCGCATCACCCGCTTGTCCTGCGCGCCGAGCGCCGTGTCCCGGCCGATCCCCGGCAGGCCGAGCCGCTCGGCGGCCTCGGCGACGAACGGCACCAGCGGGTCGAACAGGGTCACGATGCCCTGGAAGGGGCGCTCCTCGTGGCGCTTGCGCAGCGCGGCGAGCGCCCCCTCGGGGTCGCCCTCCGGGTCGAGCGGCAGCAGCTCGACGACGGCCGGCGGCAGCCGGTCCGCCGGCACGTCCTCGTCGGGACGGGGCACGAGCACCAGGTCGATCCCGGCCCGTGCGGCGCCTTCGAAGATCCAGGGGAGCGCGCTGCGCTGGTAGACGAGCACGAGGGTGGGGCGGGCTGCGGTCATGAACTGCTTCCTTGGCTCGGTGCGGAGGACGGGGACGCGGGTCCCGCCGGACCGGACACGTCCGGATCCGATGCGGCCGGATCGGACGCGCCCGGGTCGGCGGGGGACCCGTCGGCCGGTACGGTACGCGGCGCGGCCCGGCCGCCGACGGTCAGCCACACCCCGGCGGCGCAGACCGCGATCAGCGCCACGACCAGCGGCCCGGGCGGACCGGCCGAGCCGAGCGCCCACTCGCCGAGCCGCACCAGGAACGGCACCACGAGCGCCACCGCCGACGTGAACAACGGGCCCTTGCGCAGGATCAGTTCGTGCGAGATCACGAACACCGGCGCGGTGAGCACCGCCCCGAGCAGCGCGATGCCCGCCCAGTCCGCCGCCCGGACCGAACCGAGCGGCACGAAGAGCAGCACCGCGACGCCGAGCATCACGGTGCCCGCGCCGGTGATCGCCGGGAGCGCGGCGAGCGGCGGCACGTCCGCCATCCGCTGCCGGTACACATACCCGTACAGCGCGTACGTGAAGGTGCCCGCGAGCGCCATCAGACCGCCGGTGAGCAGCGCGCCGCCGCCGACCGCGGCCCCGCTCGCCCGCCCGTCGGCGATCGCGTAGCCGACGGCCGCGGCCACCGCGAGCAGCGTGCCGGACAGCTTGCGCCGCGACGACGGCTCACGGAACGCCACGATGCCGATCAGGAAGGTCAGACACGGCAGCAGCGACACGATCAGACCGACCCGGGACGCCCCGATCCGGCTGGTGCCGAGCAGCGTCCCCGAGTAGTAGGCGAAGAAGCCGAGGAACGCCAGGACGGCGATCGCGCCGGGGCGCGCCGTCGCCGTGCGCACCCCCGCCCAGGTCCGCGGCAGCACCGCGGCGACCGCCGTGATCACCAGGAAGCTGGCCGCGGTCCGGCCCGCCGCCACGGCGAGCGCGGGCGCGCCGCTCACCAGGTGCCCGGACAGCAGCCATCCGGCGGCGAGCAGCAGCACCATCAGACAGGCCAGGCCGGGGACGAGCAGCCGCCCGCCCCGGCCGGCCGCCGCGGGCGCGGCGGAGTGGTCCTCCGTCACCACTCCGCCCGCGCGAACCGCAGCGGTGGCAGCCGGTCGAGACCGGCCTTGGCGCGCCGCAGCACCTCCTGGTCCGCGGTGAACGCGTAGCGCAGCCGCCGCCCGTTCGCGTCCCGGTCGGTCTCCGGGGCGGGCAGATAGCGGCGTACGAACTCACGCGCCGCGGCCCGGTAGGCGTCGTCCGAGGTCACCTCGGCCTCCAGGCGCTCCATGGTGGCCACGTACTCCCGCAGCGCCTCGACGGCCCGGTCCAGGTCGAGCCGGAGCAGCCCGCCGTCGTCGGGGGAGCCGACCAGGGCGTCGTGCTCGCGGAACCACGAGTAGAGGAACACCCCGGTGCCGGAGTCGAAGTTGCCGGTGGCGTCGTCGGCCTGCGGGTAGCGGAACACCCGCTCCAGGAGGATCATCGCGATCTGCTCCCGCGCGTACGGCACCAGGCCGCTGTCCGCGCAGGCGAGGACGGTCTTCGCGTCGACCTTGATCTCCTCCAGGAGGCCGACGAACCAGTTCATCTTCAGCGAGATGTGCTCGTCGAACGGCCACAGGCCCTGGTAGTGCATGGAGTCGTGGAGGTAGCCCCAGATCGCCCGGGCCTCGAAGCACACCTCGGCGGCGAGCCCGCCGGACGCGCCGGGCAGCGAGTCGGCGGTGAGCACCGCGGCCGCGGCGGGCAGCGCGTACGTCTCGTGGATCTTGCGCATCTTGTTGAAGAAGAACATCGCGTACGGCTGCTCGGTGACCTTGTCGTGCGCGGCCACGTTCTCCGGGAAGAACACCAGGCAGGAGCCGTGCGCGAAGCCCTCGCTGCCGGTCAGCAGGATCAGCGACTGGCAGTTGTTCTTGGGGTGCGGGAAGCTCTCGGCGAGCGTCGGCAGCGCGTCCGGCTCCTTGCGCAGGGCGAAGAAGCAGTCGAGCCGCTTGCCCACCGGCGGGGCGCTGTTGGTGGTCTGGACGGGCGCCAGGAAGAACACCGTGTCGCCGTCGGCCGGGGCGCTGAGCGCGTCCCGGGACCGGCCGAAGTGCGGGCGGCTGTCGAGCCCGGCGGCCAGCCAGCCGTCGACGTCCGCCGCGAGCGCGTCGGCCTGCCCGTGGTGCCCGCGCCGCCGGTGGAAGGCGACGGCCTCGTCCCGGATCCGGGCCAGCAGCTCCCGGTCCTCGTCGGCCGGCTCGGGCACCGTGCCGTCGTCCCGCTGGCGCGCCCGGAAGCGGTCGACCAGCGGGATCAGCGATTCGGCGAGGAACGCGCAGTCGGCGAGCAGCGGCTCGCCGACCGGCGCGGTCGCGGGCGTGGTGGCGGGCGCGGCGCGGAACGCGGTCGCGGTGTCGGCGCTCATCGGGCGGCCCCCGCGAGGGCGGCACCGGCCGCGAGGGCGTCCGTCGCGAGGGCGTCGGCACCGGCGGCGAGGGCGTCGGTGTCCACCGCGAGCACCTGGTGCACGGTGAAGACCATCGGCACCGGGCCGAAGTCCCGCAGCACCCGCAGACCGCGCTCGCGCGCGGCGACGATCGTGGTGATGCAGGCGTCGGCGCGGCCCTCGGCGCACTCGATGGCGGCCTGCGAGTTGCTCAGGACCTCGCGCACGTGGGCGTGGGCCGGGGCGAGCGCCCGCGCCACCAGACCGCGCGGGGCGGGGTGCGAGGCGACGGTCGCCGGGGTGGCGGTGCCGTTGCTGGCGAGGACCATGTTGTGGGTCGGCAGCAGGAAGCTGTCGACCATGTGCAGCCGGTGCAGATTCCCGAAGACCAGGGTGTGCAGGTCGGGATAGACGGCGCAGGCGGTGATCGCGTGCGCGCCGTCGTCGGGCACGGCCTCGAGGGCCGACTCTATGGAGGAGTGCAGGGTCACGGTGCCGTCCTCGATCCCCCGAAGGCGGAGCCATTCGTGGGACGCGGCTTCCAGGTTCGTGCCGTGGGGGCCGAGGGTGTGCAGGTGGCGGATGTCGTCCGGTCGCGCGTGCATCGGCGTGGGGGCCTCTCTGTGAGCGTGTGCGGACACCGGCCGGGTGGTGCGGACTTCCCCGGTACGTGGTGCGAACTGCGGCGGTCTCCTACGCGGTGAATGGCGTACGAGGCCGCCCGCACCGGATCCAAGCAAGGGCCGGGGCGCCGGGGCAAGGTGTTTCGTGGCGTGTCAGGGATGGCCGAATACCCCTGCCGCGTACCCGCCTTGCCGTGTTGCCCCCGGTACCACGGGCGTCCGGTCACCGGGCGGCGAATCCTCGCCACCCCGCGTACCCGGATGTAGTCCGTCAGGTCGTGTCCGGAGTGTGGACGGGCGGCCGCCGCGGCACCCGTCGCGGTGCGCGGCCCCGGCGTGCGGCGGCCCGGCCGAAGGCGGAGCATGAACCTGAAGGAGGAGCTGAGGGAGGACCCGGAGGAGGACCGGAGGAGGGCCCGAGCCAGGACAGGGGGGAGGGTGCGGGGGGAGGCAGGAGGCTGCCATGCCCGTCCCGTACGGAGGCGGCGGAGACGACGGCGTCGACGGCGGCAACGGCGACGCGCTCGTCGTGCTGCGCGGGGTCGACAAGCACTTCGGCACGCTGCACGTGCTCCGCTCCATCGACCTCACCGTCCGGCGCGGCGAGGTGGTGGTCGTCATCGGCCCCTCCGGCTCCGGCAAGTCCACCCTGTGCCGGGCGGTGAACCGCCTGGAGACCGTCGACGCGGGCGAGATCGTCGTCGACGGCCGCCCGCTGCCCGCCGAGGGCCGCGCGCTCGCCGCGCTGCGCGCCGACGTCGGGATGGTCTTCCAGTCCTTCAACCTCTTCGCCCACCGGACCGTGCTCGACAACGTGACCCTCGGCCAGATCAAGGTGCGCAGGAAGAGCCGCGCGGAGGCCGAGCGGCGCGCCCGGGAACTCCTCGACCGGGTCGGCGTGGCCGAACAGGCCGACAAGTACCCGGCGCAGTTGTCCGGCGGCCAGCAGCAGCGGGTCGCGATCGCCCGCGCCCTCGCCATGGACCCCAAGGTGATGCTCTTCGACGAGCCGACCTCGGCGCTCGACCCGGAGATGATCAACGAGGTCCTGGAGGTGATGCGGCAGCTCGCCAGGGACGGCATGACGATGGTCGTGGTGACCCATGAGATGGGCTTCGCGCGGTCCGCCGCGAACCGGGTGGTCTTCATGGCCGACGGCCGGATCGTCGAGGAGGCCGCGCCCGACGAGTTCTTCGGCAACCCGCGCAGCGAACGCGCCAGGGACTTCCTCTCCAAGATCCTCAAACACTGATGCGACCGACCGACCGACCGACCGACCGACCGACCGATCTGACCTGGCCCGACCCGATTCGATTCGACCCGATCCGATGTGACTGACCCGACCCCTTAGGGGTGATCCCATGAACCCGCTCAGGACCCGCCGTCTCACCGTCGCCGCGGCCACCGCGATCGTGCTGTCCTTCACGGGCTCCGCGTACGCCGCCGCCGGTCCCTCCGGCGGCCACGGACAGCGCGCCGACAAGATCACCGTCGGCATCAAGTTCGACCAGCCGGGCATCGGCCTGAAGACCCCGGACGGCACCTACACGGGCTTCGACGTCGACGTGGCGACCTATGTGGCCAAGCAGCTCGGGCACGACCCCGGCGACATCGTGTGGAAGGAGGCCAAGAGCGCGGACCGGGAGACCATGCTCCAGCGCGGCGACGTCGACTTCATCGCCGCCTCCTACTCCATCAACCCCAAGCGCGCCGAGAAGGTCGACTTCGCCGGGCCCTATCTGCTGGCCCACCAGGACGTGCTGATCAGGGCCGACGACAACTCCATCACCAAGCCGTCCGACCTCAACGACAAGAAGCTCTGCTCGGTCACCGGCTCCACCTCCGCGCAGAACGTCAAGACGAAGATCGCCCCCAAGGCGCAGCTCCAGGAGTACGGCGGCTACTCCGAGTGCCTGACCGGCCTGGAGAACGGCGTCGTCGACGCCCTCACCACCGACGACTCGATCCTCGCCGGGTACGCGGCCCAGCCGCAGTTCAAGGGCGAGTTCAAGCTCGGCGGCTTCAAGCTCAGCAACGAGAACTACGGCATCGGCGTCCAGAAGGGCAGCGATCTGAAGGACCGGATCAACACCGCCCTGCAGAAGATGGTCGCCGACGGCTCCTGGCAGAAGGCCGTCGACAAGAACTTCGGACCTGCGGGCTACAAGAACGAGCCCGCGCCGAAGATCGGCGTGATCGTCCAGTGACCGGCCGGGAGACCCGCCGGTGACCGGCCCGGGCAGGCCGTCGTGTTCGACTTCCTCAAGGGCTACGACATCCTGGGCGCCTTCTGGACCACCGTCCAGCTGACGTTCTGGTCCGCGATCGGCTCCCTCGTCTGGGGGACGCTGCTGGCCGCCATGCGGGTCAGCCCCGTCCCCCTCATGCGGGTGTTCGGCACCGTCTACGTCAACATCGTCCGCAACATCCCGCTCACCGTCATCATCGTCTTCACCTCGCTCGGCCTCTTCCAGACCCTCGGGGTCAGCCTCGGCTCCGAGGACTTCACCGTCATCAACTTCCGCCTCGCCGTCCTCGGACTCACCGCCTACACCTCGGCGTTCGTCTGCGAGGCGGTCCGCTCCGGCATCAACACCGTGCCGATCGGCCAGGTCGAGGCGGCCCGCGCGATCGGCCTCGGCTTCACCCAGACGCTGCGCCTGGTGGTGCTTCCGCAGGCGTTCCGCTCGGTGGTCGGACCGCTGGCCAACGTCCTCATCGCGCTCACCAAGAACACCACCGTCGCCGCCGCCATCGGCGTCGCCGAAGCCGCCCTGCTGATGCGGGAGATGATCGAGAACGAGGCCCAGCTCATCCTCATCTCCGTCATCTTCGCCGCCGGGTTCCTCTGTCTCACGCTGCCGACCGGACTGCTCCTCGGCAAGCTCGCCAAGAAGGCGGCGGTGAAGCGATGAGCCGCCGCGACGACGGCGGGGCGACCGTCCTGTACGACGTGCCGGGACCGCGGGCCCGCCGCCGCAACCTCCTCTACGCCCTGCTCTTCCTCGTCGCCGTCGGCGCCGTCGTCTGGTGGGTGGCGGCCGAGCTCGCCGCCAAGAACCAGCTGGACTGGGCGAAATGGGCGCCCTTCTTCACCGACTCCCGGGTCTGGACCACCTATGTGCTGCCCGCCCTGAAGAACACCGTCGTCGCCGCCGCGCTCGCGATGGCCCTGGCGCTGCCGCTCGGCGCCCTGTTCGGCATCGCCCGGCTCTCCGACCACCGCGCCGTCCGGCTGCCCGCCGGGGCGTTCGTCGAGTTCTTCCGCGCCATCCCGGTCCTCATCCTGATGCTCTTCGCCAACGCCGCCTACGCCGAGTTCACCGGCATCAGCCCCGAGACCCGCCCGCTGTACGCGGTCGTCACCGGACTCGTCCTCTACAACGCCTCGGTGCTCGCCGAGGTGGTCAGGGCGGGCATCCTCGCGCTGCCCGCCGGACAGACCGACGCGGCCCGCGCGATCGGCATGCGCAAGGGCCAGACCATGGCGTACGTGCTGCTCCCGCAGTCCGTCACCGCGATGCTGCCCGCGCTCGTCAGCCAGCTCGTCGTCATCGTCAAGGACACCGCGCTCGGCGGCGCGATGCTCGGCTTCTCCGAACTCCTCGCCTCGGTCCGCCCGATGAGCGCCAACTACGGCGCCAACACCATCGCCTGCTTCACCGTCGTCGCCGTCGTCTTCGTGCTGCTCAACCTCGCCCTCACCACCTTCGCCTCCCGGCTGGAACGGCGGCTGCGGCGCGGCCGCCGGACGACCGGCGCGGTCGTCGCGGCGGCCGCGGTGGAGGACCTCGCGGTGCCCGGCGAGCCGGGGCAGCCACCGGACCGCCGCCCCTGACCCGCTGCCCCTGACCCGGTGCCCCTGAGCGCCGGGGCCGCCGCCCTCGCCCGTACCGCCGACCGGCCCCCGACTCCTTACGGCTCGGTGACGTACGGCCCGCAATGCTCGGCCCGGCGCCCCCGGAGGCCCAGAATCGGCAGCATGACCGCCGCGCCCCCGTCTGCCGACACCCCGCCGAACCCCGGACCCGCCGCACCCGGGCCCGCCACCCGCACCGACCGGCTGCTCGCCGCCGTCGCCGGGATCCTCGCCGGGTACGGCGGGCTCGCCGTCGCCACCGTGGCCGCCGTCCTGGTCCGGCCCGAGGCGGGCCCGGTCGCCGCGGTCGGCGACGCCGTGGTCGACCGGACCCCGGCGGGCGTCAAGGACTGGGCGATCCGCACCTTCGGCGAGAGCGACAAGGCGGTCCTGTCGTTCGGCATCCTGGTGCTGCTCACCCTGCTCGCCGCCGCCCTCGGAGGGCTCGCGCTGCGCCGCAGGGCCGCCGCGCTCACCGGGGTCGCCGTGCTCGGCGCGGCCGGCGCGCTCGCCGCCGTCACCCGGCCCGACTCCGAGTCCCTCACCGACGCCTGGCCCTCGCTGACCGGCGCCGCGGCCGCCGCCCTCCTGCTCCACCTGCTGGTACGGCGGCTGCCCAGCGCCCGTACCGCGCCCCCGCCCCCCTGGGCGGCGGGCTGGCGCTCCGCGCCGCGCACCGACCGGCGGAGCTTCCTGGTCGCCGGGGCGGGAGTGGCGGTCGGGGCCACCGGGGCGATGATCCTCGCCCGGAGTGTCGGCTCCACCCGCTCCGAGCACGCCGCCGCCTCCCGCAACGCGCTGCGGCTGCCGAAGCCCGCCTCGCCCGCGCCCGCCGTGCCGCCCGGTGCCCAGCTCGACGTCCCCGGCATCAGCCCTTTCGTCACCCCCGACCGGGACTTCTACCGGGTCGACACCGCCCTCGTCGTGCCCCGCGTCGACGCCGACACCTGGCGTTTGCGGGTGCATGGTGCCGGGGTGGCGCGGGAGCGCGAGTTCACCCTGGCCGACCTCATGCGGCGCGAGGTGGTCGAGCGGGACATCACCCTCGCCTGCGTCTCCAACGAGGTCGGCGGCCCCTACGTCGGCAACGCCCGCTGGCTCGGCGTCCGGCTCGCCGACCTGCTGCGCGCGTGCGGGGTCCGGCCGCCGTCCGCCGGTGGCACGGCCGACCAGCTGGTCGCCCGCTCGGTCGACGGCATGACCATCGGCAGCCCCGTCGAGGACGTCATGGACGGCCGCGACGCGCTCCTCGCCTTCGGCATGAACGGCGAACCGCTGCCCTTCGCGCACGGCTTCCCGGTCCGGATGGTGGTCCCAGGACTGTACGGCTATGTGTCCGCCTGCAAATGGATCAGCTCCATCGAGCTCACCACCTTCGCCGCGTACGACGCCTACTGGGTGCCGCGCGGCTGGTCCGCCCAGGCCCCGGTGAAGACCGAGTCCCGGATCGACACGCCCCGCCCGTTCAGCCGCCCCAAGGCCGGCACCGTCGCGGTCGCCGGGGTCGCCTGGGCCCAGCACCGGGGCATCTCGAAGGTCGAGGTCCGGGTCGACGACGGCCCCTGGCAGGAGGCCGAACTCGGCGCCGAGGACAGCCGCGACACCTGGCGCCAGTGGGTCCACCGCTGGCAGGCCACCCCCGGCGACCACACCGTCGCGGTCCGCGCCACCGACGGCACAGGCGCCCTCCAGACCGAGGCACGCGCCGACACCATGCCGAACGGCGCGACCGGCTGGCACGCGGTGAGCGTCACCGTCGAGTAGCGCCCGCGGCCCCGGGCGCCCGCGCCGAGTGGGTGCCCCGCCCCGGCCGGGCGCACCATGGAGGCATGGAGCAAGCGGAGCCCCGGCCGCGCCCGGAGCACGCGCCCGCGCTCGGGGACGTGAGCGCGCCCGGGCGGCTCGCCGGACCCGACGAGGGCATCAGCGGCGCCGAGCTGGCGCTCGCCACCCGCAACCACGGCCTGCCGCTCGAAGCGCTGCGCCACGACACCACCCCGCCGGGCCTGCACTACGTCCTGGTCCACTACGACATCCCGTACGCCCCCGACGGCCCCGGCGACCGGTGGACCCTCACCGTCGAAGGACTGGTGGACCGGCCGCTCACCCTCGACCCCGCCGCCCTGCGCGAGCGTCCCGCCGTCACCCACCGGGTCACCCTGGAGTGCGCGGGCAACGGCCGCGCCCGGCTCGCGCCCCGCCCGGTCAGCCAGCCCTGGCTGACCGAGGCGGTCGGCACCGCCGACTGGACCGGGGTGCCGCTCGCCGACCTGCTCGCCGAGGCCGGGGTACGGCCCGGGGCCGTCGACGTGGTCGCCACCGGCGCCGACCACGGCGTGGAGCGCGGCGTCGAGCAGGACTACGCCCGCTCGCTGTCCGTCGCCGCCGCCACCGACCCCGCGCGCGGTGTCCTCGTCGCGTACGCCATGAACGGCGCCCCGCTGCCGCCCCAGCACGGCCGGCCGCTGCGCCTGGTCGTGCCCGGCTGGTACGGCATGGCGTCGGTGAAATGGCTGCGCACGCTCACCGTCACCGACACCCCGTTCACCGGCTTCCAGCAGACCGTCGCCTACCGCTACCGGCAGGCGTCCGGCGAACCCGGCGACCCTGTCACCCTGATCGCGCCCCGCGCCCTGATGGTGCCGCCCGGCTTCCCCGACTTCATGACCCGCACCCGGGTGGTCAGGCCAGGCCCCGTGCCGCTCACCGGCCGCGCCTGGTCCGGCCACGCCCCGGTCGCCCGGGTCGAGGTCAGCTGGGACGGCGAGCGGACCTGGACCGACGCCGAGGTCACCGCCGATCCGGTACGGCCCTGGGCCTGGGCCGCCTGGCACGTCACCTGGCACGCCCGGCCCGGCCCGTACACCCTCACCGTCCGCGCCACCGACGGCGCGGGCCACACCCAGCCGCTCACCGCGCCCTGGAACCGCGGCGGCTTCGGGAACAACCTGGTCCAGCGGGTCGAGCTGCTGTGCCTGGCCTGAGCAGGGCCGACTAGAGTCGAGGGGGACCGAACCACCGGCACCGCACGACCGAGGAGCATTCCCGTGACCGACCCGGAGACCACCGCCCCGCAGCAGCAGATCGCCCGGGACCTGGAGGTCGCCGAGACCTTCGAGCCGCGCGCCGAGATCGAGCGCCGGGTCGCCTTCCTCACCGAGCGCCTCACCACCACCGGGCTGCGCGCCCTGGTCCTCGGCATCAGCGGCGGCGTGGACTCCACCACCACCGGGCGGCTCTGTCAGCTCGCCGTCGAGCGGGCCCGGGCGGCCGGCCATCAGGCCACCTTCTACGCGATGCGGCTGCCCTACGGCGTGCAGGCCGACGAGCGCGACGCCCAGCTGGCCCTGGACTTCATCCAGGCCGACCAGGTGCTCACCGTGGACATCAAGCCCGCGAGCGACGCCGCACTGGACGCCACCGTGGCCGCCGGGGTCGTCTTCCGCGACGCCCACCACCAGGACTTCACCCAGGGCAACATCAAGGCCCGCCAGCGGATGATCGCCCAGTACGCGGTCGCCGGTGCCTACGACGGTCTGGTGGTCGGCACCGACCACGCCGCCGAAGCGGTCTCCGGCTTCTTCACCAAGCACGGCGACGGCGCCGCCGACCTGGTGCCGCTCACCGGCCTCACCAAGCGCCGGGTGCGCGCGGTCGCCGCCGCGCTCGGCGCCCCCGCCGAGCTGGTCTGGAAGGTGCCGACGGCCGACCTGGAGACGCTGGACCCGGGCAAGCCGGACGAGGACGCGCTCGGTGTGACGTACGACGAGATCGACGACTTCCTGGAGGGCAAGCCGGTCGGCGAGGCCGCCGCGGAGGCCATCGTGCGCCGCTACCGGCTGACCGACCACAAGCGCCGCCTGCCGATCGCGCCCTGAGCACCCCGCTGACCGGGCCCTGAGCTGACCGGGCCCCGACCGCGGCCCCGCGCGCATCCCCCGGGTGACAGCCGGGGCCCATCCGGCGGTTTCCGCGTGGCGGGGGGTGGCCGGGGGAGGGACGCGGGTGTGCCCTGGAGGGACGGCGCCGACCCCGACAGGGCGTCGGCGCAGGCTCCACGAAGGGAGAACCACCCGTGTTGTTCGGCAGTACGCCCGCGTTCAGCAGTTTCTCGGTCGCCGACCTCGACGCCGCCAGGACCTTCTACGGGGACACCCTCGGTCTCCAGGTCGCCGAGGAGGGGGTGGGCGAGATGCGGATGCTCTTCCTCACCCTGTCCGGCGGGGCCCGCGTCCTCGTCTACCCCAAGGGCGACCAGCACGCCCCGGCGGGCTTCACGGTCCTCAACTTCGAGGTCGCCGACATCGACGCCGCCGTCGACGCGCTCGGCGACAAGGGCGTCACCTTCGAGCGGTACCCGGGCTTCGAGTTCGACGCCAAGGGCATCTGCCGCGACGAACGCGGCCCGGCCATCGCCTGGTTCACCGACCCGTCGAAGAACGTCATCGCCCTGCTGCAGAGCTGACGCCGGCTCAGGCCGCGCGGCCGTCCGGAGACCCGTCCGGAGATCCGTCCGGAATGTGCGGTGAACCGCCGTCGTCTCCCCGTCCGTTGGACCGGGGAGGCGGCGGCGGTTTCGTTTTTACCTTGTCATGACCCTTGCGGGTGGCGTGAAAGGGCTGCTATTCATCCGATAGTAAAGTTTCCTTCCAAAACATCGTTCCGTGGAGATCCCCCATGACTTCGGCACGATCGATACGCCCCTGGCGCCCGCTCGCGGGCGTCGGAACCGCCGTGGCCACCCTCGCCACCCTGCTCCTCGGCCTCGGCGCGGCCTCCCCGGCCGCCGTCGCCGCCCCCGCCGTCCTGGAGGCGGAGGCGGCGACCGTCTCCCAGGGCGTCGTCGAGTCCAACCACACCGGGTTCACCGGTACCGGATTCGTCAACTACGACAACGTCAGCGGCAGTTACGTGCAGTGGAACGTCAACGCCGCCGCCGCGGGCAGCACCAAGCTGACCCTGCGGTACGCCAACGGCACCACCGTCGACCGCCCGATGGACATCAGCGTCAACGGCACCGTGGTCGCCGCCGCCAAGTCCTTCGCCGGCACCGGCGCCTGGACCACCTGGGCCTCCACCACCGTCACCGCCGCCCTCAAGGCCGGTGCCAACACCGTCCGGGCCACCGCCACCACCGCCAACGGCGGCCCCAACGTCGACAGCCTCGCCGCCGACGGCGCCACCACCCCGCCGCCCACCGGCACCACCCCGGCGGCCGTCAACGGCCAGCTGAAGGTCTGCGGCACCAAGCTGTGCAACCAGTACGGCAAGCCGATCCAGCTCCGCGGCATGTCCACGCACGGCACCCAGTGGTACGCCAACTGCGTCAACGGCAGCTCGCTCGACGCGCTCGCCAAGGACTGGAAGGCGGACGTGCTGCGCGTCTCCACGTACGTCCAGGAGGACGGCTACCAGACCAACCCGCGCAAGTTCACCGACCTGGCCTCCTCGATCATCGACCAGGCCACCGCGCGCGGCATGTACGTGATCGTCGACTGGCACATGCTCGACCCGGGCGACCCGTACTACAACCTCGCCCGCGCCAAGACCTTCTTCACCGAGATCGCCCAGAAGCACGGCAACAAGACCAACCTGCTCTACGAGATCGCCAACGAGCCCAGCGAGGTCGCCTGGTCCCGGATCAAGAGCTACGCCGAGGAGATCATCCCGGTCATCCGCGCCAAGGACGCCGAGGCCCCGATCCTCGTCGGCACCCGCGCCTGGTCCTCCTTCGGCGTCTCCGACGACGCCAACGAGTCCGAGGTCGTCGCCAGCCCGGTGAAGGCGTCGAACATCATGTACACCTTCCACTTCTACGCGTACTCGCACCGCGAGGAGTACCTGAACACCCTGTCCAGGGCCGCCGACAAGCTCCCCGTCTTCGTCACCGAGTTCGGCACCCAGAACTACGCGGGCGAGGGCAGCAACGACTTCACCATGAGCCAGAAGTACCTGGACCTCATGGCCTCGAAGAAGATCAGCTGGGTCAACTGGAACTACTCCGACGACGAGCGGACCGGCGCCGTCTTCAAGACCGGCACCTGCAACGCGGGCGGCCCCTACACCGGCACCAGCTCCCTGAAGCCGGCCGGCGTCTGGATCCGCGACCGGATCCGTACGGCGGACGACTTCCCGACCTCCTGACGGCCCCGGCCTTCCGAAGGTCCCGCCTCCGTCAACCACTGAGCTCCTGAGGTGGGCGTACGCCCCCGCCATGTGATCCACTGTGCTGGCGGGGGCGTACGACGAACAGGAGCAGCGCGTCTTGTCCACCTACCGCCAGCCCGGGCTCGTCCTCACCGACCGGCACTACACCGTCCCGCTCGACCACGAGCACCCCGACGGCGAGACCATCGAGCTCTACGCCCGCGAGATCGTCGCGAGCGACCGGGCGGACCGGACCGACCTGCCCTGGCTGCTCTACCTGGAGGGCGGCCCCGGCTTCGGCGCCCGCCGCGCCGTCGGCCCGCAGGACTGGATCGGCCGGGCGGTGCGCGAGTTCCGCGTCCTGCTGCTCGACCAGCGCGGCACCGGACGCTCCACCCCGGCCAACCGGCAGACCCTGCCGCTGCGCGGCACCCCCGCCCAACAGGCCGCGTACCTCGGCCACTTCCGCGCCGACTCCATCGTCAAGGACTGCGAACTGATCCGCCGTGAACTCACCGGCGGCGCCCCCTGGACGGTCCTCGGCCAGAGCTTCGGCGGCTTCTGCGCCACCCACTACCTCGGTGCCGCGCCCGACGGCCTCGCCACCGTCCTCATCACCGGCGGCCTGCCCGCCCTGCGCGCGGGCGCCGACGAGGTCTACCGCGCCGCCTACCCCCGCATCCGGCGCAAGAACGAGGCGCACTACGCCCGCTACCCCGACGACGTCGAACGGGTCCGCGCGATCGCCGCCCACCTGCACGAGCACCGCGTCGAGCTGCCCGGCGGCGGCCCGCTCACCCCCGAGGCGTTCCAGTCCCTCGGCATCATGCTCGGCGGCGGCGACGGCACCCACCGCCTCCACCTCCTCCTGGAGGACGCCTTCGTCCCCACCCCGGCCGGACCCGCCCTCTCCGACGCCTTCCTGGAAGCCGTCCAGACCCACCTCTCCTACGCCGGGCACCCGCTCTACGCCCTGCTCCACGAGCCGATCTACGCCCAGGGCCCCGCCCTCGGCCACGGCCCCACCGACTGGGCCGCCGAACGGGTGCGCGCCGAGTTCCCCGAGTTCGACGCCGCGAAGGCGCTCACCGGCGACGGGCCCGTCCTGTTCACCGGCGAGAGCGTGCACCCCTGGCACTTCACCACCGACCCGGCGCTGCGCCCGCTGCGCGAGACCGCCGAGCTCCTCGCCGCCCGCGCCGACTGGACCCCGCTGTACGACCCCGAGGCGCTGGCCGCCAACCAGGTGCCGGTGGCCGCCGCCGTCTACCACGACGACATGTACGTGGACACCGCCCACTCACTGGCCACCGCGAGCGCCGTACGGGGGCTGCGCACCTGGGTCACCGACGAGTTCGAGCACGACGGGGTACGGGCCGGCGGCCCCCGCGTCCTGGACCGGCTGCTCGCGCTGGCCCGCGGCGAGCTCTGACCCGCCGGGCCCGCCCCCCGCCGGGCTCCCACGGATCGCGCACCCGCGGCGCATATCCTGCGCGCATGACCGAGCAGCAGACCGAACACACCGCCCCGCTGGGCGAGATGCCCACCGACTGGCAGCGCGCGCTCGCCGTCGTCGCCCACCCCGACGACCTGGAGTACGGCTGCGCCGCCGCCGTCGCGGGCTGGACCGACGCGGGCAAGGAGGTCGGCTACCTCCTCGTCAGCCGGGGCGAGGCGGGCATCGACACCCTCGCCCCGGCCGACTGCGCACCGCTGCGCGAACGCGAGCAGCGGGACAGCGCGGCCGTGGTCGGGGTCGGCACCGTGGAGTTCCTCGACCACCGGGACGGCGTCATCGAGTACGGGCTCGGCCTGCGCCGCGACATCGCCGCCGCGATCCGCCGCCACCGGCCCGAGCTCGTCATCACCCTCAACCACCGCGACACCTGGGGCCCCGGGCCAGGCGGCTTCTGGAACACCCCCGACCACCGCGCGGTCGGCCGGGCCACCCTGGACGCGGCGGCCGACGCGGGCAACCGCTGGATCTTCCCCGAGCTCGCCGAGCAGGACCTCGAACCGTGGAACGGGGTCCGCTGGGTGGCCGTCGCGGGCTCGGACCGGCCCACCCACGCCGTCGACGCCACCCCGGGACTCGACCGGGCCATGCGCTCGCTGCGCGCCCACCGCACCTACATCGAGGCGCTGACCGACCAGGACGTCGAGGCGTACTGCCGCGACTTCGTGACCGAGTCGACCGGGCGGTCCGCCGCCCGCTTCGGCGGCCGCCCTGCGGTGGCGTTCGAGGTGTTCCCGCGCTAGCCGTCCCCGGCTAGGCTCCCCGCGTCACTGATCTGACGATCCGTCACACAGGGGGCCGCGGTGCTCGACACGCTCGACCAGGAGGTCCCGGAGGGCGAGGAAAGGATCGCCTTCCGGGTCCGCGACGACGGCATCGGCGAGGTCGTCCTGTGCCGCCCCGACAAGCTCAACGGCTGGAGCTGGGAGGCCAGCCGCCAGCTCGGTCTGATCGCCGACCGGATCCGCTTCGACGAACGGATCCGGGTGGTGCTGCTGCGCGCCGAGGGCCGCGCCTTCTGCGCCGGGATCGACGTGACCGCGCCCGGCGGCGCCATCACCGGGCGTTCGGCCGCCGAACGGACCGCGCGCTACGCGGAGGGCATCCGCTGGGTCCACGAACGCTTCGCCGCCTTCGCCCGGCTGCCGCAGCCGGTGGTCGCCGCCGTCCAGGGCTACTGCCTGGGCTTCGGCTTCGAACTCGCCCTGATGGCCGACATCCGGATCGCCGCCGACGACGCCGTCCTCGCGCTCCCCGAGACCGGCATCGGCGTCGCCGTCGACGCGGGCGGCGACCTGCGCATCGCCCGCGACGCGGGCGCGGGCTGGGCCAAGTACCTGGCCCTCACCGGCAGCCGCATCGACGCGGCCACCGCCGCCCGGCTCGGCCTCGTCCAACAGGTCGTGCCCAAGGAGGAGTTGGCAGGGGCCGCGGCCGCCGTCGCCGCGACGATCGCGGCGGCCGCGCCGCTCGCCGTACGCGCCGTGAAACGCAACATCGACGCCTACGCCGACCAGGGCCTCGCCGCCGCCCTCGACCGCACCGCGCTCGCGGCCGCCCTCACCCTCACTTCCGACGACGCCCGCGAGGGCTACGCGGCGAAGGCCGCCCGCCGCCCGCCGCACTTCGAGGGCCGGTGAGCTTCTGTCCGATCAACCCACCTTTCCACGACGGGAGTTGATTCGCACCGGCGGGGCAGACGAACCGCGGTGTCCCACCGTTCCGTCACCCACAGGGAAGGCAGCATTCATGCAGGAAGCGACCGCCCAGTTACCGCTCATGCTGATCACCGGCTCCGTCCACGGCCGGAGCGTGCGCACCCGGTGCCACTACCGCACCGCCGACCCGTACGCCGTCGCGATGCACTTCGACGACGCCGAAGGCGGCACCCGCTGGCTGCTGTCCCGGGACCTGCTGCTCGCCGGCCTGGAACGCCCGGCCGGGGACGGCGACGTCCACATCGCCCCCGCCGGGGACGGCGAGACGGTGATCGCCCTGGGCGGCCCGGGCGGCATCGCCCTGCTGCGCACCACCACCGCGTCCCTCGCCCGGTTCCTCACCGCCACCCTGCGCCTGGTCCCGCTCGGCACCGAGGGACGCCACGTCGACTGGGACACCTGCGTCACCCGCCTCCTGACGGCCTGAACCGACGGCCCGCGCCCGGCCCCGGCTGCCACCCGACGTTTGCGTCCGGCCGTACGGGGCACTCGCCCCGTCCGTGGGGCGGACGGACGGCCGTGCACTGCAACATGGAGGGTCCTGGTTCGGGGCGGGGGCCGCTCGTTGCTGCTAGCGGCGGCATCGGGAACGGGCATGGGCATGGCGGGGCCCGGTTTCGGTCGGGGAGAGGGTCACCGGGAATGGGCGCGGCGCCGGAGGATGTCAACGGCCTCGCCCCAATTGCGCACGGGCACGCCCCACTCATGGAGCTGTGCGGCGATCCATCGATCACTGATGCCGAACTCTCGTCCAAGGGCGTTGGCGGAGACGGCACCAGAGGCGTACCGCGTGGACACCTCGTCACGCCGCTGCACGAACCGTGCCCGCGCGGCGGCGAGTTCTTCCGGCGAACGGCGGGCGCGTCCACGGAAGACGTATCCGGAGCGAAGCCGCCGGCGGGGGCGGCGGGGAACGCGCCATTCGTCCAGCCGGGCGCGCAGCCACGTGTCAGACACGCCGTAGTCGTCCGCGATCTGCGCTATTCGCTCACCCGCCTGAACGCGGAAAATGATCACATCTTTGTCGGCGCGGGCGGCATCACAGACAGCGGCACGCTGCGCAGAGATACGGCGGGACATGGACACCTTCAGGGTGGGGGAGGGCCCCGCCCGTGCACCACGGGGGCAGCGCACGGACGGGGCAGTGTGAGTGACCGTCTCAGAGGTTCAATCAGTCGGTCGGCGGAGCGAGATAGGCGTCAGCACGGAAGACACCCGCGAGCGTCCCGGGGCCGTGCCGCGAGTCGAGCCACTCCGAAAGAACCTTCGTTTCCCCGCTGATCACCGCGCGCAGCAAGAGGGTGTGCAACTCCTCCTCCTCACCCGGGGCGAACTCGTCCAGGAACGAGGCATAGCGCTGGTTCACTTTCCGCTCGTAGCGGCAGAGCGCTCCCGCGTAACGGGTAACCTCGTCGGGCTGTTCACCGGCCGCCCACGTCGTCACGGCCTCTCGCGTGAGCGTGCCCGTGGTGTCGCGGAACGCGAGCCGTCCTATGGGGTCGTCGGGCTCGCTGATCTCTGCGCGGGTTGCTGCGTCACGGGTGAGCCGACGTGCTTCCCGGTCGCACGCTCCCTCCATGACCACCCCGAGGTTCCGCGTGTACGGGGTACCCTCCGGGTCCGCTGCCGAGTAGGTCTGCCCCGAGACCCGGCGGAAGTTGATGCCGTACTGCGTCCGGACCAGCTTGCCCGCAACGGACACGTACCGGCGCCGGGAGCCGTAGTGGAGGCAGTCATGGGCATAGGCCCGCAGCAGGTCGAGCAGCGCCAAGTCTGCCCGCTCGGGAACGTCGCTCTCCAACGGACCGTGCATGGTGACGACGGCGCACATTTGCAGGTGTCTGTAACCCTGGTCGGGGTGGTGGAAGCCCCCGAACGCACCGTTCCGTGTGGACTCCGCCCCGACCAGCACCCGGTGTAGCGGAAGCATCTGGGAGAGTCCGAGTCCGGCGTAGCGATCCCACGCCATGTAGAAGCCGGCGTGGAAGACGCCCGTGTCCAGACCAGCCGCCTGCCATCGGGCCAGCCGTTCCGTGGCGGTGCGGAACACGTGGTCGGGGTGAGCCGAGGTAAGGACACCGGTGTCGGCCCGCAGCCCGGCCAGAGCCTTTGACGCATGCGTGCCGACCACCGTTTCGTTCGGTGCCAGAGGGGCTACGACGGGGTTGTGTCCCTGATGAGCTGCCGGTGGGAGTCCTGCATCCCCTCCGGCAGGGAGTCCGGTTTGAACCACTGCGCCTCCAAGATCTCGAAGCCATCGATGGACAGCGTTCCTCCGGCGTGTAGTGCCTCGTAGGCGACTTCCACGCGGAGCCTGTAACCGCTCGTCACGCTCACCAGGCGACCGGGCTTGACATCAAGTCCGGTCTCTTCCTTCACCTCCCGAACGATGGTCGCCGGGAACTCCTCGCTCTTGATCGCGTAGCCCGTGGGAAGTCCCCACGGCCGCTCCGGTGGCCACATCCGATGCTTGAGGAGGAGAACGCGCCCCTGGTCGTCGCGTACGACACCGGTGACGCCGACCATGAACTTGGCGTGGGCGAACCACAGGACACGCCACTGCAACGGGCCCCGGATGAGCCGCCAGAGCCGGGTGACGAGTCGTTTCACGATGACGCCTTTCGTTGGGTTGGGCAGCGTGCCGGTCGCACGCTCGCGATGTGCAACCCCTGCGTGCTTCGGCAGGTCACTGCCTCATTTGCGGGCCCCGCCCACGCTCCCGGGGGAGGAACGTAGGCAAGGCCCGCATGTGCAGTCCCCCACCGCCACGTTGGAGGGAGCCGGCGGCGCCGCTGTAGAGACCCGAGGGCGCCCTATGGGGTGACTCCGCGCGAGGGAGCTTCCACCGTCCGGTCCGGCCCGGACGGTTTACGGCTCGCAGGACTGCACGCTCCGCCCGGAAGGGCGGAGGGACTTGGGTCAGTTGCGGCGTGCGGATGGGGGTACGCGGTCCTCAAAGGCGGCGCCGGAGGTAGGACAGTGTTCGCCGGTTACGTAGCTCGTGTGCTCGTCCACGGCACTGCGCGACACAGTCACGTCACGCAGGCACCCGGGGTTGGGGCATCGGACCCGCAGTATCCTGCCGTCGTCCATCCGCTTTACGACGCTGAGGAGTTCCAGGACTTCGGCGCGGGTGCGGCGGTTGCGGCTCACGGCAGCAGGATCCGTATTCCGTTGGGGAGCGTCGTTCTGACGGTCGGAGCGGGATCGCGCCGCACGGGGAGAACTGCGGTCGGGTGGAGCATCGAACGGGACTGCACCGGCCCCACCCAGTCCACCAGGATCCAGGCGTGACGGATGCCCTGCCGCCTCTGCACGTCGCCAATAGCGCGCACGGCTCCGGTGGACGAGATCACGCGGTGCCCTCGCCGCAGGTCTGCGGCAGGTAATCGGTCGGTACGCATCAGTTGCTTTCGATCGGGTTCGTCGTCGTCGGCCTGGTCGTGGCCGCGGAAAAGGAAGACGGGAACAGGGGGGAGGGAGGATCAACGCAGGACGGCGGGAAGGAAACCCGCCAGGAAGGCCACCCCGAACTGGGCGCCGTTCCAGGCAAGGTGCCGTCCGTTCACCGTGCGATGACCACGATCAGGGCGCCGAGAACCATGCAGCTTGCAATGGTCACGGCCAGAGCTGTGATCTTCACCGGGTACCTCGTTCACGGTCACCAGAGCGATGTATTCCAGGGCGACCGTGAACGTGTCGTGCCCGCTGTCGGCGGTGTGCGCTTCGCACTCCACGGTGGACTGCACCGGGTCCGCGGTGGGCTGTGCCTCCCACGTACAGGCCCCGGCCAGGCACTGCGCGGTCATGGTCACTTCCGCATCGGGGTGCCTGTCCATGCGGTAAACGAGAGGTTTGGCCATCGTCGCGGTCACGGTGTCCGTCTGCGCGGCGGACCATGCTTCGGGATGGTCATCTTGGGCGGAGCGTGGGGGTGGTTGCGGATCTCCACCACGCAGTCCAGGGCCCCGGACGGGTTGCCCGTCGAAGCGCGGTACGTGCGCCACTCGGCCAGTAGCACGCAGATGCTGCACTCCGGAACGGGTATCTCAGTCGGAGGGAAACCCTCAGCGGAAGGTCGCATCGTTCGACCGCCCATCGCTATGGCACCGTTCGCGAGACCGGTGTCATGACGGCCCGGATCGTCTCCATCTCCGGTTCGGTCGGGCACCGCAGGTCCTCGCCGCCGGCGGTCCACTCGATTCCACCGCCGAGGGGCCGCAGGTACAGGCGAGGGCCCTCGCGGTCCACCACGCGGCCGATCCGGCCGTCTCGGGTGTCCACCACGAACGATCCCCGTTCGAGCCGAATCGTCGGCGGCGGGGGCACGGACGGATGGTGCATGGGCGTTTGTTCGGGCACGTAACCGCTCCTCTCCGTAGCGCTTCCACTACCTGAGGGCGTCAGCGTGGCCTACAGTCGGGACCCGTTCAACGTGTCAGGACAGGACGGCAAGTTGGAGACAGAGTGGTGAACCAGAAGGACTTAGACCCGGATGCGTCACCGCAAGCTGCGTTCGGAGCACGTCTCCGCAGGTTGCGGCGGGAACGGGGGCTGTCACAGGTTGAGTTGGGTATCCCGATGGGATATTCAGGGACGCATATTTCGGGTGTCGAAACTGGTCGAAAGTTTCCGACTTTGCGGCTCGCTCGGCGCGCGGATGCTGCACTCGGGACCGACGACATGTTCGAACGCGAGTGGCGCGAGATGAACCAGGGCTCGCTACTGGAAGGCTTCCCCGAGTACGTGGAGCATGAGGGGCAAGCCGTAGAGCTGCGGCTCTTCGACATCGGGATTGTCCCCGGCTTGCTCCAGACTCCCGAGTACGCCCGATGCCTGGCGAGCAGCGCCGTACGACGAGGTGCCATCACGCACGACCAGGCAGACGAACTTGTTGCGTTCCTGGCCGAACGGCAGTCCATGTTGGTTCGCCCTCGCCCGCCCATGATGCTGGTCGTGATGGACGAGAGCTGCATCCGCCGACAGGTGGGCGGTCCCGGAGTCATGGGCGCGCAGCTTGATCGCTTGCTAGAGGTGGCAGAGCTACCGAACGCCGTGCTTCAAGTCGCACCCTTCGAGATAGGCGAACGACGTGCGCTCGCCCTGCCGACAAACCTGTTGACCATGCCGGACATGACCGTCATGGTCTACGCCGAGTCGCAGATGAGGGGCTATCTAGAGCGGGAATCGGCAGCAGTGTTCCCGTTGCTGACGGCCTACCATCAGGTGCAAGCCGAAGCCCTGTCGCAGGCGGCAACGGTGGCCATGATCCGCAAGGCACGAAAGGCTCTTCCGTGACGTCCCAGACCCCGCAGTGGTCCAAGTCCACCTACAGCGAACCCGGCGCCAACTGCGTCGAGGTCGCCCGCAATCTCATCGCTTCCAGCGGCGTGGTTCCTGTCCGTGACTCGAAGAACCCGAGCGGCCCGGTGCTCGCCGTACCCGTCGCCGCGTTCTCCGCGTTCATCAAGAGCGTCAAGAGTAGGCAGATCGACGCCTGAAACGACGAAAGGCCCCGCCCCGCCTCCACGTTGGAGGTAGGGCGGGGCCTTTGCTATGCGGCAGCTCGAACGGACGGCAACAGGGTGGCCGCGGCGGCGGGCGGAGGCTGGTCGGGCTCGCGGTCCGTAACCCACACCCCCCACCCCGACTCGATGCGGGAAACCGGGATGCGGTGCACGCTCACGCCGTACCGCGCAGTGAGGCCGGCTCGGACGAGCGCCCTCGCCATGAGGGCCGCGGTGGTGTACGCGCCGTCCTTGGACTCTGCGCCGTCGACGAACCTGCGGACCGGGGTTGCCGTCATGCCGCGTCCTGGTCGAGCTGGTCAGCGAGCCGACGCGCACGGCGCAGTGCCGCGAGTCGCGCGCGGTCCTCCAGAACGACCCAGGGTTCGGAATTCGGGATCCACCGGTCGGTCTCCTCGAAGCGCTGCCAGTACCACTGTCCGACCACGTCGTCGGGCGTGCCGGTGACATGGGCGGTGATCCGCCACATCATCTCGGAGCACGTCTCCAGCAGCCCCGCGACGCGAGGGCCGTGCAGCGCGAATGCCGCGGCGAGCTGCCCGTCACTGACGGCATGAACATGCCGCGACGGAACGCCGTACGCGGGCACCCAACGCCAAAACAGACCGCCGGGTCCCTTTTCGAACACCTCTGTCCGCAGCTCGACGACCGTCCCGGTTGCAGTCGATGCCCGGTTCGCCGCGATCCATGACCTTTCGGTACCCATGCCCCACCCCAAGATTTCGAACAGCTCTCTCCGCGCCCGTGCCGGGACGCGGAGGACCGGACCCGGGGCGGCGAGCAGCGAGGAGAAACGCCATGCGTACGAACGAGACCGGAGGGCGGTCCCACCGCCGCGGCGGACGATCCGGGGCGACGACCGGCGACGCCGGGCGCACCCCCGGGGACAAGGGCGACCCGCGCGTCGACGAGCGGGCGCGTGAGCGGTCCGCCGAGCAGCGGAACATCACCGCGCCGACCCCGCGGGACGTACGGGCCGGGGCAGAGGGCGCCGACGGACCGCGCGGGCGCTCCCGGGCGGCCGAGGCCGACGAGGCACGGCAGGCGCGCCGTCGGGGATCGACGCGCGACGCGGGCGGTGGCTCGGCCAAGCGGCAGGCACCCGGTGTCGGCCGTGAGGAGCAGCGGGAGGAACACCCCGGGACCTGACGCCCGGTCCGCGCGCCGCGTCACATCGTCGGGTCCGGCTTCAGGACCGCGAACGGCGCGCCGAACGGGTCCGCGAACCAGGCGAGGCGTCCCACCCCCGGCGTGTCCGCCGGGGGCATCAGGACCGAGCCGCCGGACTCCGTCACCGCCGTGGCGGTCGCGTCCGCGTCCGCCACATGGAAGTACGGGATCCACAGCGGCTTCTCGATGTCCGGGTGCAGCGGCGCCACCCCGCCGAACGAGGCGTCCTGGAGGTCGCCCGCGGCCGTGGACAGCACCCGGTAGGTCATGCCCGGCGCGTCCATCTCCTGCCACCGCCAGCCGAACACGCCCTGGTAGAACCCGAGGGTCCGCTCCGGCTCCGGGACGTGCAGCTCGGCCCAGAGCAGGGTGCCGACCTCCGAGGCCGCCTCGATGCCCGGGACGTTGTCCGGCTCCCAGACGGCGAACTCGGCGCCCGCCGGGTCGGTGTACGCGGCCATCCGGCCCGCGTCCATCACCACCATCGGCGGCACCCGCACCGCGCCGCCGCCCTTCTCCACCGCCTGCGTCGTCGCGTCGGCGTCGGAGGTCTGGAAGTACAGCGTCCAGGCGCTGGTGGCGCCCTCCTCGGTGAGCGGGCCGAGCGCCGCGACCGTACGGCCGCCCAGCTGGAAGAAGCCGTAGCCGCCCGCGTCGGGGCCGCCCGGGAGCAGGGTCCAGCCGAAGACCCGGCCGTAGAACGCGGCGGCGGCGCCGGTGTCCGGGGTGCCGAGGTCGAGCCAGTCGGGGGAGCCGGTGGTGAAGTCCGTACCGAGCATGGGGAGGGTCCCGTCCCTTCTGGTGGGGAGGCCGTGCCGTGACGGCGGATGGCAGGGGTTTCGGCCACCTTGGCCGATCCTGCGGGCCGACCGGGGCGGGCGCAGCGGGGCCCGACGGGTTTCATCCGCACGGCGCAGCGCGGCCGCCCCCGGCGCGCGCCCGGGCCGCACCCCGCGCGCGTGGCGGCGGTCAGCCGGTGAACGGGCCCCGGCCCAGCTGCTCCCGCACCGTCACCACCGGCTCGTTGACCAGCGCCCGGCGCTGCCAGTTCGCGCCGTCCACCACCAGCGTGTGCCCGCTGATGAAGCGGGCGTACGGGGAGGCCAGGAAGGTCGCGGCCCAGCCCAGCTCCCGGGGCAGCCCGACCCGCAGCGCGGGCTGGCGCAGGCCCGGGCCGCCCGCCGGGTCGGCCTCGGCCCGGTCCAGGTTGGCCCGCACCGCCGGGACCATGTCCTCGTGCGGCATCAGACCCGGCACCAGGCCGTTCACCTGGATGCCGTACGGGCCCCACTCCACGGCGAGCGTCTCGGTCAGGTTCTTCACCCCGGCCTTCGCCGCCGCCGAGTGCGCGTACCCGGGCCCGCCGGTCCACGCGTACGAGGCGCCGACGTTCAGCACCGACGCCGCGGTCCCCGCCGCCAGATGCCGCCGGCCGAACTCCCGGGTGGTGAACCAGGTGCCGGTGAGCGTGATGTCCACCACCGCCCGCCAGCCGTTCGGCGACAAGTCCTCCGCCGGTACGGGGAAGTTGGCGGCGGCGCAGTTCACCAGGACGTCCGGCCGGGCGCCGAGCGCGGTCTCCACCGTGTCGAGGGCGGCGGCGATCCGCTCCGGCTCCCGGATGTCGCACACGGCGGTCACCACCCGGGTCCCGGCGACCGCCGCCAGCTCCTCGCGGGCGGCGGCCAGCCGTTCGGCGGTCCGCCCGACGATCGCGAGATCCGCGCCGAGCCGGGCGAACTCCGCCGCCACCGCCTTCCCGAGCCCCGACCCGCCCCCGGTCACCAGGACCGCGCGCCCGGCGAAGGCGCCGGGCGGCAACGCCGCCGCGCCCACCGGAGGCGGGGCGGCCAGCCCGGGGAGCGTGGTGGCGGGGGAGCGGGGCGCGGAGGAGTTCGTCATGGCGCATCGATAGCGCGGCGGACCGCAGAACTGAAGAGCTGACGACCCGTCAAAGAGCCTTTGCGGCGGCTGCCTTGGCGTCGAGATCGGCGAAGATCAGATCGCCGTTGACGGCCGCGGCGGCTCGGTAGCCACCGCTCGCCGCGTTCACCACCTGCTCATGCGGCCCGGTCACGTTCCCCGCCGCCCACACGCCGGGCACGCTGGTGCGGCCCGTCGGGTCGACGGTCACGAACGTGCCGAACGGCCCCTCGGCCAGCTCCGCGCCGAGCCCGGTGAGCAGCCCGTCGCGCGCCACCGTACGGGTCGGCACGAACAGCACCTCGCGCGCCACGAGCCGCCCGTCCGCCATCCGCACCCCGGTCAGCCGGTCGTCCACGACCGTCAGCTCCGCCACCTCGCCGGTCACCACCGTCACCCCGGCCGCCGCGAGCCGCGCCGCGTCCTCGGCCGAGGGCTCGGGCGCGGTGTGCAGGAACAGCGTCACGTCGTCCGACCACTGCGAGACCATCAGCGCCTGGTGCGCGGGCAGCACCGGATGCGCGAGCACACCGAAGGCCCGGTCCCGCACCTCCCAGCCGTGGCAGTACGGGCAGTGCAGCACGTCCCGGCCCCAGCGCGCCGCGACCCCGCCGATGCCCGGCAGCTCGTCGGCGAGCCCGGTGGTCACGATCAGCCGCCTGGCCCGCACCCGCCGCCCGTCCGCGAGGCCGAGCGTGAAGACGCCGTCGCCGTCGCCGTCGCCGTCGTCACCGGCGCCGTCGGTCCCGGACGGCTCCCGGGCCGCGCTCGTCACCAGGCCGTCCGTCCACTCCACCCCGTACCCGGCGATCTCGCGCCGGCCGAGCTCCAGGAACGCGGCCGGGCTCATGCCGTCCCGGGTGAGATAGCCCTGCAGGTGCGCGGCGGGCGCGTTGCGCGGCTCGCCCGCGTCCACCACCAGCGTGCGCCGCCGGGCCCGGCCGAGGACCAGGGCCGCGCTGAGCCCGGCCGCGCCGCCGCCGACCACCACCACGTCGTACACCGTGCCGTGTTCCCCATCGTCCATCACGTCGTCCACCCCATCGACCACCACGTCGTCCACCGCGTCACGCATCGTCTCGTTCATGTGCCGAGGGTGGCTCCGAGGCCACCGTATTGACAAACGTGCTTGCTGTTTCTGCAATGGATCCATGACCCGCCACGACCACGCGACCCACTCCGCCGCAACCGAGAGCGCCGAAGGCGCCGAGACCGCCGAGGACGGTGACGCCCGGATCGACGCCGTGCTCTCCGAGGTCGGCCCCCGGCTGCGCCGGATCCGCCGGGACCGGGGCGCCACCCTCGCCGACCTGTCCGCCTCCACCGGCATCTCGGTGAGCACCCTGTCCCGCCTGGAGTCCGGCCAGCGCAAGCCCAGCCTGGAACTGCTGCTCCCGATCGCCCGCGCCCACCAGGTCCCGCTCGACGAACTGGTCGGCGCGCCACCGGTCGGCGACCCCCGGGTCAGGGCCCGGCCGATCGTCCGGCACGGCCGCACCCTGTACCCGCTCACCCGCCAGCCCGGCGGCCTCCAGGCGTACAAGGTGATCCAGGAGCCGGGCGCCGAGGTCCCCGACCCCCGGGTGCACGAGGGCTACGAGTGGCTGTACGTGCTGTCCGGCACGCTGCGCCTGGTGCTCGGCGAGCACGACGTGGTGCTCGGCGCGGGGGAGGCGGCCGAGTTCGACACCCGGGTGCCGCACTGGTTCGGCCCGGCCGGGGACCGCCGGGTGGAGTTCCTGAGCCTGTTCGGCCCGCAGGGCGAGCGGATGCACGTACGGGCCAGGCCCAAGGGTGCCAAGGGGGAGGGCGACGGATCCGACAGCTCCGGCGGCTCCGGCGGGAAGTCCTGAGCGCCTGTTCCCCGAACGCCAAGCGACCGCTTAGTATGCGGTCGACCAGGCAGGACGGACGACGGCACGTGGAGGCCCCGGATGCAGGCATGGCGAGTGCACGAGAACGGCGAACCGGGCGAGGTGATGCAGCTCGACGACACCGACCGGCCGGTGCCCGGCCCGGGACAGGTGCTGCTGAAGGTCCGCGCCACCGGACTCAACTTCCCCGACGCGCTGCTCTGCCGGGGCCAGTACCAGGTCAGGCCGCCGCTGCCGTTCACCCCCGGGGTGGAGATCTGCGCCGAGACCGAGGACGGGCGCCGGGTCATCGCCACCCCCGCCCTGCCGTACGGCGGCCTCGCCGAGTACACCGTCGCCGACGCCGCCGCCCTGCTCCCCGCACCCGAGGCGCTGGACGACGCCGAGGCCGCCGCGCTCCACATCGGCTACCAGACCGGCTGGTTCGGCCTGCACCGCAGGGCCGCCCTGAAGGAGGGCGAGACACTGCTCGTGCACGCCGCCGCGGGCGGGGTCGGCAGCGCCGCCGTCCAGCTCGGCAAGGCCGCGGGCGCCACCGTGATCGGCGTGGTCGGCGGCGCCGACAAGGCGGCCGTCGCCCGCGACCTCGGCTGCGACGTGGTCGTCGACCGGCACGCCGAGGACGTCGTCGCCGCCGTCAAGGAGGCCACCGGCGGCCGGGGCGCCGACGTGATCTACGATCCGGTCGGCGGCGCCGCGTACCAGCAGTCCGCCAAACTGGTCGCGTTCGAGGGCCGTATCGTCGTCGTCGGCTTCGCGAGCGGCACCGTCCCGGCCCCCGCCCTCAACCACGCCCTGATCAAGAACTACTCGATCGTGGGCCTCCACTGGGGCCTGTACAACCTCAAGGACCCGGCGGCCGTGCCGCGTTGCCACGAGACCCTGACCGAGCTCGCCGCCAAGGGCCTGATCAAGCCGTACGTCAGCGAGCGCGTCCCCTTCGGCGCCGCCGCCGACGCCGTGCAGCGGCTCTCCGAGGGCGTCACCACCGGCCGACTCGTCGTCCTCCCGGCGGGAGCCGGCGCATGACCGACACCGCCCGCGCCGGAACACCGGGCGTCACCCCCACCGCCGACGAACTGGTCGCCAGGACCCGCCGGTTGCTCGCCGCGCACCCGCCCGCCGACACGCCCCGCGCCGACTTCCTGCGAGCCCGGTTCGACGCCGGGCTCGCCTGGGTGCACTACCCGGCAGGACTCGGCGGCCTCGGCGCCCCGCGCTCCCTCCAGGTCGTCGTGGACGCCGAACTCGCCGCAGCCGAAGCCCCCGACAACGACCCGCGCATGATCGGCATCGGCCTCGGCATGGCCGCCCCGACCCTCCTCGCCTACGGCTCCGACGCGGTCAAGGAACGCTTCCTGCGGCCGCTGTGGTGCGGCGAGGAGGTCTGGTGCCAGCTGTTCAGCGAGCCCGGCGCGGGCTCCGACCTCGCCGCCCTCGGCACCCGCGCGGTCCGCGACGGCGACGACTGGATCGTCACCGGACAGAAGGTGTGGACCTCCAGCGCCCATGTGGCCCGCTGGGCCATCCTGATCGCCCGCACCGATCCCGACGTGCCCAAGCACCGGGGCATCAGCTACTTCGTCTGCGACATGACCGACCCCGGCGTCGAGGTCAGGCCGCTGCGCCAGATCACCGGCGAGGCCGAGTTCAACGAGGTCTTCCTGACCGGCGTCCGGATCCCCGACGCCCACCGGCTCGGCGAGATCGGCGACGGCTGGCGGGTCGCCCAGACCACCCTCATGAACGAGCGGGTCTCCATCGGCGGCGCCCGGATCCCCCGCGAGGGCGGCATGATCGGCAAGGCCGCCGACACCTGGCGCGCCCGCCCCGAACGGCGCACCCACGAACTCCACCGCCGCCTCCTCGACCTGTGGGTGGACGCCGAGGTCGCCCGGCTCACCGGCGAACGCCTGCGCCAGCAACTGGTGGCGGGCCAGCCGGGCCCCGAAGGCAGCGCCATGAAGCTGAACTTCGCCCGGCTGAACCAGACCATCAGCGCCCTGGAGGTCGAACTCCTCGGCGACGAGGGCCTGTTGTACGGCGAGTGGGCGATGGTCCGGCCCGACCTCGTCGACTTCACCGGCCGTGACGCGGGCTACCGCTATCTGCGCTCCAAGGGCAACTCGATCGAGGGCGGCACGACCGAGATCCTGCTCAACATCGTCGCCGAACGGGTCCTCGGCCTGCCGTCCGAGCCCCGCAATGACAAGGACGTCGCCTGGAAGGACCTCGCCCGATGACGCACCCGGCCGGTGAAGCGCCGCCGCTCGACCTGCTCTACAGCGACACGGAGGAGGACCTGCGGTCCGCCGTCCGTGCCCTGCTCGCCGACCGGGCCGGGCCGCAGGCCGTGCTCGCCCGGATCGAGGGCGGGAGCCCGTACCTCCCCGGCCTCTGGGAAGCCCTCGCGGGCGGCATCGGCGTCGCCGGACTGCTGGTGCCCGAGCACCTCGGCGGCCAGGGCGCGAGCCACCGCGAGGCCGCGGTGGTCCTGGAGGAGCTGGGCCGGGCGGTCACCCCCGCCCCGTACCTGACCAGCGCCGTGGTGGCGACCGAGACCCTGCTCGCGCTCGGCCCGGAGCGCGGCGGATCGGGTGGCCCGGACGGCCCGGCGGCCGAGCTGCTCGCCGGGCTCGCGGACGGCGGCACCGTCGCCGTCCTCGCCGTCCCGCTCTCCACCGGCCCCGACGCCAACACCGACGCCAACACCGACACCGACACCGACGCAGTAGGCCCGGTGCCCGCCGTCGCCGACGCGATCGCCGCCGACGTGCTGCTCGTGCCGCGTGCCGACGGTCTGTACGGGGTCCCGGCCGCCGACGCCCGGATCACCCCGCAGGTGCCGCTCGACCTCACCCGCCCGCTCGCCGTCGTCGACACCGACGGCGTCACCGGCATCCGGCTCGCCGACCCGGCCGCCGCCGGGTCGGCCGTCCGGCGCGGGCTGCTCGCGGGCGCCGGACTGCTCGCCTCCGAGCAGCTGGGGCTCGCCGCCTGGTGCCTGGAGGAGACCGTCCGGCACACCAAGGAGCGCCACCAGTTCAACCGGCCGATCGGCTCCTTCCAGGCGCTGAAGCACCGGATGGCCCAGCTCTGGCTGGAACTGGTCGGCGCGCGGGCCGTCGCCCGCGCCGCCGCCGACGCGCTCGCCACCGGCGCGCCGGACGCCGCGCTCACCGTGGCCGTCGCCCAGACGTACTGCGCCAAGGTCGCCGTGCACGCCGCCGAGGAGTGCGTCCAGCTGCACGGCGGCATCGGGATGACCTGGGAGCACCCGGCGCACCTGGCGCTCAAGCGGGCCATGTCGTCCCGGACCGCGCTCGGTTCGCCCGGCCGCCACCAGGACACGATCGCCGCCCTGATGGACCTCCCGGCACCCCGCTGAGGCTCCCGCCGCCACTCCGTCGCCACTCCGCCGGGGTCCCGACCGGGGCCCCGGCCCGACCTCCGTAAGGAGTCATGTCCGGCCACACTCCTCACATACTGTTTAATTGCAATGCTTTGGCAATAACAGTTGATCTTTGAGGGGTGTGGACCCATGGCCGCCCGAACCGTCCGCCGCGCGACCGCCGCGATACTCACGGGGGCCACCGCCCTCACCGCGGCGGCCTGCTCAAGCCCCGGCGGCGGCGCCGCGGGCGCCGGTGGACCCAAGGACTCCGCGGTCGTCGGCATCGCCTTCGAGCCCGAGACCCTCAGCCCGCTCCTCGGCTACGGCAAGGACGGCAACTCCAAGATCTTCGACGGTCTGCTCGCCTTCGACGCCGGGATGCAGCTGCGGCCCGCGCTCGCCGCCGCGCTGCCCACCGTGAGCGCCGACGGCCTCACGTACACGTACAAGCTCCGCCAGGGCGTCACCTTCAGCGACGGCAAGCCCTTCAGCGCCAAGGACGTCGTCTTCACCTACGAGACGATCCTCGACCCGAAGACCAACAACCCGTCCAGGACCGAGCTCGACGCCCTCAAGAGCGTCAAGGCCACCGGCGACGACACCGTGGTCTTCACCCTGAAGTACCCCTACGCGCCGTTCGCCGAGCGCACCGTCCTCGCCATCGCCCCGCAGCACGTCGCGGGCGCCCAGGACGTCAACAGCGGGCCCTTCACCACCAAGCCCGTCGGCACCGGACCGTACGTCCTCACCGGCTGGTCCAAGGGCGAGAAGCTCACCTTCCAGGCCAACCCGCACTACTGGGGCGGCGCCCCGGCGGTGAAGAAGTTCACCATGGCCGTCGTCAAGGACGACGACGTGCGCGCCACCCGGCTGCGCGCCGGTGACCTCGACGCCGCCATCCTGCCGCCCAACCTCGCCGACGGCTTCAAGAACGACAAGGCGAAGAAGACCTACGCGGCCACCACCTACGACTACCGCACGGTCACCCTGCCGACCCACAACAAGGCCGCCGGTGACACCGCCGTCCGCCGCGCGCTCGACCTCGCCGTCGACCGGCAGGCCATGGTCGACAAGATCCTCGAAGGCGCGGGCAAGCCCGCCTACGGGCCCGTCCCCACCGACAGCCCGTGGTTCGCCAAGGGCACCGAGCGCCGCCACGACCTCGCCGGGGCCCAGAAGATCCTCGACGAGGCGGGCTGGAAGCCCGGACCCGACGGCATCCGGGTCAAGAACGGCGTCCGCGCCGCCTTCCCGCTCTGGTACCTCTCCGGCGACAAGCTCCGCCAGGACCACGCCCTCGCCTACGCCTCCGACGCCAAGAAGGCCGGCATCGACATCACCACCCAGGCCGGCACCTGGGAGGTCATCGAGCCCCGGATGAAGACCGACGCGGTCCTCGCGGGCGGCGGCTCGCCCGGCGACCCCGACTTCGACCAGTACCTGCTGCTCAAGTCCGAGCTCGCGGGCGACGGCTTCAACAACATGGCCTGGTTCGCCGACCCCGCCGTCGACCGCGCCCTGGAGGACGGCCGCCGCACGAACGACCCGGCCGCGCGGCGGGCCGCGTACGACACCGTCCAGCGCGAACTGGTGAAGAACCCCGGCTACACCTTCCTCACCCACGTCGACCACCTGTACGTCGTCAACGACCGCTGGGACGCGGGCGACGAGGGCCGTGGCGGACTCACCACCCAGGTCGAGCCGCACGACCACGGCCTCGGCTCCGGCCCCTGGTGGAACGTCGAGGACTGGAAGCCGAAGAAGTGAGCCGCCGCCTCCCCTGGGGGGCCATGGCCCGGATGACGGGACGGCGCGCGCTCGCCGCCGTCCCCGTTCTCCTCGGCGTCACGCTCGGCGTCTTCGCCGTCGCCGCGGCCTCCCCGTTCGACCCCGTGAAGGCGTACGCGGGCACCGCGGGCCTCACCGCCTCGCAGGCCAACCTCGACGAACTGCGCGCCAACCTCGGTGTCGACCGCCCCTGGCTCACCCAGTGGTGGGAGTGGCTCGGCGGCGCCGTCCGCGGCGACCTCGGCGACTCCGGAGTGATGCGCCAGCCCGTCGCCGACGTCGTCGTCGAACGCATCGGCTGGTCCGCGCTGCTCGCCGCCACCGCCTTCCTCGTCGCGATCGTCCTCGGCACCCTGCTCGGCGTCCTCGCCGGGCGCCGCCGCGGCGGCCTGCTCGACCGCGCGGTCAGCTCCCTCGCGTACACCCTGGAAGCCGCCCCCGCCTTCTGGCTCGGGCTGCTCGCCATCTGGTTCTTCGCGCTCCACCTCGGCGCGCTCCCGGCCGGCGGCCTCACCGACACCGCGAGCGACACCGTCACCGCCGGGCAGGTCGCCACCCACCTGGTGCTGCCCGCGCTCGTGCTCGGCGTCTCCCAGCTCCCGTGGTTCTTCCTGTACGTGCGCCAGGGCGTCGGCGACGCCCTCGACGAGGACCCGGTACGCGGCGCCCGCGCCCGCGGCCTCGCCGAACGCACCGTGCTCACCGGCCACGCGCTGCGCTCCGGGATGCTGCCGATGCTCACCCTGATCGGCTCCCGGGTGCCCGAACTCATCACTGGGGCGCTCCTGGTGGAGACCGTCTTCAGCTGGCCCGGCATCGCCGCCGCCACCGTGCAGGCCGCCGTCTCGGTCGACTTCCCGCTGCTCGCGGCCCTCACCGTGCTCGCCACGGCCGCCGTGCTGCTCGGCAACCTGCTCTCCGACCTGTTGTACGGGCTCGCCGACCCCCGGGTGGGATTCGATGGCTGACACCACCACCCGGCCGAAGTCCGGCGCCCGGCCGATGTCCGGCCCGCGCCGCCCGAAGTCCGGCGCCCGCCGCCCGGGCCCGCGCCGACCGGTCGGCGGCGGCGACCGCACCCGGCGGCTGCGGCTGTGGACCTCGGCCCTGGTCACCGCCGCCGTCGTGCTCGCCGTGCTGCTCGTACCGCCGCTGGTCCAGCTCGACCAACAGGCCGTCGACCTCGGCCGGAAACTCCTGCCGCCCTCCCTGGACCACCCCTTCGGCACCGACGACGTCGGCCGCGACCTGCTGCTCCGCTGTGTGTACGGGCTGCGCGTCTCGCTGCTCGTCGGCCTGGTCGCCGCGCTCGTGGCCACCGTCATCGGCACCACTGTCGGCGCGGCGGCGGGCGCGCTCGGCGGCCGGTTCGACCGCTTCGTGATGCGGATCGTCGACGCCTTCTCGTCCGTGCCGCACCTGCTGCTCGGCATCTTCGTCGTCGCCATGTTCCGGCCCGGGGTCTGGCCGGTGATCGTCTCCGTGGCGCTCACCCACTGGCTCTCCACCGCCCGGATCGTCCGCGCCGAGGTGCTGTCGCTGCGCTCCCGGCCGTTCGTCGACGCGGCGGTCTCCGGCGGCGCGAGCCGGTGGCGGGTCGCCGTCCGGCACCTGCTGCCCGCCGTCCTCCCGCAGGCGGGCCTCGCCGCCGTGCTGATGGTGCCGCACGCCATGTGGCACGAGTCGGCCCTGTCCTTCCTCGGCCTCGGCCTGCCCAGCCACCAGGCGAGCCTCGGCAACCTGGTGCAGTCCGCGCGCTCCTCGCTGCTCGCGGGCGACTGGTGGCCGACGCTCTTCCCCGGACTGCTGCTCATCGTGCCGACGCTCGCCATCGCGGGACTCGCCGGGGTGTGGCGCGACCGGCTCAATCCGCGCCGCCGATCGGAGCTGATGCTGTGAACGAGCCGAACGGGCGACACCCGGCCGGGGGTTCGGACCCCGCGCACGAACGGCTCGTGCGCGCCCTCGACGCCGCCACCGCCGAACGCGCCGACGGCGCCGTCCTCAGCGTCCGCGGCCTCACCGTCCGCTTCCGGCTGCGCGGCGGCCGCACCGTCGCCGCCGTCACCGACGCCGCCTTCGACCTGGCGCCGGGGGAGTGCCTGGCCCTGGTCGGCGAGAGCGGCTGCGGCAAGTCCGTGCTCGCCTCGGCGCTGCTCGGCCTGCTGCCCGCCAACGCCGAGACCGAGGGCAGCGCCCTGCTCACGGCGGCCGGACCCGACCGCCCCGCCGTCGAACTCCTGGCCGCCGACGAGACCACCCTGGCCCGCACCGTACGGGGCCGCCGGATCGGCCTCGTACCGCAGAGTCCCGCCGCGCACCTGACCGCCGTACGGACCGTGCGGGCGCACCTGGAGGAGACCGTACGGGCCCTCACCGACACGCCCCGGCGCGAACGGCGGGCGGCGGCCGAAGCGGCGGCGGAGCGGGCCGCGTTCCCGGCCGGGCACCTCGACCGCTATCCGCACGAGCTGTCCGGCGGCCTCGCCCAGCGGGCCGCCACCGCGCTCGCGCTGATCGGCGACGCGCCGCTGCTGCTCGCCGACGAGCCGACCACCGGACTCGACCGGGAACTCGTCGACCGCACCGCCGACGAACTGCGCCGCCACGCCGACGCGGGCAAGGCGCTGCTGCTCATCACCCACGACCTGGCGGCGGCCCGCCGGGTCGCCGACCGGGTGGCCGTCATGTACGCCGGACGGATCGTCGAGATCGCCCCCGCCGCCCGCTTCTTCGGCGCCCCGGGCCCTCGCCACCCCTATGCGCGCGGTCTGCTCGACGCCCTGCCGGAACGCTCCTTCACCCCCATCCCGGGGCTGCCGCCCGAGCTGTCGAAACTGCCCGAGGGCTGCGCGTTCGCACCGCGCTGCGCCCTCGCCTCGGACGTCTGCGCGGCGACCCGGCCGGAGTTCACGGCGGGCCTGGCCTGCCACCACCCGGACGTCCCGGCCTCGGACGCCCCGGCCCCGGACGCCCGTGGAGACGACCTGTCGGGAGCCGCACATGCTTGAACTCCACTCCGTCACCGCCGGGTACGAGCGCCACGCGCCCGTCGTCCGTGACGTCTCGCTCACCGTCGCCCCCGGCGAGTCGGTCGGCCTGCTCGGCCCCAGCGGCTGCGGCAAGTCGACGCTGGCCCGGGTCGCCGCCCTGCTGCACCGCCCGGACGCGGGCCGGGTGGTCCTGGACGGCACGGAGGTACGGGGCTGGCGCCACCGCGCCCCCCGGGCACAGCGCACCGCGCTCGGCGTGGTCTTCCAGCAGCCGAGGCTCTCCGCCGACCCGCGGCTCCGGCTCGCCGACCTGATCGCCGAACCCCTGCGGGCCACCGGACGGCGCGCCGAGGCCGCGGACCGGCTCGCCGCGCTCGTCCCGGCCGTCGGCCTCACCGACGACCTGCTCACCCGCCGCCCGCACGAGGTCAGCGACGGTCAGCTGCAACGGGCCTGTCTGGCCCGTGCCCTGGTGCTCCGGCCGCGCTGGCTGATCTGCGACGAGATGACCGCGATGCTGGACGCCTCCACGACGGCGGCCCTGGTCGCCGCCGTCGAGCGCTATCGCGCCGAGACCGGCGCCGGGCTGCTCGCCGTGGGCCACGACCGGGTGCTCCTCGAACGCTGGTGCGACCGAACGGTGGAGTGGGCGGGGCTCGCGAACCCACGGTCCACCGATTAGCCACCGGTCGGCGGGCGACCGGCGGCCGGGCGGACGTGGCAGGCGTGGCGCGGAGGGAACGGGTCGCTCCGGAAAGTCACCCGGATGGCCGCCACGCCATACCGCCGTCCGGATCGTCCGTTCCGTCACACTGTCCGCCGAACGCCGCAATTCCGGTGCGGCGCGAGGAGGGTGAGTCCCGGTGGCCATTTCCGTTTCCGTCGTCGTGCTGCTGCTGATCCTGGCCGTGATCTTTCTCCGCAGCGGCGGTCTGAAGTTCTCGCACGCGCTCACCTGCGCGCTGCTCGGCTTCTGCCTGGCCGGCACGAGCATGGCGCCCACCATCCACAACGGCGTCGCCGCCACCGCCAACGTGGTCTCCAGCCTGCGGCCCTGATCGTTTCCCTGGTGTGAAGTGCCCGTGAAGCGGGCCGCGTTTCCATGTACATCTCAAGCACTCGGGCCTAGCGTCGGCCGCCGGCGCGACCACCGCACGGACCCGAGGAGCCGCATTGACCACCCGACCCCCCAGCAGGCGAGCCCGCGCACTCGCGCTGATCGCCGCGGTGAGCGCGACCGTGCTCGCGCTCACCGCCCCCGTCGCCCTCGGCGACGAGATCCCCCTCGCCCCGGGCCACCGGCTCGTCGACTCCTATATCGGCGGCCCCGCGACCGCCGTGCCCGTCCCCGGCGAGGCCCCGCCCCAGCACCCGTACCTCGCCCCCAACGGGCGCAGCGGCATGCACGCCGACGCGGCGGGCAGCGGCACCCACCCGTTCCCCGGGCCGCTCGGCAAGGCGCCCGCGGTCGACAGCGAGAAGATCGCCCCGCTCGGGGGCGAGTGCGCCACCGTGACCTTCGACTCCGGCGGCCGGCTCGTCACCGTCTGCGGCACCTTCAGCGGCTTCCTGCTCAAGCTGCTCGACCCGCGCACCCTGGACACCCTCGCCGAGTACCAGCTGCCGCAGCGCTCCTCCACCGTCGAGGCGATCACCCGCCTCGACTTCGAGAAGATCTTCAAGGACACCTCAGGCGGCGCCTACTTCTACCTGGACGACCGCGACCGGGTGGTGCTCGCCGACTCCCGCCAGCACGTGCTGCGCATCGCCCACCGCCAGAAGCCCGACGGCGGCTGGGAGTTCGCCGTCGAGAACGACTGGGACCTCACCCCGCTGGTCCCGCACGACTGCGTCAGCTGGACCAACCTCTTCCCCAGCGGCGTCTGCGACCCCGTCACCTCGGTGATGCCCGACTGGCAGGGCCGGATCTGGTGGATCACCCGGCTCGGCCGGGTCGGCACCGTCGACCCCGCGACCGGCACCCTGCGGGCGGTCCGGCTCGACGGCGAGGAGATCCAGAACTCCTTCTCGGTCGCCGAGGACGGCATCTCCATCGTCTCCGACCACGCCCTCTACAGCTTCCGCGCCGACCCCGACGGCACCCCGCGGATCCAGTGGCGCCAGGAGTACGACCGGGGCACCGGCACCAAACCCGGTTCGGTGAACCAGGGTTCGGGCACCACCCCCGACCTCTTCGGGCAGCGCGGCGCCCGCTACGTCGCCATCACCGACAACGCCGACGACCGGATGAACGTGCTCGTCTTCCGGCGCGGCACCGACGTCGCCGCCGCCGACCGGCTGGTCTGCAAGGTCCCGGTCTTCGGCGCGGGCGCCTCCACCACCGACAACTCCCTGATCAGCTGGGGCGACAGCCTCATCGTCGAGAACAACTACGGCTACCAGAACCCCGGTTCGCTCACCCTAGGCCGCAGCGTCGTCGGCGGCGTCACCCGCGTCGACGTCCGCCCCGACGGCAGCGGCTGCGACACCGTCTGGCAGAGCGACGTCCGCTCACCGTCCACCGTGCCCAAGCTCTCCACCGTCAACGGACTGCTCTACTTCTACGAGAAGCGGCCCAACGCCCTCGGCATCGACGCCTGGTACCTGACCGCCGTCGACTTCCGCACCGGCAAGCGCGTCTGGCAGCGGCTCACCGGCACCGGCACCGCCTACGACAACAACTGGGCGCCGATCACCCTCGGTCCGGACGGCACCGCGTACGTCGGCGTGTTCAACGGGATCGTCGCCGTCCGCGACACTGCCTGACCGTCGCCCCGTACGCCAGGAACCGCGCGCCAAAAGCCTGACGTCAAACCCCGGGCCCGGTACGGGAGTTCCGTACCGGGCCCGGGTCGTGTCGAAAAGCGGCTGCCGGACCGCTCACTCCATCTCGGGCATCTCGCCGACCGTCGTCCGTACGTCGATCACCGCGAACGCCGCGCCCTGCGGGTCCAGGACCGCCGCGAACCGCCCGAACGGGCTGTCCATCGGTCCGAACACCTTCTGCCCGCCGGCCCGTTCGGCGCTCTCCACCGCCTTGTCGCAGTTGTCGACACCGAAGTAGATCTGCACGTACGGGGGGATCTCGGGCGGGAAGTCGTCGGCGGTCATCAGCATCCGGCCGAGCACCGGCTGCGGCCCGCCCAGGTCGAAGACCTTGTAGTCGATGCTGTCGTCCTTCATCGCCTTCGATCCGTAGCCGAACACCTCCGTGTAGAACGGGTCGGTCCGCGCCGGCTGCCGGGTGAACACCTCGGCCCACACGTACGAGCCGGTCTCGCCCTCCAGCTCGAAGCCCACGTGCTCACCGGCCTGCCACACCCCGAACACCGCGCCCGTCGGGTCCTGCGCCAGACACATCGTGCCGAAAGCGCCCACCTGCATGGGCTCCATCAGGACCGTGCCGCCCGCGCCCCTGATCTTCTCGGCGGTGGCGGCGGCGTCGGGCGAGGCGAAGTACAGACACCAGGCGGACTGCTGCTCGCCGTCCTGCCCGGGCATCGGCGGCACCACCGCCGCGACCGCCTTGCCGTTCTTGTACGCCTGGGTGTAGTTCCCGTACTCCGATGAGGACTCGCCGAAGGTCCAGCCCAGCACGTCGGCGTAGAACGACTTCGCGCCCTCCACATCGGTGAACATCGCGTCGGTCCAGACCGGCGTGCCCAGAGGTCGTGAGGTCATGACGATGACTCGCTTCCGGATCGATGACGTCTGTCTCTACCGTCACGCTAGTCACGTACGGCCGCCTCCGCTCGGTGACGCACGAGGCCGGGAGTGGCTACGGTCCGTGACCCGGGGCCGGTCAGGGCCGGTCGGTGGTGATCCGGGGGGGCCACGACCGCGGTGGGCGGGTGCCCGTCCGTGCGAGCTCAGCGCCGGACCTCGCGCGCCTCCGGGAACAGCTCCTTCACCAGCGTCCAGAACACCGGGAAGTCCGGGATGTCCTTCGCCTCCCGCGCCCAGCGGCCCGCCCCGGCCGTCCGCACCACCACGAGCCCGTCGCCGCGCCACTCGCAGAGCCGTACCCGCTCCCACGCCGCCGTCCCCGACGGCAGCGCGATCCCGCGCCCGTCCACCGCGATCTCGCCGAAGGCCACCCGGCCGCCCGCCTCCAGGGTGGTCACGGCGGGCGGCAGCGCCCGCCGAACCGTTTCGTCCAGGACGATCTGCGCCAGCTCCCTGATCTGCGAGTCCGCGGGCCGGGGCACCGTCTCCTCGTTCAGGAACCCGCCCACCGCCACCCCGTGCCCGTCCCCGGTGAGCAGCCGGTACGCGTAGTGGGTGCCGGTGTAGCGGCCGTCGGCGCCGGTCCGGGTCACGTCCTGGTGCATCGCGGTGACCGCCTGCCAGGGCACCGCCCGGGCCGTCCCGCCGGGGCCGGGGCAGACCAGGCCGCGCTCGTACAGATAGACGTACTCGGCGGGCCGCAGCCCCGCCCCCGCCTCCGGCGTCCGTCCCGGCGACCGCAGCGCACGCCACAGCGCGAGCCCGGCCGCCGCGAACGCGAGCAGCAGCAGCGGGACGCCGAACGCGGGACCGGTGAGCCTGCTGACGGTCGCCGGCACCGCCAGACCGGCCGCGGCCGTGGCGAGCACCAGGGCCGCCCGCCGCTCGCGGCTGCCGGTGGGCGGGGTGCTCCCGATGTCCCCGTGCCGGGCCCGGAAGGCCCGCAGGTACGCGCCGAGGCCCGCCTGCCGCGCCGCGCTGGTCGCCGCCGTGTCCGGCGGCGGTACGGTCACCCGGTCGAGTCGCTCCATCGCGCATCCCCCCGACCGCATTTTGACAGCGGGGGTGGCTGCCGGGCCAGCCTTTCGGCGGCCTGGCGGGCCGCCGGATCGACCCGGGAACGACCGTGGACCGTACGGGAGTTGGGATGCGGGCTACAGCACCGCGATGCCGAGCGGGCGGGAACCGGCGGCGAGCCGGTGGGTGCTGCCGTCCGTCAGGTCGACGACCGTCAGACCGTCCCAGTAGCCGTCCCGGGTGAAGCCGCCGGTCACGTACGCGGTGCGGCCGTCGCGCGACACGGCCACGTCCTCGTGCGGCCCGTCGAGCGGGATGACCCGCTCGGTGCCGTCCGGCTTGCGGACGGTGAGCGAAGGGCCTTCGTCGGTCGCCGGGTCGATGGGACCCGTACCCACCACGAACAGGGTGCCGTCGGGGGTGATCGTGGCCCCGTGCTGATGGGTGTCGGCGGTCATCCGCCGGATCTCCGACCGTCCGGTGCGCGGGTCGAGCTCGACAAGCCGCTCGCCCTCGAAGGGCAGCAGCAGCTTGCCGTCCGACGGCCTGACCACCGCGTAGTGCGGCTTCAGCCAGGAGCCGAGCCCGCCCGCCGTGCCGTACGGCGCCACCTCGATCCGCCGGGTGCGCAGGGTGTCCGCGCGGACCACGGTCACGTCGAAGGAGTCGTGGTCGGTGGCGTACACCTCGGCCCCGTCGCGCGAGACGTCGACGTCGAACGGCCGCCGCCCGACCGAAACCCGGTCGGTGACCTTCAGGGACGCCGTGTCGATCACCTCCAGGGTGCCGTTGCCACCGGGCACGTTGACGCCCACGTACGCCCGCCGCCCGTCCGGGGAGAGCGCGATGCCCATGCCGCCGCCGCGGTACTCGCCGGTCGTGACCGGGCCCGTCGCGGTCCGGTACGGCACGAGCGCCACGCGCGTACGGCTCGCCGTGTCGACGACCGCGACGCCCTCGGCGGTGGCCACCCAGGCCCGGCCGTCCGCGCCGACGACGAACCCGTACGGGGCGGTGCCCACCCGCACCGAGCCGATCGGGCCACGGGCCGGGTCCACGAAGGTCACGGTGTCGGCGCCGAAGTCGGCGACGAGCAGGGTGCCGGCCGGGGTCTTCCCGGTGGCGGGCGTGGACGGTGTGACGGGTGTGGTCGGGGTGGTGGTCGTGGTGCTGGGTGGGGCGGCCCGGGTGCCGGGCGTGGCCGGGTCCGCGCCCTGGGCGCAGCCCGCGAGCAGCGCGACGGAGGCGGCCAGCACGACGAGGGCTCGGGTTCGGTTCACGGCGGACTCCTGGGCGGCGAGGGGACGGACCGGGCGGGGGGTCCCCGGGCAGGGGCTCCCGCTTCCCATGCTCCGGCCGACGCCCGGACCTCCGGGTCAGCCGATCGGTTGACCCGGGGGTCCGGGGGTCGGCCGACCCGGCCCCTGCGGCATACTGACGCCACTTTGCTCAACAAACTGTTGAAGGAGGAGTCTTGGCCGCGAGCTTCAAGACGGTCATCGAGGTCGACCCCGCGCACCGGACCCAGGCGGAGGCCCTGGCCCACGCCTTCCAGGAGGCCATCGCACCGGCCACCGTCAACTACGACTTCGAGCACATCCGGGCCGCCGCCGCCGCGCTCCCCGACGCCACCATCGTGCGGATGGTGCGCGGCTGGGGCCTCCAGGAGCAGGCGCCGGTCCTGGTGATGGTGCTCTCGCTCAAGGAGGCGGTACGGCAGGCGCTGCCGCCCGAGGCGGCCGAGGCCGGGTTCTGGGGCACCGTCGAGCGCGAGCTGGTCGCCGCGTTCACCGGCCTCGCCGAGCAGGAGGCGGCGCCCGGCGGGGCGCCGGGACTCTCGTACTACGAGGAGGGCGCCGACCGCACCCGCTACTACCGTGACCTGTTCTTCGCCCTGCAGGACCCGGAGACCGGCGCGTATCTGCACGCCATCGCCTTCTGCGTGGACGTCACCGTCCACCGGGACAAGGCGGGTGTCGGCGCGCTCGCGATGACCGACATCGTGCCGTTCGCGCTGCGGCTCAACGCCATCGTGGTCCGCCAGGAGCTGGCCGCGAGTCCCGTCACCGCCTGACCGGCGACCTGACCGGCGACCTGTCGACGAGGCGTCCGATCCGACCGAGGCCCGCCGTCCCGGGCCATGGCCAGACGCCCTACCGGGCGGTAGCGTCCGTGTCCGACCGGCACCCGGACGGGCGCCGGGACCGGCAGGGGAAGGGCGAGCGGCACCATGGACCAGCGGTTCGGCGACTACCAGAACGAGATCTACCTGAACGGGCTCTTCGGCACCCTGCCCACCCTCCCGATGTCCTTCGCCGAGCTCGAACGGCGGGCCGAGGCCGCGCTCCCGCCCTCCGTCTGGTCGTACGTCGCCGGCGGCGCGGGCGACGAACAGACCCAGCGCGCCAACGCCGAGGCGTTCCACCGGTGGGGCCTGGTGCCCCGGATGATGGTGGGCGCGGCGCGGCGCGACCTCACCGTCGAACTCTTCGGCCGCACCCTGCCCAGCCCGCTGCTCATGGCGCCCATCGGCGTCATCGGCCTGTGCGCCCAGGACGGCCACGGCGACCTCGCCACCGCCCGCGCCGCCGCCCGCACCGGCGTCCCGATGATCGCCTCCACGCTGAGCGTCGACCCGCTCGAGGACGTCGCCGCCGCGTCCGGCGACACCCCCGGCTTCTTCCAGCTCTACACCCCGACCGACCGGGCGCTCGCCGAGAGCCTGGTGCACCGGGCCGAGGCCGCCGGGTTCCAGGGCATCGTCATCACCCTCGACACCTGGGTCACCGGCTGGCGCCCGCGCGACCTCGCGACCGGCAACTTCCCCCAGCTGCGCGGCCATTGCCTGGCCAACTACACCTCCGACCCGGTGTTCCGGGCCCGCCTCGCGAAGACCCCCGAGGAGGACCCGCAGGCCGCCGTCCTGGAATGGACCGGCATCTTCGGCAACCCGCTCACCTGGGACGACCTGCCCTGGCTGCGCTCGCTCACCGAACTGCCGATCCTCCTCAAGGGCATCTGCCACCCCGAGGACGTCCGCCGCGCCAGGGACGGCGGCGTCGACGGGATCTACTGCTCCAACCACGGCGGCCGCCAGGCCAACGGCGGCCTGCCCGCCCTCGACGCCCTCCCCGACGTGGTCGCCGCCGCCGACGGGCTCCCGGTCCTGTTCGACTCCGGCGTCCGCAGCGGCGCCGACGTCACCAAGGCCCTCGCCCTCGGCGCCACCGCGGTAGCCGTCGGCCGCCCCTACGCGTACGGCCTCTCCCTCGACGGCACCGACGGCATCGTCCACGTCCTGCGCACCCTGCTCGCCGAGACCGACCTCCTGATGGCCGTCGACGGCTACCCGACCCTGCCGGCCCTGCGCGCGGACGGCGCCCTGCGCCGCCTCTAGCGGCGGCCCAGGAACTCCGCGATCCGCGAGTAGCCGTCCGCGCCGTGGCCCAGGGCCACCGTGCGGCGGGCCAGGCCCTCGGCGGCGCGGGCCAGGCTCGCGTCGATGCCGTGGTTCTCGGAGGCGCGGACGATGTGGGTGAGGGAGGAGAGCGCGGAGGTCAGCGGGTTGATCTCGCCGGAGAAGCCGCCGTCCTCGATGTCCGCCGCGAAGCCCTCGAACAGCGGCGGCATGATCACGGCGATGCCCTGTGCGAACGGGGCCAGTTCGCCGGGCTTGATGCCCTCCGCGCCCGCCACCGCGAGGGCGTGCATGTAGCCCGTCATCGAGGTCCAGAAGATGTCGAGCAGAGCGATGTCGTACGCGGCGGCCCGGCCGATGTCCTCGCCGAGGTGGGTACGGGCGCCGCCGAGCGCGTCCAGGACCGGGCCGTGCGCCGCCGCGAGGTCGGCCGGGCCGCTGAGGATCACCACCGCGTCCGGCGTGCCGATGGTCGGCGTCGGCGTCATGATCGCCCCGTCGAGGTACGCGATGCCGTGCCCGGCCGCCCAGGAACCGGTGTCCCGGGCCCGCTCGGGGGTGTCGGCGGTGAGGTTCACCAGGGTGCGGCCGCGCAGCGCCGCCGTGACCTCGGGGGTGCGCAGCACGGCGTCCGATGCGTCGTAGTCGACCACCGAGACGACGGTCAGCGGGCTGGCCGCGACCGCCTCGGCCGCGCTCGCCGCGCCGTGCGCGCCGCGCTCGATCAGCTCGCGGTCGCGGCCCGGGGTGCGGTTCCAGACGGTGGTGCGCACCCCGGCGGCCACGAAGGCCCCGGCGAGCGCCCGGCCCATCGGGCCGAGACCGAGCACCGTGACGGCGGCGGGCGTGGCGGGCGTGGCGGCGGCGGGGGACTGGGGGAATGCGGACATGGCGGAACTCCTTGTGCGGGTGGTGCGGTGAGCTGATGACAGACTGGTCGGCCGAAGCGGGTCGACCGGTGCGACCGGTACGGCCGGGAAGAACGAGGGGACGGGGGACGGACCATGACGCGTGGCCGGGCCAGGGAGACCGATCTGTGCGGCGTGAGCGCCGCCGTCGCGGTGATCGACGGCAAGTGGAAGACCTGGCTGCTCTGGCTGCTCGAATCGGGGCCGCGACGGCCCGGCGAGCTGCGCCGGGAGATCCCGGCCATCAGCGAGAAGATGCTGACGCAGGCCCTGCGCGAGATGGAGTCGGACGGCCTCGTGCACCGCGAGGTGCACGACGTGGTGCCGCCGAAGACCGTCTACACGCTGACCGACGAGGGCCGGATCCTCTCCGAGGCGCTGGCCCCGCTCTCCGACTGGGGCCACCGCCGCATCGAGCGGCTGGTCGCGGAGCGCGCCGCTTCCTGAGCGCGCTTCTCAAGGTCCCGCTGTTCTCCTGCTCCTTTCGGTTTCCGCGGTCCTTCCGGGGTGTTCCCCTCGGGCTTCTCCAGACTCTCCCGGGGCCGCCGGGGCGACAAGTACCCACTAAAAAGTGGGTATGCGGGCGCCCGCCCGCATACCCACCCGGTCCCTCGGGCGCGTGCCCTCAGGCCGCCCGCTTCCGGCGCCACGGCAGCGCGTGGCGCCCCGGCCGGTCCGGCAGCCAGCCGAACGCGAGGGAGCTGCCGACCAGGCCGAGCAGCATCCCCACGAAGAAGCCGCCGAGGTTGGACGTCATCCAGCTCGCCAGCGACGCGAGCACGCCGATCACCGAATAGAACAGCCGCTGACGGGGGTTGAACACGATCAGCAGTCCGCACACCGTCATGATGATCGGCAGCACATAGCCGATCAGACTGTCCGCTCCCGCGGAGAGGATCACCGTGATGCTGGCCCGCTGGGTCAGCAGGATCTCCGCGCCGCCGAGCGCGAGCGCCACCCCGGCCCCGAAGGGCCGGCGGTGCCGCCAGCGCCGGAAGGTCCGCCACGGATGCCGCCGCCCGTCGGGCGCCGTGGCACCGGACGCGTCCGGGGCGTCAGGTCCGGCGACGGACTCCTCGGTGTCGGCCGCCACGCTCAGCAGCCCTTCGAGCTGAAGCCCATGTGGAGATCGGGCAGCGTGAACCGGGTCGCGGTGGTGGCGTAGTTGTTCTGCCGCACGTCCGTGATCGTCACGCTGTCCGCCTGCTGGCCGAACGAGCCCAGCGGGCCCTTGATCGGCGGCTTGTCGTACGTGCTGGCGTCGCCGCCGATCTCGATGTTCTTGAACTCGGCGAGCTTGGCGGCCATCTCGGTGGAGTCGGTGGTCAGACCGGACGCCTTCACCGGACGGTCCTTCTTGTTGCCCGCGGTGATCAGCAGATGGGTGCCGCCGAGCTCCACGCTCTGGCACAGGTTGGAGAGCTTGGCCTCGCGGAACGCGGTCACGATCACGAGCACCTGGCCGCCGGTGTCGCCCGCGTTCGGGCTGCCCTCGGCCATGTTGTCGAGCGCCCCGAACTGGCCGAAGCCCTCGCCCTCGAGCGAGGTCGCGGTCACCGTGAACGGCATGCCGGAGATGGCGAACTGGGCGGCGAGCGCGCCCTGCGCGGTGAGCACCACCAGGGTCGAGGCGGCGAGGAAGGCGGGCACGCCCATCAGGGCGGCGCGGCGGTAACGGACACCACCGCGGCGGTCCGTGGCGTCGGCCGCCCGTGCGGACGCCACGGCGGAGGAGGCCCCCGGGTCGGGGGTGTTTTCGGGCAGGGCCATGCGTTGCTCCTGACATCGATGAGGAAACGGAGCGCGGCGACGTCCTGGCGCGGACGGTCCCCCATCCACCTGGGTCTTCCCGGACGCGTACGGAGGCGGCGGTGCCGCAGGGGACCGAAACGGACCGTACGCGCGGTTAATCCGGCCCGTCAACTCCCCGGTAACAAAAGACTGTTGACGATCATTCAGGCGTCGGCGGGGGCCGGCGGAGGGGAGGCCGGCACTCCGTCAGACGCGCTGGAACGGCGCCACCACCACATGGACGAGGACGTCGAGCAGCTCCGCGAGACCCGCCGCGACACTCCCGTCGGCCGCCGTGTCGAACCGTCCCTCGTCCACCGCCCGGAGCACCGCCGCGTGCACGGCGCCGACCACCGTGTCGACCAGAGCGGCCCGCGGCACCGTCACGGGGCCCGGCGGGGCGTCCGCGAAGAACCGTCGAAAACTGGCCAGAAGTTCGGCCCGCGCCCGGCGCCCCGCGGGCCCCACCGACTCGATCTCGACCACCATCGTGGCGAACACCGGGTTCTCCGCGAGCAGGTTCAGGAGCACCCCGAGCCCGCCCCGCACCGCGACCGGCCAGTCGACCGCGCCCCCGGCCCCCTCGTACGCCCGGACCATCGCCCGCACCACGGTGCCGGTGCCGCCGCGGAACGCGGCGAGCACCGCGTCCTCCTTGCCGGAGAACAGCTCGTAGAAGACCGGACGGGTCACTCCGGCGGCCCGGCAGATGTCACTGATCCGCGCGCCGGTGTAGCCGTTCGCCGCGACCGTCCGCGCCACCCCGTCGAGCAGCCGCTCGCGCTGCCGTGACGCCACCTCCTCGGGAGTGAGCCGGCGCGGTCCGGGCCGCAGCGAACGCTCGGGCTCGCGCCCCGTGCGCGCCCCCGGCAGGACGAGATCCTCCTCGGCATCGCGAACGCTCGTCATCGGCCACATCCTTCTGCGGTTGTTGACGTCACATACTCGACAGGATTACAACCCTCGTGGGTTTTCCTCTCGGTGCTCCGGGCGAGCAACGGTGGAGCCGCACCCCCGTGGGACGGGATGCGCCCCCCGCCGCGCACCGCACACCGAGTATTACGCTCCACCTCGTATCGCGACACCGCCGCCGGGGATCCGTGGCGCCGGAACCTTCCGGCGGTGGCGTCGCCACCGTGGCGCTCCCGCGCCACCTGTCGCCCGCGGCCCGAGCCCGTCCGCCGCGCCGCGACCCATTCCCGCGCGGCCGGACACGTGCGCCCGAGCCCGTCCGCCGCCCGCGCGGCCCTCTCCCGTACGGCGATCCCCAGGCCCGCACGCCGTGTCGTGCGCGCTTCCCGTGCCGTGCGTTCCTCCCGCGCCGTCGCGCCGACCGTCGCGGTCCCGACCCTCCGTGCACCCTCCGCCCTGTGCGAAAGGAACCCCCATGGACAAGCGTGCTCTCTCCGTCGTCCTCGGCACCGCCGTCGCCGCCGTGCTCGCGGTGACCACCACCGCCTCCGCGACCGCCAACGCCGGGAACGTGCTGACCACCGGCAGTGCGGGCGGCACCGCCGTCGCCACCGGCGACGTGCTCTCCGCCTCCCTGGCCACCGGCGCCACGGCCAAGATCGCCACCACCCTCGGCGGCAGCACCGGCATCACCTGCAACACCTCCGCGTTCACCGCGTCGGTGACCGGCAACCCGGCCGCGCCGGGCACCGCCACCGAGTCGGTCAGCGCCCACACCCTCGCCAGCTGCACCACCAACATCGTGGGCGCCACCGGCGTGCAGAGCATCACGGTCAACAACCTGCCGTTCGCGGCGGCCGTCGTCTCCGGCGGTTCGCTCACGGTCACGGCCGGAGCGGCGGGCCCGATCCAGACCACCCTGAAGATCAACACGATCCTGGGCGTGACCACCTGTGTCTACCGGGCGGGCAGCCTCACGGCGACCCCGTCCAACACGGACAACTCGCTCACCTTCAAGGACCAGCTGTTCACCAAGTTCAGCGGCCCGGGCACCTGCCCGGCCAACGGCTACTTCAGCGCCAAGTACGGCCCGGTGCGCGACACCAGCCAGGCCGGCAGCCCGGTGGTCTTCGTCAACTGACCAGGACCGAAGGCAGGTTGACCGCCGACTGAGCGCCGACTGACCGCTGGTCGGCCGGCGGGTGGGCGGCCCCGGAGCCGAAGGGCTTACCGGGGCCGCCCCTTCGCCATGCCCCGGTACCCGGGGTGCACGCCGGGCGTGAGTCCCTGCCGCTCGGCGATCCGCTCCAACAGGCCGGTCAGGACCGCGCGTTCGGCGTCGTCGAGACCCGCGCAGATGTCGGCCTCGTGCTCGCCGGCCACCGTCCCGATCTCCGCCAGGACGCGCTGCCCGTCCGCCGACAGGTGCAGGGCGTGGTTGCGCCGGTCCTCGGTGCTGCGCCGCCGCTCCACCAGGCCCTTGCCGTCGAGCTGGTCGATCAGCGTGACCACCCGGCTGGGCACCACGCCGAGCTCCGTGGCGAGCGCGCGCTGACTCAGCCCCGGCCGGGTCGCGATCATGCGCAGCAGCCCCACGTCCGGCGGCGTCAGGCCGAGCGCGGCCACCCGCTCGGCGAACCGGCCCGCCGCATGGGCCCCGAGCTGGGCCAGCAGGAAGGCGGTGCCCCGGGGGCGCGGTGCCGCCACGCCGGATTCCTCGCTCGGTTGCCTCGTCGTGCTCACGCGGGCTATCGTACGCGACGAGAACGATTCACCTAGCTGAATCATTCTGTCGAGTGAATGGAATGCGCTCATGACCTCTCTTCCTCCTCCCTCTCCTCCCTCTGCTTCTCCGGCCGCTGCCCTCGCCGCCTTCCCCGCCGGGCCCGCGCCCGGGATCGAGGGCAAGGTCGCCCTGGTCACCGGCGGATCCCGGGGCATCGGTGCCGCCACCTGCCGGGCGCTCGCCGCGCGCGGCGCGAAGGTCGCCGTGACCGGCCGGGACAAGGCCGCCGTCGACGCCGTCGTCGCGTCGATCGTCGAGGCGGGCGGGCAGGCCCTCGCCGCCCCCGCCGACGTGACCGACCCGGCGGCCGTCGAACTCCTCCACGACCTGGTGACCGGGGAGCTGGGCGCGGTGGACATCCTGGCCCCGTTCGCGGGCGGCCAGGGCGCCCCCGTACCCACCGTGGAGCTCGGCGTCGACCGCTGGCGGTCGGTCATCGACTCCGACCTGACCTCGGTCTTCCTGACCGTCTCCGCCTTCCTGCCCGCGATGGTGGCGCGCGGCTCGGGCACGGTCGTGCTGATGTCCTCCACCGCCGGACGCGTCCCCGGCGGCGCGAACGCGGCGTACGCCGTCGCCAAGGCGGGCGTCCTGATGTTCGCCCGGCACCTCGCCCAGGAGGTCGGTGGGCACGGCGTCCGGGTCAACTGCCTGGCACCGTCCGCCGTCCTGAACGACCGGATGCGCCAGTACCTGACGGAGGACCAACGGGCCCGGCTCGCCGCGGACTTCCCGCTCGGCCGGATCGGCAGGCCCGAGGACGTCGCCGAGGCCGTGGTCTATCTCGCCTCCGACGCCGCCTCCTGGATCACCGGCGCCACCCTCGACCTCACCGGCGGGCGGGTGATCGCATGACGACGACTCCGCGCGCCACGCAGCGGGTTGCCCAGGGCGTACCGACGGCCGCGGGGGTGCCGTCGGGCCCGCCGCCGGACGTCCGCGAGGCCATGCTCACCAAACTGCTCCGCTTCCAGCGGCCCGAACGCAATCTGCCCTATCTGTACGGGCTGCCCGAGGACCGGGTCGCCGGACTCTTCGGGCTGACCCCGGAGGCGTACGAGCAGCGCCTCGCCGCCTTCGCCGCCGAGGCCCGGGGCGCGGCCGACACCCTGCGCGCCGACCCCGAACTCGCCCCGGCCATCGGCCGGTTGCCGTTCACCGCCGGGCAGCGGATCGTCGCCCTCGGCGAGAGCACCACCGCCGACCGGCTCTCCTGGCTGGAGATCCTCACCGCGCTGCTGCCCGAGGGGGTGAGCGTCACGAACCTGGCCGTCTCCGGCTGCACGACGACCCAGGCCCGTACCCTCGCCCCGGCGCTCGGCCAGGCCCGGCCCGACTGGGTGTTCTGCCTGCTCGGCACCAACGACGTCCAACGCCCGGGCGCACAGACCCTGGTGAGCCTCGACGAGACCCGGCGCAACCTGACGGCGCTGCGGGCGCTCGCGCCCGACGCCCGCTGGATCTGGCTCACCCCGACACCGGTGGACGAGGACCGGGTCGCGGCCTTCGAGCCGTTCCGCAGGGCCGGGCTGAGCTGGCGGGACGCGGACGTGACCGCCATCGCCGAGGAACTGCGCGAACGGCCGGAGCCGACGGTCGACACCCGACCGCCGGCCACCGGCCGCCATCTCGACGACGGCGTCCATCTGACTCTCGAAGGCCAGCGGGAACTCGCCGCCGAGGTGATCCGCGCCCTCGCGGAGCTGTGACCCCGTAGGGGCCCGGTGGTCAGACCCGGTGATCAGGCCCCGAGCTCGGCCACGGCGGCGGTGGCGAAGGAGTGGTCCTGCTCCGGCGCCCCGCCGCCGACGCCGATCGCCCCGATCAGCCGCCCCGCGCGGTGCACCGGCACACCCCCGGCGATGAACAGGAGCGGGCGCTCCAGCGCGGTCGGCAGCGAGTGGAAGGGGCCCTCCGGCTTCACCAGATCGACCAGATCCGCGGTCGGCGCGTCCAGCTGCACCGCCGTGTACGCCTTGCGGGTGCTGGTCTCGCCCGAGATCAGCACCGCGCGGTCGTCCCGCCGGAAGGCGAGCAGGTGGCCACCCGCGTCGACCACGCTGACGCTGACCGCGACCCCGGCGGCGTCGGCGGCCCGGCGCGCGGCGGTCAGCAGGATGTCGGCGTCGGTGCTGGTCAGCGGGGTGAGGGCGGGAGTGGTGACGGTGTCGGTCGTGGTGCTCATGGCGCTTCTCCTCGAGGGATGGGGGAGGGGGTGGGGGGAGTGGTGAGTCAGTGGTGAGTCAGTGGTGGACGGGGGTACGGGCGGGGGCGGCGGCCGGAGCGGGGGCGCTGGGCCGGTGCGTACGGCGTTCCAGTGCGGCCGACCAGAGCGCGAGGCCGAGGGCGGAGGCGGCGAGCAGGGCGCCGACCCAGTTCGGGGCGGTCCAGCCGAGGCCCGCGGCGATGACCAGGCCGCCCAGCCAGGCGGCCAGCGCGTTGCCCAGGTTGAAGGCGCCGATGTTGACGGCGGAGGCCAGGGTCGGCGCGCCGTGCGCCTGGTCGAGCACCCGCTTCTGCAGCGGCGGCACGGTGGCGAAACCGAGCGCACCGACGAGGACGACGGCGACGGCCGCGAGGACCTTGTGGTGCGCGGCCACGGTGAACAGCGCGAGCACCAGGGAGAGGCCGCCGAGCGTGACGTACAGGAGGGGCATCAGGGCGCGGTCGGCGTACCGGCCGCCGATCAGGTTGCCGAGGAACATGCCCACGCCGAACAGGACGAGCAGCCAGGTGACGGCGCCCCCGGAGTATCCGGCGACCTCGGTCATCATCGGCGCGATGTAGGTGATCGCGGCGAAGACGCCGCCGAAGCCGAGCACGGTCATCGCCATCGCGAGCAGCACCTGCGGGTTGCGGAAGGCGGTCAGCTCCCGCCGCAGCCGGGCGCCCTCGGGGCGCGGCATGGCGGGCACGAGGCGGGCGACGCCGAGCAGTCCGACCACGCCGAGCGCGGCCACCACGACGAAGGTGGTGCGCCAGCCGACGGCCTGCCCGATGAAGGTGCCGAGCGGGACGCCGACGATGTTGGCGACGGTCAGTCCGGTGAACATGGTGGCGATGGCACCGGCCTTCCGGTCGGGCGCCACAAGACCGGCGGCGACGACGGACCCGATGCCGAAGAACGAGCCGTGCGCGAGGGAGGCGACGATCCGCCCGGTGAGCATGATCCCGAAGCTCGGCGCGACGGCCGAGACCAGGTTGCCGACCACGAAGAGCCCCATCAGGAGCATCAGCATCCGCTTCCGGCTCACCTTGTTGCCCAGGACGGTGAGCAGCGGCGCGCCGAGCACGACGCCCAGCGCGTACCCGGTGACCAGCAGGCCCGCGGTGGGGATGGAGACGCCGTAGTCGGCGGCGATCTCGGGCAGCAGCCCCATGATCACGAATTCGGTGGTGCCGATTCCGAAGGCCCCGACCGCGAGGGCGAGGAGAGCGAGCGGCATGGCTCATCCCTTCCGTGGATGCAGTGTGCGACGTGCGAGGCGCTTGTTGCTTGAGTAAGCCGTTAGCGCGCTTCGACAATAGTTGCACACGCTCTATATCTGCAAGTGCGGGTAATCGCCGCGCTCCGGGTGGTGCCCGGAGGGGAGGCGCGAGAAGGGAAGGAGCGATTCCGCGCCGGGCTCGCATAGGGTGCGCTCACTGGCGCGCAGAAGGGGGAGTGCGGTGAGCGGTGCGATCCGGCCGGGGAGCGGCCCGGCGGTGGTGCGGACGGTCTCCGGCGAGGAGCTGCTCGGGTACGGGGACGGCCTGCGGGCCGTGTACGCGGATGCCTTCGGCGGCCCGCCCTGGAACGAGGGGCCCGACGGCGCCGACGCCTATCTGGAGCGGCTCGCGGACGACGTGCGCAGGCCCGGCTTCAGCGCCGCCGTCGCGCTCGACGGCGAGGGTGACGTGGGCGACGTGGGCGTCGTGGGCTGGGCGACGGCCTGGACCACCCCGGACCCGTTCCCCACCGGTCGCAGCTATCCGCGGGTCGCCGCCGCCCTCGGCGAGCGGGCCACCGCCGACTGGCTGACCGGCGCCCTGGAGGTCGACGAACTGGCCGTCGCGGGCCGCGGCCGCGGGTCGGGTCTCGGCGGGCGGCTCCTGGCGGCCGTCACCGAGGACAGCCCCGGCGGCCGCTGCTGGCTGCTGACCTCGGCCGCCGCGGACCGGACCGTCGCCTTCTACGAACGCGCGGGCTGGCTCATCGCCAACCGCCCGGTGCCCGAGGGGACCGGCCTCGTCGTGCTGCTCGGACCCCGGCACCCGGCGCACGCCGAACTCGCGTCCCGCTGACCACGCTTGGCCGTGTGATGGCGTGATGTGCACGGTGGTGTCCCGTCAATTCCTTTTCGTGGACAGCTCTTTGACGTCTCTTGATCACTCCCTGTCCCCGGCGTGAACTGATCCTGACAAGAGTGGCGGCGTACCGCTGCGCCTCGTGCGCAGCACGCGAACGCCTCACCACAGGGGACGACATGAGAAGCAGCCGTATCACGCGGCGCACAGGGGTGGTCATGGCGGCGGCGCTGCCGCTGCTCGCCGGCACGCTCGCCGTCGGACTGCCGGCCGCCGAGGCCGCCACCCCGGCACCCGGCGGCCGGGTCGCGCTGGAAGGCGCGCGGCCCGGCTGGGCCACCCCGTCGGCGGACCGGGGCGGCACCGCCGCCACCGCCCGCGTCGACGCCCGCGTCTACCTGGCCGGACGGGACCCGCGCGGCCTCACGGCCTACGCCGAGGCCGTGTCCGACCCGGCGTCGCCGCGCTACGGCGCCTATCTGACGCCCGAGCAGACGCGACAGCGGTTCGGCGCGAGCCCGGAGCAGGTCGCGGCCGTCACCGGCTGGCTCCAGGGCGCGGGACTCACCGTCACCGGCACGAACGAGCACTACATAACCGTCACGGGCGACGTGACCGCCGCCCAGAAGGCATTCGCCACCACCCTGCACGACTACCGCAAGGGCACCAAGGTCTACCGCGCGCCCACCGGCACGCCGTCCGCACCGGGCGCCCTCGCCGACGCGGTCCTGACCGTGACCGGCCTCGACACCGCCCCGCACCGGGCCACCCACCACGACACCCTGCCGGGACCGGGCGCCGGATTCCGCAACGCGGGCCCCTTCTCCACGTCCTTCGGCTCGAACGTCGCCACCACCCTGCCGGACGCCTACGGCGCCAAGGTCCCGTACGCGGTCAAGGGATACACCGGCAAGGACCTGCGCGGCGCCTACGGCGCGGGCGGCTACACCGGCCGCGGCGTCACCGTCGCCATCACCGACGCCTTCGCCAGCCCGACCATCGCCGCCGACGCGCGGACCTACGCGCGCCGCAACGGCGACCAGGCGTACCGCGGCGGGCAGCTCCGCCAGGTCACCCCGGCCGAGTACACCCACACCGAGGACTGCGACGCGTCCGGCTGGTACGGCGAGGAGACCCTCGACGTCGAGGCCGTCCACGCGGTCGCCCCGGACGCCGGGATCGTCTACGTCGCGGGAGCCTCCTGCAACGACGCCGACCTCCTCGACGCCCTCAACAAGATCGTCGACCGGCGGCTCGCCGACATCGTCTCCAACTCGTGGGGCGACATCGAGGCCAACGAGACCCCGGAGATCGCCGCCGCCTACGACCGCACCTTCAAGCTCGGTGCCGTCGAGGGCATCGGCTTCTACTTCTCCTCCGGCGACGACGGCGACGAGGTCGCCAACACCGGCACCAAGCAGGTCGACACCCCGGCCAACTCGGCCTGGGTGACGGCCGTCGGCGGCACCTCGCTCGCCGTCGGCAAGAACCGCTCCTACCGGTTCGAGACCGGCTGGGGCACCCTGAAGGCGTCCCTGTCCGCCGACGGCACCGCCTGGACCGGCTTCCCCGGCGCGTACACCAGCGGCGCGGGCGGCGGCACCAGCGCGACCGTCCGCCAGCCCGGCTACCAGCGGCACGTCGTGCCCGACGCGCTCGCCAAGGCGAACGGCGCGACCCGGATGCGCACCGTCCCCGACATCGCTGCCGTCGCCGACCCGAACACCGGCTTCCTGGTCGGCCAGACGCAGAGCTGGCCCGACGGCACCGTGTCGTACGACGAGTACCGCATCGGCGGCACCTCGCTCGCCGCCCCGGTCATCGCGGGCGTCCAGGCACTCGCCCAGCAGGCCAGGCACCGGCCGATCGGCTTCGCCAACCCCGGCATCTACGCCCGGTACGGCTCCCCGCTCTACCACGACGTCACCGACCACCCGCTGGGCAAGGACCGTGACCTGGCCGTGGCCCGCAACGACTTCGCCAACGGCGTGGACGCCTCCGACGGCCTGGTCACCTCGGTGCGCAGCCTCGGCAAGGACAGCTCCCTCGCCGCGGTGCGCGGCTACGACCCGGTGACCGGCGTCGGCTCCCCCGCCGCCGGGTACGTCGGCTCGTACGGCGCCCACCGCCCGTACAACGGCCGCTAGGCCGTACACCGGCCGCCAGCGGCGCAAGGCGACGGCCCGCACCCTTCGCCGAAGGGTGCGGGCCGTCGGTCCGCGCGCGGCTCAGCCCTGCGGGTACGCCTGCGTGATCAGCTTCTGCCGCAGCACGCTCCACTGCGCCACCATGTCGTGCACCAGGTACAGGTCACGACGGCGGGTCCACGCCTGACCCGACTTGGCGTCGTACGTCTCCGGCATGGCGAAGCCGCGCGGCGCGAAGGCCGTGATGCCGCGGTCGACGGTGGTCTGGACGCAGCGCTTGACGTGGTCGCGGAAGCCGACGACCGCCGCCCGGCCGACCCCGCCCGGCAGGTGCGCCCGCGCGGCGGCGACCTGCGCGGCCACCCCGTCGGTGCTGAGGTAGGTGATGGTGCCGTCGGGGGCGATCACCGGCTCGATCGACGTCACGTTCCTCATCCGGTACTTGGACTCCAGGAATCGGGCGATCTCCCACTGCGCGTACACCGGTATCCCGGGCCGGGCGCGACGGATCCGGGCCACCGTGTCGGCCAGCTCCTCGTTCACCGGACCCGGCTCGAACAGCACCTTCGTGGGGTCGCCGCCACCGGCCGGGGGCCGGTTGCCGAAGCCGTACGCGAGGACGAAGTCCAGGCTCTGCAGCGGGGCCACCGGCGGCTCCCACGCGAAGCCCACGTCGTACAGGTGCGGGGTGAGCGCCCGCGCCGCCGACCGGTCGTCGAGCTCCGCCGTCAGCGAGGCCAGCATGGCGCGCAGCAGCTGGCCCTCCTGGTCGTGGTCGGGGCCGTGCCCGTGGTCGCGGTCGTGGGCCGCCGCGGGGGTGGCGGACAGCAGGACGGGGGCGGCTGCCGCGGCGGTGAGACCGGCGGCGAACATACGGCGTTGCATGGACACTCCAGAGGACGTGACGAGGCACCGATGGTCATGACCTTGCGCGTCACCACGATGAACCCCGAGGACCCACCCGTACAACACCATCCGTACAGCACCACGCACAGCACCTCGCACAGCGCCGTCCGGGCGGCGACGCGCGGACGGCACACCTGCCGGTTCGCCCCCTCATGTCATGATTTCCGCATGAGTGAGAGTCCCGTACAGATCGTGCCGCTGGAACTGATCCACCTCGACGCCGTGCTCGACCTCGGCCACCGCGTCTACGACGTCAAATCCATGCCGTACACCTCGTGGTCGCTGTCCTCGGTGGCCGCGCACTGGGACGCCCAGCCGGACGCCTGCTGGGTGGCCATGGACGACCAGGGGCTGCTCGGCTTCGTGCTCGGCTCGCTGTCGTACGACGAGCGCGAGGACTGGGGCTACCTGGAGTGGATCGCCCTGGAGGAGCGGGCCCGCGGCCGGGGCGTGGCCAGCGGACTGGTCACCCGCTGCTGCGACGCGCTGTTCGCGGCGGGCGCCTCACGGATCATCACCGACGTGGAGGGCGGCAACGAGGCATCGGCCACCATGATGCGGCGCAACGGATTCACCGAGGGCGTCACCGTCACCCTCTTCGTCCGCCGCGCCCCGCACGAGCAGCCGGGCGGGTCCCCGCGCCCCACCCAGGACCCGGCCCGCGCCCGGCTGCGCCGCGCCGCCCGCACCAGCTGACCTATCGGGTGACCGGTCGGGCTCTCATACGGTCATCATGCTGAGCCCGAGGCCGACGCAGGCGAGCCCGGACACCGCGTGCCCGAACCGCTTCCCCACCGAGTCGGTGGTCGCGCTCAGGGCGCACACCATCAGCAGGAACACCCCGGCGCAGGTGAGGAACCAGGTGCCGAACGAGCCGTCGAGCGAGGCCGCCGTGTGGATCCGGGCCACCGCGACCACGGCCGCCGCGAGGACGAGCAGGGCGTGCGTCGCGGCGGCGCCGGACGGGACGGGCCCCAGGAAGCCGTCGAGCAGGCACAGCAGCACCATGGCGGAGGCGGCGCACGCCGTCACCACGGCGAGCCGGCCGGTCCACCAGGGGACCATCCCCACGCAGCACAGCAGGTCGCTCCCGTAACGGGCCGTCGCGGGCCAGGAGTTGCGTGCGGCGCCCGTACGCACCAGGTGCACGTAGGCGAACACGGACCCCAACAGCCAGAACACGAGAGCGACTTGCAGGCCTCCCAGCAGGAACGCCGAGTACGACGCCTCCCGCATCTCGTCCGCCACACCCACGACGAATCCCCCCAGGAACTCCGGGTACTCCAGTTGCTCCAGGTGCCCCGGTCACGCGCGAAGTCCCCAAGTATGGCTTCCCGCAGGCGAGTCGGACCAGGCCCGGGCCCGGCCCGGACCGGGCCTCAGGGGTTGATGCCCACGTACTTGACCTCCAGGTACTCCTCGATGCCCTGCGGCCCGCCCTCGCGGCCCAGCCCGCTCGCCTTTCGAAGAACCCCGGGTCCGGCCCGCCCGGCACGCGCGCGCGCCGCACGGCCGAAACGCCCAAGTAGCTCCGCTACAAGGGCGCCCCGGCCGCACGCCGATCGCGCGCACCGAACGACCCGGCCTGATCCGACGCGAATTGTCAGACAGGCCCTAGGCGGTGTCTTCAAATGATCACCGTTGATGGACCATGGTGTCGTGATACGTCGACATGAACTGACGGATGCTGAGTGGGACTTCGTCCGGCC
>NZ_JBIVFL010000011.1:241661-288586 GCF_044748125.1 Streptomyces sp. NPDC090025 | reverse complement strand
GTCGCAATCCACACCGAACCCGGAAGGCCCTCACCCGTTCAAGACGCCTCAGCCGAGACCTGCATCACCCGTCCACAACCTCCCGGGACAGAACAGCTAGGCCCGGGCCCCCGCACCCCCTGGGCCCCCGCACCCCCTGGGCCCCCCTTCCGGGGCCCCTGGTGCTCGTGTGGCGCATCGGGAGGGCGGGGGGCGGGGTCGGGTGCCTAGAGTGGGTTGACAGGCCCGCTCACGCCCGGAGTGACCCATGTCCGTCACCGCGTCCACCGAGCAAGTCCCCGCGCTCGACCTGCTGCGCAGGCAGGACCCCGAGGTCGCCGACGTGCTGATGGGGGAGGAGCGGCGGCAGGCGGACAGCCTGCAGCTGATCGCCGCCGAGAACTTCGCCTCGCCCGCCGTCCTCGCCGCGCTCGGTTCGCGGCTCGCCAACAAGTACGCCGAGGGCTACCCGGGCGCCCGGCACCACGGCGGCTGCGAGTACGCCGACGCCGTCGAGCGGATCGCGATCGGCCGGGCCACCGCCCTGTTCGGCGCCGAACATGCCAACGTACAGCCGCACTCCGGCTCCGCCGCCGTCCTTGCCGCCTACGCCGCGCTGCTGCGCCCCGGCGACACCGTGCTCGCCATGGGGCTCCCGTACGGCGGCCACCTCACCCACGGTTCGCCCGGCAACTTCTCCGGCCGCTGGTTCGACTTCGTCCCGTACGGCGTCGACGCCGAGACCGGGCTCGTCGACTACGAGCAGGTCGCCGCGCTCGCCCGGCACCACCGCCCGAAGGCGATCGTGTGCGGCTCGATCTCGTACCCCCGGCACCTCGACTACGGCATCTTCCGGGAGATCGCCGACGAGGTCGGCGCGTACCTCATCGCCGACGCCGCCCACCCCCTCGGCCTGATCGCGGGCGGCGCGGCGCCCAGCCCGGTGCCGTACGCCGACATCGTCTGCGGCACCACCCACAAGGTGCTGCGCGGTCCCCGCGGCGGGCTGCTGCTGTGCGGCGCGGACCTCGCCGAGCGGGTGGACCGGGCCGTCTTCCCGTTCTCCCAGGGTGGCGCCCAGATGCACACCATCGCCGCCAAGGCCGTCGCCTTCGGGGAGGCGTCCACTCCCGCGTTCACCGGGTACGCCCATCAGGTGGTCCAGCACGCGCGGGTGCTCGCCGCCGCGCTCGCCGCGGAGGGCTTCGCGCTGACCACCGGCGGCACCGACACCCACCTGATCACCGCCGACCCCGCCCCGCTCGGCGTCGACGGACGGACCGCCAGGGCCCGGCTGGCCGCCGCCGGGATCGTGCTCGACACCTGCGCGCTGCCGTACGGGGACGGGCGCGGGATCCGGCTCGGCACCGCCGCCGTCACCACCCAGGGCATGGGGGCACCCGAGATGGCGAGAATTGCCGCACTGTTCACCGCCGCGCTACGAGATGACGTACGGGAGACGGCCAGGGCACGGGTCGAGGTACGTCGTCTCGCGGGGCGATTTCCCCCGTACGGCGGGTGAGGAAGAGGTGCGGAACACGTCACCGCAACCATTCCGGCCCCCGGTATGTCCTCGACCATGGGGACGGCCCGGCTAGGGTGTGGGGCTGAGATGGCCAGCGATTCCTGTGGGGCAGCCCGTGCGTGATTACCTGCTGACGCTCTGTGTCACGGCCGCGGTGACCTATCTGCTCACCGGTCCGGTGCGGAAGTTCGCCATCGCGACCGGGGCGATGCCGGAGATCCGCGCCCGCGACGTGCACCGAGAACCGACTCCGCGGCTCGGTGGCATCGCCATGTTCTTCGGGCTGTGCGCGGGTCTGCTCGTGGCCGACCACCTGCAGAACCTGAACAACGTCTTCGAGCTGTCCAACGAACCGCGCGCGCTGCTGTCCGGCGCCGCGCTGATCTGGCTGATCGGCGTCCTCGACGACAAGTTCGAGCTGGACGCGCTGATCAAGCTCGGCGCGCAGATGATCTCCGCCGGTGTGATGGTCATGCAGGGTCTGACGATCCTGTGGCTGCCGATCCCCGGTGTCGGCACGGTCGCGCTCACCCAGTGGCAGGGCACCCTGCTGACCGTGGCCCTGGTCGTGCTGACCATCAACGCGGTCAACTTCGTCGACGGACTCGACGGTCTCGCGGCCGGCATGGTGTGCATCGCCGCCGCCGCCTTCTTCCTGTACGCGTACCGGATCTGGTTCGGCTACACGATCGAGGCGGCCGCCCCCGCGACGCTGTTCGCGGCCATCCTGATGGGCATGTGCCTGGGCTTCCTGCCGCACAACATGCACCCGGCGCGGATCTTCATGGGCGACTCGGGCTCGATGCTGATCGGTCTGATCCTGGCCGCGTCCGCCATCTCCATCACCGGCCAGGTCGACCCGGACGCGCTGAAGATCTTCGCCGGTTCGACCAAGGCCGCCACCCACGCCGCGCTGCCGGTCTTCATCCCGCTGGTGCTGCCGCTGACCGTCATCGCGATCCCGATGGCCGACCTGGTGCTGGCCATCGTGCGCCGCACCTGGAAGGGCCAGTCGCCGTTCGCCGCGGACCGCGGGCACCTGCACCACCGGCTCCTGGAGATCGGGCACTCGCACAGCCGCGCGGTGCTGATCATGTACTTCTGGTCGGCGCTCATCGCCTTCGGCACGCTCGCCTACTCGGTGCACTCCACCTCGATGTGGATCGTGCTCGTGGTGGTGCTGCTGAGCGCCGTGGGTCTGGTGCTGCTCCTGCTGCCGCGGTTCACCCCGCGCGCCCCGCGCTGGGCGGAGGCCGTCGTGCCGCCGCGCTACCGGCGCCGGGCCGTGCGCGGCGGCGCCGCCGGGTCCGCCGACGCACCCCTCGATCACGAGAGCGACGACGAGGGCGACGGCGGGAACGGCGGCGCGAACGGCGGCGACGACGAGCACGCGCACGGTCTCGCCGACGGGACCGACGCCGAGGGCGGCCGCGAGCACGAGGCGGTGCCGGCCGGGGTCAACGGAGCGACCGCCATCGGTCACCGTTCGCGCTTCACCGGCAGAAGTAAGGCCGGGGCGCGAGGTTGACGTAACCCTCAACGAGGGCCAATACCAGACAAGTCGACCCGCTGTCGCGCACACACGCGCACGGTCACTCTCACGTGTGAGAGTTGGCACACTTCATGGGTAAAGACCTATTCAAATAGTTTGTGATACGGTTCACGAGACCCGGCGACAGTGCCGAAAGACCGTAGTGCGACGGTCATTTGGCCCCGAGACACACCTCGGACCGGGATTACGCTCGTCCTCGACGACACCATCGCCCCCTCCAGCAAGCGGAGACACCGCCATGCCGTCCAACGACGCACGCACCCTGCTGCTCACCGCAGTCCCCACCGCCGCCGTAGGCGCTGTCGCCACGGTCGTCAGCGGTGTGGTCGCCGGTGGCAAGGGCGCGCTCGGCGCCGTCGTCGGCACCCTGGTCGTGCTTCTCTTCATGGGCATCGGGCTGGTGGTGCTGCAGCGGACGGCGAGGAAACTTCCGCAGCTGTTCCAGGCGATGGGGCTCATGCTCTACACGGCCCAGCTGCTGATCCTGTTCGTCTTCCTGGCCTTGCTGAAGGACACCTCGGCGTTCGACTTCAAGGCCTTCGCCTTCACGCTGCTCGCCACGACCATCGTGTGGGTCGCCGCCCAGGCCCGGGCCTATATGAAGGCCAAGATCATGTACGTCGAGCCCGAGAAAACGGGGTCGAAGTCGTGAAGGGTAGGGCCGGGATAAAGACGCGTTCGGCTTCCTGCTATCGTCCGGTGCCAACTGCGGCACTGCGGGCGCGGGCATCCGAAGCGGCGCCTGTCCCAGCGCGAGGCTCGATGCCGAACCGCCGCCCCCTTATCCGTAAGACCAGTCCAGTGCCGAACCGCGGCTGTGCGCCGCGCCGACACAACGAGGTTGCCGTACCTATGCGCCACGCTGAAGGAGCCCGCGGTGAGTGCTGACCAGACGCTTGCCTTCGACCCGGATTGCCACATCTTCACCGGATGTGGCTTCCCGGCGCCGGGGCTGCACACGTTCATGTACGAGCCCATCTTCACCGTGGGCAGCTTCGAGTTCACCAAGCCGATGCTGCTGGCGATCCTGGGCTCGATCGTGGTCGTCGGCTTCTTCTGGGCCGCTTTCAACAAGCCCAAGCTGATCCCCGGCAAGATGCAGATGGTCGGCGAGGCCGGTTACGACTTCGTGCGGCGCGGCATCGTCTACGAGATCATCGGCAAGCGCGACGGTGAGAAGTACGTCCCGCTCATGGTGTCGATGTTCTTCTTCGTATGGATCATGAATCTCTGGTCCATCATCCCGCTCGCGCAGTTCCCGGTCACCTCGCTGATCGCCTTCCCGGCGGCCCTCGCGCTGATCGTCTACGTGCTCTGGATCTCGCTGACCTTCAAGAAGCACGGCTTCGTCGGCGGCTGGAAGAACATCACGGGCTACGACAAGTCGCTCGGCCCGATCCTTCCCCTGGTCGTCGTGCTCGAGTTCTTCTCGAACCTGCTGATCCGGCCCTTCACGCACGCGGTCCGACTGTTCGCGAACATGTTCGCCGGTCACCTGCTCATCGTGATGTTCTCGCTCGCCACCTGGTACCTCATGAACGGCCTGGGCTTCGTCTACGCCGGCGCCTCGTTCGTGATGGTCCTCGTGATGACCGCCTTCGAGCTCTTCATCCAGGCCGTCCAGGCGTACGTCTTCGTCCTCCTGGCCTGCAGCTACGTCCAGGGCGCGCTCTCCGAGCACCACTGAGCCGGCCCGGCAGCAGCACGCACCACCCCCCAACCAACAGTCGTCCGGTGGCCAACCCCCACCGGGTCCTTGAAAGAGAAGGAAGAACCGGCATGTCCGCTCTCGAGACTCTCGCCGCCGTCAACGGAAACGTCGCCTCCATCGGCTACGGCCTCGCGGCCATCGGCCCCGGCGTCGGCGTCGGCATCATCTTCGGTAACGGCACCCAGGCCCTCGCCCGTCAGCCCGAGGCGGCCGGCCTGATCCGTACCAACCAGATCATGGGTTTCGCCTTCTGTGAGGCGCTCGCCCTCATCGGCATCGTCATGGGCTTCGTCTACAAGTAAGCCGGACCGACAGCCCGATTCTTTTTATGGAAGGCACTGATGTGAACGCTCTGCTTCTTGCGGCAGCGGCGGAGGAGCAGCCTCCGCTCATCCCGCATCTCGACGAGCTCGTCATCGGCCTGATCGCCTTCGTCATCGTCTTCGGCTTCCTCGCCAAGAAGCTCCTCCCGAACATCAACAAGGTTCTGGACGAGCGCCGCGAGGCCATCGAGGGTGGCATCGAGAAGGCCGAGTCGGCCCAGGTCGAGGCTCAGAGTGTGCTGGAGCAGTACAAGGCCCAGCTCGCCGAGGCCCGCCACGAAGCCGCGCGTCTCCGCCAGGAGGCGACGGAGCAGGGCACCGCGATCATCCAGGAGATGAAGGCGGAGGGCCAGCGCCAGCGCGAGGAGATCATCGCGGCCGGTCACAGCCAGATCGAGGCCGACCGCAAGGCCGCCTCCGCAGCGCTGCGTCAGGACGTCGGCAAGCTCGCCACGGATCTGGCCGCGAAGCTGGTCGGCGAGTCCCTTGAGGACCACGCCCGCCAGAGCCGCACCATCGACCGGTTCCTCGAGGAGCTCGAGGAGAAGGCCGAGGCCGTCCGATGAACGGTGCGAGCCGCGAGGCACTGGTTGCCGCACGTGAGGCCCTCGACGCGCTGACCGACAACACGTCGGTCGACGCGGGCAAGCTCGCGGGAGAGCTGGCCGCGGTCACCGCGCTGCTCCACCGCGAGGTGTCGCTGCGTCGGGTCCTGACCGACCCGGCGCAGGCGGGCGAGGCCAAGGCCGAGCTCGCGGGCCGTCTCCTGGCCGGTCAGGTGGGCGGCGAGACCGTCGACCTGGTCTCCGGCATGGTCCGGTCGCGTTGGTCGACCTCCCGTGACCTGGTGGACGGCGCCGAGGAGCTGGCGAACATCGCCGACCTCACCGCCGCCCAGAAGTCGGGCACGCTCGACGACGTCGAGGACGAGCTGTTCCGCTTCGGCCGGATCGTCTCCTCCAGCCCCGAGCTCCGCTCGGCGCTGACGGACAAGAGCGCCACGGCCAAGGCCAAGGGCGAGCTGCTCGGCAGCCTGCTCGGCGGCAAGGCCAACCCCGTCACCGAGCGACTCGTCGTCCGTCTGGTGACCCAGCCCCGGGGACGTAGCCTGGAAGCGGGACTCGAGTCCCTGTCCAAGCTCGCCGCGGCGCGCCGGGACCGCATGGTCGCCGTCGTCACCTCGGCGGTGCCGCTCACGGACCAGCAGAAGCAGCGCCTCGGTGCCGTTCTCGCCAAGCTCTACGGCCGCGAGATGCACCTGAACCTGGACGTGGACCCGGCGGTCCTCGGCGGGATCTCGGTGCGCGTCGGCGACGAGGTCATCGACGGCACCATCGCGGAGCGCCTCGACGAGGCGACCCGTCGACTGGCCGGCTGACCTCGGCCGCTCGGCAACTGAACAAGCAAGAACAGCGGCCCGGTTGGGCCGTGCAGAGATTGCAGAAGATTCCTGGGGGTCGCCCCCAGACCCCTAAGAAACTTCGGGCCCAACAAGGAGAGCAGGGAACCCAGATGGCGGAGCTCACGATCCGGCCGGAGGAGATCCGGGACGCGCTGGAGAACTTCGTCCAGTCGTACCAGCCGGACGCGGCCTCGCGCGAGGAGGTCGGCACGGTCAGCCTGGCCGGTGACGGTATCGCGAAGGTCGAGGGTCTTCCCTCGGCCATGGCGAACGAGCTGCTGAAGTTCGAGGACGGCACCCTCGGTCTCGCCCTCAACCTCGAGGAGCGCGAGATCGGCGCGATCGTCCTCGGCGAGTTCAGCGGCATCGAGGAGGGGCAGCCGGTGCACCGCACCGGCGAGATCCTCTCCGTCGGTGTCGGCGAGGGATACCTGGGTCGCGTCGTCGACCCGCTCGGCAACCCGATCGACGGTCTCGGCGAGATCGCGACCGAGGGCCGCCGCGCCCTCGAGCTGCAGGCGCCCGGCGTCATGCAGCGCAAGTCGGTCCACGAGCCGATGGAGACCGGCTACAAGGCCGTCGACGCCATGACCCCGGTCGGCCGTGGTCAGCGTCAGCTGATCATCGGTGACCGTCAGACCGGCAAGACCGCGCTGGCCGTCGACACGATCATCAACCAGCGCGACAACTGGCGCTCGGGCGACGTGAACAAGCAGGTCCGCTGCATCTACGTCGCCGTCGGTCAGAAGGGCTCCACCATCGCGTCCGTGCGCGCGGCCCTCGAAGAGGCCGGTGCGCTCGAGTACACGACCATCGTCGCCGCCCCGGCGTCCGACCCGGCGGGCTTCAAGTACCTGGCCCCGTACACCGGTTCGGCCATCGGTCAGCACTGGATGTACCAGGGCAAGCACGTCCTGATCGTCTTCGACGACCTGTCGAAGCAGGCCGACGCCTACCGCGCCGTGTCGCTGCTGCTGCGTCGTCCGCCGGGCCGTGAGGCGTACCCGGGTGACGTCTTCTACCTGCACTCCCGTCTGCTCGAGCGCTGCGCCAAGCTCTCGGACGACCTCGGTTCGGGCTCGATGACCGGTCTCCCGATCGTCGAGACGAAGGCCAACGACGTCTCGGCGTTCATCCCGACCAACGTCATCTCCATCACCGACGGCCAGTGCTTCCTGGAGTCCGACCTGTTCAACGCCGGTCAGCGTCCGGCCCTGAACGTCGGTATCTCGGTCTCCCGTGTCGGTGGCTCCGCCCAGCACAAGGCGATGAAGCAGATCTCCGGCCGTCTCCGCGTGGACCTGGCCCAGTTCCGTGAGCTGGAGGCGTTCGCCGCCTTCGGTTCCGACCTGGACGCCGCGTCGAAGGCGCAGCTGGAGCGGGGTCAGCGCATGGTCGAGCTGCTGAAGCAGGCTCAGTACCAGCCGATGGCCACCGAGAACCAGGTCGTCTCCATCTGGGCCGGCACCACCGGCAAGATGGACGACGTCCCGGTCGCCGACATCCGCCGCTTCGAGGCCGAGCTCCTGGCGTTCCTGCGCCAGAACCACTCGGGCCTCATGACCTCCATCCGTGAGGGCGGCAAGATGTCCGACGACACGCTGCAGTCCGTGGGCGACGCGATCGCGGAGTTCAAGAAGCAGTTCGAGACCTCTGACGGCAAGCTGCTCGGCGACGACGCCTCCGCCGTCAACGTCTCGAAGTGACGACGGAAGGGACCTGACTCATGGGAGCGCAGCTCCGGGTCTACAAGCGTCGCATCAAATCCGTCACCGCGACGAAGAAGATCACCAAGGCGATGGAGATGATCGCCGCCTCGCGCGTCGTCAAGGCGCAGCGCAAGGTGCAGGCGTCGACGCCGTACGCCACCGAGCTCACCCGCGCGGTGACCGCGGTGGCCACCGGTGCCAACGACAAGCACGCGCTGACCACCGAGGTGGCGAACCCGAGCCGTGCCGCGGTCCTGCTCCTCACGAGCGACCGCGGTCTGGCCGGTGCCTTCAACTCCAACGCCATCAAGGCGGCGGAGCAGCTCATCCGCAAGCTGGAGGCCGAGGGCCGCGAGGTCGACATCTATGTCGTCGGCCGCCGCGGTGTCGCGCACTTCAACTTCCGTGAGCGCAAGCTGGCCGACACCTGGACCGGCTTCACGGACGAGCCCTCGTACGCGGACGCCAAGAAGATCGGCGAGCCGCTGATCGAGGCGATCGAGAAGGACACGGCGGAGGGCGGCGTGGACGAACTCCACATCGTCTACACCGAGTTCGTCTCGATGATGACGCAGACGGCGATCGAGTCCCGGTTGCTGCCGCTCAGCCTCGACGAGGTCACGAAGGAGGCCGGCGAGACGGACACCCTCCGTCCGCTGTACGACTTCGAGCCGTCGGCGGAGGACGTCCTCGACGCCCTGCTGCCGCGCTACGTCGAGAGCCGGATCTACAACGCGCTGCTTCAGTCCTCGGCCTCGAAGCACGCCGCCACGCGGCGCGCGATGAAGTCGGCGACCGACAACGCGGGTGAGCTGATCACCAACCTCACCCGACTTGCCAACGCGGCCCGCCAGGCCGACATCACCCAGGAAATCAGCGAGATCGTCGGTGGCACTGCTGCCTTGGCCGACGCGACCGCGGGGAGTGACAAGTAATGACGACCTCTGTTGAGACCGCCGCTGCCACGGGCCGCGTCGCCCGGGTCATCGGCCCGGTCGTCGACGTGGAGTTCCCCGTCGACGCGATGCCGGAGATCTACAACGCGCTGAACGTCTCGGTGCCGGACCCGGAGGGTGAGGGCACCAAGACCCTGACCCTCGAGGTCGCCCAGCACCTGGGCGACGGCATGGTGCGCACCATCTCCATGCAGCCCACCGACGGTCTGGTCCGCCAGGCCGCGGTGACCGACACGGGCACCGGCATCACGGTCCCGGTCGGCGACGTGACCAAGGGCAAGGTGTTCAACACCCTGGGCGAGGTCCTCAACGAGGACCCGTCCACGGTGGCGGACGCCGAGCGCTGGTCGATCCACCGCAAGGCCCCGGCGTTCGACCAGCTCGAGTCCAAGACCGAGATGTTCGAGACCGGCCTGAAGGTCGTCGACCTGCTCACCCCGTACGTCAAGGGTGGAAAGATCGGTCTGTTCGGTGGTGCCGGTGTCGGCAAGACCGTTCTGATCCAGGAAATGATCATGCGTGTGGCGAAGCTGCACGAGGGTGTGTCGGTCTTCGCGGGCGTCGGTGAGCGCACCCGTGAGGGCAACGACCTCATGGTCGAGATGGAGGAGGCCGAGGTTCTGGACAAGACCGCCCTGGTCTTCGGCCAGATGGACGAGCCCCCGGGCACCCGTCTGCGCGTCGCCCTGGCCGGTCTGACCATGGCGGAGTACTTCCGCGATGTGCAGAAGCAGGACGTGCTGTTCTTCATCGACAACATCTTCCGCTTCACCCAGGCGGGCTCCGAGGTGTCGACCCTGCTCGGCCGGATGCCCTCCGCGGTGGGTTACCAGCCGAACCTGGCCGACGAGATGGGTCTCCTCCAGGAGCGCATCACCTCGACCCGTGGTCACTCGATCACCTCGATGCAGGCGATCTACGTGCCCGCCGACGACCTCACCGACCCGGCGCCGGCGACCACCTTCGCCCACCTCGACGCGACGACGGTTCTGTCCCGTCCGATCTCCGAGAAGGGCATCTACCCGGCCGTGGACCCGCTGGACTCCACGTCCCGGATCCTGGACCCGCGTTACATCGCGCAGGACCACTACGACACCGCCATGCGGGTCAAGGGCATCCTGCAGAAGTACAAGGACCTCCAGGACATCATCGCGATCCTCGGTATCGACGAGCTGAGCGAGGAGGACAAGCTCGTTGTCCACCGCGCCCGCCGTGTCGAGCGCTTCCTGTCCCAGAACACCCACGCGGCGAAGCAGTTCACCGGCGTGGACGGTTCGGACGTTCCGCTCGACGAGTCGATCGCCGCGTTCAACGCGATCTGCGACGGTGAGTACGACCACTTCCCGGAGCAGGCCTTCTTCATGTGTGGTGGTCTTGAGGACCTCAAGAAGAACGCCAAGGAGCTCGGCGTCTCCTGAGCCCTGTGCTCGCCCGAGGGGGGCGGGATCGCTCCCGCCCCCCTCGGCACGCCCATCAGCTGTGCGGGCCCCGGCACCATCGGTGCCGGACGCCCGATTAGACTTTGACCCAACACCCGGCAGCACCGCCGGGTGGTGACCCGAGGAGCCACCCTTGGCTGCTGAGCTGCACGTCGAGCTGGTCGCAGCGGACCGGAGTGTCTGGTCCGGCGAGGCCACCCTGGTCATCGCGCGTACGACCTCCGGCGACATCGGCGTCATGCCCGGTCACCAGCCGCTGCTCGGTGTGCTGGAGTCGGGCCCCGTGACCATCCGTACCAGTGAGGGCGACACGGTCGTGGCCGCCGTCCACGGCGGTTTCATCTCCTTCGCGGACGACAAGCTGTCGCTCCTCGCGGAGATCGCCGAGCTGGCGGACGAGATCGACGCCCAGCGCGCCGAGCGCGCGCTGGAGCGTGCCAAGTCGGACGAGGACGCCGCCGCCGAGCGGCGCGCCGAGGTCCGGCTGCGCGCGGTATCGGTCCGCTAGCGGACCGCGCAGAGCCCCAGCCCTCAGCCGCGGCACGGCTGGAATTTTCCAGACCGTGCCGCGGCTGAGGCGATGCAGATGCAGGTCGTATTCGGTCAGGCCGGTCGTGCCGGTCACGGGACGCAGCGAGGAGGTCGGTGAAGATGTTCCTCGCGTTGCTCGTGTGCGGCCTGGTCGTCGCGACTCTGGTGATCGGGCTCTTCGTCTTCGGCCTGCGCCGCAGACTGATCCAGCGGGCCGGCGGCACCTTCGACTGTTCGCTGCGCTGGGACATCCCCGAGACCCCGGACACCACCGGCAAAGGCTGGTCGTACGGGGTCGCGCGGTACAGCGGCGACGAGATCGGCTGGTTCCGCGTCTTCTCGTACGCGCCCCGCCCCCGCCGGATCCTGGAGCGCTCGGCCATCGAGGTCCTGGAGCGCCGGATGCCGGAGGGCGAGGAGGAGCTGGCGCTGCTCTCCGACTCGGTGATCCAGGGCTGCCGGGTCCGCGGCACCCGCCTCGAACTGGCGATGAGCGAGGACGCTCTCACCGGCTTCCTCGCCTGGCTGGAGGCGGCACCGCCCGGCCAGCGGGTGAACGTCGCCTGAGGGGCTGACACGACACGGAAGCGGGGACGGCGTGCTGCGCCGTCCCCGCTTCGTCGTACGGGCCTGCCGGCCTACGGCGGCCCGGGCCGGTAGGCGTACGGCCTAGTTCAGGCCGGTGTTGATCGCGCCGACCAGCTCACCGTTGCTGGTGTCGCCGCTGAACTCCCAGAAGAACGCGCCGCCGAGGCCCTGCCCCTTGGCCCAGCTCATCTTGGAGTTGACGGTCGCCGGGGTGTCGTAGCTCCACCAGTTGCTGCCGCACTTGGCGTAGGCGGTGCCGGCGATGGTGCCGGTGGACGGGCAGGAGTTCTTCAGGACCTTGTAGTCCTCGATGCCCTGCTCGTACGTGCCGGGCGCGGGCCCGGTCGCGGTGCCGCCCGGGGTGGCCTGGGTGACGCCGGTCCAGCCGCGGCCGTAGAAGCCGATGCCGAGCAGCAGCTTGGCGGCCGGGACGCCCTGGGCCTTGTACCTGGCGATCGCCTCGGCGGAGTTGAAGCCCGCCTGCGGGATGCCCGCGTACGAGGTCAGCGGGGAGTGCGGGGCCGTCGGGCCCTGCGCCGCCCAGGCGCCGAAGAAGTCGTACGTCATCACGTTGAACCAGTTCATGTACTGCGCGGCGCCCGCGTAGTCGGTGGCGTCGATCTTGCCGCCGCTCGACGCGTCGGCCGTCACGGCCGCCGTGACCAGCGCGTTCGCGCCGAACTTGGCGCGCATCGCCTGCATCATGTTCTTGAAGGCGTTGGGGCCGCTGGTGTCGCAGGACAGACCGCAGGCGTTCGGGTACTCCCAGTCCAGGTCGATGCCGTCGAAGACGTCGGCCCAGCGCGGGTCCTCCACCAGGTCGTAGCAGGACTGGGCGAAGGCGGTCGGGTTCTGCACCGCCTGGCCGAAGCCGCCGGACCAGGTCCAGCCGCCGAAGGACCAGATGATCTTGATGTTCGGGTACGCCTTCTTCAGCTTGCGCAGCTGGTTGAAGTTGCCGCGCAGCGGCTGGTCCCAGGTGTCGGCGACGCCGTCCACGGACTGGTCGGCGGTGTACGCCTTGTCGTAGTCGGCGTACGAGTCACCGATGGTGCACCGGCCGCCGGTGACGTTACCGAAGGCGTAGTTGATGTGGGTGATCTTGGCCGCGGAGCCCGACGTCACGATGTTCTTGACGTGGTAGTTCCGGCCGTAGACACCCCAGTTGGTGAAGTAGCCCATCTTCACCACGTTGCCGGGCTGCGGGTCGCCCCCGCCGCCGCCGGTGGTGCGGACCTGGACGGCGCCGCTCTCCGGGCCCGTCTGGTCGGCGGAGTCCCGGGCGACGACCGTGTAGGTGTAGTCGGTGCCCGCGGTCAGACCGGTGTTGGTGTACGTCAGGCCGGTCACCGTGGTGATGGTGGTGCCGTTGCGCTTGACGTCGTAGTTCTTGACGCCCTTGTCGTCGGTGGCCGCGCTCCAGGTGAGCTTGACCGAGGTGTCGGTGATGTTCGAGGCGGCCGGGGTGCCGGGCGCGGACGGCGGGTTGTCACCCGGCTGGGTGGAGCCGTCGCAGGAGCCGCCGTTGACCTTGCAGCCGCTGGGGGCGCCGGAGCCGGAGCCGTTGAAGCCGAAGGAGATGCTGGCGCCCGGCGCGAGGGTGCCGTTCCAGCCGACGTTCTTGGCGGTCCAGTGGGTTCCGGAGCTGGTGACGGTGGCGTCCCAGGCGGAGGTGACCGCGGTGCCGGAGGGGTAGTCCCACTCGACGGTCCAGGAGCTGAGGGTCGTGGTGCCGGTGTTCTTCACCGTCCACTTGCCCTCGAAGCCGGTGCCCCAGTCCTGCACCTTGGTGTAGGTGGCGGAGGCGGAGGCGGCTGCTTCGGCGGGGGCGGCGAGGCCGATCATCGCGGCCAGGGGCAGGGCCAGGGCGGTCAGAGCGGCCGCGGCCCGGCGTCTGAACCCTGATCTGCGCGTCGGTGCTTGAGTGCTCAACGGTGCTCCTCAAGTTGCGGACGACAAGGCGGGGGTGGTCCGAGAAGGTGCGCGCGCCCCGCGAGCGTAGAAAGGTCTGGACCAGCCGTCAAGAGGTCCAGACCAAGGGAGGACCGGGCCCTCCCGGTCCGCCGTCACCCACCCGTCAGATCCCCAACTCCTGTGCCAGCACCGCCGCTTGGACCCGGCTGCGCAGTTCCAGCTTGCCCAGCACCTTGCTGACGTGCGTCTTCACGGTGGCCTCGGCCATGTCGAGCCGTACCGCGATCTCCGCGTTGGAGAGCCCCGCGCCGAGCGCCGAGAGCACCTCCCGCTCCCGGGGGGTGAGCCGGTCGAGCACCGCCGGATCGGTGCCGCCCGCCGTCCGGGCCGGGCGGCTCGGCGCCGCGAACTCGGCGATCAGCCGCCGGGTCACCGCCGGGGCGATCAGCCCCTCGCCGCGCGCCACCGTGCGCACCGCCTCGATCAGGTCCCGGGCCTCGGTGTTCTTCAGGAGGAAGCCCGAGGCCCCGGCGCGCAGCGCCCCGAACACGTACTCGTCCAGGTCGAAGGTGGTGAGCACGAGGACGTCCGCGAGCCGCTCCGCGACCACCTGCCGGGTCGCCGACACCCCGTCCAGCTTCGGCATCTGGACGTCCATCAGGACCAGGTCGGGGCGGAGTTCGCGGGCGAGCTCGACGGCCCGCTCGCCGTCCGCGGCCTCGCCGACCACCTCGATGTCGGGCGCGCTGCCCAGGATCAGCACCAGCCCTGCCCGTACCGCGCTCTGGTCCTCCGCGACCACGACCCGGACGGTCCCGCTCCCGGCGCCCGTTCCCTTCCCGGCGCCCGTCCCCTTCCCCGCGCCCGCGCCCGTGCCCGATCCGCCGTACGTCCCGCTCCCGGTGTCCGTCATGCGTCCGGTGTCCTCTCCTCGGCGGGCAGCACCGCCCGCACCTGCCAGATCTTCGAACCGTCCGGGGCGGGCACCGGACCCGCCTCGAACTCCCCGCCGAGCAGCGCCACCCGCTCCCGCATTCCCACCAGACCCGCGCCCGAGCCCGGCGCGCGCGGCCCCGGCCGGTCGCCGAACGGGCTGCGCACCCGCACCGCCAGGGCCCGCGCGTCCCGTTCGAGGCACACCTCGACCCGGCCGGGTGCCGCGTGCTTGAGGGCGTTGGTCAGCGACTCCTGCACGATCCGGTAGGCGGCCAGCTCCACCGGCGCGGGCAGCGGCCCGTCGCCGTCGCCGGTCTCATGGGTGCCGTCGAGGCGGAAGGTGAGGCCGCTGGAGGCGCCGTTGGTCCTGGCCTGCTCGACCAGGGCGGCGAGCCCGGCCAGGGTGGGCGCGGCGGCCGGTTCGGTGTCCCCGCCGCTGTCCCGGAGCAGCCCGATCAGCCGCCGCATCTCCGCGAGGCCCGCCACGCTGTTCTCCCGGATCACGGTGAGCGCCTGCCGGGTGGTCGCCTCGTCGTCGAGCGAGAGCGCCGCCGTCGAGTGGATGGCGATCGCCGACAGATGGTTGGCCACCATGTCGTGCAGCTCGCGGGCCATCCGGGCGCGCTCCGCGCCCACCGCCTGGACCCGGTCCATCTCCGCAAGCAGCGCGGTCTGCTCGGCGCGCACCCGGGCGGCGTCGGCCGCGTCCCGGTGGTTGCGCACGATGACCCCGGTGACCGCGGGCAGGAACGAGATCATGCCGGTGATCAGGCCGATGAGCAGCGCGAAGGCGTTCTGCCACCAGACCAGGAAGCCGATGGTCACACCGATGGTGATGAGCCCGGTGGTCCAGGGGACGCGGCGGGCCGTGGCGGCGGGGCCGTACACGACAGAGGCGTAGACCACGTCCGTGAACATCAGCGCGGTGACCAGGCTGCCGTAGGTGAACTGGTCGGCGACCATGGCGAGGGTGCCGACGGTGAGCGCGGTCTGCGGCATGGTGCGGCGCAGCGATTCCATCGCGGCCATCACGACCAGCGGGACGAGCGTCGCCCAGCGGGCCTCGAAGAGCCGGCCGCCCTGGGTGTGCAGCCCGAAGAACCACAGCAGCAGGCCGACGGCGAGGCCGCCCGCGGCGATCAGCAGGTCGTCACGGTGGGGGCGGGGGAGTGTCACGTGTCCATCCAACACGGCGCCGGGGCCGCGGGCCTCGCCGCCCGGGCCGATCCCGCCCTCCGTCGAAGGATGTAGGCGGTTCTCGTCAGCGCCGACGACGAATCCGCCCGCTCCCGGCGGGACGCTGAAGGGGTACCGAAAGGGGAGTCCCGTGATCGTCCTGCTCATCGCGATCTGCGAGGTCGGCTTCTGGGTCCTGCTCGCCGCAGGACTCGCCGCCCGCTACGTGCTCAAGATGCCCCGGCTCGGCCTCGCCCTGCTGCTCTGCGAGCCGCTCCTGGAGGTCGTGCTCCTGGTCGCCACCGCGATCGACCTGAAGAACGGCGCCGACCCCAGCTGGAAGCACGGCCTGGCCGCCGTCTACATCGGCTACACCGTCGGCCACGGCCACCGCACCGTGAAGTGGCTGGACGGCCACGCCGCCCACCGCTTCGGCGGCGGCCCGCCGCCGGTGAAGCCGCCGCGCTACGGCATGGCCAGGGCGCGTCACGAGGGCGAGGTCTGGCTGGGCTCGGTGGTCGCCGCGGCCGTCGCCAGCGGGCTGCTGCTGCTCGCGAGCTGGTACGTCGGCTCCGACGGTGACACCGCGTCGTTGACGTCCTGGATCGGGTTCGCCTGGCGGGCGGCCGGGATCCACGGCGTGATCGCCCTCACCTATCTGATCTGGCCGAAGAAGGCGCCCGCCGGCGAGGAGCCGGTCCCGGGGTCCGCCGCCGCGAAGGGTGACTCAGCGGTCGCCGCCCGGGACCCACAGCACGTCCCCGACCTCCCGGTTCGCCGTCCTGGCGAGGATGAAGAGCAGGTCCGATAGCCGGTTGAGGTAGGTGGCGGTGAGCGGGTTCATGATCTCCCCGTGCACCTCCATCGCCGCCCAGGTGGACCGCTCGGCCCGCCGGACCACCGTGCACGCCTGGTGCAGCAGCGCCGCACCGGGCGTGCCGCCGGGCAGGATGAAGGAGCGCAGCTTGTCGAGCCGCTCCAGGAAGCGGTCGCAGTCCGCCTCCAGCTTGTCGATGTACGTCTGCTCCACCCGCAGCGGTGGGTACTTGGGAGACTCCACGACCGGCGTGGACAGATCGGCGCCCACGTCGAACAGGTCGTTCTGGACCCGGACGAGGACCTCCACCACGTCCGCGTCCAGCTGCCCGAGCGCGACGGCGGTGCCGATGACCGCGTTGGCCTCGTTGGTGTCGGCGTAGGCCGAGATCCGCAGATCGGTCTTGGCGGTCCTGCTCATGTCACCGAGGGCGGTGGTGCCCTGGTCCCCGGTACGGGTGTAGATGCGCGTCAGATTGACCATGGGCCCAGCCTAGGGCGCCGCGACCCGTCCTAGGAGGTCGCGCCCCGGAAGGTACGGGCGCCGACCGTCACCGCGAGCCCGGTGAGGGCGAGGGCCGCGAGCACCCCGTACAGCATCGTGGTGGTCGCGTAGTGGCCGGTGTACGCGTCCCGCACCGCGTCCACCAGATAGCGCAGCGGCATGAAGTGCGAGACCACGTCGAGCCAGCCGGGCGCGAGGGCCATCGGCAGCATCAGCCCGGACAGCAGCATCGACGGCATGGCGAGGGTGTTGACCGCCGGGCCGAACTCCTGCGGGCTGGGCAGCCGCAGCGCCAGCACGTACGACAGCGAGGCGAGCGAGAAGGTCAGCAGGGCGACGAAGCCGAAGCCGATCAGGATCCCGGCGAGCGGCGCCCGCAGCCCCATCAGAAGCGCGGCGAGCACCAGCAGCACCGCCTGGAACAGGAACAGGGCGGCGTCCCGCAGGGTGCGCCCGAGGAGCAGCGCGAGCCGGCTGACCGGGGTGACCCGCATCCGTTCGAGGACGCCCCAGTTCTGTTCCATCAGCACCGCGAAGCCCGCGAACGAGGCCCCGAACAGGCCGAGCTGGAGCAGCAGTCCGGGCACCAGGACCTGCCAGGAGTCGCCGGACCTGCCGAGCGGCAGCCCGGTCAGCAGGGGCCCGAAGAAGAACAGGTAGAGCAGCGGCATCAGGGCGCCGAAGAAGATCTGGAACGGCGAGCGCAGGGTCTGCCGGGCGTAGCGGCCGAACAGCACGGCGGTGTCGTGGAGCAGCATGACGGTCGGATCCTTCGGGGGCGAGGGACGGCAGGGGTCGGACGGCGACGGGGTCGGACGGCGACGGGGTCAGACGGCGACGGGGGCGCGGTCGACGGGCGCCGGGCCGCGCCCGGTGATGGCGAGGAAGGCGTCCTGGAGGGTGCCGGCGCCGTGCGCGGCCTTGAGCGCGGCCGGGGTGCCCTCGGCGGCGACCACGCCCGCGTCGATGATCACCAGCCGGTCGGCGAGGGCGTCCGCCTCGTCGAGGTAGTGGGTGGTGAGGACGACGGTGGTGCCGTGCCGGTCGCGCAGCCGCCGCACCAGGTCCCACAGCGCGGCCCGGCTGCCCGGGTCGAGGCCGGTGGTCGGCTCGTCGAGGAACAGCAGCTCGGGCCGGTGGGTGAGGCCGAGCGCGAGGTCGAGGCGGCGGCGCTGGCCGCCGGAGAGCGACATCGGGCCGCGGTCGAGCAGCTCGGTGAGGTCGAGCTCGGCGGCCAGTTCGGCCGCGCGCTCGGCCGCCTCGGCCCGCGTCAGCCCGTACAGCCGTCCCTGGAGGAGCAGTTCGGAGCGCACGGTCTCCTGCGGGTCGACGCCGCCGGACTGGGCGACGTAGCCGATCCTGCGGCGCACCCCGACGGGGTCGCGGAGCAGGTCGTGGCCCGCGACGGTGGCGGCGCCGCCGGTCGGCGCGAGCAGGGTGCTGAGCATTCGCAGGGTGGTGCTCTTGCCCGCGCCGTTGGGGCCGAGGAAGCCGAGGATCTCGCCGGGCGCCACGGTGAGGTCGATGCCGCGGACCGCGTGCACCTCGCCGCGCTTGGTGCGGAAGGTCCGGGAGAGGCCGGACGTGCTGATGACCGGCGGCGTGGCCGCCGCCGTGCTTGCCATGGTTGCCATAGCCACTACAAAAACAGAGTCTCTGAAATTTTGCAACGACTCCAAAATTTCAGTGGATACGACTCCGGCCTAGGATGGGCGGCATGACCGAAGGGCTGAGGGAGCGCAAGAAGCGCCAGACACGGCAGCGCATCTCCGACATCGCGACCGGGCTCTTCCTGGAGCGCGGCTTCGCGGCGGTGACGGTGGCGGAGATCGCCGAGGTCGCGGAGGTCTCCGTCAACACCGTCTACAACTACTTCCCGGTCAAGGAGGACCTCTTCCTCGACCGGATGGAGGGCGTCACCCACCGGCTCGCCCGGATGATCCGCGGCCGTGACCCCGGCGAGTCCGCCGCGGGCGCGGTGCTGCGCGAGATCCGCGGCCATGTCACCGCCGTGTCGCCTGCGTACGGCCTGATGGAGGGCTTCGCCGACTTCATGCGCGTGATCGACGACGCCCCCACCCTCAAGGCCCGGCTGTTCTACCTCCAGCAGGAGGTCCGCGACGCCACCGTCGCCGCGCTGCGCGAGGAGACCGGCGCCGCCCCCGACGATCCGATGCCGCTGCTCGTCGGCGGCCAGATCACCTGGATCCAGCACACCGTGATCACCTTCGTCACCGAGCGGATGGTCGCGGGCGGCCGGGCGAACGAGGTCTCGCGCGAGGCGCTCGACCTGCTCGACGACATCGAGGAACTGCTGAGCGACGCCGTCCTCGACTACGCGGTACGGGCCCCCGCCGGGGCCTGAGCCGGGACCCGGCCCATGGGGGCCGGGGCGCGCCCGGCGGCCAGGCCCGGATTCGCCGCCCGCACCCCGGCGGCCAGCGCCCGGGCCCCGCGCACCGCGTCCGCCTCGGTCGAGAACCGCCCGAAGCCGATCCGGACACTGCCCCGCACCCGCTCCGGCGGCAGCCCGATCGCGGTCAGGACGTGCGACGGCTCCTGCGCCGAGCTGTTGCACGCCGAACCGGACGACACCGCCACCTCGGTCACCTCAAGGAGCAGCGTCTGCGCGTCCGTGTCCGGGAACGACAGGCTCACCGCGTGCGGCAGGAAGCCCGCGCCCGTACCGCTGTTGAGGGTGTACGGCACGAGCTCGGCCAGCTCCGCGAGGAACCGCGCCCGCAGCCCCGCCAGCCGCTCCGCCTCATCGGCCCGGCCCGCCGCGAGCAGTTCGACCGCCGCGGCGAGCCCGACGACCGCGGCGGTGTTCACCGTGCCCGCGCGCAGCCCGCGCTCCTGCCCGCCGCCGTGCAGCAGCGGCGCCAGCGGCGCCCGGTCGGACAGCGCGTTCGCCACGTACAGCACCCCGATGCCCTTCGGGCCGTGGATCTTGTGCCCGGAGCAGGTCAGCAGGTCGACCCCGAGCTCCGCCACGTCCACCGGCAGGGTGCCGACGCCCTGCGTCGCGTCGCAGTGCAGCGGCACCCCGGCCGCCCTGGTCAGCGCGGCGATCTCGGCCACCGGCTGCACGGTGGCGATCTCGTTGTTGGCGAGCATCACCGACACCAGCGCCGTGTCCGGGCGCAGCGCCGCCGCCACCCGCGCCGGATCCACCCGGCCCGCCCCGTCCACCGGAACGACCGTCACCTCGTGGCCCGCCGCCGTCAGCGAACGGCAGGTGTCCAGCACCGACTTGTGCTCCACCGCAGTGGTCACCACATGCCGGGGCGGGACCGCCCCGGCGCCGCCCAGGACCACGCCCTTGATCGCCAGATTGTTGCCCTCGGTCGCGCCCGAGGTGAAGTAGATCTCGCTGCGCGCCGCCCCCAGGAACCGGGCCACCGTGCCGCGCGCCCGCTCGACCTCGCGGAACGCCCGGATGCCGGCCGCGTGCGGGCTCGACGGATTGGCGAAGAACTCGGTCGCCGCCCGCTGCATCGCGGCCGCGACCACCGGGTCCGTCGGGGTGGTCGCCTGGTGGTCGAGGTAGATGGTCCCGGTGGGGCCGGTGGTGCTGGTGGTGGTGCCGGTGGCCCCGGTCGTGCCCTGTGCGCCGTTCATGTCGTGCTCCTCCCGCGATTGCTGACGGACGGCCGGGTTCAGAAGTCGTACGCGGTGTACGGCAGCGCGATCGGGTCGGCGCAGCCCGCGTCCGCGAAGACCAGGACGATCTCCTCGTCGGGCGTGCCGAGGGTGCGCAGATAGATCTCCGCGCCCTTGGTCACCTTGTCCCGGTCGGCGAGCGAGTTGATGTCGACGACGTACCGGCGCGGGCAGTCCCGGAAGGCCCGCAGCCGGGCGAAGTAGCGGGCGAAGTACTCGGCGACGATGAGCGGGCAGCGCGGCACCACATGGCCGTCCACCACCACCCCGGCCAGGACCCGGGCGTAACCGCGCGAACGGAACACGATCTCGTCGCCCTCGCGCGCGTACGGCGGTTCGAGTGCGGCGCCGCGCGCCGCGTGCTTCATCGACCGGGCGGCCCGGTTGCGCAGGGTCCGTTCCCGGGTGACCGAGAAGGTGATCCCGGCCGCGGCCGCCGCCTCGTCCAGCGGGCTCAGGTCAAGCGCCCCGGCGACGGCCGCACCCGGCGCCGGGACCGTACAGGCGTCGGCGGAACAGGACATGCCGAGGTCGTTGACGATGACGTCGTACAGGACCTTGTTGCCGCGGTGCAGCCGCTTCGCGGCGGCGCCGGTGGCGAGGCCCAGGTCGAAGGAGTTCCGGGAGAAGGCGCCGATCCCGGCGGCGGTGTCGAAGTAGCCGCCCGCGACGAGCACGGCGGAGCGGGCGGTGCGGGGGACGGTCTCCAGGAGGGGCGCGACGCGGGCGGCGCCTTCGGTGGTCGTGGTCATGGTCAGCGGGGTCATCTCGGGTGCACTCCGTTCTCGGTGTTCTCGGTGTTCTCGGGTTTTTCCTTGCGGTCGGTGGTGTCGGTGGTGTCGGGGGTCGAGGGGGAGGAGGTGGGGGCGGAGGCGCGGGCCGCCGTCGCCGCGCCGATGGCGGTGCCGGTCGCCGCGCCCACCACGCACAGCACGGCGGCCCACTGAACGAGCGTCAGGTGCTCACCGAGGAGGGCGAGACCGGCCAGTGCGGCGATGACCGGTTCCACCGTCGACAGGACGGCGAACACCCGGGGCGGCAGCCGCCGCAGCGCGGCGAACTCCAGCGAGAACGGGATCACCGTGGTCAGTACGGCGACCCCGAGCGCCGCCGCGAGCACCGCGGGCTCGGCCAGCGTGCCGAGCGGCGGCAGCCCGAGCAGCGGCGCCGTCGGCAGCGCGAGGACGGCGGCCACGAAGAGCCCGAGGGCGAGGCCCGCACCGCCGGGCACCGCCCGGCCGACCTTGGCGCCGATCAGGATGTAGCCGGTCAGCGCCGCCCCGGTGACCAGGGCGGCGGCAAGCCCGACCGGGTCGTCGAGGCCCCGGGTGCCGCCGAGCACGAGCAGCCCGGCCGCCGCGAGCAGCACCCACACCCGGTCCAGGGCGCGCCGTGAGGTCAGCGCGGCGAGCAGCAGCGGTCCGCTGAACTCCAGGGTGACCACGACGCCCAGCGGGAGCCGGGCGGTGGCCTGGTAGAACGCGAACTGCATGACGGTGAACACCGCCCCGTACCCGAGCAGCAGCCGCCCGTGGGTGCGCAGCAGCCGGGGTGCGGGCCGGGTGAACAGACACAGCAGCGCGGCCGCGAAAAGCAGCCGCAGCAGCGTGGTGCCCGCCGGTCCGACGCGCTCGAAAAGCGTCTTGGCGACGGCGGAGCCGAACTGCAGGCTGACCATGCCGGCCAGCAGCAGCACGGGCGCCGGCGTGGCCGCGGCCGTGGCCCTCAGGTCGGACCGGCGCATCGGCGGCCTCCTCTCCCCACCGCACTCTATACCCCTAGGGGGTATGTCGCGACGGGGTTCTGGGCCGGACGGGGGTGTCGTGAGTGTGACGTCCGTCAAACCCGGCGTGACGTGGCTTACTTAGCGGTCACATGGCGCCCGCCGCCCGCTAATCTCCGCCGAAGAGCCAAGAAGTGAACAGTTGCCAAGGGCGCCGTGCGCGACAAGGGGTGGAAGCAGTGGCCAGGAAGCTCGCCGTCATCGGAGCCGGACTCATGGGGTCCGGCATCGCGCAGGTCTCGGCCCAGGCCGGCTGGGAGGTCGTGCTGCGCGACGTCACCGACGCCGCGCTGACCCGGGGCACCGACGCCATCCGGGCCTCCTACGAGCGCTTCGTCGCCAAGGGCAGGCTCAGCGCCGAGGACGCCGAGGCCGCGCTCGGCCGGATCACCGCCACCACCGAACTCGACGCCGTCGCCGACGCGGACGTCGTGGTCGAGGCCGTGTTCGAGAAGCTGGAGGTCAAGCACGAGATCTTCCGCGCCCTCGACAAGGTCGCCAAGGACGGCGCGGTGCTCGCCTCCAACACCTCCGCCATCCCGATCACCAAGATCGCGGCGGTCACCGGGCGCCCCGAGGCCGTGGTCGGCACCCACTTCTTCTCGCCGGTCCCGATGATGCAGCTCTGCGAGCTTGTCCGCGGCTACAAGACCAGCGACGAAACCCTCGCCACCGCGCGGGAGTTCGCCGAGTCCGTCGGCAAGACCTGCATCGTCGTCAACCGCGACGTGGCGGGCTTCGTCACCACCCGCCTCATCTCGGCGCTCGTCGTCGAGGCCGCCAAGCTGTACGAGTCGGGCGTGGCCACCGCCGAGGACATCGACCTCGCCTGCAAGCTGGGCTTCGGGCACGCCATGGGCCCGCTCGCCACCACCGACCTGACCGGCGTCGACATCCTCGTCAACGCCACCGGGAACATCTACACCGAGACCCAGGACGAGAAGTTCGCGCCGCCGGAGCTGATGCGCCGGATGGTGGACGCTGGTGACATCGGCCGCAAGAGCGGGCAGGGCTTCTACACGTACTGACATCGCGGCCGACGTCCGCGCCGGGGTGGCGTACCGATTCCGCACAGGGGTCCGACCGCCCCGGCGCCATCGCCCTCAAGGGTGAATTTCGATATCGGTTCGCTTACAAGGCGCAACGCTTCTGCCGATGTGGCAGTCAAGCGTTGCGAAGACGGGCACGCACGACACGGGCACGCACGACGGAGCACACTCGGGACTCGGGGAGCGCATATGCACATCAGGGGCGACCACGCCGAGCTGGTCGTCGGGGGCCGCCTCGACGTCCGCAGCGCGGCGGACGCCCGTACGGTCCTGCACACGGCCGTCGACGACGGAGTCGGCGACCTCGTGCTCGACCTGACCGGCCTCGACTCCTGGGACGCCACCGGACTCGGCGTCATCATGGGCGCCCACCGCCGGGCCGGCCGCTGCGGCCGCCGCCTGGTGCTCCGCGGAGTGCCGCCCCAGATGCAGCGCCTCCTCGTCGCCACCCGGCTGCACCGCATCCTCGCGATCGAGGGCGGCCTCGCCGCGGAGTCGCTGCCCCGGGTCTGACACCGCCCCGGGTCTGACACGCCGTCGGGGGACGGCCGGACCGGCGGGCAGAGCGGCGGACCGATGGCGGACCGGCGGACGGATCGCCGGGCGGACCGACGGGCGGACCGACGGGCGGACCGACGGGACGAACACCGCGGGACGCGCGGGTCACGGCAGGCTCACAGGGCTGTGAAACATCTGTGAGAACCAGGCGTCACACCCAAAGTTCACAAGACCGTGACGTCTTGGTCTCCACTCCACCCCGCCTGTTCCCGGCGCCCTGACAACCGTCTAGGGTCGGCTCGCCTGCACATCGCGCACACCGCCCGCCGCTTGGGAGCTTGGACCATGGACCCGATCAACCGGGGACCGGAGGAGTACGGTCACGACACCGAGGGCGAGGACGTACGCCCCGCCCCCTCCGCAGCCGTGCCCGTCCCCGTGTCCACCAGCTCCGCCACCCGGGTGCGCACCGCCCGGCTGGTCTCCGGCGGACTGCTGCTCACGGTCAACCCCCTCGACGGCAGCGAGATCGAGATCTGCCCGCCCGCCGACCAGCCCGCGGCCCCGCGCCGCCGCTCCGCCCAGGAGCGCGCCGAGACCACCCGCGCGGCCGGACCGCCCGTACCGCCCGGCCCCGCCGCCCCCGCGCTGCCGCTGCTCGAACGGACCGAACAGCGCGAGGCGCTGGTCCAGCACCTCACCCGGGGCCGGTCCGCCCGGCTCACCGGACCCGCCGGATCCGGCCGCAGCCGGCTCCTCGACGCGGTCGCCGCCGACTGCGCCCGGGTCGCCCCGGACGGCGTCGTCCGGCTCTCCGGCCACCACCGCACCCCCACCGACCTGCTGTACGAGCTCTTCCAGGCCGTCCAGTACGCGCCCGCGTTCCGCCCCGACCGGGAGGAACTGCTCCTGGAGGTCCGCGGCATCGGCGCGATCGTCGTCGTCGACGACCTCGAGTTCGGCGGCAAGGCCCTCGACGAACTCCTCGCCGCCACCCCCGACTGCGCCTTCCTGCTCGCCGCCACCCCCGACACCCCGGCGCCGTCCGCCGACGCCGGACTCGAGGAGGTCGAGCTGCCCGGCCTCGGCCGCGCCGCCGCCGTCGAACTCCTGGAGCACGCCACCGGACGCGCCCTCACCGACGACGAGATCAACTGGGCGGGCGACCTCTGGTTCGAGTCCGAGGGACTGCCGCTCCGCTTCGTCCAGGCCGGCGCCCTGCTCCGGCAACGCGACCGGCTCCGGGTCGGCCCCGCCGAGTTCGACGCCTTCGGCGCCCTGGAGGAAGCCTTCGGCTCGTCCGGTGCCCCCGCGCCCGTACCCGCCCTGGCCGACCCGACCGGCGACCCCGACGTCGAGGTGCGGGAGATACCCCTGCCCAGCCTCGGCGAGGGCGCGGCCCCCGCCGTCCTGCTCGCCTCCCGGCTCAGCCGGGCCGCCCAGGACACCCTGCGGTTCGCCGTCGCCCTCGGCGGCGAGGTGCCGCACCAGGCCCACCTGCCCGCCCTGGTCGGCGACACCCACGCCGACGCCGCCGTCGGCGAACTGATGGCCTGCGGACTGCTCTCCCCGGTCGGCCCCCGCTACCGGCTCGCCGCCGGGGTGCTCACCCAACTGCTCGCGCAGGAGTACGAGCCCGAGCCCACCGGCCGCGCCGACACCGTCGCCCAGCACTACGCCTGGTGGGCGGGCCACCCCTCGGTCACCCCGGAACGCGCCACCGCCGAGGCCGACTCGCTGCTCGCCGCCCTCACGGCACTCGTGCCGAGCGGCGCGCCCGACCACACCGCCACCGCCGTCCAGCTCGCCCGCGCCGCCGCGCCCGCCTTCGCCGCCGGACTGCACTGGAGCGCCTGGGAGCGCGCCCTGCGCGGCGGCCAGGAGGCCGCCCGGCGCAGCGGTGACGTCGCCGAGGAGGCGTGGTTCCACCACGAGCTGGGCGTTCTCTCGCTGTGCCGGGGCAGGCTCCAGCGGGCCCGCGCCGAACTGGAGGCGTCCATCGGGCTGCGCGGCGCGCTCGCCGACAAGCGCGGCACCGTCGCGGGCCGCCGGGCCCTCGCCCTCGTCGCCGACCTCACCGGCGAGAGCGCCCCGATCGAACCACTGGCCCTGTCCGCCCCGCACGACTTCCCGGCGCTGCCCCCGGCCGGATCCGCCCCCGGGGCCGACCCGGGCGCCACCGGGCCGACCGCCGTGCTTCCGCCGGTGCCCCCGGCCGTCCGCCCGGCCGCGCTGCCGCGCCGCGAGGGCCCCGCCTCACCGCCGCGCGGTGTCCCGGTCGCCGCGCCGCTCCCGGCCAAGTCCGCGTTCCCGAACCTGGCCCCGCCGAGCGCGGCCTACCCCACGTACCCGTCGTACGGCGGCAAGCCCGCGGTCCCGGCCCAGACCTCGCCCGCGGCCTCCGCCGACGCCTTCGCGGCGTTCTCGGCCGAGCCGCCGACCGTCGTGGTCGGCCACGGTCCAGGGTCCGGTTCCGGCCCCGACGGCGACAAGCGCGGCGGCCTGCGCACCGGCATCCTCGCGGGCGCCCGGCGCAACCTCGCCGCCGTCGGCGCGGGCGCCCTGCTCGTCGCCGTCCTCGGCACCGTGGTCACCATCGGCGCCACCTCGGGCGACGCCGACGACCCGGCGGGCCGGGTCACCTCCGACAGCACCGCGCCGGAGGACCCCGCCACGGACGACGGCGACGGGGGAGAGGCCGACCCCACCGACGGCGCCACCGACCACCCGTCCGAGTCGGCCGCCCCCGGTACGGGCAGCTCGCCGACGCCCGGTTCGACGGCGAGCACGGGCACCCCGACCGCGACGACGGGCACGCCCACGGCCACGGGCAGCGCGAGCACCAGCACCAGCCCCAGCCCGACGGCGACCACCAAGCCGCCGAAGCCGACGACCTCGCCGACGAAGACGACGCCCCCGTCGCCCTCGCCGTCGAGCACGCCGCCCAAGCCGCCGACGACGCCGCCCACGCCGCCGACCACCGAACCGACCCCGTCCCAGAGCGCGAGCGAGGAGAGCCCCAGCAACTCCGCCTCCGCCTCCCGCTCCGAGTCGGTCACCCCCACCGACTGAGCCACCCCGGCCGGTACGCACGAGGGCCCGGGCGCGTCACACGCACCCGGGCCCTTCGTCGTACCGCCGTACCGCCATACCGAGAACGGCTAGAACAGCCGCAGCTTGTCGTCCTCGATGCCGCGCAGCGCGTCGTAGTCGAGGACCACGCAGTCGATGCCGCGGTCGTTCGCCAGCACCCGCGCCTGCGGCTTGATCTCCTGCGCGGCGAAGATGCCCTTCACCGGCGCCAGGTGCGGATCGCGGTTGAGCAGCTCCAGATAGCGGGTCAGCTGCTCGACGCCGTCGATCTCGCCGCGCCGCTTGATCTCCACCGCGACCGTCCCGCCGTCCTTGTCCCGGCACAGGATGTCGACCGGGCCGATCGCCGTCGGGTACTCGCGGCGCACCAGGCTCCAGCCCTCGCCGAGGGTCTCGATCCGGTCCGCGAGCAGCTCCTGGAGGTGCGCCTCCACGCCGTCCTTGATGAGACCCGGGTCCACCCCGAGCTCGTGCGAGGAGTCGTGGAGGATCTCCTCCATCGTGATGATCAGTTTCTCGCCCGCCTTGTTGATCACCGTCCAGACGGCGGCGGCCCCGGTGTCGCCGTCCTGTTCCTGACCGGGCTCCTCCTTGAGGGTGCACGGCGGCGACATCCAGTTGAGCGGTTTGTACGCGCGGTCGTCCGCGTGGATCGAGACGCTGCCGTCGGCCTTGACCAGGATCAGACGGGGAGCGGAGGGCAGGTGGGCCGTGAGCCGGCCCGCGTAGTCCACGGAGCAACGGGCGATGACGAGACGCATGGTCGGCAACGCTACAAGACGGACGCCACCCGACGCGATTCGGGCATCGCGCCGAAGCCGGACGCACTCCGCGCGGTGGACGGGGCGCGCGGCCGATCCGCCGCCAATGCTTCCAACACCCGTCACTTATTGGCCGGTTGTGCGCCCATTCTCCTGGTGCGGTCAGGACCCGGCGCTTAACGTGGAGGACAGGAGGTCGTCGCCCGGGCACGCTGCGTGTGCGGCGGCGCCTTCCTGTCCCTTGCCCGCAAGACCCCGCGCACGCGGGGTCGCGAGAGGAGAACCCATGTCGCTCGACGTCTCACCGGCGCTGTTGGAACAGGCCGAGCGAGGCGAGGTCGACGAAGCCGCCTTCGTCGACTGCGTCCGGACCTCCCTGCCCTACGCATGGGAGATGATCAGTTCTCTGGTGGCACAGCTGAAGGTCGACGGCGGAGAGTTCGCCGACAACCAGACGCCGCCGCCGGACGAGCAGGCACGTGGTCAGCTGCTGCGCGCGCTCGCGAGCGATGCCATCCGTGGTGCGCTGCAGCGGCACTTCGGGGTACGCCTCGCGTTCCAGAACTGCCACCGAGTGGCGGTCTTCCCGCTGGACCCGTCGGTCGACGAGCGGCTCGCCCGCTTCACGTCCATCCGGGGGCAGCTCCTCAACCAGTCGCCGGAACTGCGCGACTGCTGACGGCCTGGTGCCGCCGCCCGACGCCGCGGGAGAGCAGTACGGCGTCGGCGCGGCGGCACGGTCCGTCCCTCCGCACCGGTCATGCCCTTCCCACCCACGGCCCCACCCACGGCCCTGCCCACAGCCCCGCCCGCACCCGCGTCGATCCTCCGGTGTTCACCTCGGGCGCGGGTCTCAGCCGAGCAGCGGGAGCACCTCGGAGCCGAGCCGCCGCAGATTGTCCTCGGTCGCGGCCAGGTCCCCGGAGCCCTCGGCGAGCAGCGCGAAGCGGGTGATGCCGGTCCGCTCCGCGGTCGCCGCCAGCCGGTCGGCGGCCAGCTTCGGAGTGCCCACCGGATGCAGCGCGCACAGCAGCTCGGTGTACGCCACCGGGTCCCGCATCGACCGGAACCGGCCGTCCACGGTCACATGCGCGTCCAGGCCCTGCTTCAGCCAGCCGGGCATCGCCTTCACCAGGGTCTCCGCCGCGTCCGCCGTCCGGTCCGCGAGCTGCACCACACCGGCCGACACATGCTGGGCGCCGATCGCCGCGATCTCGTCCGGGGTCCGGCCCGCCTCCCGCGCGCACCGCTGCCAGCAGGCCACCATCTCGGCCTTGTCGGCGTCGCCGCAGTGCATCCCGAGCAGCATCGGCAGCCCGCGCTCGGCGGCCAGCCGCACGCTCTTCGGCGAGGTGCAGGCGACCACCACCTCGGGGGCGGCGGGCCCGCCGATCAGCTCGCCGGGCGCCGGGACCACCGCGACCTCGCGGAAGGAGAATCGTTCTCCCTGGGCGCCGACACGGGACTCGCCGAGCCAGCGGAGCAGCAGGTCGAGGGAGTCGGGGAAGCCCTCCTCGTACGCCGGGAGCCCGGCGCCGAACACCTCCAGGTCGACCCACGGCCCGCCGCGGCCCACCCCGAGGGTGAATCTGCCGCCCGAGGCGACATGCAGCAGGGCGGCCTGCTCGCCCAGCGCCACCGGGTGCACGGTCGGCAGCACGCTGACCGCCGTGCCCACCCGCAGCCGCCGGGTCCTGCCGAGCAGCAGGGCGGCCAGGGTCACCGCCGAGGGACACACCCCGTACGGCACGAAGTGGTGCTCGGCCAGCCAGACCGCGTCGAGGCCCGCCTCCTCGGCGACCTCCGCGGTCCGCACCGCCCGGTGCAGCGCCTCTGCCTGACCCTGCCCCGGAAACTGGGCGGCCAGCACGAACGTACCCACGCGCATCGCTTCTGCCTCCTCGCGGCCGGCGCGTCAATCCCCGGCGGGCCCTTCCCGGCATCCCCGGCGGCCCTCCGGCGGCCCCCGGGCCCCGCTCGGACCCGGGGCCCGTGTACCCCTCGTACCGGCAACAACGCCTGACACGTGCCAAAGGCAACGGCCCTTCATGAAGTTCTTGCGATTTTCGGCTGATCCGCCGCGACCGGGTGCCGGGCCACCCGGTCGCGGCCCGTAGGCTTGACGGAACCGTCCGTGTCCCCGACCCGAGCGAGGTGCCGAAGTGTCCCCGCGCCACAACCGCCCCCGAGGCGGCGCGAAGCCCGACGATCAGCCGGGCGGCGAGCCGGGCGACCGCTACGGCGGTGTGCAGAGCACCGAGACCTGGCAGGGCGAGGAGTGGTACGTCCGGCACGTCGCGGGCGCCAGCGCCCCCGGCAAGCGCTACCGCTGCCCCGGCTGCGACCAGGAGATCCCGCCCGGCGCCCCGCACCTGGTGGCCTGGCCCGAGTACGGCGGCGTCGACGACCGCAGGCACTGGCACAAGGCGTGCTGGAACGCGAAGGACCGCCGCACCACGCGGGTGCAGCGGTCCCGTAACGCCCCCCGGCACTGAGCCGGGGGCTGGGCCCCCCAGGGGCCTCCCGGTCAGACGTCGCGGCTGTTGAGCAGCGCGAACGCGCCGCCGAGCACCGCGGCCGTGATGCCGGCCAGGATGAACACCGACTCCCAGCCGTGCGGGCCCTGGCCGTTGAACGGCGGGCTGTCGCTGTAGAGCGCGATCATCTGCGACGGCACCGCGTACATCAGCAGCCACTCCTGCAGCGAGCGCAGCGCCTCGGACATCATGAACAGCGCCGCCACCAGCGGCAGCAGCAGCACGCCGACCATCGCCGCGATCGCGCCCGCCGAGTGCCGCAGCACCGCGCCCACGCCCATCGCGAGCAGCCCGAGCAGCGCCATGTACAGCCCGGTGCCGACGGTGGCCCGCAGCCACTGGTCGGCGGTCGGCGCCGTCCAGTCGACGATCGACACCTGGAGCGCGCCGACCACCCCGGCCACCACGGTGACCGTGGTGAACACCAGCAGGAAGAAGACGATCGCCTTCGCCGCGAGCACCCGGCCCCGGCTGGGGCAGGCGGTCAGGGTGGTGCGGATCATGCCGGTGCCGTACTCGGAGCTGATCGCGAGCACGCCGAGCGTGATCACACAGATCGAAGCGGGCAGCATCCCGAAGAAGCCGAGGCTGAGCACCGTCTCCTCGGCGGGCGCGCCCTCGTTCGAGGTCGCGTTGGCGGCGACCGCGGCCACGGCAAGACCGATGCCCACCATCAGCAGCACCGCGACACCGAGCGTCCACATCGTGGAGCGCACCGACCGGATCTTGGTCCACTCGGAGGCCAGCGCGTCGCCCAGCGTCGCCCGGCGCACCGGGATCGGCGAGACGTACACGTACGGGGCGGGCGGCGGGCCCGGGGCGGCGGGCGGCGGAGTCATCGGGGCGCTCATCGGACGTCCTCGGGGTTCTGGCCCTGCGGTGCCTGCGGCTGCGCGGCCTGCGGCTGCGGTGCCGGGGCTGCCTGCGGTGCGGGTGCCTGCGGTGCCTGGGGTGCGGGTGCCTGCGGGGTGGCGTACGGGTTCTGTCCGGGCGGCGGCGGGGCGTACCAGCCCTGCTGCGGCACCTCGGGCGCCGCGTACTCCGGCTGCGCCGGGCCCTGGTGCGCCTGGTGCGGCGGCAGCGGCGGCTGGAGGTGGGCGAGCCGGTCGTCGGTGGACCGGTAGTCCACGGCGCCCTGCGTCATCCGCATGTACGCCTCCTCAAGGGACGCCTGGTGCGGGGACAGCTCCCACAGCCGTACGTCGGAGCCGTGCGCCAGGTCGCTGATCCGGGGCAGCGGCAGACCGGTCACCCGCAGCGCCCCGTCCGGCTCGGACATCACCCGGCCACCGGCCTCGATCAGCACCGCGGTCAGCTTCTCGCGGGTCTGCGGCTCGGTCGCGGGGGTGCGCACCCGGGCGAAGTCGGCCGAGTTCGCCGAGATGAAGTCGGTGACGCTCATGTCGGCGAGCAGCTGGCCGCGGCCGATCACGATGAGGTGGTCGGCGGTCAGCGCCATCTCGCTCATCAGGTGGCTGGAGACGAAGACGGTCCGGCCCTCGGCGGCCAGCTTCTTCATCAGGTTGCGCACCCAGAGGATGCCCTCGGGGTCGAGCCCGTTGACCGGCTCGTCGAAGAGCAGCACCTGCGGGTCGCCGAGCAGCGCCGCCGCGATGCCGAGCCGCTGCCCCATGCCCAGCGAGAAGCCCTTGGAGCGCCGCTTGGCGACGTCCTGGAGGCCGACCACGCCCAGCACCTCGTCGACCCGCTGGGCCGGGATCCCGGCGAGCTGGGCGAGCGAGAGCAGGTGGTTGCGGGCGCTGCGGCCGCCGTGCACGGCCTTGGCGTCGAGCAGCGCGCCGACCTGCCGGGGCGCGTTCGGCAGCTGCCGGAACGGGTGGCCGCCGATCGTGACGTGCCCGGCGGTGGGCCGGTCGAGACCGAGGATCATGCGCATGGTGGTGGACTTGCCCGAGCCGTTGGGGCCCAGGAAGCCGGTCACGTGCCCCGGCCGCACCTGGAAGGAAAGGTTGTACACGGCCGTCTTGTCGCCGTAGCGCTTCGTCAGGCCGACTGCCTCGATCATTCAACAGCCCCATCGACAGGTCAGGTCATGTCCTCGTCGGGGCGTGGCGGCCGCTGGCCGGAGCCCCCCGTACGAGCGAAGAGCTTATCGAGCCGTTTACGGTTCCGCCGCTGCCGGAATCGTGACCTTCCCGGAAACGGCGGAGCCGGGACCCCGTGGGGCCCCGGCTCTCCAGGGTTCCGGGCGCCCGCGGGCGCCGGGGACATGACCGGTGTCACGAGGACATGACCGGTGTCACGCGTCCCGCTGCTTCAGGACCGCGTACCCGCCGAGCAGCGCCGCGAGCACCCACAGCACCATGATCGCGAGCCCGCCCCACGGCCCGTAGGGCGCCTTCTCCGAGCCGAGCGCGTCCGGCACCACCTGCATGATCTTGGAGCCGGCCTGGTCGGGGAAGTACTTCGCGACCTCCTTGGCCTTCGGCACCGCCGACAGGATCTGCGAGATCAGGAAGAAGAACGGCACCAGGATGCCGAGCGACAGCATCGAGGACCGCAGCATCATCGTCACGCCCATCGAGAACAGCGCGATCAGACACATGTAGAGCCCGCCGCCGACCACCGCCCGCAGCACGTTGTCCGCGCCGAGCGTGGTGCGGTGCTCGCCGAGCAGCGCCTGCCCGAGGAAGAACGACAGGAAGCTGGTCGCCAGACCGACGACCAGGGCGAGCCCGCCCGCCACCATGACCTTGGAGAACAGGAAGGTGGCCCGCTGCGGCACCGCCGCCAGCGAGGTGCGGATCATGCCCGAGGAGTACTCGGTGCCGACCACGAGCACCCCGAACACCACCATCGCCAGCTGCCCCAGCACCATCCCGGAGAAGCTGACGAAGGTCGGGTCGAAGGTGGCCCGCTCCACGTCGGACAGGTCGTCGAAGGTCGACTTCAGCAGCGCGGACAGCGCCGCGCCCATCGCCACCGTCACGATCAGGGCGCTCGCGAGCGTCCACACCGTCGACGAGACCGTCCGGATCTTGGTCCATTCCGACTGGAGGACCGCGGGTACCGCTGCCATCGCTCAGGCTCCCTTGTAGGTCTCGCCCCACTGGGGCCCGGCCGGTGACTGCGGCGGTGCGGCCGGCGGCCGCGCGCCGCCGACGTCGGTGCCGTGCGCGTGGTACTCCACCGCGCCCGCCGTCATCTGCATGAACGCTTCTTCGAGCGAGGCCCGCTGGGCGCTCAGCTCGTGCAGCACCAGCTGGTGCGAAGCGGCCAGCTCACCGAGCTGCTCGGTGGTGGCACCGTCCACCTCGATCGTGCCCGCGCCCGCCTCGACGGCGATGAAACCGTTCTCGTGCAGCACATCGCGCAGCCGCTCCTGCTGCGGCGAACGGAGCCGTACATAGCTGCGGGAATTCTGCTGGATGAAATCCGCCATCGACGTGTCGGCGAGCAGCTTTCCCTGCCCGATCACGATCAGATGATCGGCCGTCAGGGCCATTTCACTCATCAGATGACTCGATACGAAGATCGTCCGGCCCTCTCCGGCGAGCGCCTTCATCAGATTGCGGATCCAGTGAATTCCCTCGGGATCAAGACCGTTCACCGGCTCGTCGAACATCAGGATCTCCGGATCACCCAGCAACGCCGAGGCGATTCCCAGGCGTTGCCCCATCCCGAGCGAGAAGCCCTTCGACTTCTTCCGCGCCACCGCCGTCAGACCGACCAGACCGAGCACCTCGTCGACCCGCCGGGCCGGGATCCGGTTCGACTGCGCCAGACAGAGCAGGTTGTTGTACGCCGAACGCCCGCCGTGCATCGCCTTCGCGTCGAGCAGCGCCCCGATGTACTTCAACGGCTCCTGCAGCTCGCGGTAGTGCTTGCCGTCGATCCGGACCGACCCGCTCGTCGGGTTGTCCAGGTCCAGCATCATCCGCATCGTCGTCGACTTGCCCGCCCCGTTCGGCCCCAGGAAGCCGGTGACCACGCCCGGCCGCACGGTGAAGGTGAGATGGTCGACCGCCGTCTTCGACCCGTACCGTTTGGTGAGACCCTCAAGCTCGATCATGCGTACCAACCTACGGGTACGGAAAATCCCCCGCCACCGGAATGACAGGGGATTTCGGCCGTCGTGACCGAGACTTCACCGGGGCGACGCCCGACGCCCGCCGGGCGCCCACCGGGAGCCCGCCGGGCCGCGCACCACGGCCCACCGACCCAGGGGCCCCCGAAGGGGCCCCGTACGGCGAAGGCGGACCGCTCGGGCCCGCCCGCTGGGCTCAGCGCGCCTGCTGGGCCGGGACACCGGCCGTACGCTCGTCGTCGATCGGCGAGCCGGCCGCCGCCACCGCGGCACCGGTCAGCGTGGCCAGCATCTCGCGGACGTTGGTCAGCTGCGCGTTGATCGAGTCGCGGCGGTTGGTGAGCGCCGCCAGCTCGCGCTCCGATTCGCTGCGGATCCGGTCCGCCTTGGCGTTCGCGTCGGCCACGATGTCCTCGGCCTGGCGCTGCGCGGTCTCCACCGTCTGACGGGCCCGGCGCTCGGCGTCCGTGCGCAGCTTCTCCGCCTCCAGGCGGAGCTGCTCGGCGCGGTGCTCGATCTCCGCCAGGCGCTTCTCGGCCTTCTGCTGACGCGAGGCCAGGTCGCGCTCGGACTGCTCGCGGCGCTTGGCCAGGTTGGTCTCGAAGTCCGCGGCGGCCTGGGCGGCCTTGGCGCGGGTCTCCTCGAACAGCGCGTCGGCCTCCTCGCGCTTCGACTGCGCGTCCTTCTGGGCCTCGGCACGCAGCGAGTTGGCCTCGCCCTGCGCCTTCTCGACGATCCGGACGCCCTCGTCCTCGGCCTTCGCCTTGCGCTCGGCCGCGAACGACTCGGCGTCGTTGCGGACCTGCTGCGCGGCGGAGTCCGCCAGCTCGCGGTGCTGCTCGGCGGCGCGACGGGCCTCCTCACGCAGGTCCTTCGCCTCCTCCTCGGCGAGCCGGAGGATCTTCTCGACACGCGCACCGAGCCCGGCGTACGACGGCTCGGCGTCGCTGACCTGGGCCTGGGCGTTCTGCGTTTCGAGGTGCAACTCCTCGATGCGCTTTTCCAGAGAGGTGATTCGGGCCAGAGCACTGTCACGGTCGGCGACGAGCTTGGTAATGCGGTCGTCCACCTGACCGCGGTCGTAACCACGCCGCACGAGCTCGAAGCCGAAGGGGGAGGAAGTGTCGCTCATGGGGTTCCTGTCGAATGAGACCGGTGAGGTGTTAGAGGGAATCCTAGGGGTCCGAGCGGCGTGTCATCGAGCGTATGCCCGTTTGATCTGGAGAATGTCCAGCCTTTTGAGTGGCTAGCCTTCGGTGTCCTTGCCGCCCGAACGAGTGCCCCCCGAACGGGTGCCTCCCGCGGACGCGCCCGCCTTGACCCCGTCCCGGCCGCCGTCGGACTTCGCACCGGAGGAAGGCGTCTCGAAAGACTCCAACGCTTCCAGCACGTCCTGGACACGGGAGATCTCGGCATTGATGTCCTCGCGCCTGCGCACCAGGACGTCCAGCTCGCGCTTCCCGCCGGCGATCGTCTCCTCCGCCTCCGCCTCGGCCTCGGCCTTGACCCGCTCCGCGTCCGCGACCAGCTTGGCCGTCTTCTGCTCGGCCTCCTTGAGCAGCCCCTCCGCCTTGCGGACGGCGGCGATCCGCACCCGGCTCGCCTCCGAAGTCGCCTCCGAGAGCAGCTCCTTGGCCTTCTCGTCGGCCTCGGCGCGCTGCTCCTCCGCGGCCTTCACCAGCTTGTCGACCCGCTCGCCCGCCGTCTTCATCTGCTCGGACGTCTCGCGCCTGGCGCGCTCGTGCAGCTCCTCGATCTCGCCCTCGATCCGGCCGCGCAGCTCCTCCGCCCGCTCCCTTATGGCGGTCGCGTCGGTGCGCGCCCCGACCAGCAGCTCGTCGGCGTCCGTACGGGCCTTCTCCACCAGCGAGTTGCCCTCGATGGTCGCCTCGGCGACGATCCGGTCCGCCTCCTTGCGGGCCGCGCCCACCATGGTGTCGGCCTGTTCCTCGGCCTCGGTGGTGGCGCGCAGCGCCTCCTCCTGGGCCTTCGCCATCAACTGGTCGGCCTGCTCCGCCGCGTCCGCCCGCTTGCGCGCCCCGGCCTCACGGGCCTCGTCGAGCGTGCGGTCGGCCTCGGCCCGCGCGTCGGACCGCATCTCCTCGGCCGCCGCCTCGGCGTCCGCCTTGAGCCGCGCCGCCTCGGTCGCGATCCGCTCGGCCTCGGCGGCCGACTCGGCGGCGATCCGCTCCGCCTCCGCCGTCGCCTCGCCGACCAGCGTGTCGGCCTGCCCGGCCGCGTCCGCGCGCCGCTTGTCGGCCGCCTTGCGGGCCTCGTCGAGGATCCGGTCGGCGTCCGCGAGCGCGGCACTGCGCAGCGCCTGCGCGTGCGCCTCGCCGTCCACCTTGACCTGCTCGGCCTCGGTACGGATGCGCAGCGCGTCCTGCTCCGTCGACTCGAGCAGCTCGGCCGCCTCCAGGGTCAGCCGCTCCGCCTCCGCCGTCGCCTCGCCGATGAGGGTGTCGGCCTGCTCGGCCGCGTCCGCGCGCCGCTTGTCGGCTGCCTCGCGGGCCTCGTCGAGGACCCGCTCGCCGTCCGCCCGGGCAGCGGCCCGCAGCTCCTCCGCCTCGGCCTCGCCGGCCGCCTTGACCTGCTCCGCCTCGACCCGCAGCAGTTCCGCCGCCGCGGTCAGCCGCTCGGCCTCCGCCGTCGCCTCGCCGATGAGGGTGTCGGCCTGCTCGGCCGCGTCCGCGCGTCGCTTGTCGGCTGCCTCGCGGGCCTCGTCGAGAACCCGCTCGGCCTCCGCGCCGATCCGCTCCGCCTCGGTACGGGCGTCGCCGACCACCGTCTCGGCCTGCGCCGCCGCCTCCGACCTGATCCGGTTGGCGTCGTCCCGGGCGTCCGCCCGGGTGCGGGCCGCGTCCTGCTCGGCCGACGCCAGCGCGTCGGTCGCCTCGGTCCGTACCCGCTGGGCGTACTCCGCGGTGTCCCCGCGCAGCTTCTCCGCCTCGGCGATCGCGTCCCCGACCGTCCGCTCGGCCAGCGCCTTCGCCGCCTCGGACTCCTCCTGGGCGCGCTCCCGGGTGCGGTTGGCGTCCTCCGACGCCCGCTCCCGCTCCTCGTACGCGTCGGCGCGGACCCGGTCCGCCTCCTCCTGCGCCTCGGTACGGGTCCGCTCGGCCGCGTGCTCGGCGGCGCTGCGCAGCCCGGCGATCTCCTCGTCGGCGCTCTCGCGCAGGCCCGCGACCGAGTCCCGTACCTCCTGCGCGGTCGTCTCGGCCGCCGACACCGTCTCGGTGGCGCGCGCGTCCGCCTCCGCCACCAGGCGGTGCGCCTCGGTCTGCGCCTCCTCCACCCGGTTGCGGGCGGCGGCGAGCAGCTCCTCGCTCTGCTCCCGGGCCAGCTCACGCTCCCGGCCCGCCTCGGTGCGCGCCGAGTCCAGCGTCTCCTCGGCCTCCCGGCGGCGCCGGTTGGCCTCCTCCTGGGCGGCCGACAGCGCCTCGGCGGCCTCCGCGGCGACCCGCTCGGCCGCGGCCGCGGCCTCCGCGCGGACCCGGTCGGCGGTCTCCTGCGCCTCCGAGCGCAGCCGCTCGGCCTCGGCACCGGCCTCGGTCCGCTCGGTGTCCGCGGCGCTCTCCGCCTCGGCCCGGGTCGCCGACGCCTCGGCCGCGGCCTCGGCCCGCAGCCGCTCCGCCTCCTGCTCGGCCTGCGCCTGCAGCGTACGGATCCGCTCGGCGGACTCGGTGCGCTGCCGCTCGGACTCCTCGGCGGCCTCGCGCCGGATCCGCTCGCCCTCGGCGCGCGCGTCCGTCAGCTCCTGACCGGCGGACGCCAGCTTGGTCTCCGCCTCGGTGTGCAGCCGGGTCAGCTCGTCGGCCGCCTCCGCCCGCCGGGCCGCGGCGGCCCGCTCGGCGTCCTCGCGCAGCGTCGCCGCCGCGGCCTCGGCCGCCTCCTTGACCGACTCGGCCTGCTCCTCGGCCTCGCCGCGCATCCGCTCGGCCTCGGCCCGGGTGCGCTCCAGGGTCTCCTCGGCCTGGGTGCGCAGGGTCTGCGCCCGCTCCATGGCCTCGCCGCGCACCCGCTCGCTCTCGGCGCCGGCCCCGGCCCGCAGCTCGTCCGCGTCGGTGCGGGCCTTGGTCAGCAGCTCCTCCGCGGTGCGTGCCGACTCCTCGATCTGCTGGACGGCCTCGCGGCGCGCCTCGCCGCGGATCCGCTCGCCCTCGGCGATCGCCTCGGCGCGCAGGCCCTCGGCCTCGCCGCGCAGCCGCCGGGCCTCCTCCTGGAGCTCGACCGTCTTGGCCCGGTACTCCTTGGTGTCGTCCTTCGCCGACCCGAGCAGTTCGTCGGCCTGCTCCTCGGCGGTGGACCGCAGCCGGTCGGCCTCGGTCTCGGCCTCGCGGCGGATCCGCTCGGCCTCCTCGGTGGCCTTGCGGGTGGTCTCCTGGGCGTCGGCGGACGCCTTGGTCAGCACCTCCTCGGCCTGCCGCGCGGCCTTGGCCAGGGCGGCGGCGGAGTCCTCGGCGGCGACCGTACGGGCCTTCTCACCGGCCTCCGAGACCAGCTTCTCGGCCTCGGCGGTGGCTTCGCGCAGCTTCTCCGCGGCCTGCTCCTTGAGGGCCTCGGCCTCCTTGGTGGCCTCGGCGACGAGCCGCGCGATCTCCGCCTTCGCGGTCCTGGTGCGCTGTTCGCCCGCGGCCTCGGCGGCCGACAGCTGGCGGGCGGCGGCGTCCTTGGCCTCGGCGAGACCGCGCTCGGCCTCGGCCCGGGCCTCGCGGAGCCTGTCCTCGGCCTCCTGGAGGCGGACCTCGGCGGTACGGGAAAGATCGGCGGCCTGACGGCGCGCCTGGTCGGTCTCGGCGGTGGTCGAGGAACGCAGCTGCTCGGCGTGGCTGGTGGCTTCCTGGGCCTGGCTGGTCGCGGCGCCGATCAGGCGCTCGGCGTCCTTGCGGGCCCGGAGCAGAATCGCTTCGGCCTCGGCCCGGGCCGCCTCCGCCTCGGCGCCGGTCCTGCGCCGGGTCTCCTCGGCGAGCCGGACGGCCTCCGCGCGGGCCGCGGTCAGCGACTGCTCGGCCTCCGCCCGGGCCTCCTCCATCAGGCGGCGGGCCTGCGCCTCGCTGCGGGCGCGGAGCTGCTCGGCCCAGGCGACGTTCTCGTTGACGTGCGACTCGACGGTCTGGCGGCGCTCGTTCAGTTCCTGGTCGAGCTGCTGACGGCGCTGCACGGCCTCGGTGTGCAGTTCCGACTGGAGCCGGGCCTGCTGTTCGGCGTGCTCCTGAAGGATCCGCTGGGTCTGCGCCCGGGCGTCGCGCAGCTCGCGCTCGGCGTCCTGCCGCAGCTGCTCGGCCTGGGCCTGCGCCTGGCGCAGCATCTGCTCGGCCTGATAGCCGATGTCCGCGCTGTCGTAGGCGGGCCGGGACGCGATGGTGCGGCGCGCCTCGTGGAGCTTGGCGCGCAAGACCTCGACCTGGTACCCGAGGTCCTCGGCGTGCTGGACGGCCTTCTCTCGCTCCTTCTTCAGCCGCTCCATCTCGGCCTCGAACCGCGAGAGATGGTCGTCTTCAGCTCGGTGGCTCTCCTGGCGTTCGTAGCCCCGCACTGCGCGGTCCATCCTTCCCCGAGCTCTGCGAGCAGGGGAGACCCCAACCCGGTCGCAACGTTCCGACGGGCACCGTTCACCGGACTGAACGGCCCCCCGGGGAATCGTGGCAGATCGGACGACCCCGACATCCCGACTTCGGCACCGCGCACGCGCGGCTCCGACCGGCCCCGGCCCGGAGTCGCCCACTCTACCGGGCCGGGAATCCGGAGGTCAGTGCTCCGCCGAGGACCGGTGCTCCGACGGGGGCGCCGAGGTGACGAGTTCGGTCAGTACGCCGTGACAGTCCTTGGGGTGCAGGAAGGTGATCCGGGACCCCATCGAGCCGGTCCGCGGCTCGTCGTAGAGCACCCGGACGCCCTTGCCGCGGATCGCCTCGGCGTCGCCGTCCACGTCCGCCGTGCCGAAGGCGATGTGGTGGACGCCCTCGCCGTTCTTCGCCAGCCACTTGCCCACCGCGGAGTCCTCGCGGGTGGGTTCGAGGAGCTGGAGGTAGGAGGCCCCGCCGTCCGAGGTCTCGTTGATCTTGAGCATGGCCTCCCGCACGCCCTGCTCCTCGTTCACCTCTTCGTGGAAGACCTCGAAGCCGTACGTCGCCCGATAGAACTCGACGGTCCGGTCCAGGTCGAAACAGGCGATCCCGATGTGGTCGATTCGCGTCAGCATGGCTCCAGTGCAGCGCCGACCGGATGGTTACGCAACGTGCGCGCCGTCACACCGGCAGGCCGGTGACCCGGCGCGGCACGGCTCAGTACATTGACGTAAACCCTCGTTCACTCCTCATCCCAAGGGGCTGTGCCTCATGTCTGGAACGACCGGTACCACTTCAGTGATCGTCGCGGGCGCCCGTACGCCCATGGGGCGCCTGCTGGGCTCGCTCAAGTCCTTCTCGGGCGCCGATCTCGGCGGTTTCGCGATCAAGGCCGCCCTGGACCGGGCGGGCATCGGCGGCGACCAGGTGCAGTACGTGATCATGGGCCAGGTGCTCCAGGCGGGCGCCGGTCAGATCCCCGCCCGGCAGGCGGCGGTCAAGGCCGGCATCCCGATGAACGTGCCCGCGCTCACCATCAACAAGGTGTGCCTGTCCGGCCTCGACGCCATCGCGCTCGCCGACCAGCTCATCCGCGCGGGCGAGTTCGACATCGTGGTCGCGGGCGGCCAGGAGTCCATGACCAACGCCCCCCACCTGCTGCCGAAGTCCCGCGAGGGCCACAAGTACGGCGCCATCGAGATGCTCGACGCCATGGCGTACGACGGCCTCACCGACTCCTTCGACGGCGTCGCCATGGGCGAGTCCACCGAGAAGCACAACACCCGCCTCGGCATCCCGCGCGACGTCCAGGACGAGATCGCCGCCCTGTCGCACCAGCGCGCCGCCGCCGCCCAGAAGAACGGCCTGTTCGAGGCCGAGATCACCCCGGTCGAGATCCCGCAGCGCAAGGGCGACCCGGTGCTCTTCGCCCTCGACGAGGGCATCCGCGCCGAGACCACCGTCGAGTCCCTCGGCAGGCTCCGCCCGGCGTTCAGCAAGGACGGCACCATCACCGCGGGCAGCGCCTCGCAGATCTCCGACGGCGCCGCCGCCGTGGTCGTGATGAGCAAGGCCAAGGCCGAGGAGCTGGGCCTGGAGTGGATCGCCGAGATCGGCGCCCACGGCAATGTGGCGGGCCCGGACAACTCGCTCCAGTCGCAGCCGTCGAACGCGATCCGGCACGCCCTGGCGAAGGAGGGCCTGGAGGTCGGCGACCTCGATCTGATCGAGATCAACGAGGCGTTCGCGGCCGTCTCCCACCAGTCAATGAAGGACCTCGGCGTCACACCGGAAAAGGTGAATGTCAACGGCGGCGCCATCGCGCTCGGCCACCCCATCGGCATGTCCGGCGCCCGGCTTGTGCTGCACCTGGCCCTGGAGCTGAAGCGGCGCGGCGGCGGCGTGGGCGCGGCGGCGCTGTGCGGCGGCGGCGGCCAGGGCGACGCCCTGATCGTACGCGTGCCCGGCAAGTAACCCCGCCCGGCAACCCCGCACTCCCGCCCGGCAACCCCGCCCGGGGCCCGGCCCGTTCGGCCCGGGCCCCGGCCCCCGCCCCGCCCCCGCTCAACCGGCAAGGAGCAGCTGCACATGGTGGACGTCCCCGCACTGGTCGCCCAGGCACGGGAGGGCCGGCCGCGCGCCGTGGCCCGGCTCATCTCGCTCGTGGAGGGGGCGTCGCCGCAGCTGCGCGAGGTGATGGCGGCGCTCGCGCCGCTGACCGGCAACGCGTACGTGGTCGGGCTCACCGGCTCACCGGGCGTCGGCAAGTCCACCTCCACGTCGGCGCTGGTCGCCGCGTACCGGCGGGCGGGCCGTCGGGTCGGGGTGCTCGCGGTCGACCCGTCCTCGCCGTTCAGCGGCGGCGCGCTGCTCGGCGACCGGGTCCGGATGTCGGAGCACGCCTCCGACCCGGGCGTCTACATCCGCTCCATGGCGACCCGCGGCCACCTCGGCGGTCTCGCCTGGTCGGCCCCGCAGGCGATCCGGGTGCTCGACGCGGCCGGCTGCGAGGTGATCCTGGTGGAGACCGTGGGCGTCGGCCAGTCCGAGGTGGAGATCGCCTCACAGGCCGACACCTCGGTGGTGCTCCTTGCGCCCGGCATGGGCGACGGGATCCAGGCGGCCAAGGCGGGCATCCTGGAGATCGGCGACGTGTACGTGGTCAACAAGGCCGACCGGGACGGCGCCGACGCCACCGCCCGCGAGCTCAACCACATGCTGGGCCTCGGCGAGTCCCGGGCGCCGGGCGACTGGCGGCCGCCGATCGTCAAGACCGTCGCCGCGCGCGGCGAGGGCATCGACGAGGTCGTGGCGGCCCTGGAGAAGCACCGGGCGTGGATGGAGGAGCACGGGGTGCTCACCGAGCGCCGACGGGCCCGGGCGGCCCGCGAGGTCGAGACGATCGCGGTGACCGCGCTGCGGGCCCGGATCGGCGATCTGCGCGGCGACCGGCGGCTCGACGCGCTGGCGGCCCGGATCACGGCGGGGGAGCTGGACCCGTACGCGGCGTCGGACGAGCTGATCGAGAGTCTGACCGGCCAGTAGGGCTCTGACATGACGGTGGCCGGGGGGGGGGGGGGGGGACGCCCCCCCCCCCCCCCCGGCCACCGTCATGTCATGTCCTGAGATGCGCTACGGCTTGCCGCGTCGGCCGCGGAGCTGGTCCGCGATCGGCTTCAGCGACTCGTGGAGGTCGCTGAACGCCTCCGGGCTGAGCTGGTCGACGAAGTGGCGGCGGACCGACTCGACGTGGTGCGGGGCGACCTTGTGCATGGTCGCCATGCCCTCGTCGGTGAGCACCGCGTAAAGCCCGCGCCGGTCCGACTCGCAGTTCTCGCGGCGCACCAGGCCCGCGTTCTCCATGCGGGTGATCTGGTGCGAGAGGCGGCTCTTGGACTGCAGCGTGGCCGCCGCCAGGTCGCTCATGCGCAGCCGCCGCTCGGCCGACTCCGAGAGGTTCACCAGGATCTCGTAGTCGTTCATCGTCAGGCCGAACGGCTGGAGGTCCTTCTCCAGCTGGTACGTCAGCATTCTCTGGACGTCCAGGAAGGTGCGCCAGGCGCACTGCTCGGCGTCGGTGAGCCAGGGGGTGGCCGTCTCGGTGTCCATGTATGGAGTCTACCTAAAGAAGTTGAATACTTGACGATTTCTGGGAGTGTGTTCGACGCGTCACTCTCCGCAGACTACCGCTCACAGCCCGAAGCGACGCTGTAGGTCCCCGAGCTGTCCGGGAAGACGCGGTACCGAACTCTGCTGACCATGGCCGGAACCGTACGGTGCCGAAGACCCCGGGACGCCCGGCTGGGCGCCCGGCTCGCCGATCGCCCGCTCCGGCATCAGCAGCTCCGTCGACTGGAGCAGCACCGTGCCCGCCCCGACGAACTCGAACTGGTGCTCCTCGCCCGAGGTGCCGCCGAGACCCGTCAGTGCCCGCACGCCGCCCATCACTCCGGTCAGGTAGCCGTGGTCGTAATGGTGACAGGGAGAGGGGCAGTCCGCCCAGCCGACCAGCGCCTGCGGATCGACCCGGAGCGGCGGCTCCATGAACACCACCGGACCGTTGGACGCCGCCACGAACTTGCCGGTTCCGATCAGCGTCACGAAACCCGGCACGATCGACTGCTTCAGCGCCAACGTGGGCTGGTAGGCGAGCAGATTGCCCGACCTGATCGTCAGATTGCCCTGGTCCAGGTCGAACGAGTTCACGTCGAAGGCCCGGTCCGCCAGCAGCATCTTGCCGCTGCCCTCCGCCACCACCCAGTCGCTCGCGTGCAGCGGCGAATGGAACGACGTCCGCACCAGCCGGTCGAGCCGCCCGTGCCCGATGCCGTTGAACTCGATCCGCCCGTAATAGGCGATCATCTTCCCCTTCTGCAGGAACCACTGGGAGCCCTTCAGCTCCACGCAGAAGGTGTACGCGTTGACGTTGTCGTCGCTCGGCAGTGAGTGCGGATCGAGAACGACCGGGCCCTGGCTCGCATGGGTGCTCACAGCTTCTCCTCCGACGCCTGCACGTACACCGCACCGCTCCCGCTCAGCTCCAGCTGGAACGCCTCGCCCGAACCGCGCCCCACCATGTCCCGCCAGCCCAGCGCCGTGGACAGCTTGTTGCGGACGTCGCCGTGGTGCGCCACGTACGCCTGCGGGTCGACGTGCACCGGCCGGCCCGGCGTGATCGGCAGCTCGATGACACCGCCGTGCGCCATCACGGCCACCGCGCCGCGCCCGCGCAGCGTGGTGGTGAACAGGCCCTGCCCGGTCACCTGACCGCGCACCATGCCCATGACACCGCCCTGCGCGCCCATGAACATGGTCCCCTGCTCCAGGGTGCCGTCGAAGGCGAGCAGCCGGTCCGCCTCCACGTAGAGGGTGTCGCCGGTCAGCTCGATCACCTGGATGTGGTGACCGCCGTGCCCGAACATCACGGTGCCGCTGCCCTCGACGGTCATCAGCGGGGTCGCCTCGCCCGCCACCCGGCGGCCGATCATCGACATCAGGCCGCCCTGGCCGCCGGCGATGTTCGGCGTGAAAGTGACGTCGCCGCGGTACGCGAGCATCGCGCCGCGCTGGCTGAACATCCGCTGCCCGGGGATCACCTGGGCCTCGATCATCTTGGAGTTGATCTCGCGGAAGGGCATCAGACGTCACCGCCGATCGTGTTCCGCTCGCTGGGCTGGACGTACACGAGTCCGTCGCCCTCGAAGCGCATCTGGAACGCCTCGCCGCCGCCCTCGCCGAGCAGTGTGCGGAAGGTCACACCGGACTGGAGGTGCTGCTGGAGGTTGCCCTGATGGGCGATGTACGCGCCGGGGTCGACCGACAGCGGGTACTGCGGGGACACCCGGAGCACCACCGCCGGACCGTCGGACATGATCGCGGCCTGCCCGCTGCCCTCGACGGTGGTGGTGAACAGACCGTTGCCGGAGGCGCCGCCGCGCAGCCCGGTGAAGGTGGTGCCGGTGCGCAGCCCGGCGTCGGTGCAGAGCAGGTTGCTGGCCTCCACGAACAGCTTGTCGCCGTGGAGTCGCACGAGGTTGATCTCGGAGGCCCGGTCGGCGAACCAGCAGGTGCCCTGCCCGCGGACCTCCATCACCTCCATCTGCTCACCGGTCAGGCGCCGGGTGACCATGCCGCGCAGGCCCTCACCGCCGCCGGACATCTTCTTGAACGCCATCTGGCCGTCGTAGGCGACCATCGCGCCGTTCTTCGCCTTGACGGCGTCGCCGGTCATGGTCACGGCGAGGACTTTGCTGCCCTGGAGTCGGAACATTGCCACGGAGGGACGGTACTGGCCCCCCGGATAAAGGGACAGCAAAGTCGGCATGCACAATGGAACGGCCCTTGTGCATCCGTTCACAAGATCGAACGAAGGTGACCCCTGCCGTGGACATCAAGACCGCATCCTCCCTGCACCGGCTCCGGCTGATCTCCGGGCCCGAAGGAGTGTCGTTCCTGCTCCTCCTGGTCTGCTCGGTGCTCAAGCGGACCACGTCCTTCGACGCGGTGCCGGTGATGGGCATGGTCCACGGCGTGCTCTTCATCCTGTACGTGCTGTTCTGGCTGGACGCCTGGAACCGCACCAAGTGGAGCTTCGGCACCGCCGCCCTCTACTTCATCCTCTCCGTGCTGCCCTTCGGCGGCTTCGTCGCCGAGCGCCGCCTCAAGCGCGCGGCCGAGGACGCGGTCATCGCCTCCCGCGCCCGTCGCGAAGGTGTGGTCAAGGCATGATCGTCGCGTTCTCGGTGACCCCGCTCGGGGTCGGTGAAGAGGTCGGCGAGTACGTCGCCGACGCGGTCCGCGTGGTCCGCGAGTCCGGTCTCCCGAACCGCACCGACGCCATGTTCACCTCGATCGAGGGTGAGTGGGACGAGGTGATGGACGTCGTGAAGCGCGCCGTCGCCGCGGTCGAGGCCCGCGCCCCGCGGGTGTCCGTGGTCCTGAAGGCGGACATCCGCCCGGGTGTGACGGGCGGTCTGACGTCGAAGGTGGAGACGGTGGAACGGCACCTGGCCGGCTGACTCGGGCTGCGCGCCGTTGGCGGGCCGGTTCGCGTACCTGCGCCTGCGGGGCTGCGAACTGGCCCCCGTCGTAGCTGCGCGGAACGCTGTACTCAGATCGGCAAGTCCCAATTGCCCATGGGGGCCAGCAGACGGCCCCCCCTCGGGTGAAATCTCCGCTCGCATGTCATACAGAGGGAACTGGTTGCACTCGTCCCAGCGTCGGCGTACCTCCTCCAAGCTGTCCCAGAGTCGGGGGGGGGGGGCCCGGGGGGCCCGGGGGGGGGCCGCCCCCCCCGGGCGGGGCCCCCCCCCCCCCCCCCCCCCCCCCCCCCCCCCCCCCCCCCCCCCCCCCGCGGGGGGGGCG